>CAJULP010000111.1 GCA_910587295.1 uncultured Lachnospiraceae bacterium | reverse complement strand
ACGGTTGGCAGTTTTGCCGCCTCCCTTATCTGCGGTTTGGGAATTGGAAAAGCAATATGCTCTGCCATAGGGAACGTGCCTGGATTCAGCTTCGTAAATTATACTTTTCCTGTAGTACCGGTTCTCTTATATGTTCTGTTAGTTTTTATGCTTCAATTAGCCCTTACAAAATGGGCAGGCCGGTATTGCAGAAAAAATAGTGTAGTAGAGCAGCTTCGTGTGACGGAATAGGAGGTGGCAGATCATGACATGGCCTTTTGAAAATGATACCGGCGCTATTGTGAAAAAACTTGCAAAGCGCAGCCTAGCAAGTGAAAAGCGCCGGAACCTGATGGTGGTAATTGCCGTCGCCCTGGCGGCGTTCCTGGTCTGCTTGTCAGCGGTACTATCCGTTTCGATTGCGCAGATCCAGCGTAATCAGGTGGCCGACACCTATGAGGCGGTCTTCACCGGCGTGGAGGCGGATCATGTGGCGGCGCTGAAAGACTTTCCGGAGCTTGCCCGCGTGGGCGAATACTATTTACTGGGGCAGGAGCATTCGGAGCAGGGATACAACGCCTCCTATGTGTACTGCGACAGTGACATGGTGTATATTGCCCGCAGCCAGATGGAGCTGGTAAAAGGAGAACTCCCGACAAAGGTGAATGAAGTTGCTGTCAGTGAATATTTTCTCTCCGCTTACGGCTCGAATGCTAAAATTGGTGAGACGGTCCGGTTGGATACCGAGAGCTTTCATGGCGACTATACCGTGACCGGAATCCTGTCTAATGTAGGAGAAAAGGAAGCGAATCTATGTGCCATTGCCGTTTCCAAAGCGGCTTTGACGCAGTGGGCCGGATTTGACCCTGCAGGATACCGTGCCTATGTGCATTTCAAAAATGACAGGCAGTTTGACCAGGAGACCATGGCTGCCCGCTGCCGGGAGATTGCTGCGCAGTTTGGCTCTGCGCATGTGGGGATGAACAGCAATTATTTTGTTTCTAATTCAAAGTCTATTGACTTTGTGACCATTTTCGGCATAGCTGCTCTTGTGCTTGCCGGAGGATATGTAGTCATCCAGAGTATATTCCGTATTTCTGTGAACGACAAAATACAAAGCTATGGGCAGCTCCGCACCATCGGCGCAACATCTAAACAAATCCGGCGCATCGTGAAAAAGGAGAGCGGTCGGCTGGGCGGTATTGGAATCCTGATGGGTGTCCTGCTGGGTGTGGGCGGCGGCCTGCTCCTGTTTCCCAAAGGTTTCCATGGAGGTTATTATGGGGCAGCTGTATTTCTGACCGTAATGGTCTGCTGGTTCATGGTATCCGTATCAGTTCACAGACCGATCAAAATAGCTTCGGGCACCTCACCGCTGGAGGCAATGCGTTTTTCCACAGGTCAGGAAAAGACCCGCAGCAGAAAGAAACACCGGAAACTAAGTCCCATATCCATGGGATTTGCAAATTTTGGACGCGACCGCAAGAAGTCAGTGAGTATTGCAGTATCCTTGAGCCTGGGCGGAATCCTTCTTCTGGTGGTATCCTCCATGGTTCTGACACGCTCGCCGGAGCAGGCTGCAAGGCTGTTTTTCCCGGACGGGGATTATAAGATTTATCTGTCCTCAGAGCAGCCGGAGGAAGAGATCATGGCTGCAGGCAATCCGCTGAATGAAAACTTAAGGCAGGAGATCCTTTCTGTGGACGGTGTGGAGGATATGCTGGCCACCCGCCGGTCTCTGCATGCAAAATTCGGAACTTCCGAAAGCGCTGAGGCCGGTATGTGCGACATGCTGACAGACTCAAACCGCATGGATGTAGAGGCTGCGCTGGTATCCGGCGCCATGCCGGTGGATGCCCACAGCATCCTTCTGAGTACGGGTTATCAGAATCGCCATACTGATATGGATGTCGGGTTCACCATGGAGCTGGTTCTGGGCCAGAAAACCGTGACGGTTACCATATCCGGACTGTTCGATGCGTCGAAGGCAGCAAACGGACATGGTGCGCTTGCCATGGATTCAGCGGCTCTGTTCGCACCGGAGGAGTTGTTTCGTGAACTCCATCCTGAAATCGAAAGCTTTGACTATTCCTGGAGCATTGTCAGCGACCCGAAGAAAGCAAAGTCTGTGGAAAGCAGCCTGCAGGAGCTGGTATCCGACCGCAGCAATCTTGGAATGGATACCATAGCCACACACATCGAATATGAGAAAATGCAGAGCAGCATTATTTTTGGAAGCCTGCAGGCGCTTTCCTGGCTGATCTTCCTGTTTGGCGTTGTGAATCTGATCAATACGACGCTTTCCAACCAGATGTTCCGGAAACGGGAGAACAGCATCCTGCGCTCGGTTGGCCTGACCGGGAAGCAGCTGTGCCGGATGAGTGTCATTGAGGGGATGTGCCATGCGGTTTTTGCGGCGCTTACAGTCCTAATCCTGGGGCTGCCGATTTCCGTGGCAGTCTGTGCGGAAGTCAGTAAGAAATCCTTTGCCGGCGCAGTTGTCCCATACCAGTTCCCGCTCCTGCAAATGGGGCTGTTCCTCCTTGTGCTGTTTGGTATGGAGGTAGTCCTGTCTGTCTGGATGGTACGCAGGCAGAAAAAGCAATCCCTGGTAGAACAGATAAGGGCACAAAGTTAAATTTAACTTGGTGAAATATTCTGAGTGATAGATTGGATTTTACACAGCATTTTGCGGCAACAGAAAATGTTTTTTAGGCAATGATGATATCATGGCTGCGGGGTAAGGAGTTTTCCGGTGTTGTTCTGCAGTATATGAAGAATATGTAAGGGCTTTTACATATGGGAACAGGCGGCGTCCTTTTTCACTGCTGGAGCAGCAGGAACATTCCCTGAACCAGTATGTGGAGGAAGCCGTAACCTATATGGAGGCGCCATGAGCATAGAGACACAGGAGAATGTATTTGTCCTCCATGTGCTGCTGATCATTCCACAGCATCCAGAATGCAGCACACAGCAAATGGATTAAAATGCTGCTTTCTACAGCCGGAAAAAGTTTTGCTGTCTATGGGAGGTTACCGAAGGATACAAGTGACAGGGATATGGCCGGAAAGATTGCGTTGGAGGATGTGGCGGCGCTGGGAAGCTATACGGTCCTTACAAAGACAGGGCTGTTTCTATGAACCATACCCCATTACAATCATAAGAAATCGCTTTCATTTTTGGAAAAACGAATATATAATAAAGCAACGACAAATAGGGAATTTGAAAGGAGCATTGGGCTGAAAAAGAAAATGTCTTGTGATCGTTATTACCATTGTAATAGTTTTATTGGAGATTATAAGATTGTTATTTATAATATGTCAGATTAAACCGTTTCGTCTGACACAGAAATTTCCGCAAATTAACCGCCGGGTACGGGAAGATAGGCGGCAGACGGCTGGAACCGTGATAAAATAAGGGTTTGAAGAAGTAGTGGTATACGTTAGCAACACCCTGATTCACCGGTTCAAATCCGATCCGCACTTCTCAAAAACTCCGATTTTCCGATTTTTTGTTTTACCTATGATCACCTGGCATGAACAAAGAGAATTAAAGATGTAGTGGTAAGAAAGGACGGGGAGCTGTCATGATCGATCTGTATTATATTGAAGATGATTCGGGTATTGCATGGATTGTAAAGGAATATCTGGAACAGAAAAACTTTAAGGTGACAATCTGTGCCACACTTGCACAGGCAAGGCAGGCATTCATGAAGCATGTTCCAACTCTTGTTTTGCTGGACTGGAACATGCCGGACGGACATGGGGAGGATTTGTGTCGGTGGATTCGCAGGAACTGGAAGGAGCTTCCCGTTATTTTTCTTACTGTCCGCGGAGATTGTGCGGATATTGTTTCGGGTTTTGGGAACGGTGCGGATGACTATATTGTGAAGCCTTTTGAGCTGGAAATATTGTATTTTCGGATTCTGGCATTGCTTCGCAGAACCGGTAATGTGGCAGAGCAATATCTTTCCTGTGATGGAATCAGGATGGATCTAAACCGCCATACCGTTTCCTGCCAATCGGAGGAAATACCCTTAAGTGAAGCGGAATATCAGCTGCTTTTATACCTGATGCGGAATAAGGGAAAGACAGTTACCAGGGAAAAAATACTGGAACAGGTATGGGATGTAAATGGAAATTATGTGAACAATAATACATTAACGGTTACCATGAAACGGCTTCGGGATAAACTCTGCCAGCCGGAGTGCCTGAAAACAGTCAGAAGTGTAGGTTACCGTATGGAGGATACCCTATGAGCGGACAAAAAAATATGCTGGCCACATTTGGATTTGTGGTATCCGTCAGCCTGGCTGTTGCGGCTGTTTCTGTCCTGCTTGCTTCTTGCCATTACAGCCGGCTTCAGTTTCATTTGTTAAATGCGATCTGTGGTGAAATCGTGGGGCAGGAGCCGGAAACCAAAAAGATCATTTCTGCAGCATTAAAGGAATATACGAAAGGAGATCCTGAGCCTGCCGCTAAAGAGGATTTGTTATCTGCGTTGGGATACCGTGTCTGTGATTTTTCCGGTTCTTTCTGCGGGCAGAATGTGTTGTTTGCGGTAGTGGGGTTTCTGACAGGACTCCTGTTGTTCATCTTTACTTTTTGGTATCGGAATAAAATGGAGGCCATACGGATTCGGACTATGGCAGAATATCTGGAACAGGCAAATACCGGAAAGGCCGCTATTTTGTCTACTTCCGGGGAGGATGATTTTTCCAAACTGGAGGATGAAATCTATAAAACAGTGACATTTCTTTATCAGACGAAGGATATGGCAGTGCAGGCAAGGAACGATTTTGCGGAGAACCTGTCCAATATCGCTCATCAGATTAAAACGCCGATCACTGCCATTTCCCTTTCCGTTCAGATGATGAAGCAGGATATGGACAATAAACATCTGGAACAGGTGGAAAAACAGCTTTTACGGCTGGCCCGGTTTGAGGAGGTACTGCTGATCTTATCCAGGATTGACGCTGGAACATTACAATTACAAAGGGATGAGGTGGATGTCTTTACTCTTCTCGTGCTTGCGGCGGATAACCTGCAGGAGTTGTCTGCGGATTCCCGAACTTTTATTGATGTACCGGAACAAGGCGAGATGTTGATCATAGCAGATCTGGACTGGACTATGGAGGCAGTCATGAATCTGATGAAAAACTGCATAGAGCATAATCCTGGGGGGAGGATCCATTGTTCCTATACACAGAATCCGCTTTATACGGAAATCCTGATCTGGGATGATGGGGAAGGATTTGCCAAAGAAGATATTCCTCACATTTTTGAACGTTTTTATCGGGGGAAAAATGCATGTGAGAGTGGGATCGGAATCGGACTGGCTTTGTCAAAAGAGATAATAGAAAGCCAGAACGGAACCATAGGGGCAAAAAATAAACCTGACGGCGGCGCACTTTTTGAAATTCGCTTTTATAGTCACTGAGTTGTAATTTTCATTTGTTATACTGGATGTTGTAAAAGCGTATGTTGGCAGATGAAAGGAGAAGACTAAAATGGAGATTTTGAAGTGTGGGGGCGTCAGGAAGGTGTATGGCGCTGGTGATAGCCGGCAAACCGATTTTACTTGGGCTTCCGCTTGTTCCGGTTTTCCTGTTTATGCTGGCGTGTGGACTTATCGAAATACTTTGACACACTCAATCACGAAATATTTATCAACCTTCTTCGGAAGAATGCAAAGGATGAGCGGGTAGTACAGCTGATTAAGCGATACCTGAAAAGTGGAGTCATGGAAAACGGAGTGGTCATCAACACAGAGGAAGGTTCGCCACAGGGCGGGAATCTATCTCCATTACTGGCGAATATCTACCTCAACGAGTTTGACCAGGAGTTTCTAAAGAGAGGAGTCCCGAGCATTCGATATGCAGATGACATTGTACTTCTGGAAAGAGTAAACGGGCATCGGAAAGACTTTTCGAGAGCAGTACAAAGTACCTTGAGGGAAAGCTGAAATTAACAGTCAACCGGGAGAAAAGCCGTACTGTGAGCGTGTTTGCAATCCGAAATTTTAAGTTCCTTGGCGTTGCATTGGGAAGGAATGGAAGCGGCATATATGTCCGGGTTCATGCAAAGACATGGAAGAAGTTTAAGTCGAAGCTGAAAGAATTAACTTCCCGAAGGTCAGTGCAGTCCATCAAGCCAAGCTTTGGGAAAATCAAGGTCTATGCGAGAGGATGGCTGAACCATTATGGAATCGCGAGCATGAAGAACAATATAGATGACATCAATGGATGGCTCTATCACAGAATACGTATGTGTATATGGAAGCAATGGAAGAAACCCAAAACTAAAGTGCGAAATCTAATGAAGATGGGAGCACCAAAGGACTTGGCGTGGCAGGCTGGAAACAGCCGCAGGGGATACTGGTACACAACACATACAGTTGCCGTAAATATGGCAATGACAAAGGAAAGACTGATAAACAGCGGCTTTTATGATTTAGCCACAGCCTATCAGTCTGTGCATGTCAACTATTGAAAGCACCGGATACGAGAACCGTATGTCCGGTGCTGTGAGAGGACGGCGGTTAGTCACCGCCTCCTACTCGATCATATACAGTCCGCACAGACCTGTTTCCCATATTCCTTCATTAACGCCGTGTAGACGCGGTAATTTTCAATGGGAGTGCCAGGAGGCGTCTGATGGTCCATGGCGGGAAGGAATCTGCCTTTTTGCATAGTGGGAAGCAAACGTTCCATCTCCGCGCGGATCTCTTTTTGTGTATGGAACATGCACATTTTATCGAATCCGCCAATCATCAGGAAATCAGGGTATAATTCCCGGATTTTTGCGACGTCCACTCCGGATTGTCTTTCTAAAGGAAGGATTCCATCAATGCCGGCTTCGATAAACCAGGGAACCGCACTGGTGATATTGCCGTCCGAATCAATAAATACATAAGTGCCGTGTTTTTTAATCTCGGGTATGAGACGGCGGTAATAAGGAAGAAGAAACTCATCGAACAGCTCTTTGGAAAGCATGGGTCCGTGGTTATAGCTCATGTCTTCCGCAATGGTCATAAAATCCGGCTTGACATATTGTGCAATCTCGTCAACCATCCGGATCTGCCAGGTGACCAGTTCATCACAAATGTGGTGATAAAGTTCAGGATAGTCATAAAAGGAATAAAAATGGTTCTCAATCCCAAATAAAACCCGGGGCCACCAGAAAAATCCATCTAATGTATACCAAATCAGAAGTTCTCCATTTTCATGGCGGGGGCGTAACGCATTTAGCTGTGGCCCTAAGCGGGCCACGGCGTCTTGCGGAAGCAGATAGTCACGCACCTTGTTATAATCTTCTTCATCGGTGATAATGCCGCTGCCATGGGAAGTATCGGCAGGGCAGCCCTTTGCTTTGTGGGCAAGCCAGAACTGTTTGTGATGCGCAAGGCCAAAGTAATCCTGCATCTGCACATCGTCCAGCCCTTGAGGCAGGCCCTGAGCATGCCATAGATCCAGGGTTTTATCCCACCAGTAGGCCCATTCCATCACCGGCATGCCATCGGAAGGCTGTCCGCTCATAATGGCGTGAAATTGTTCTCTGATATTCATAGTATTCTCTCTACTTATAGTTATTCATGATTTCGATGTATGCTTGTTCCGCATCGGCAACAGAAGGGAAGTAAATATCATTCAGGAAAGCTTCAAAATCTTCCTTAGAGGTTTCACCTACCACATAGCTGACTTCCATCTGTTCTTTCTGGGTGGCGATATCCGGGTTTTCGGAAGCCCAGTTATCAATTTCAGGGCATTTTACTGCAGGGATATCGATCCAGTCTACCGCTGCTTTGTAATCTGTAATGGCGTTTAAGCAGTATTCGTTGAGTTCCGGTGTGTTTGCAAGGGAGAGGGGCTGACCCTGGTAGGTGTTGGCAAAGTTCATGTAGCCGCTGACATGGGCGGTACGGTTTACCTGCTGCTCTTCCGTGACGATCAGTTCACGTTTTTCCAGATCATAAGAATCATAGTCAATGCCTTCCACTCCGGCTGCAATGGTTACAAAACCTTCTTCACCGTTAGCCCAATCAAGGAAAGAAAGGATGCGTGTCAGCTTTGCCTCGTCAACATCAGCACTGATCATCCAGCCGCCCCATGTGGAAGCAGCAGCTTCATTTCGGGGTTTTGCGTCATTATCGCCCTTGATGGCAGGATAAAATTTGTAAATTTCGGTTGCGTTAGGAACATCCTGTACTGCAAATTCGGTGATAGTTGTTGCGCCGCCATGGAGAAGGGCAACACGGTTCTGCTTGAATTTGGTGCGGTCGTCATAATATTTGTTGGTGAACCATTCCGGATCCATAAGGCCTTCTTCATAGAGCTGCCGCATAAAGGTCAAGTAAGGCATGTAGCCATCCATTTTTTCTTTGATCTTATATTCGCCATCACGGTCGGGAAGGTAAGGTGCGGCATGCTGCAAGGAGAAGGGGAGGAAGGAAAATACAAGCCAGCAGTCTGTCCAAAGGCCGGTGGGGGAGAATAGGAAGGTATCATCCTTACCATTACCGTCCGGATCTTTGGTTTTCACTAATTTAGCATATTCATATATTTCTTCCTGGGTGGTTGGCATACTTACCCCAAGCTTATCAAGCCATTCCTGATTGGCAATTACGCCCCAGGTCGCTTCGGTGTGCGCACGGGGAATGGCATAGAGCTGTCCGTCGCTGCCGCCCACACGTGCCATATTGAATTGCGATTCGTTAAGGTTAGCCATCAGGTTTGGGTAATTCCCAATGTATTCATCTAAGGGGAGAATCAGTCCGTCATTTGCCCATTTCTCATATTTTTGGTCAAAATCCCAAGTATAGATCAGGTCAGGAAGTTCACCGGAAGCCATGGTAAGCTGTAAACGGTCAGTGTAGTTGCTGATGGGCGGCGCTTCAATTTCCAGTGTGACGCCGGTCTTTTCTTCCACGGCTTTAAGCATAGGGTTATCATCAAAAACAATCTCTGCGTTTACACGGTTTAAAACGGAAATGGTGATTGGTGAAGTATCCATTTCAGACGCTGCCGCATCTTCTTCGGCGGAGACGTCAGAGGTGTTTTCCGCAGGCGCATCCTCATTGGCAGCAGTCTGGGAATTGTCGGCATCTTCGCTGGCAGGAGCTTTTTCCTCAGGGGAAGAAGCGGGCGCACAGGCTGAAAGTGATGCCATCAGCATGGACACGGAAAGTAATAATGATATAATGCGTTTTTTCATGTTACATCCTCTCTTTCTTTTTTTGTAGGTTTTATTATCACTGCACATTGAATGGCAGAATGATACGAGGTTAAAGTTTCAAAATCATCCTTTTACAGACCCCATGAGCATGCCCTGCATAAAATATTTTTGCACAAAAGGGTACACGCATAAAATGGGAATGATTGTAAAAATAATCACGGCCATCTGTAAAGTAAAGGGCTGTGCAAGGTCTTCCATAACGGTGGCCGACTGGTGCACCATGTTGGTGCCGCTTTCGGCTACCATTTCCCGGACGATCAACATGAGCGGCCATTTATTGCGGTCATTGATATACATGGTCGCATTAAAGTAGGAGTTCCAATGGCCCACAGCGTGGAAGAGTGTGAAGGTTGCTATGGCAGGCTTGCACAGGGGAACAATGACACGCCCCAAAATCTGCAGTTCATTTGCCCCGTCGATATAGGCGGCTTCCTCTAAGCTTGATGGGATGGCGGACACAAAATTCCGCATCAGGATCAGGTTGTATGCGCTGATTGCCCCGGGGAAAATCAATGCCCAATAGGTGTCCAGTAAGTGAAGCTCACGCACCAGCATGTAATTCGGGATCATGCCGCCGTTAAAAAACATGGTAAAGGTGATCAATGCCATAATGATATTGCGGCCCTTTAAATTCCTTTTAGATAATGGGTATGCCGTAATGCACAGAAGGAAAATGTTAAGGGCGGTACCGATCACCGTAACAAACAAGGTAGAAAAATAGCCTGTCTTCATCAGCGGAAAGGTGAGTAATTCTTTATAAGCCGTCAGCGTGATCTCCGGCGGGAAAAGCCGCAGGGGATTTGCCAGATATTCATTGTAGGGTGTGATGGAATACATAAACACATAAAATAGCGGGAAGATGCATGCCAGTGCCAAAAATCCTAAAAGAATATGATTAAAAACAGAAAATATCCGGTCTCCTAATGAGTGTTTTACTTTTTTTGAACGTTTTGCGTGGGCGGTCATGGCAGCCTGCCTCCTTTCAATTAGAATATAGTTTCTTCGCCCATCTTCTTGGAGATAAAGTTTGTGGTCAGCAGGAAGATCATACTGATGACCGATGCGAACAATCCTACAGTGGTGGCAAATGAGAATCGCCCGCCCAGGAGTCCCACACGGTAGGTGTAGGTCTCAAAAACTTCGGAGACAGACAGGTTTTGTGTGTTCTGTAAAGTAAAAATCTGTTCAAAGCCATTGGACATGATACTGCCCATGCGCAGGATCAGCATCAGGATGATCGTGGTCTTGATATTAGGCAGTGTGATGTATATCAGCCTCTGCCAGCGGTTTGCCCCGTCCACGGTAGCAGCCTCATACTGCTCCATGTCTATACCGGTAATTGCGGCAAGATAGATAATGGTTCCCCAGCCGGCTTCTTTCCATATAGAAGAAACGACTGCCGTAGGCCGGAAATACTTAGGATTTCCAAGGAAAAAAATCGGTTCAAATCCCAGTGACTGGATGATATTGTTTACAACTCCCCAGGTAGGGGAAAGGAAGTTGACCAAAATACCGCCGATCACAGCCCAGGAAATAAAATGCGGCAGATAGATAGCGGTCTGGGTAAGTTTTTTAAAACGTTTGCTGCTAATTTCATTCAGCAGCAGAGCAATTATGATGGGTACCGGAAATTCAAATACCAGACGAAGGAAACTAAGGAAAAAAGAATTTCGGAACACACGGTAAAAATCATTTAGTTTGAACATATATATGAAGTTTTCAAATCCTACCCAGTCGCTGCCTAAAATCCCTTTTTTAAAACTGTAATCTTTAAAGGAAATGATGACACCATACATGGGAATGTAATGGAAGATTAAAAAATATAAAACGGCGGGTACAAGGAGAAGATATAGATATTTGTATCTCCATATATATCTGCAGGCAGCCTGAAAACAGTTCTGCTTTGTCCTTGGTTTCGAGCTGGTGTGTTTCATGTAAGACCATCCTTTCTGTCAGTTTGCTTGTTTTTGGTGTTTTTATTATAGAGGGGGAATTTATGGGTGGAAATAGTAATTCGTTCAAATGCACAATAAATTTCTTAAACAACTGTTTTATACGCATTGCTTTGCACAAATTCCACAATAATACTATTGCGCACAATAAAATTATTATTGCATATTGGACAAAAAGTATAAGGGAGAGCAGCGGAATGGAAAAAAGATTACCGGAATGGTGATTTTATGATTGTGTTTGCTGCTTTGAATGCATTACTATGAAAGCGAAAAAGAACTATAGGGGGAATTAAGGCTATGTTAAAGAAGGAGTATGCACGGCATATTGCGGAAATGTCGGAAAAGGTCCGTATGGAGGAGGGGGCTGGCCTTCAAAAAAATAAGGAGGAGTTTTTTGAGACCGGGAATATCTGGGCGCTCTCCTGGCTGGGACATCTGACGGCGCTGGACGCCGTGATGTACAATGATACAGGCGATACAAAATGGCTGGGGCGGACAAAAGAGGATTTGGGGGTTTTCCTTTCCGTGCAGGATGAGCTTGTCAGGCGTTACCAGGACGGAGCATTACCTTTTTATAATAGGAAGGAAGAAGACGGGAAACCCATTGAAGGCCCGGCCAAGAACGCACTGGAGGCCCTGGAAGAAAATGATGCGGATCCGTGGCATTTTCAGGTGGTGGAGACAATTTTTTCTTTTACGCCTGTTTTGCGGGGGCTGTATCTCATAGGGAGGGATGCTTTTTCGCAGGAAGAATGGAACAGGCTGGAAGTCCTGTGTTATGCGGAGGTGAACCATATTTTCCGGGATTGTGAATGGGGGCGCCATAACCGGGCCGTATTGCGGGCGATTTCGTTACTTTTGTTTGCAAAGCTGTTTCCAGGCCATGGATCTGCGGACCATTGCATAAAGCTGGCAGATATGCTGTTCGAGGACAGTCTGGGAAATTGGTCCGTTGAAGACGCAACCAGTTATCTGGGGCTTTGGCTGAATGGTATTGCGGAGTATACCCAGTACCGCGGGATATGGAATTTCCGGATTGAGCAGATCTTAAGCTATTACTGCCATTATTACACGGCGATGCTCCTGCCCTCCGGCGGGCTTCCCGAGTTTGGGGATACCAGGTTTGATTCTGGCACGTCTTCCTGCTTAAGCCTTGGCGCCATGGAACTGATGGCAAAGCGTCACAATGACGGTGTGCTGAAATATGCCATTGAACGGCAGTTCCGCAACATGGTTAAGAACCGGACGATGGATAACGGTGTGCAGTATGAGCGGGGCATGACCAACGCCTTTGTCTGGGCGGATGACAGTATTGAACCGGCAGAGCCGGAGTTACTAAGCTGTGAGGCGCTAGATGAACTGGTGGGGAAAAAGGTGGTCTTTAGAGATAGCTGGAAAGAAGATGGGGTTTATCTTTTTTACAATTACAGGGATGTGGGGCCTTACGGGAAGCTGACGAGGGATTACCTGCAGAATACCATCCCCGTGCATGCGGAAAAGCCCCACCATGGCCATGCGGACGAGCAGTCAATCTGCGCATTGTGCGCCGGCGGGGCGGTGCTGCTGCGGGATGGGGGGTATCGGGACAGCTTTACCACAAACGGACATTACCGGGCTGATTTTTACCATAACCGGCTGGTCATGCGGAACGGAAGGATGTTTAAGGAAAAGGGGTTTTTGGAGTATGCGGAAAATATCGGTGACTACCTGCCGGTCAGGACCGAAAAAATTTACTTCCATCAGTTCGGCTGTGGGGAGGTGGTAAAGACGCGGCTCTATGATGATTTCCACGGCGCGCAGGCGGACAGGCATATCATTTACCTGAAAAGGGAAAAGCTTTTTGTGGTGGTGGACACGGTGCATGCGTACCGTTCCCAGGATATGACCACTGGGGTGATGTACCATGCGGAGCAGATTGAGCAGGTGGAACCGGGTATCTTCCGGGCAGCGGCGGAGACGGCCGAAGGGCTATGTCATTTCCACAGATACCGGCCAGAAACGGGGCCGGAGGCAGGGCACCCGCTTCCAAGTACGGAGCAGTCTTTATGCATTGTGTTTGCGGGGAAGGGGGTGTCGTATTCCCTGGAAACGCAGCGTCGTAATTATCGGCAGGAAACGGCGCTTTCCTGTTATACCACCCGCTACTATGGCTTTGGGGAATATTACTCTTATGTGTCTTTACTGATCCCCGAGACAGGAAAAACACCGGAAGTTTTGGAGATGCAGAAAACCCGGGCTTTGGAAATTGCACATTCCCTTAAGGTGGGGCAGACCCATTTGGGGCGAAACTTAACGGTGCAGTTAAAAGCCGGCGGGATGGGTTATACCATCGGAATCCAGTGTGATGACCAGGCAGGTATTGAAGATAAAAACCTGCGTCCGGCGTATTCCTACGAGATCGGCCGCGCGGTTTACGGCAAGTTTGAGACCGATGCCAAATTTTTGGTCAGTGACGGGCGCACATACGGCATGATTGACGGAAGCCGTGTGGATTTTGACGGGAAAGTAGTGTTTTCCTCGTACCCAAACCGTTGCAACCAATTGGATTTTGTGACGGTGCTGCGACGGGCAGGAACATGGGGCAGCTACGAGGATGTGATAGGCGGATGACCAGTTTAAAGCCGGGGCAGCTTGTGACAGGGCGGGACAGGTACGGCAAAAAGCCGGTGTACCATATGCCGGGCGATTTTTTCCCGATTGCGGAAAAGAGGGAGTATGAAGACATTTTCCTTATGTAGGACAGAATCTATGAGACTAAAAACAAGTAAAGGAGGGCATCATCATGAAAGACCCGCACCAAGCTGCGGATATCTGTACCCATTTGGGGGACGACTATGACCGTTATCTGGGGGCGATTGTGCCGCCGTTGTTCCAAAATACGCTGTTTACCCGTAAGCATGAAAACCATGGTTACAGCTACACCCGCATCAACAACCCCACGATAGAAATACTGGAAAGGAAGCTGGCGGCATTGGAACATGCGCCTGAGGCCAGGGTATTCGCATCCGGCATTGCCGCCATCACGGCCACGCTTTCCTCCCTGTTAAAGGCGGGAGACCATGTGCTGGCCCTTAAAAGCGCATATTATCCCGTGATTGGTTTTTTGGATACGGAGATGAAAAAATTTGGCGTTGAGGTGACGTATCTGGAGCGTTTTTCACGGCGGGAGGTGGAAAGCAGCCTGCGGCGAAATACGAAGGTGTTTTACCTGGAATCCCCCTCGTCCAATATTTTCCGTGTGCTTCCCCTTAAGGAGATTGCTTCCATGGCGCAGGAATGTGGGGCAGTGACGGTCCTGGACAATACCTGGGCGACCCCCCTTTACCAGAAACCGCTGGATTTGGGGATTGATTACAGCATACACTCCGCAACCAAGTACTTGGGAGGGCACAGCGATGTCCTTGGGGGTGTGGTAATTGGCAGCAGGGAAGGAATGGATCGATTACGGAATGGACCAAGGGCATCTTACGGGGCATGTATGGATCCTTTTGCGGCATGGCTTTTGACCCGGAGCCTGCGGACGCTGGAGGTGCGGATGGAAAGGCACAGCCAATCGGCCCAAAAGGTGGCTCATTTTCTGAAAAGTCATCCACGGGTATGCCGTGTGTACTATCCGGGGCTTGTAAGTGATGAAGGAAATGAAATGGCGGAAAAGCAGATGACAGGTTTCAGCGGGTTACTGAGCTTTGTGCCGGATGGGGATCATGAGGCCGTTTATAACATGGTAAAATCCCTTGAAGTATTTGAGGAAGGACCTAGCTGGGGTGGATTTGAAAGCGTGGTGAATACACCGGGACTTAGCCAGAACCTGGAACAGTTAGAATTTCAGGGAATCCCGAAAGGGCTGGTACGTATCTCGATCGGGCTGGAAGATGTAAATACGATCATAGGGGATCTGGACAGGGCATTGCGGCACATGCCAAAATAATCGGGAAAGGAAAAACGATGGACATGGAATGGGAAAGTAAGGAAATTAACCGGATGTGCACACAGATACTGGCTCATATCGTTGATGACCAGAAGGAGGATAATAATATCTTATTTGATATGGAAATTTGGGATTGGTCTCAGGGGGTGGCGCTTTATGGGATATGGAAATATTACAGGCTTACGGGAAAGGGGCAGTATCTGGATTATTTGACCCGGTGGTTTGATACTAAGCTGAACCGGCTGATCACACACAATATTAATACCATGGCGCCGCTTTTGACACTGTGTTTTTTGTATGAGGAGACAGGGCGCAAGGAATATTTGGAATATTGTGAATATTGTGCGGATTGGCTTCTCGATGGGCTGCCCCGGACAGAGATGGGAGGTTTTCAGCATATTACGATGGATTCCGATAACCACCAGCAGCTTTGGTCTGATACCGTGTTTATGGCTGTTTTGTTTCTGGCTAAAATTGCTTCCGTGACTGGCAGCCAGCGTTATGCGGAGGAATGTAAAAAACAGTTTTTGCTTCATATTTATTATCTTGCGGATAAAAAAACTGGGTTATGGAGTCATGGCTGGTCTTTTCGGCAGCGGGATAATTTTGCCGGCGCTTATTGGGCAAGGGGAAATTGCTGGTTTGCCATTGCTGCAGCGGAGCTGCCGGAACTGTTAGAATTGGAAGAATGGGTAAGTGATTTGATATTGGGGGCTTACCGCTTGCAGTCAAACACATTATGCCGCTATCAGTCACCGGAAGGATTGTGGCACACGTTGATAGACCATGAAGATGCTTATCTGGAGGTATCCGGTTCATCGGGGTTGGCTTACGGTCTGCTTAAGGGAGTGCGGGCAGGACTTCTTTCCCCGGCATGTCAGGAAGCGGCACTTAAGGCGGCGAAAGCGGTGTGCAGCCATATCGGGCCAGACGGGTTAGTAGGACAAGTGTCTTATGGAACAATCGTGGCGGATACGTTAGACTATTATAAAAATGTTCCTTTGCGGCCTACCGGTTACGGACAGAATTTAGCATTGATCATGCTTGTGGAGCTATTGGTATGGGAGTCTCAGGAGTTGTGGAAGGGAGAAAGGTAACATGGATTATTTAGAGCGTAGTGTACGGGAATATGAAAAAGAATATGAGACGTTGAGAAAGTATCAGATCATGGATCGGGAAGATGCGGATTTTGGAGGGTATTACAGCAAGGACTTTGGTGTTGTGGCGGAAAACTGCGGCGGGGCGGCAGCAAAGCCTATGGTATTGTATTTTTGCCAAAAGAGCAGATACTACAAGGATCCGGAAGCTCTCAGGTGTGCGGAAGGGCTGATAGAACACTTGATCAATCATCTTCATTCAGACGGAACCATTGATTATTTTGCCTGTAATTTCCATTCGGCACCGGATACCGCCTTTGTGGCACTGGCGCTGGCAAAGCCCGCAAAGCTCATTGATGCCGGAACCCAGGAAGAAAAAGTGTTGAAAGAAAAGCTGTTTTATCTGTTAAAGCGTATGGGTGATGGCATGGTTGTGGAAGGCTTCCACACGCCAAACCACCGCTGGGTGATCTCGGCAGCCTTAGCCCTGATTCATTCCCTGATACCGGATGAGAGTTATTTGGAACGTATCGGGCAGTACCTGGCTGAGGGAATTGACTGCAATGAGGACGGGGAATTTGCAGAGCGTTCCGCAGGGGGATATAACGAGATCAATAATCGTGCGCTGCTGATACTTGCACAGGAACTTGAGAAAACGGAACTGCTGGAATTTGTCCGGCGCAACCTTAAGATGATGCCGGTCTTTTACCATACGGATTTTTCAATCTTTACGGAAAATTCTAAAAGGCAGGATAAAGGCACCGCACCTTATGCGGAGAAATATGCCTATCAATATCTTCTGTGCGGGTATGCGTTAAAAGATGAAAGACTTCGGGCAATCGGGGTATCGCTGCTTAAGGAATGTATGGAGAACGGCAGGAGGTTTCCGCTGGCGGTGGAGGACTTAATGTTGTTCCCGGAGGCTTTTGGAAATCTGCCTGAACCTGCCGGCAGGGAATTGTTTGAAGTAGACCGCCTGTTAAAAGAGTCCGGCCTTTTGCGCCTCAGCCGGAAAGGGCTGAATCTTTGGGCCGTTGAGGGGCAGCCGTCTTTTTTGTTCCTGAAAAAAGGTGACATTGATTTTTATATCAAAGGGGGTATCAGCTTTTTTAACTGCCGTCATCTGTTGATGGAAAATATCAGAGCTGATGGAAATGGCTATGAGATGGAATATGAGGGCACAGGGAAATATTACCAGCCCTTTGGGGAATATCAGGGAACCTCCGATTGGTGGGAGATGGATCAGGCTGCCCGCAGGACAACAGGGCATATTTCAGTAAAAGTAAACGTGACGGTCACGCCTGTGGAGGATGGCTATGATATCCGGATACATACCAGCGGATGTCCGGCTTCCACCATCCGTTTTGAACTGGGGGTTGTGCCTAATGTCCTTATTAAAGGCGGCGGATTCCGCATCCCGGCTTCTGCCGGAGGAACACTGATTGCAGAGCGGGGGGAGCTTTGTCTGTTTGACGGCAAAGATACGGTCTGCATCGGTCCGGCATTTGCGGCCAATGATGTAATAAATGGTCTTTTTGGCGCAGTACCTGCTTCCGGACAGCGTTTTAATATTTTTTTCAATGATGTGACAAATTTTGACCGCTGCCTTTCCATCCGCGTAAAATAACGCTCAGGTAATGTGCGGCCTGGCTATACTGTACTATAAAGGAGAAGGGGTACAGGGGTAGATGAGAAAATCTTTTTTTATTAAGTATAAAAAGGAATTTGTGCTGTATAGGATCAGAAAAAAGCTGCTGGCAATCACGGCGGTGCTGCTGTTGGTCTTTGCTATGTTTGTTATGCTGCTTTTTCATTTTTCCGAGCGCAGGGCATATCAAAAATCCGTGGCTGAGTTAAATCAGGTGATGGTAAACCAGGTGGCATCTGTGTATGAACTGTACATCCAGAACACAAAAGAGATTGCTCATGACGCTATTTACAGTAACCAGGAATTGCTGCGCTTTTCTGCAAAAGAACGGGGGGAGATGCAGAACCAAAAAGCAATTTTAAGTATGCTGGATTCTATCAACGTGATGAATCCTTATATCCATTCGGCATGTTTGTATTATGAAGAGGATGAGATGGTATATAGTTCCGTTTCTATGCCTTATTCCATCATGAGCCTGCAAAATTTCAGTGACAAGAAAATTTTTGAAGAGAAATCTTATACAAGGTCTTATCAGGTTGGTCCTCATTTGCTTTATTCCACGGCTGTCATATCAGATCCCCGTGAGATGCCGCTTGTGATCAGCTATATTGTGCCGGGAGGCGGAAGTAACGGGAAGGTATATTTGTGTGTAAATGTAAATACCCGGACGTTATACTCCATGATCTTAAGAAATTTTGAGTTAGAACAACACAAAAATTTTTATCTGGTGGATCAGGAGGGGGATGTGGTGTTTCATCGGAACCCGGAATATCTGTTTATCAAACAGGAAGAACTGCCCATTGAGGAAGGAATGATCAGCGCTGAGGTATATTCAGAAATATTGGATCTGACCTTTGTGTTCGAAAGCACAATGCCGCCGTTAGAATCCGGTTTTTTACGTTTTGCCCTGTGGATCTTTGCCGCCCTTGGGGTGGCGGTGACAGTGATGATCGTGACGGTGGTGTATTCCACCCTGCCAATCCGCAAAATGGTACAGATTGCCAAGAAATCTAATTTCAGGGATTTTCTTGTCCAATCCGGGAACACGGTGGATACCACATTTTGGGATCGTACAATGGGGGAAGACGAAAAACATGTGGTAGGGGTGTTCCGCATAGGGCTTTTGTCGGACACAGAGGAATTTCTCAGTCAATGCATCAAGATCGCAGCGCAAAATGAGAAAGAATGTCATTTTTTTGCTATTAAAATGTCCGGGGATACGGTGGCGGTCATTTTCAGCAATTCCGGGAACTATGGGGATGTGCAGTTTAGAAGATATGTGCAGCTCCAATGCGAAAATATGATCGCTTCTTTTAAAACAGGTGCCGGTGTTTATTGTGTGGTATCTCAGGTGAAAATGGGGGTGGAACAGTTAAGGAACGGTTATCAGGAATGTTATGAGACGTTTTGGTACCGGTATCTTTTCCCGTATCAGGTAATTGCCTTTGAGGAAATTGACAGGGCGCTTCCCGTGTATCCTTTTCCGGTACGACATGAAAAACATATCATCAATAATTTAATGGCAGGTAATGAGGAGGCGTGCATCCGTCATATTGATGCAATATTTGAAGATTTTCAAAGTGGTTTGTATCTGATCAAAGACAGGGAGATTAACCATTACCTTGCGGTGATGCAGGAAAATATTTCCCTAAGGCTGGAAAATCTTTCTATCCCGGTGGAGAGGCTGGAGAGAAGCAGCTTTGAGACATGTGTGACATTGGAAGAGTTATATTTGGTATTTATGGGCTACATTCGTGAAATTCTTTGCAGGATTGCCAGCCGCCCTGATGAAAGTGAGGATAATATAGGCCGGGAGGTGTTAGCGTATATCGAAGAGCATTTTTGTGAAAATGACATATGCTTAAGCAAGATTGCGGAAGAACTTTCCATACCTTCCAGCCAGATCAGCCGAATTGTCAAGGAGGCATCCCACAGGACATTTTCCGAGTATATCACGTTTAAGAGGATTGGGCGCAGCAAGGAGCTGCTGTCTTCCGGATCTATGAGTATTAATGCGGTTTCTGAGGCGGTGGGATTTACGTATCCTTATTATTTTATCAGGAAATTTAAGGAGTTAGAGGGAGTTACGCCGGGGCAGTATATTGGGATACAAACTTCCCCGGACTAGCTTGGAAAGAAGGAGGATAAAAAGATGATCGATCAGTTTGCGGGAACAATGTCGTCAAAAGAGCGGGTCATGCGGACGTTTCACCATGAAAAGGCAGACCGGGTGCCTATCAGTTTTTTTGCCAATCCGGGTATTCATAAACGGGTAGCGGCATATCTGAGTGTGCCGGACGACCGGGATCATGTAAATAATGCATTGGGTGTGGATTTTAAAGGTCTGATGCCTGTTTATACCGGAAGGCCTTTGTTTCAGGAAAAAGGACCGAACCGCCATGTGAACCCGCTTACCGGGGCAATTACCCGGTGGGTATCTCATGGGGATAGCGGCTACTGGGATTATTGTGATTTTCCGTTAGCGGATGCGGATGATGAACTGATTGCCAATTGGCCGGTTCCGGATGCGGATGATTTTGATTATGACAATTTATTAGAGCGGTGCAAGGCATATAAACATAAGGCGGTTTATTTTGGGCATCCCGGCATATCGGATGTGATGAACAATACAGGTATGATCCGGGGGATGGAAAATATTTATATGGATCTGGCGCTGGAAACGGAAAGTGTGATGGAACTACTTGACCGGAGAATGAAGGCGGAGCTTGCTATGTTTGAACGCATGCTGGATAAATGTAAAGACTATGTGGATTTTATCTGGACGGGGGAGGACCTGGGAACACAGAGAGCGCCCCTGATCAGCCTTGCTATGTTTCGGGAACAGATTCGTCCGCGCCACCAGCCGCTGATTGACCTGGCGGCATCTTACGGCAAGCCGGTGATGATTCATTGCTGTGGCAGTTCAAGCTGGGCGTTCGAGGATTTTATTGAAATGGGGATCCGTGCTGTTGATACCCTGCAGCCTGAGGCGGCAGATATGGCCCCTGATTATCTGGTAAAAACATATGGAAGCAGACTGGCTTTCCATGGCTGTATTTCCACGGCGAAATTAGCTGACATGACACCGGAGGAAGTGGAGAAAGATGTAGCGCAGACATTAGAAACCATGATGCCCTGCAGGGGGTACTGCCTGGCACCGACGCATTATCTACAGGACAATACCCCTGTGGAAAACGTGATTGCCATGTATCGGATAGCTCATAAGGCGGGCTGGTATCGGGAGGTTTAAGATGGGGAATTTTAAGATTGTGCAATGCAGATGTAATCATCAGGAAAATCCGCTGGGCCTGGACCGCATTCCCGAATTTGGCTGGAGAATGGATTCAGATGTGCCGGAGGATATTCAGACATCGTACCGCATTTTAGTGTCCGGTGATGTGGGGCTTGTGGAAGCGGGAATAGGGGATATGTGGGACAGCGGGCGGATAGAGGGGGATGAAAATGTAAGCGTACACTATAAGGGGAAAGCGCTTATGCCCCGCAAACGGTATTATTTCCTTATCATGGCGTGGAACCGTACCGGTGAGATGGCAAAGGGGAAGGTGGGTTTTTTTGAGACAGGAAAGCTTGATGAGCCATGGCAGGCGAAATGGATCAGCGCTCCTTTTTTGAAAATGGACAAGACAGATGCCAAAGCACCTTATCTGCGCCGTAAGTTTTCAATCTGCGGCAGGGTAAAAGATGCCAGATTATATATATGCGGACTTGGCTATTACGAAGCATTTATAGAAGGGAAGAAAATATCGGATCATTTGCTGGAGCCTGCTTTTACCAAATACGATACCATGTCCTATTACAGGACATATGATGTGGCCGGATATCTGCCTGAGGAAGGAGAGGCGGCGCTTGGCGTAGTCCTGGGAAATGGATGGTATAACTGTATTACGGAGGATGCATGGAACATCCGGCAGGCAGGCTGGAGGTCGGTGCCAAAGCTTTTGTGTGAACTGTATCTTACTTATGAGGATGGAAGGCAGGAATGTATTTGTTCGGACAAGGGCTGGAAAACGTCAACAGGACCCATCATCTTTAACTCGATCCGCAACGGTGAACATTATGATGCCCGGTTAGAGATTGGCGGGTGGAACCAAAGCGGATATCAGGAAAAGGGATGGGAAAGCGCACAGGTGGTCCGGGGGGCAGGTGGGAAGCTGCAGGCAGCGGAAATGCAGCCGGTGAAGGTAATGCAGGAAATTGTGCCGGTTTCTTATTATCGTACCAAAGAAGGAAACTGGATTTTTGATCTGGGGCAGAACTTTGCAGGGAAAGTACGCCTAACGGCTTACGGGCCTGCCGGAGCGGAAATTACGCTGCGCTACAGCGAGGATCTTACCGGGGATGGGGAACATGTGGAGCAGAGACATATTAGCGGATTTGTCCGTTCCGGCCAGTTTCAGACGGATCGATATGTCAAAAAAAGCAACGGACCGGAAGAATGGACTCCCTGCTTTGTGTATCATGGTTTCCGGTATGTGGAGGTGGAAGGACTGCCGGAAGATTTGCCGGATTCTTGTATTACAGGGTTGGTGATGCATACATCGTTTGAAAGGACAGGCTATTTTATGTGTTCCGACGAAACTTTGACGGCAATCCAAAGGCTGTGTCATTGGTCCAGTATCTCTAATTGCCAGGGAATCCCCACGGACTGTCCCCACCGCGAGAAAAATGCGTGGACAGGGGATATAGGCGCTTCACACGACCAGCTTTTAATGAATTATGATTCTTACTTATTTTTGGAAAAATGGCTGGAAGACTTGTGCCAAAGTCAAAGGCCGGACGGCTCTATTCCTTGTGTATGCCCGTCTACGGGCTGGGGGTATAATTGGGGGAATGGACCGGATTGGTCCATGGTGCTGACTACTCTGCCCTGGGCGTTATATAACCATACAGGGGACAAGTCTGTTTTGGAGCGGTATTATCCGTATATCTGCCGGCATTTTGAATTTATGTCAAGTATGGCGGAAGGGCATGTGGTGGAATATGGAATCGGGGATTGGTGCGCCCCTTTTGACGGGCCGGCGATAGCGGTCAATATGGGAACCTTTAAGGCACCGGTTGCCCTGACGGACACGGCATGTTATTATCAAAGCGCCTGTCTGCTTTCAAAGATGAGCCGCATCCTGGGGATGGAAGATCCTTATCTGGAAAAGAGCAGGGAGATCAAAAAGGCACTGGTGGAAAGATTTGTGGATGATGTGACCGGCCGGGTGGCGGGAAACTGTCAGACATCGGATGGCTGCGCAGCCTTTCACCATTTACTTGGCCCGTTAGAGGAAGCAAGACTGATGGAAGGGCTGGTGAAACGAATCCGGGATAATGGCTGGCATATTGATTATGGCATTTTAGGGTCAAAGTATGTGCTGCGTATGCTTGGGGAATATGGGTATACAGAAGTGATCTACAAAATGCTGACAAGAAAGGATTACCCGGGATATCAGTATTGGATGGACCATGGGTGTACCACGTTGGCGGAGTGCTGGAACTTAGGCGGTTCCCATAATCATTACATGTTTTCTGACGTGTCAGCGGTATTTTACCGGTATTTTGCAGGTATCCGCCTTAAGGAAGATGTTCCTGCTTACCGCCGCTTTCTGCTTTCACCTGCCCTTGATCTGGAGATCGGGTCACTTTCGTGCAGCGTGGAAACCCCCCATGGCGCAATACAGGTAAGTTGGGAGAAAAAAGAGGATAGGATGTTTTTTACCGCTAAGATTCCTTTTGGAACAAGGGCGCGCCTTGTCCTTCCATCCCGCATAGATGAAAGCGGGATGGAGCTTGGGAGCGGCGAATACAAATTTTGCTGGAAAATGAACCATACTTGAAGATGTGTGGCGGAAAGGGAGGCTGCGGAATGAGAAAGATGGATAAGGAGAGGGTTGCGGAATGTATTTCGAAGACCCGGACGTTTTATGATACCCGGGCTGTGGGCTGTGCGCTTTTAAAGGTGAAAGAGATTGCCGCGGAGCCGCCGGTTTTGATTCCCCTGACGGATTATCGTTTTCCGGATGATATGTACCGTTATTTGGATGCACGGGCTATGCGGTATGTGAACCGGATGGAGCGGCGCAGGGAACTTATGGATGATACAATTCCCGCAGAAGGGCCATGGTACGGAATTGCCGAGCATACTGCGTTTTTGGGCGGCCGGGTGGATTATGAAAGGGATACGAGCTGGCATCATGCGGTGCTGGAAGCGCCGGGGGAGCTTGGCAAGCTTGCAATGGATGAGGAAAACCCGGTATTTAAGATGGTAAATGGGGGGATTGCTTATATGCGCGAAAAATATGGGGAGTATTTTCTTCCCATGGTGCGGGGAGCGTCAGGTCCTTTGGAAATGGCTAATACATTAAGGGGCAATGAGTTTTTTTATGATTTTTATGAGGAGCCGGATGAACTGAAGGCTTTATTGGACTATTGTGCGGATGCACTTGTCTGGAATTATGAAAAACAGATACAGGCAGCAGGGGATGTGTATGGCGGGGTAGTGACAGGTTTTGGAGAATGGCTCCCGGGCAGGGGATTAGGGCATGTATCTGAAGATACCACTACCATGATTTCGGTGGAACTGTTTGAAGAATTTGGCCGGCCCCGGACAGAATGGGTCTACCGCCAATTTGATGAGGTATTTCTACATATGCATGCGCTTAGTGAGCGATGTCTTGCCGTGGCGGCTTCTATGCCCAATATACGTTTAATGGAGCTTTCCTCTGATCCTAATACGGATCGGGCGGTGGAGGTCTATAAGCGTAACAGGGAGCATTTTTCAAATGTGATCCCGGTACTGCGCCTTACCCGGGAAGAAATTCTGGGAAACATGGACCTTTTAAAGGAACAAAAGACAGTGGTATGGTACGACGCTTCCAGCATGGAAGACGCAAAGGACATGGTCCGGCTCTTTGCAAAGGAGCTGCCGGTCCGGTGATAAAGGGCAAAGAAAAAAATTGCGCATTCCCGTATGGAAAATGTAATATTTTGCACAAAAATAAATTGGGGATTTGTTAATCTTTTTTCACCTACGCACGCCCGTTTGTTGACTATTGCTCTTTTGTGGGCTATAATAGGAAATAATAGAATACTGGTGAAATAGGCTGCAGCTCATGGAGGAAAAAAATGGTCATAACTTTAAAATCAAAATCCCTAAAAGGAATCTATACAAAATACAGGATTATGAATTTCATTTTCAGAAAGCACATGAAAGTTGTTTTGATGGAAGGGAAACCCAACGCCATGCATATTTGTAAGATAGAAATTGGGTAATGAAAACGGCACGCTGAGTGTGCCGTTTTCTTACGGGCACTGAAGTTCAATCCCCTTCTTTTTCCGCAGGGATAAATATTGCGATATCGCTAAGGTCGCATTTTAGGATTTCGCATAGCCGGTTAAGGGTATAAGTGCTTACGTTGCTGTTTTTACGCAGCCTGTCAAGCTGTCCGGAGCTGATATTATAGTTCCGGATCAGTGAGTATTGGGAAATATTTTTTTGCCGCATCGTTTTCCATAAGGGCTCAAAGGATATCATTATAAACACCTGCTTTATATTTATAATGTTATCATCTTATGAAGTCCGAAAATAAACAATTAGCCATATCCGGGCTATATATTTTCGTCCAGGTTTTCTTCTACCGCTTTCCATGCTTTTCCAAAGTTGATATCTTTAAAAAGGGCGGCAAGCCCTGTGATCTGCTTGAGCCGGAGTATTTCATCTTTTTCCATGCCCAGGTGTTTTGAGATCCAGGCATCGGAACGTCCAAGTTCGTGCAGTTCTTTGATGATGTTGCTCATCAGATCCACGTCGTGGGAGCCTCTTGCCCGGTTGTGGCGGATGGTGCTTGCCATGCGGCAGTCAATAGGCTTGTCAATGACGGAAACCGGCAGCATCCCCTGTTCCCTGTCGTAAATATCCGGATGGTCCAGTATAACGCGGTAACGGTGGAAGCCGTCTACAATGATGTAGGTATCGCGGCTTTTATCATAATAACAGACGATGGGCATGGTATAACCGTCTTCTTTGATGCTGTCGTACAAAAGGGATAATTCCGGCGGCGCCACAGAGTTAGGGTTATAAGTGTTAGGTTCGATTTTTTCCACGG
Source organism: uncultured Lachnospiraceae bacterium (assembly GCA_910587295.1). Classification (GTDB taxonomy): domain Bacteria; phylum Bacillota; class Clostridia; order Lachnospirales; family Lachnospiraceae; genus Suilimivivens. Next base: position 10,393 of record CAJULP010000111.1, on the reverse strand, counting down.
GAACGGGAATGATCTTGTATACAGGGCTGTTAAATGTCATATTATTGTTCCGGCCTTTCTATAAGTCTTTTGTATTTTTCTTTCAGAAGGTTAATACTTTTTTGTTGTTCACGGGTAATGCCAAAGCCCATGGAGCGGCAGATGTGGTCATTTTTCAGGATACAAAAACACATTCGTTTCCAACTGGGGATCTCTTTGGTAGATTTGATATCATCCGTGTGATCAGGAATCTTCCCAACAAATATGATCCGTGTATTTTTCATAAGGGTATAGTTGGAGACGCCGTTACGGCGGATATTATAACCGTGTTCCTCTAATTCCTGTATGGTTTCTTCCTCCAGGCCGCCGCCTACGTTATGCCAAAAGTCAATGGACGTCTTAAATTTATTGATATAGTTCTGCCTCAGCCTTGCGGGAAGAGTGGCAAGCAAAAAACGGGTATAGGATTCCCAGGTATGACCTTCCGGGAGCGTGATGTTTTTGTATCCAAGGGCCTTGGTCTTTCCGTAGATGGAACCAAAGTTTGCCCCCCGCACTCTGCCTACCAGCTTTACCCAGGTTTCCGGGTCGATGACGCGGTAAAGATTCAGGCTGTCTTTGGCATAGTCGTTAAAAGGGGATGCCACCCGCATTTGTTCCGGCTTTAAGCCTGCCATATAATACAGGTCATATAAACGGTTATAGTCGTATTGGAACAGATAATTAGCATGCCATACATCATAGACGGTCCAGTCATACATGGGAGAAGCGCACCACACATCTTTAAACTGTTTGCTGATCCAGCAGGTGTTTTGGTACCCGTTTTTCCGGTTTAAGATACCGCTGTACCGCTGAAGGGATTCATTTGCGCGGATTCCCAGCAGACAGACCGTTTTTTTTCTGCCATGGGATATGCGGTACCATCGGCTGAACTGCTTGGCAAGATCTTCCTGATGCATCCGGTATTTATAGGTGCTCATGGGGTTATTTTTAAGGTTGATGACATAGGGATGATCCGGCATGGGGCGCACCCAGGCGTCCTGTTTGGTGTCATCCCAGGGATACCAGTACATCTCATAGCTGCTAAGAGCCGTTCTTGTGGCCATAGGCAGGCAGACCCAATAGCGTTCGGCATCATTCCCAATCCGCTCAAAGGTTCTTTCTACATATTCGGTAGTCACGGTATACTGAGCCTCGAAATCCTGATGGAAGACACCAATCCGTCTTAAAGGATAATATTTTTTTTGGAAATCCAGCAGCAGGTTTAATAAAAGACCGCTGTCCTTGCCACCGGAAAAAGATACAAAAATATTGTCAAATTCCTTAAACAGGAATTGGAAACGTTCTTGAAGAGCGTAGTATACATTTTGAGCTAAGTATTCTTTTTTCATTTGTTTTCCTTTATCAAATTTTATCTAAGGGAATTACTGTTCTAATAATTGGAAGATTTTGGTAATCATGTTAGCATACAAACAGGTAAAATTCAACCGTACGTTTCTCCCGAAACAGAGCCGGTTCCCATAAGGAAAATGATATGATTTCTTCATTGATTTCAAAAGTATAACTTGCTATGATAGTTATGGTCAGGATTTTTGCGATACAGGAGAATGAAGAATGTACAGGATATTGATCGTTGAAGATGATAGGGTTATTTCAAAACAGGTTGAGAAACATTTAGCAAAATGGGGGTATGAGGCGGTGTGCGTGGATAATTTTGAAAACATTCTGACCCAGTTTATCTCCTTTGATCCCCAGCTTGTGTTACTGGATATCGGGCTGCCTTTTTATAATGGCTATTACTGGTGCGGGGAGATACGGAAAATTTCCCAGGTTCCGGTGGTGTTCGTCTCGTCGGCGGCTGATAATATGAATATTGTCATGGCAATGAACATGGGCGGGGATGACTTTATTGTAAAGCCTTATGACTTAGAGGTGCTTTTGGCGAAGATCCAGGCAATTCTTAGACGGACCTATTCTTTTCAAAATCAGTCTGCAGTGGCGGAACATGCCGGGGTGATCTTAAATCTTTCGGATATGAGCCTTTTGTATGAGGGGAAACGGCTGGAGCTTTCTAAAAATGAGTTTCGTATTTTGCAGCTTCTTTATGAACATGCGGGAAAGACAGTGAGTCGGGAAGGAATTATGAAACGGTTGTGGGACAATGAATACTTCGTGGATGATAATACCCTGACGGTAAATATGAACCGGCTTCGGAAAAAGCTGGAAGAGGCGGGGATTCAAAATTTTATTTTGACAAAAAAAGGAGTTGGGTATCAACTTGGCAATGGATAGCATGAAAAAAAATTATTTTTTAAAAAAAGGAAGGGTGGAAGGACGGATCATCGGTTCTTATCTGAAAAGCAGGCTGGCCATTGTCTGTTTGTACTTGTTTATTACGGCAGTTTTCCTTTCTTTAACAGCGTTATACGGATATGGAAATGCGTTTTGGAACATGCTCTATGCGGTGGTGATCGTGGTCTTTTTTGGGGCGCTCTATGCAGTCTTTGATTACCGAAAGTACAGGAAAAAATGTCTTGACTTGTTTACCGCACTGGTAAAAGGGGAAGAGAGGATGCAGTTTCTGCCGGAGGGCGGTGATGTGAAGGAACAGCTTTACCGGCAGATGTTAATGGATGTGGAGCAGGAAAAGAAAAGGCTCTGTATAGCCTATGATGAAAAGAAAAAAGATATGATGGATTATTACACCATGTGGATTCATCAGGTGAAAACGCCTATTGCGGCGCTTCGGCTGCTGCTTTTGGAGGAGGGGGAGAAGCTGGAGGAGCTGTTTAAGATTGAGCAGTATGCGGAGATGGCTCTTACTTATGCCCGGTTAGAAAGTGTATCCTCTGACCTTCTTTTTCAATATTGTGATGTGAGAAATGTGGTAAAGCAGGCGCTTAAAAAGCATTTTGTACTGTTTTCCCGCAGCGGGCTTTCTTTACATTTGGAGGAGTTTTCACTGAGGGCGGTAACGGATGAAAAGTGGCTTCTGTTTGTGGTGGGGCAGGTTTTGTCCAATGCGGTGAAGTATACGGAAAAAGGCGGGATATCCATTTACGGTTCCGACGAGGAAGGGAATGTAAGACAGGGAAAGGTCTATTATCTGGCAGTGGAAGATACGGGGATCGGGATTCGAGAAAGCGATCTGCCCCGGGTTTTTGAAAAAGGGTTTACGGGAGCCAACGGACGGATGGAAGAGCGGTCCACAGGCATTGGTCTGTACCTGTGCCGGCAGGTGATGGACAGGCTTTCCCATACCATCCGTATCAAATCCCAGCCAGGAAAAGGCACGAAAGTGATTTTGGGCTTTTGGCAGGAAGAATTTTAGGGTGTTGCGGACCGTGGTGGCATAAGTGACAAAAATGTAAGTTTCAGGGGGAGAAATGTTAGCCAGATAAATGGCAGGGCATTTCTCTTTTGTTTATACTTGAGATATCACGACGGGTAAGAAAGGAGTTTGAAAAACATGTCATTATTAGAGGTTAAAAATTTGAAAAAGGTATATACGGCAAGGCTTGGGGCAGTGAAGGTACAGGCGCTCAGCAATGTGAATTTTTCCGTGGAGGAAGGGGAATATGTGGCTATCATGGGAGAATCGGGGTCGGGGAAGACAACACTTTTAAACATTCTGGCTTCCTTAGACCGGGCAAGCAGCGGGCAGGTCCTGTTAAACGGAAAAGACCTTTCTGAAATTAAACAGCGGGAAATCTGTGCGTTCCGCAGGGAACACCTGGGCTTTGTGTTTCAGGATTTTAACCTGCTGGATTCCCTGTCATTAAAGGATAATATTTATCTTCCGCTGGTATTGGCAGGGGAGGATCATAAGAAAATGGAAAAAAAGTTGAAACCGCTGGCGGAAAAGCTTTCCATAACGAATATTTTGGAAAAGTACCCTTATGAGGTGTCCGGCGGACAAAAGCAGCGTGCGGCGGCATGCAGGGCGCTGATCACGGAGCCGGATATCATCCTTGCGGATGAGCCTACGGGGGCATTGGATTCGAAAGCTTCAGGAAAGCTCCTTAAGCTCTTCGGGGAAGTGAACAGGGAAGGGCAGACTATTTTAATGGTGACCCACAGTATCCAGGCGGCCAGTCATGCAGGGCGGGTGCTGTTTATCAAGGACGGCTGTGTGTTCCACCAGATTTATAAGGGAAATCAGGGCAATGACGAGATGTATAAGATGATTTCCGATGCGCTGACGGTCCTGCAGACGGATGCGCAAAGAATAGAGCGGGAAAGCGGGGAGGAGGAAGACCAATGAAAAAGTTAAGGATTTTGCCTTCGATGGCGTTAAAGGGGATAGTCGGTAACGGAAATGTGTATTATCCTTACTTGGCAGCAGGGGTCTTTTCGGTGTTTACTTATTTTGTGTTTGCGTCAATCCTGCATAACGACCTGATAAAGACTTTGCCAAAGAGTGCGTATGCGTGGATGATGCTTACCATGGGTAAGGGGCTGTTAGCTTGTATCCTGTTGGGATTCCTTATTTATGCAAATAGTTTTTTGATTAAAAGGCGGCAGCGGGAGTTTGGGTTATACAATATTTTAGGGTTGGAAAAGAAACACATTGGCAGTATGTTATTTTTTGAGGCTGTCCTTGTCTATGGGGTGGTGGCAGCAGGGGGGATCATCCTTGGTCTGGTGCTTGCCAAATTGCTGTTTCTTGTTCTGCTCCGGATGTGCAGTCTGCCAGTGGAAACGCAATTTGTATTCCATTTTAAGGCGTTTCAGGAAACCCTTGGTTTTTTTGCGGTGGTGTATCTGATCAATTTTGCGGAAAACCTTTGGCAGATGGGGAAGGCCAAACCGGTGGAGCTGATGAGCGGAAGCAAAAAAGGGGAAAAGGAGCCAAAGCTTTTATGGGTTTGGGCACTGCTTGGGCTTTTGGCCTTAGGGAAGGGGTATCATATTTCCATCACATCCCAAATAGACAGTATGATCTTTACCAGCTTTTTCGGAGCGGTTTTTTTGGTCATCGTGGGAACATACCTGCTGTTTACCTCCGGGAGTATTGCGTTTTTGAAGCTGGTGAAAAAACAGAAAGGGATTTACTACAGGCCTAAGAATTTCATTACTATTTCAGGGATGCTTTACCGGATGAAAAAGAGCGCCGCCAGCCTTTCCAATATCTGCATTTTTTCCACCATGGTGATCATTACTCTTGTGTGCACCGTTTCTTTGTATTTGGGGATGGACGGCATCGTGCATTTTACCAATCCTTATGATGCGATGGCGGTGTTTAGGGAAGGAAGAGTCACGAAGGAAGAAGCTGTACAGGAGATTGGCATGCTGGAAGAAAAGTATGGAATCCATGTGACAAGGATGGATGTTTATGAAAAGATGGACCTTTCCACAAGGAAGGATGGGAACAGCTTTGTGGTGAACGGCAATAACTATTTTGATGAGGACAACTATGTTTTTTATATCCTGACGCAGGCGGAATGTGCATCCATTACCGGGAGGGAATGTGTGGATCTTGCGGAAAATGAAGTGCTGATCTATTGCAGCGGACAGGATTTTGGTTATGATACCGTGGACTTTTTCGGAAGGGAGCTTTTGGTGAAAGAGGAAATGACAGACTTCTTCCCGGAACCTAAGGCATACGGAAACCTGTTTGGCTCCAGATATGTGATGACAGTCCGGGATAACAAGGCAAAGGAAGACTGTATCGGAGCATGGTGCAGGGCAAACGGCGTGGAGGACGTAAAGGGGTTTATCGGCAGCCAGAGCCAGTATGTAGGCCTTGTGTTAGAAGGTGCGGACAAAGAAAAAGCAGGATTTATCAGGGATTTTTCCACATGGGCGCAGGAACGGCCGGAATATTCTAATTTTGAAAATGGCGTGGCGCTCAGAGAAGATGATGTCTCTATGTACGGCGGACTTTTGTTTATCGGTATGTTGTTTGGGCTGATTTTCTTTATGTGCCTGATTCTGATCATGTATTATAAGCAGATTACAGAAGGGTATGAAGACCGGAACAGCTTTGAGATCATGCAGAAGGTAGGAATGAGTGATAAGGAGATCCGGGGAACGGTACACAGGCAGATCCTGATGGTATTTGAACTGCCCCTTGCAGGTGCGCTCCTCCATACCTTGGCAGGGATGTTCATGGTAAAAGGGCTTATGGCGGCGATTTCGCTGTTTAATGTGGGGCTGCTCATCCGGTGTACGGCAAGTGTGATGGCGCTGTTCGTGGCAGTGTATGGAATCAGTTATCTGGTCACGGCAAAGACTTATTATAAAATTGTAAGGCAGAGTGAATAGGGGATAGAAAAAATTATTGCGGTCTCGCTGATTTTCGGTATTCATTAGGGGTCATACCATAATCGTAATGCCACGGCGCATTCAGAAAAAAATCCAATATGACAGGAAATAAGTTAAAGTACGGCAGACGGATTTATGCTATAGTACAATAGGGATGCAGAATCTTCATAAAAACATATGAGAGGTGCAAAGCTGTGGAATTTAGTATAAAAGAAAAAATGCTGCCTGTGCCGATTGGCGGGGGATTTAGGATGGAAGGCTTTTGGGTGTGGTGCGGGAGTGTGGCAAAGGGAGAGGACGGACGGTATCACATGTGTCATACCTAAATAGTTGAATAATAATTGAAATGATTGTAAAACTTCAAGATTTGATTGTGTTTTGTAGATATTTCTCCGCCACAGGGGATAAAACTCAATCCCCTGTATGCGATTTTTGAAAACATCAGCCTAACTTTTTACCGTTAGCTGGCTTCCCTGTTTCATAAAATTAAAGTGTATCTCCACTGTTGTGCTGCGTTTTCCTTCTGCCATATCCTCATGGACAACTATCTCTTTGATGAGCAGATGTAACATTTCCCGGTCAAGTTCCTTAATGTCGGCATGCTGCCTTATCAATGAAAGCCACTTTGAATTGTCCTCCTGTTCCCTTGCCGCCCCGTTAAGACGTTCACGCATCGTATCCACCTTTTTCTGTAAGACTTCCTGTTCGCCTTGTGCTTTTTCCATCATGCGAGTAAAATTCGTTTCGTTAATCCTGCCCGCTACCCAGTCCTCATAGAGTTTTGAAATCAGCACGTCCAGTTCGGAAAGCCTGCGCTCACTTTCGGAAAGCTTTTCTTTTATGCGCCTGCTTTCTTCCTCGCTGTCGCACTGGCAGCTTTTCCGCAGTTCCTCCATGACTTTTGTTTCGTCTGCAAGGGCGAGTGCCGCACAAGAGCGTATTTGCTCCAAAACAATCTGATACAGCATGTCAAGCTCCAATCGGTGCTGGCTGCAATGTGCCACGCCGTAACGATTGTACTTTGCACACGTCAGTATCCTTGTTTTTGACTTCGCATTTGCCACACGCTGGTTCATGGTGCTGCCGCATTCCCCACATTTGACAAGCCCTGCAAATATCCCGTAATTTCCCCATGCGTCCGGTCTTTTGCGCATCTTCACTTTTTCCTGCACAAGATTGTAGGTATCCATATCCACAAGCGGCTCATGTACGTTCTCCACCTGAATCCAGTCCTCCGGCTTTTTATCTCCAATCCAGCCAACCTTGAAACGGTAGTCCGCTTTCTGTGACGCTATCGTTCCAATATAGACAGGATTGGCGAGTATCTGCTTGATTGTGGAAAAATCCCACATATAGATACCCTTTTCGCCGTATTCCTTTTCCCATTTGGTCACATGGTTGCGCAAGCCTTTCTTCCTGTTCCACCAGCAGGGGGCGGGGATTTTCCCGTCCTCCAGTCTGCGCCGAATCCAGTTTGTTCCATGCCCTTCAGCCGCCTATCCGAATATCTTCTGCACAATCCAAGCGGTATCTTTGTCCGGTATCAGGAAGTTTTTATCTTCCGGTGACTTCATATAGCCGAACGGTGCAACGCATCCGGTAAACTTACCCTTTTTCGCCTTGATGACATAAGAGGAATGTACCTTTTTTCCGATATCCTTTGAATAAATCTCGTTGAAAACGCTGCGAAATGCGATAAGGTCATCATCTTTTCCCGTATCCACGCCGTCTGTCACGCCTATGTAGCGGATATGGTGTTTTGGAAAAAATTCGTTCCTCAACTGTCCCGAATGTGTGCTGTTTCGGGTAAGCCTTGACATATCCTTAGTTACCACAATGTCAATCTTGCCCTGTTTGCAGTCGGCTAACATTCTCTGGAAGTCCGGTCTGTCCATGTATAAACCGGAATATCCGTCATCAGCGTACACACCCGCAACGGTAAAACCATGCTCCTGACACCATGTTTCCATCATACTGTCCTCCATTTTCCGCAAAACCAACAGTTGTACCGCCAATGTCTGCTCCACTGTTCTTAGTATAATCCGCATATTGTGTTTTGCCAATGATATATGTCGTTTTATCAATATCACTATTTGGCGCATCAGTTTCGCTGGTACGGTATTTCCTCCGTATCAGTTTCATAAATGCCTGCTGTCCGCTTTGGCTTCCGTCAAAAACCGCTTTTACTGTAATATTTGCTTTTGTACTGGTGCAGTTACCGGTCACATTATCCATATTTTTAATCCTTTCTTTTTCTGTAATTGCCCTGACGCTGTACAAGGATACGGACTTATTGACGTTGCCATATCCACAAGTTACTGTCGAAATGACACAAAAAACAGAGAAACAAATCTGAATCATCAGTTATTTCCCTGTTTCATAGCCATAATATGAAATTTTCTAATCTGCTGTTTACACTGTCTGAAGCCCTGCGAGCTGCTCTACTTCTGTAATACTTAGCCCCGTATCTTCTGCTATTTCCTCAACCGTCTGTTTTCCTCTTTTCAACAGTTTCAATGCTGTCTGCTTTTTCGTTTCATTTTCTGCTTCGTTTTTTAATCTTCTTGCACTTGTTTCAATCAATGCTCCGCCCATAATATCACCTACACCTTTCTGCACATTCTCATATTTCTGTGCAATCTCTTTAATTACATCACCGGAAAGCTCTATGATTGTCCGCTTATCAAACGCACCAATCACTCCCTGCTGTTCCAGTTCGTCAAGCCTTTTCAAGATTTCCTGATATTCTGCCTTTAATTCTGCCAGTTTCTGCTCATTACTATTATACTCCGGAAAACCTTTCTCATGTGAAAAAATGTAGAACGGAATCAGCATCAGCAGACGTTTTTCAAAAATATCATCAAGTGAATATGTCTGTACTTTCATAATCGGCACATCATACTGCACCGTCCCACCCGGTGTAATGATAACATATTTCATTTTGTCCGGTGTCTTTTTGTATGTCCGAAGATACAGAACCGCCGTATTGGGGAATGTCACTGTCAGAGTTTCCTCTGTAACTTCGCCCTCGTCAAGAGCTATCTGTGCATCATACTCAAAAAGCCTTATTGTAATTTTCCCATCCGGCAGGCTGCTTTCACATTCGATATGATATTTCTTTGGTATCTTTCCCAAAATTGTAAAATTTGTATCCGTAATGCGTTCTCTATCCGCTTCGTCCTGCTGGTCTATAAAATGCTCATTGGGAAAAAACTGTATTTCTTCTTCCCCTATATATGTTTCCCCGAAAATCTCGTTGATTACAGGGATAATCAGTTTCCGGCAGTCATTTAAGATTGTACGGAACGCCCCGTCATATATATTTGCCATGTGTTATTCCTTTCTTTTTTGTGGTTTTATCATATCATTTTTTCATTGCAAATTCAAGAACCGTACAACATTTCACACTGTTTCATGCTTTAAAATGCCTGAAGCATTCTCCATATTTGCCCCCCCTGCCTATCCAGTAATTTTTCCCTGAAAAAGCAACAGGAACACACCTATCCATGATGCGGTCATAGATGCGCCCATGTTCCAAATCTGCCGGATTGCGCAGTTCTTCCAGTGACAGGTTTGTTGTAATGATAAACGGTTTCCCGCTTTTGCAGCGTTCATCAATCACAAGATAAACCGTTTCCAGCATATAGGGAGTGTCACGTTCCACGCCTAAATCGTCAATGATAAGAAGTCTGTACTGGTTCAGGATTTTCAGATATTCATTCTTTTCGCCGCTGTACAGCCCTCCGAGCGCATTTAACAGTTTCGGGAAACTTGTCATCAGCACAGGGATATTCTTTTCCATGAGCGCATTGGCAATACAGCCTGCAAGGAATGTCTTGCTCGTTCCCACGTTGCCCCAGAACAATAACCCCTGCCCGTTTTTCTGAAATTCTGCAAAATTCCCTACATAGCGGCGTGCATATTGGGCGCAAGGGTGCGTTTCATCACAGTTTGCAAACGTGTAATCAAAGAAAGTGCTGTCCTGCAATCCTGCGCTTTTCATCTGACGGATATGCAGAAGTTCTTCCTTCTCCCTGTGTTTTTCACGCTCCCTCTCCATTTCCTCTGCCGCACACCGGCAAAGACAGCCGACAACACGCTCCACCCCCAAGAATGAGATTTTTTTCTGCTTTTTTGTATGGTATTT
>CAJULP010000110.1 GCA_910587295.1 uncultured Lachnospiraceae bacterium | reverse complement strand
CCTGCGGAAACATTTTTTCAGGCTTTTAGGAAAACAGCCGGAATTACGCATAACGCAGATAATTCAGGAGCAGCAGGATGAGTCTGGAACCTACTGGGGTTCATGGGCTTCTTAAACGTCACAAACTTTTTACTCACAAGTTTATTAAATCTTCCGGTAATATATCTTGCTTAATAAGATTACAAACACCACAAGCAACTTGAAGATTATCCATTGCATTAGTTCCACCTCTAGCTAAGGGAATAATGTGATCAATGGTAAAACTATCACATGGAATAAATTTTCCGCATATAGCACACCTTCCCTTACTCTTATTATAAATTTTTGTTCTTTCCGTTGGTGTAAATTGCTTACGTTTGATTTTATGTACATCTCCCATTACAACCATAGTCTCCAAATCAACAATTTTATAATCTTTTAGTTTCTTTGATGCCTTATTTAACATGGCACGTGCATTACCCTGTGTAGTGAATCTTGTAGCCAAATTAATATTTTTTATTTTACAAACTGCGTGTTTTTCATTTAAATAGCAATAATAATCATCTTTTTGCAAAATATATGCCATAAAAATTCCCTCCAATTATGTATATAAGCCTATTAATAGGTTGCGATATTGAGAGTAGCTGCAACAGCCGCTGCGGCAGATCATTTGTATGTTTATATAAAAAAAGTCCTTGAAATGCCGTTTTCACAACGATTTCAAGAACTTTTTTAATATCGGAGTGACAAGACTTGAACTTGCGGCCTCTACTTCCCTAAAGTAGCGCTCTACCACCTGAGCCACACCCCGAAATATTACATACTAAAATATATGTAATATTTTGCGGTTTCTATATGAAACCCACGAACTATAATTTACTATATATATATTGATTTGTCAATATCATTTTAAAATTATTTTTACTCTACTTTTTCTGCCGGCAGCGGTTCCTTCGGCAAGACATCCCCGTTCCTTTTATTCACATCCTCTTTCAGGAGCACATAAACGGTTGATAAAAGAGGAATAAACACCAGCATACCAAACACGCCCATAAGGCTGCCGCCTATAGTCACCGCGGCAAGCACCCAGATGGAAGGAAGCCCCACGGAATTGCCCACCACATGGGGATAGATCAAATTCCCTTCTATCTGCTGGAGTACAATGAAAAGAACCACGAACCAAAAGGCTTTCACCGGGTCATCCACAAGCATCAAAAAAGCCCCCACGAAGCAGCCGATAAACGCCCCAACGATCGGAATCAACGCCGTAAACGCAATCAGCACGCCGATCATAACGGCATAATCAAACCGGAAGATCGTCATGCACACCACAAACATAAGCCCAAGGATGATTGCTTCCGTGCACTGTCCGGTTATAAAATTACTGAAATTCCGGTTCAACAGATCCACAACTTTAAGGACGCTTTTATACATTTTCGGCTTCGTATACGCCCTTAGCAGCCGCTTAAACTGATCCTGAAGTTTTTCTTTTTGGGTCAGAAGGTAAACGGAAAAGATAAGTGCAATAAAGAAATTCACGGTACTGCTGATAATGCCGCTGGCCACATTTACCGTGGATGTAATCATATTCCCCAGCCCGTTTCTTAAAAAGTCCATCACCATATTGACAACCTCCTCCCAGTTTATGGACGGCATTTCCATGCTTTCCAACCTGGCGATTGCCTGCGGGTTTTCTTCCAAGATCACTTCCAGCCAATTGATCACATTATTATAAAACACGGAAAACTGGTTCGGCAAAATCTTAAGCGTGGCAGCCAGCTGTGGGATTACCGTAACGATCACTAACGTGACCACCAGAACAACGGACAGATAAGCAAGCACAAGGCTTATGCCCCGTTTACACTTCTCCAGATATTTTCCGGGTGCTTTTCCTTTACGGGCACGGAACAGCTTTTCTTCATAAAACCGCATCGGAAGATTGATCACAAAGGCAATCATTCCCCCTACAAGGAACGGCCTTATGATCCTTACCACAAACACCACCGCCGTAAATAAAAGGTCAAATTTCATCAAAGCCAGAACCACTACTCCCGCAAACAGAATCAACCCTCTGATCTTCTTTATGTTTTTTCCGCTTAAATTCATTGTTATCCCCATGCCTTTCCTGCATGAGCCTTGCCCATACGGGAAAGGCCCAAATACATTGATTGAAACTTTCGGCTTTCAATCTTTTCTCTTTAAATGTATCACATATTCTCCAGCAGCCTTAAAAGATACTCCCAAACCCTGCCCGTCGAAGAAATGCTTAACCGCTCTTCAAATGTATGGATATCCTTCATATCCGGCCCGATCGACACACAGTCAAGTCCGGGGATCTTTGAAATCAGCAGGCCGCATTCCACACCGGCATGGATTGCCCTGACCTTCGGCTCCCGATGATATATTTTCCGGTATATCTCCACCATCTTTTCCCGAAGGGGTGATTCCTTCTGGTAATTCCATCCGGGATATTCCCCTGTCACTTCCACGTCCACACCGGACAGACGGGCGATGCTCTTTAACCTGTCGATCAGGGCTTCCTTAGCGCTTTCTATGGAGCTTCGAACGGAAATCCCGATATGGATTCTGCCTTCCGCCAAAGATAAAAGCCCTGGGTTTAAAGAAGTTTCCACAAGCCCTTTCATGGCACTGCTCATAGCCTGCACACCCCAGGGAAGCGCATTTAAAAGAGAGATCACCTCAAGACTCTTTTCGCCGGAAAGCACATGCAGTTCCCCCGCTTTTCCGTAAACAGTATCTATCCTGATATTTTCATCCTTTTCCGCCAATTCCACGGAAAGCTCCCGCTCCATCTTATCACAGGTAAATTTAAGGAGCGCCAGACATTCCTGATCCGCAAAGCCGTCTCTCATCACTTTCTGGTACCCGTTCCGGTTTCCATACCCGGTGATCAGAATCCGCGCCTCTGCACCGGTTGGGATTGCATTATCCGCAACACCACCCGTAAGGCTTTCAATGGCAAAATCCATTTTTCCGGAAAGCTTTACCAGCACCCTTCCCAAAATGCAGATGGCGTTTCCCCTCTCCTTTTGTATCTCTTCTCCGGAGTGGCCGCCTTTAAGCCCGCTTACCCGGACTACGCAGGGAATCCCTTTTTTATTTTCCATCTCATAATCACAGAAAAGGTTTACCCTTGCACCGCCTGCACAGCCAGCCAAAAAGATTCCTTCCTCCTCAGAATCCAGATTGACCAGTCTTTTTGCTTTAAGGGATGTCACATCCAGTACTCTTGCACCGTCCATCCCCACTTCCTCATCCACCGTGACCACAAACTCGATCCGTGGATGTTTATAATCTTTTCCATCCAAAAGGGCCAGCCCGTAAGCCACCGCTATCCCGTCATCACCGCCTAAACTGGTACCTTCCGCCATCAGGTCATCGCCTTCCACCGAAAGCACCAGTCCATCCTTTTCCATATCCAAAGGACAGCCCGGCTTCTTCACGGCCACCATATCCATATGCCCCTGCAGCATCACCGGCTCATGATTCTCATATCCCTCGGACGCTTCTTTTATTATGATCACATTACCAAGTTCATCCTGATAATGCTCCAGGTTCCTTTGCACGGCAAACTCCACCAGATAATTGCTGATCTGCCGGGTATTTCCCGAACCATGGGGTATCTTACTTATTTCCTCAAAAAAGAAAAAAACATCCTTTGGCTCTAAATGCATCAGTGTCCTCATAATTATACCTTTCTATTGAAAAAAAGACCTTATTCTATGAACTGCTCATCCTTTCAAGGCATGTCCACTTATAAGGTCTTTGGTCTCTCGTTATTTTCGCTTATGCAAGTTTGCTTTTTGCAAGATCTGCCAGCGTCTTAAAGCCATCCGCATCGTTCACTGCCATTTCAGCAAGCATTTTTCTGTTGATATCCACCTCAGCCAGCTTAAGCCCATGCATAAACTTGCTGTAAGAAAGTCCATTTAACCTTGCTGCCGCATTGATACGCGCAATCCAAAGCTGTCTGAACTGACGCTTTCTCTCTTTACGTCCTGCATAGGAAGATGCAAGCGCCCTCATTACGGACTGCTTTGCGATCCTGTACTGTTTGCTCCTGGCTCCTCTGTAGCCTTTTGCAAGTCTTAATACTCTATTATGTTTTCTTCTGGCATTCATGCCACCTTTAATTCTTGCCATCTCTTATATCCTCCTTACGATTTCTTATAAATACGGTAAAATCTTCTTCATATTCTTAACATTTGTCTTATCAGTCATCGCAGGCTTTCTAAGATTTCTTTTTCTCTTGGTAGACTTCTTAGTTAAGATATGGCTCTTGTAAGCTTTACTTCTTTTTAATTTACCTGTTCCGGTAGCTTTGAAACGCTTTGCAGCAGATCTACTTGTTTTCATTTTAGGCATAACTGTTTCCTCCTGTATCTTTGATCATATTTTCTGCCGACAAGTACCCTTGTCCTTTATTTTAACTGGCAGGCTAACGCTTTTCAGTTAAAAACATTGTCATACTTCTACCTTCCACCTTAGGCGCTTTCTCCACAACACACACATCGGAAAGAGCCTGTGCAAAGTCATCCAGAATGTGCTTGCTGTTAGCCATGTGGGCCATCTCACGTCCACGAAAACGAAGAGTGATCTTAACCCTGTCTCCCTTACTTAAAAACTTCCTTGCAGCATTCACCTTGGTGTTTAGATCATTGGTGTCAATATTAGGCGATAAGCGGATCTCCTTGATTTCAATGACTCTTTGCTTCTTCCTGGCCTCTTTCTCCTTACGGGTAAGCTCATATTTATACTTCCCATAATCTACCAGCTTGCAGACCGGAGGTTTCGCCGTAGGCGCTATCTTAACAAGATCCACCCCTGCTTCCTCTGCCATCTGTAATGCCTCCCTTGAAGACATAATGCCAAGCTGTTCGCCTGCTTCCCCAATCACACGTACTTCTTTGTCTCTGATCTGTTCGTTAATGAATAATTCGCTAATGGTTATATCCCTCCCGCATAAAAAAGTGGACAGCATAGCTATCCACTAACATACACCCAATTTCCCTGTACAGGTTTATAATCCGCACAGAAATAACTGATACCATGTAAACGCCTGCCAGCCCGCCTGCCGCAGGGTGAGAGTGGATACTCTGCTTGATTGTTCATACGTCAACCGCATGTTTGTTTAGTTTAGCACATACCTGATCATAAGTCAATATTAGAAAACATTTTTCCAAAAAAATTTATAGTTCAGTCCTCGCCATTTGCGACGGCAAGATCTACCTCCCCATCTCTGACCAGACGGATCTGCCCATCCGTCACTTCAAAATCCACCATCAGCTCATCATCCGACAACTGGCTGTATGTAATCGTATACGTATCTTCCGCTATGATCAAGTAAGTAAGCTGTTCGACCCGGTTATCTTCCAGCTCATAAGAACTTTTGATCTTGTATCCCGGAACCCCTTCCATGTCTATTTCCTCGAAATCCTCCACTTCAAGATCCACATCCATGCCTTCCTGCCGGTAAGTTGCCTCCACCAGTTCCTCATAGGACTTTTCCGTCAGTCTCTCGGAAACCTTCCCGTCGCCCTCACCCTCGGAAACCGAATAATAAATATTGGAAGAATCCAAGGGACTTCTTTCATGGACATACATCCCTTCTATTTCTTCGGATCTTTGATAACCTGCCGGGATCAGCACGGTACATAAGCGCACCTCTTCCCTGCCGCTGTCTGTCTCTTTTTCCTTTAATTCAAACTCCTGCATCTGTATGTATCCGGTTTCCGGCCCGTCCTCATTTTGGATGTCCGCCACCGTGACCACTTTCTGCCCGCATCCCATGAGCAAAAGCCCGGCCATCGCTAATAATACTGCTTTTTTCTTCATTTCTTTCATTTCCTTTTCCATAGCATTTCCGCTATCCACTATTTAAGCACAAACGAAAGGAATAATCAAGCAGGGATAAATGAAAAACTTCATCTACCCCCGCCAAAGCACTACTTTTCCTTGAATGTGGAACATGCGGTCTCGCCACAGTCACAGGCGCCGCAGCCCTTGATATCCACATGGGCTGCCGTACACTTGTAATTACTGTTGTAAACACATTTTACCGCTTCGCAGTCGATGCTGATCACCGTGCTGGGATGATTGTTCAGGGCGTTAGTAAAACGGTCGCCCTTACTTTCAGCAAAGCTCTCACAACAGGTATCATCATCACAGCAAGCATGTTTCCCACCCACCAAGATATCACCCTTGCAGCAGCATTCGCTTTTGTTGTATGCGCAGTTATCCACGGAACACTTTAATTCAGCCATTCTTTTACCTCCTTTACCAATTGCATAAAGTAAAGTAAACGGCAATTATTTCTGTCGTTTACCTTAGTATCAGTATGGTCGTTTTCCGCCTTGCCTATTCACATTTTCAATTTATAAATATTAAACCAGTACCGCTCCAGCATAGCCTCCGACACCTTTTCGGCACTGATTCCTTCCGCCTGCCACTTCTCCAAAATCTCTTCCCTTGCCTGACCGCTGCCCAAAAACCACACCTGCCTGTTTTCCCCAAGCAGTTCCTTAAGCCGCCTGATCCCTTCCCCGTCGTCAAATTCCCCTTCCACCAAGCTTTTGTTTTGGGGATACATCTGGCAGATCAGCTCTTCCGGATTCCCGTACCACAGGTAGGAATCATTAGCAAGATAGTAAGAAACTATCCCCTGTGTCTGGTCAAAGTTAAAGACCAAACTATCTTCCGGATCAATCTGTAAAAGCGCTTCTTTTGTCTGCTCCATTTGGACCCGCTTCCACATTTCTTCCCCGTAAAAGGAACGGTAGTTCCTGATTCCAATTACAAATAGCAACACCAGTATGGGAACAACGATCCTTTTTCCGGATTTACTCTTGGAAATCGCAATGGCAAATGCCAGCCACATACACCCCATCGCAGGCAGCATGTACCGATACACAAAGATTGGGCGGATCAGCAGGGAAGCCGCAAAACCAAACAAAACGATCCCCAAAAGAACTCCTATGCACCCTGCGTCGAAAACCGCCTGCTGCCTGTCTGTTCCCACTCCCTTTTTTATGCCACGGAACAGAAACACCAAAAAAGCCGCGGCAAACACAAAAAACACCCCTGCTGCCGCCAGCACATTCAGCGCCTCATTCCCCAGCGATGGAAGGAACAGGAATTTTACACACCCCCCAAGAGTCCTTATCGTAAGAGGCATGATCCAGTAACTCCCCTTCACCGTCTCCACCTGGGAAACCACGGCGGTAAAAAGCCAGGGCAGATATCCTGCCCCGCAGATACAGCCGCTTAACAAAAAAGGTTTGATCTGCTGTTTTAACCTGCGGCCTGCCCATGCTTCCTCAAACAGATATACATAAACCATTACTGCCGCCACACAGGCAAAATAATGAGTATAGCAGGCTGCTGCCGCATAAAAAGTAAGAGCTGCCCAGTGCAGTTTCCGGATCTTCTTTTCCGGACGATCCCCGGTCAGAAAATAAGCGTGGAGCATCCCCGCCGTGACAAAAAACAGTGCATAACCGTACATGCGCATTTCCACTGTATAGCCTGCAAGCTGAGGCATGGATAGCAGCAAAAAGAAAAAAAGGCCTGCGCATAACATGCCAAACTCTTTTCTTATTATCGTCACCGCATACAAAAAACACAGGAAAAAGGGAAGCACGGACACCAGTTTCACGACAATGACCGGGTCCGCATTTCCGTTTATTGCCTTCCCTAAAAGCAAAAAGCCCCTGGCTATGATGTAATAAAGCGGCGGATGCACATCCTTTGCCGTGATCGCCACCAGATCACCAAGGGGCCGGCCGGCCAGCCCCATCGTGAAAAGTTCATCATACCAGATATCATTGCTAAAGCATAAAAACACGGACACACCCAGCATCACCATCCCGGCCGTCAATAACAGTATCCCGGCGATATCGCCCCATGCCACCTTTGCTTTCATTTGTTCCATATCTGACCCTTTTACCTTATTTCTGCTTTGGTTCGTCTTTTATTTCTTCCCTGCGTATCTCTTTCATCCTGATTTCTTTACAGATCTGATCGATAAACCCGTCAAGGGGTTTTACACCCTCATCCCCTGCAAAGCGGCTTCTTACGGACACGGTACCATCCGCTTCCTCCTGCTGCCCTACCACCAGCATATAAGGAAGCTTTGCAAGCCTCGCTTCCCGGATCTTAAACCCGATCTTCTCAGATCGGCTGTCAACCTCCGCCAGAATACCGTTGCTCTTAAGCTTTGCCAAAACCTTCTGGGCATAATCCTCATATTTATCGGAAATAGGCAAAACCCTTACCTGCACCGGACAAAGCCATGTGGGGAACTTGCCCTCATACTTTTCGATCAGCCATGCCAGCGTCCTCTCGTAACAGCCCATGGAAGTCCTGTGGATAATATACGGGCGGACCTTGTCACCGTTCTGGTCAATATAATACATGTCAAACTGTGCCGCCAAAAGCGCATCCCACTGGATTGTGATCATGGTGTCTTCTTTTCCGTACACATTCTTGGTATTGATATCGATCTTAGGGCCATAGAATGCCGCTTCCCCCACATCCTCCACAAAAGGAATCTGCAGTTCGTTCATGATATTGCGCATATGCTCCTGGGTCTCTTCCCACACCTCGGGTTCCCCGATATATTTTTGCGTATCTTCAGGATCCCATTTGGAAAGATGATACGTCACATCTTCCTCAACACCCAGTGTTTTCAGACAGTGTTGTGCAAGGGCAATACACTTTTTAAACTCCTCCACCATCTGATCAGGCCTTACGATCAAATGCCCCTCCGAAATCGTAAACTGGCGCACCCGGGTAAGCCCGTGCATCTCTCCGGAATCCTCATTCCTAAAAAGGGTAGAGGTCTCGCCGTAACGAAGCGGCAGATCCCGGTAAGAATGCTGCGTTGCCTTATATACAAAATACTGGAACGGGCAGGTCATGGGCCTAAGGGCAAACACTTCCTTATCCTTTTCCTCATCCCCCAGCACAAACATTCCTTCTTTATAATGATCCCAGTGTCCGGAAAGCCTGTAAAGGTCGCTCTTTGCCATAAGAGGCGTCTTAGTCCTTATATACCCCCATTCGTTATCCTCAAGGTCCTCGATCCAACGCTGCATGGTCTGGATCATCTTTGCACCCTTAGGCATAAGGAGCGGAAGCCCCTGTCCAATCACATCCACGGTAGTAAACAGCTCCATCTCGCGCCCCAGCTTATTGTGGTCGCGAAGCTTGATGTTCTCTAAATACTCCAGATACTCCGCAAGCTCTTCCTTTTTGTTGAAAGCAGTGCCATAAATCCTCTGGAGCATAGCCCTGTTGGAATCTCCCCGCCAATAAGCGCCTGAGGAGGACGTAAGCTTAAAGGCTTTAATCCCCTTGGTATTCATCAGGTGCGGCCCGGCACACAGATCCACAAACCCGCCCTGGTCATAAAAAGAAATTTCCGCATCCTCCGGCAGATCCTGGATCAATTCTACCTTATAAGGCTCATTTCTCTCTTCCATAAATTTAACTGCCTCTGCCCGAGAAAGGGTGAAGCGTTTCAGCTCATGACCTTCCTTAATGATCTTTTTCATCTCTGCCTCTATCTGATCCAGATCCTCCCTGGAAAAAGGCGTATGCTCAAAATCATAATAATAACCTGTGTCAATGGAAGGCCCAATGGCAAGCTTGGCCTCCGGGAAAAGGCGTTTTACCGCCTCCGCCATCACATGGGAGCAGGTATGGCGTACCACCCTTAATCCTTCCGCATCATTTGCCGTCAAAATATTCAGTGTGCAATCCTGATCCAACACCGTACGAAGATCCGCCACCTCGCCATCCACTTCCCCGGCGCATGCCACTCTGGCAAGTCCTTCACTAATATCTTTAGCAATCTCATAAATACTCATGGCGCTGCCATACTCTTTCACAAAACCATCTTTTAATGTAATCTTCATTTCTGCCCTTCCTTTCTAAACCATTTTCTGAGTCAATCAATCCTGCTCTTCCTCATCCCAATCTAAAAACTCATCTTCTTCCCCTTTGCTATAATTTCCGTTGTTGCATCCGATCACAGTATTTTTCCTGGGGGAAAACAATAGGCCAAATACAATCCCACCAAGAACACAGACTGCCATGGTAAGGAAAAATTCCTTCTTGCTCATTGAAGTTGTTTCTGTCAACGTTTCCTTAAATAATTCCCATTTTTCTTTCATGATCATTCCTTCCTTTCATCTTGTTATATCTTGTTCCGAAAGCCAATTGCTTTGTGCCGCAGTGTGGTATAGAAAATTTGCACGGCCTTCCTATATGACAAAAATCCCATGCACTACGACATGTAATGCATGGGACGTATCATACGCGGTTCCACCCTGCTTGCCCTGCCGCAGCCGTCTGGCCCGCAAAGCCACTCATCACCTTTAACGCAGGTCATACGGGCCGGATTGGGGCCACTTAGAGTTAGTCTTCGTCTGCTTCCCACAAGGACATTTTCAGCACAGTGCCAACCATTCCTGAACGTCAGCACCGACATCCCTCTCTGCTGCTTTCCACAAATTACTCGTCTCGTCAACGTTTTGCTTATTCATCTCTGTTTTCTATCATATGATAATTTTGCCTATCTGTAAAGAGGAAATTCACATTCTCAGTAACAAATCAGGCAACACCCACTATCCGTCATACTCACAAATGTATCCGATTTTCCCGGAAAAAGATGGCCTGGCAGCCAATATATCGTCCGGCATATCCCAGTAATAATACCTGCCGTCATCATTGCTGTAACACATCATCACAAAACCTTCCGCTACCTCCTCGCCGGCTTCCGTAAACCCTTTGTAGCTTGGCTCGTCATCCGGTCGTTTCTCCCACCAAAACCCACGCCACAAAGCATTGTAAAACGAGAGCATATCATATTCCATTTCCGGCTCAAGGCAGCGGAACCCATAGTTTCCCCGCTCCCGGCCGCACATAGCGCCAATCCAAAAGGAAGTATCCGTTTTCTTCTCTTGGATAATCTGTTCCTGTATCCGCTCAAGTTCCTCCCAGGACGTGATGGACGCCAAATATCCCCCTTTTTCTCTGCAGACAGCTTCCGCCTCTGACCATGTCATATCTGCTTCCATGATTTCGTAGCGGTGGCCGGCAGAAGCAACTGCCCCGGTCTTTAACAAGGAAAAAACATCATTAAAAATGTAATACCGCTCCGGTATCCTGGATTTTTCTTCCGGATAGATATCCTGAAGCCTTTGCCTATACTCTTTCTCATCCACTGACTCGCCATCCCATCCATAGACGTAATTCACGTGATCTTCCGTGCGGTTTTCATAGTCCTCTCTATATTCACCACAACCAATCTGTTTCCACCGCCCGTCCTGAATCGTATAGACATAATCAAAATAAGAACCCATATTTCCTGACCCATTACATATCAGATTCCCTTTTTCAACGTAATATAATCCGGAACGGTAAATATCCACCTCATCCAATATTCCGTCATGATATGTCAAAAGCAAAGACCCGCCAGCAGCATACCCTGTATTTATCTCCAATTCCGGAATAGCATCATCATCCACATAAATGAAACTATAAGTACATCCGTTCCTGTATTCAAATGATTCCAGATACTCCAAATATGCCTCTTCCCAGCTTTCGCCAGATATCCTTGTGTTTAACAAAACCAGACCTGCCAGCAGGCAGGTCTGAATAATTATCTTATGGAGCATGTGCCTTTTTAACCTTTCTTACCGCAGCACTTCTTATATTTCTTGCCGCTCCCGCAAGGACAAGGGTCATTAGGGTATACCTTATCCGGCTTTACAACCGTCATAGACAGCTTCTGTTCCCTGTAAAGTTCCTTACGCTTGTCCTCGTCGAAGATCTCTTCCCATTCAGGAAGTTCATAAAGCCAGTCAGCCCCGGCTGCCACCATATTTTTATACAAAAGCTCCTTGTCAAATGCAAGGCTGACCTTCGTGTCTTCTTCCATCTCTTCAATGGGGTTCGCTTCCTTTAAACTATCATTGATCCCGTCAAGAAAACCTGTCATGGTCATCATATCAATCCCATATTTTTCAGCCAGCTCCTTAACGGTACCCTTAACCTCTTCATCCGGTTTTTTTAAAAGCTCTGCGTATATATCCTTTTCCTTCTGGAAATAATCTGTCCAGAGCCTTTGCAGATCCCCTTTATTTGCTGTTTCTGAATACGCCATATCGCGCCATGTTTTAAGCAATGCCATAAAACGATTCCTCCTCACCTGCTCTAAGCAGATATAATGTAATTCTGCCATACGATTATCAGCATCTCCAGACATTATATATTACTTTCCCGAAAAAGTAAAATTTTTTTAAATAATTTGTATAAATCCGATAGACCAGTCAATAATACTAATAGTCAATGGATCCCCCTCCTTTGACAAACAACTACTTTCAGATAAATGAATACTTATCCTCCCCTTGGGGTGGATATATCCTCCCCTAAGGAAGCCCCCGGGCTGCAGCGGTGCAGTTTTGGGGGCTTTCGCTATAAAAATATCCAATCTTAACTACAATTTTTAAAAAGCACTCTCTTTACGCCATTTAGATGCATTACTTTTTGCCTCAATCATATCATCTATAATTCTCTTTTTTATCTGACTGCTCTTATCAAAATTTTCTTTTTCAAGTCTCAGATACATCTCTACCCAGAGTTTTTCTTTATTCCTGACTACACAATATCGAAGCATAATCTCCAATCCTAAATATATTATTCTTCGTTCCACAGCACAGCTCAAAATATCTTCAAGAACTTCCTTCGGTGCAGTATTATCACTCATGCATATCCCCAAAAGCTTCATCGTAAGAAGATTCGCTCCAACAGAATACTCAATCTGCTCCAATTCTTTCATATCATTTTCGGATATGCACTTCCTTACATCAATTGGTTCGTTGACTAATGTTGGAATTAAAGACAAATAATTGCTTTCCTTTACATCATTTATTATTTTACTTACACCACTTTACAACTTTTTAAAAGAAATGCCGTATGAGACACTTTAAGTGTATAATAAGTTTGCTCACCAAAATACACGAAAGAAGTGATTCCATACGACAACCTTATTATACAACGACAAACACATAATTGGCAGGCTTT
>CAJULP010000109.1 GCA_910587295.1 uncultured Lachnospiraceae bacterium | reverse complement strand
TCCCACATATGATTCTGCAATTCTTCCCAACTGTTTGCAGAAAAGGTTTTAAGGGATTCTGAATATTTATTATCAAACACAGCGCAAGGGCAGTCACAGACTTATGGGAAAAGTCTGGGCTGTCCTTTTTGCGCGTTTAAGGGAGGCATTTATGGCAAAGAGGTATTACTGGCTGAAACTGAAAGCCGACTGGTTTTCAGACAAGCGCATCAAGAAGTTACGCTCCATAGCGGGCGGCGATACGCACACAATTATCTATCTGAAAATGATGCTGCTTTCGCTGAAGGACGAGGGGAAACTTTACTTTGAGGGCGTGGAGGACAGCTTCGCTTCGGAGATTGCCCTTGCGCTTGACGAGGACGCAGAGAATGTGAAGCTGACGCTTGCATTTTTACAGCGGCACGGGCTGATAGAGATTGGTGATGATGACGAGTACCATCTCACAGAAGTGCCGACAATCATCGGCTCGGAAACAGCGTCAACCATACGTTCAAGGGAGTGCAGGGAACGGAAAAAACAGCTTGCGCTTGAACAGGAAGTGTTGCAATGCAACACAAACGAAACAGACTGCAACAATCTGAAACAGATTTGCCGCGTAGAGAGAGAGTTAGAGATAGAGAGAGATAAAGAGATAGAGAAAGAGGGAGAGAACGGAATCCCCGCCCCCGCCGTTTATGGGAAGTTTAATAATATTTTCCTCTCTGATGCGGAGGTTGACGGCCTGAAAGCGGAACTGCCCGACAAATGGGAATATTACATTGACCGCTTATCCGTACATATTGCTTCAAGCGGAAAACAGTACCATAACCATGCCGCCACGATTTACAAATGGGCGCAGGAGGACACTGAAAAGGCAGCAATCACAGGAAATGCACTGAAAAAGGGAATACCCGATTATTCATACAGTGAGGAGGACAGCTTATGAACGGTTTGACTGACACAATTTTACAGATGATGGACACTATGCCGGAGCAGGAGGATTACATGGGGGAGGACGGACTGCTGCACTGTGGGAAATGCCATAAACCAAAAGAAGCCTATTTCCCGAAAGGCAGGGCTTTATTCGGTCGTGACCGGCACCCGTCTGAATGTGACTGCCGCAGGGCAGAACGTGAAAAACGTGAGAAAAAAGATGCGGATGAAAAACACAGTGCCGAAGTGGAACGTCTGAAACGGGAAGGCTTTTCCAATCCTGCCATGCGTCACTGGACTTTTGAAAATGACAACGGGAAATGCCCGCAGATAGGGAAAGCGCACTCTTATGTGGAAAAGTGGGAAACGGTACGGGCTGAAAACCTCGGCTACCTGCTGTGGGGGAATGTTGGATCGGGGAAAAGCTATTTTGCAGGCTGTATTGCCAACGCCCTCATGGAGAAGGAAATACCCGTCTGCATGACGAACTTTGCGACAATTTTGAACAACCTTTTCTACGGCTCGGAAAACAGGAATGAATACATCGTAAAGCTGTGTTCCTATCCCCTGCTTATCCTTGATGATTTCGGCATGGAGAGAGGTACAGAATACGGACTGGAACAGGTATACAACGTGATTGACAGCAGGTATATCAGCAAAAAGCCGCTGATTGCAACGACAAACCTTACGCCGGAGCAGCTTAGGAATCCGGAGGACGTGCCGCACGCATTTATGGCAGGTTGCTTGAAATGTGTGTGCCTGTCCGCTTTACGGGTGGCGATTTCCGCAAAATAACGGCACAGCAGAAAATGGAACGTCTTAAAAAGCTGATGGAGGGAGGCGAAAGCCAATGAAAGAAGTTCCGATTTGGGAAAAGAGTAATCTAAGTCTGGAAGAAGCTGCCGCTTATTCAGGGATTGGTGTAAATAAGCTACGTGAGCTTACCAACGAGAGAAACTGCCGCTTTGTTTTGTGGGTTGGCAATAAGCGATTGATCAAACGCCGCCTGTTCGATCAGTATATCGAGAGCGAGTATTCTATCTGATTTAGCTATTTGACTTATTTCTCACAGTTTTATGAATCTGATGGTGTAAATTTGGCTTTGATATGGTACAATGGATGAGTCATATCAAGGCTCTTTCCACCACGGAAAGGAGTTTGAAAATGTCTGAGAAACGAAAAGACAATAAAGGACGAGTCTTAAAGACAGGAGAGAGCCAGAGAAAAGACCTGATTTATCAGTACCGCTATACGGATATCCACGGAAAGCGGCAGACTGTTTATTCTTCGGATTTGAAGGAGCTGCGGGAAAAGGAAAAGGTAATCCAGAGACAGCTTGACGATGGAATTGACTATGCAGCCGGAGAAGTTACCGTTATTGCCCTCTTGGAACGCTATATCAGCTTGAAGCAGGGTGTACGCTACAATACCAAAGTCGGATATAATTTTGTTCTTAATCTGATTAAGAAAGAAGATTTCGGCTACCGGCAGATAAGGGATATTAAGGTATCTGATGCCCAGCAGTGGATTATGAAGTTGCATGATGACGGTAAAGGGTACAGCACTATTACAAGCGTCAGGGGCGTTGTAAAACCTGCTTTTCAGATGGCATATAATGAGGACATTATCCGCAGGAATCCATTTGATTTTAAGTTGGTAGATGTTGTGCCAAACGATTCGCAGAAGCGTATCGCCATGACAGAGGAACAGCAGGAACTTTGGATGGGGTTTATCCGTGAAGATAAAACCTATGCAAAGTATTATGATGAATTTGTCGTGCTGTTGGGAACGGGAATGCGTGTCAGCGAGTTTTGCGGTTTGACAAAGAGCGATCTGGATTTTGACAGCAGGAAAATCCGTGTGGATCATCAGCTTGTCAGGGAACGGGGCGGAAAATATTATGTTGAGAAAACAAAGACCGAGTGCGGATGCCGCTTTATTCCTATGACAGAGGAAGTCTATCAAAGCCTGAAAAAAATCCTTACTCGTCGTAAGAACTTAAAGACAGAAATAATTGTAGACGGATACAGTGGATTTCTCCTGCTGGACAAGGATGATAAACCGAAAGTAGCGTTGCATATCGAAAATGAAATGCGGTGGGCAATGAAGAAATATAAGAAGCTGCATCCGGACAATCCATTGCCACATATTACGCCTCATGTATTACGCCACACATTCTGCACCAACATGGCAAATGCAGGCATGGATATTAAGACTTTGCAGTATGTGATGGGGCATTCGGACGTAGGCGTTACGCTGAATGTATATACCCATGCAAGCTATGATCGGGCGGCGGAGCAGATGGCAAAAATCTTGGACTTCAAAGAAGCGGATATGCATGGAAAACAGAGAAAATCAGGTTGAGAAGTACACGAATCTACTACACCAATTACTACACCATTTGCCCGTAAATTTGCGTAGATTTATAACGAATTACGCAAACTAAGGGGTAAAAAACCAAAAATGAAAAAAGCGCCTAAAAGCTTGAAATATCAAGGTTTGAAGGCTTATGAAGGGATATAAAAGATATGATTAAAATATTATTCATCTGCCACGGCAATATCTGCCGCAGCACCATGGCTGAGAGCGTTCTATCTCATATGGTCTCCCAGCGTGGCCTTTCAAATGACTTTCACATTGCATCCGCAGCCACCAGCAGGGAAGAGATTGGTAACTCGCCCCACCATGGAACGGTTCGGAAACTTCGTGAAGAAGGGATACCGGTGATTCCCCACCGTGCCGTGCAGATGACTAAAAAAGATTATGAGACCTACGATTATCTGATCGGGATGGATGACTGGAATATCCGCAACATGCAGCGCATTACGGGCGGGGATCCGGAACAAAAGATTTATAAGCTTTTGGAATTTGCAGGTAGCAGGCGGGATATTGCCGATCCATGGTACACGGGAAATTTTGATGTGACTTATGCGGATATTATAGAAGGGTGCGAAGCATTGCTTGAAAAACTGGTTTAGCCGTCATGTTATGGAGATCTTTGTTTCGCCCCGCAGAACGGGCTTGGCGCAGATCGCTTATGCCGGTGCGGGGCATTTTTGGGCGGTGGCGGCCAGATTGAGAGGCCTAAGCCGGGAAGAAGCGCAACCCCGGAGGATTGTTTTTGGATATCCTTATGCTGACATATGATTTTACCGGATCAAGAAGGGAATTGCCTGGGCTGGGGGATAAGGTGGCGAAGCCGCAAAAGTATTATGACAGTATTTAGGAAGACCGGGAATCCATGTTCCAGCATAGTCCATATGCGCTGGAGGTGGAGCTGACGAAGGCGGTTGCGAAGGGGGATGGCAGGAAAGTCTTTAAGGCCCTTCGGAAAATCGCGGCCCAGGGCGAAAAAGCCGCATTGGTAGAAGATCCGCTTCGTTCCGCAAAAATTCCATGATCGGATCTATTGTGTTTTTGGCTAGGGCGGCGATCCAGGCGGGGGTCAGTGCAGACCGCGCTTTTTCTTTGAGCAATGCCTTAACGCAGCAGATTGAGGATATGAGATTTCAAAATGCAGTGCTTGCATATGAGGAGAATATTCTGTTGCAGTACGTGGAACTTGTGAGACAGCGGCTGCGCAGTCCTATTCGGTTCCTGTCATGCGCGTGATCCATTATATTGAAAATCGTTTCCAGCCAGAGTTATTATATCACGCTGTTCAAAAAGGTGATGGAAATGACCCCGATGGAGTAAAGGCGGCGCTTTTTGACGGAGTGATCCACTGGTGATATTAAGATTTTGACAGATAGATTAAAATAGTGAAATACGGAAATGAGTTCCTTTTGTAAGATAGAGTCATACAAGGGGAACACGTTTTTGTATATAAGAAAATTTGCACCGCAGACTTTTTAGAAAGTCCAACTTAGAAATGTCAATAGATAAAATGAAAAATGTTTAAAATGTTTTTTTAGCAGCTGATGTAAAAAAGGTAACCTTACTAAATCCATTATTATGGGATTTTTAAAATTGAGTTCCGATTCCCATCAGGCAGCGGTACCCACAGACACTGGGTGTTCCGCTGCATAACGCTGACAGTGTTCTTCCGGTGTGATGAGCTCAAAGGGCTTGTTATCCCAGAGCATAGCGAAAATGGTGTTACGGATTTTGTGCATGACAGCCCTTGTGGCAACGATCTTTTTCCTGCCGGCACATTTGCGGATGTAATAATCGTAAATGACCGGGTTCACTGGCGCTTTTGCTGCTTTGTCCACTTTCAGGTTGTTGATGACGGCCATATGCAGGATGCGCCTGGCAAGGCTGGAGCCCCGCTTGGACATGTGGATTCTGTCTCCATGGAACTTGCCGGAATCTGCTGTCCAGATGCTCCTGGTATTCCCGGTAGAGTTTTATATACAGCCGGATCCGGAGGGCATTGCTATGGAGGGCACGCTCGAAAACAGCGGCATTCACTGCCGCGGCGTACAGGGCATCATATTTTGCCAGGGCATACTTTTCCAAAAAGCGTGCCGTGGAACGGATCATTTCCACCCTCGTCTCCTTTGGTGCGGTGAGAAGATCCTGTGCAAGGGGATATGCTTCCTGAAGCTTTAAGGAAGTCTGGGTGGTGACCTTACTGAACACCTCCCGGTATGCCGGGAAAGATACTTTCAGTTATGCGGTGAGTTTGAGGGTAACGGCAGACTGCAGATCCTTGAAGTAATAGTAGTTCCACACCAGGTTGCGCAGGTCAATGACCTCGTCATCCGGGATGATGGAAGGCTTCAGGGAAGCATCCAACCCGACCCTGGCAGCTTTTTTGGATCAAATTTATCATGATGCGGTTTCCTTAAACCCTTATTGCGAAGGAAGCACAGGAGCGGATGTGGTAGATCCCGGTGGACTCAAGGAAGCAGCGGCTTTTAAGAGAATACGCCTTTTGTGCTTCCTTTATTTTTGCGACGGCAAGTTCCCGGGCCTGGGGATCGGAATGGACGATCTTGAAGGGGGCCCGGTAAGGGTACCGTTAGGGAGCATGATGGACATCCATGAGAAGTCTGCCCCCGCATCAAGTCCGGCTTAGAGATAGGGAATGTTTTCAAGCCATTGCTTTGGGGAATTCTGCTTCATTAAAAAAGAGAGCTGCCCGTCAGATTGTGGGTAAAACAGCGGAGTATGAAATGATGAAGGGAAAACGTTGCGCCAGGTACAAGAGGGTTTTGATGACGGTTCCCGGGAAGGAATGAAGAAAGATGGAAAAACGAGATTGGCGATATTGGCGGGATCATTGACAAGCTGGATTACCTTGCCAGGCTGGGGGTAGACGGCTTTCGGATGGATGTGATCAGCCTGATTGCCAAGCCAGAGGAGTTTCCGGGCGGCCCTGCAGGTGTAGGAGGATATAGCAATCCTCGTTCCCTGATTGCGGCGGATCCGAAAGCACATGAGTATTTGAAGGAAATGCGAAGGGAAGTTTTTGACGGCAGAGATGTTATGACGGTGGGAGAGGCCTCGGCGACCACGTTAGAAAACGCCGTTTATTTTTCAGGGAGACGAACGTGGCATGATGAACATGCGGTTTGCGGATGCAGATGTTATTTGGGGATTTTCATAAGGCGGCGAAAGAGCTTTTGGCAGTTCCCCAAGGGCAGTACTTTATTGTGGCGCATCCGTCGCTTTATACGGAGGAGATGCTGCTTACGGGAAACGCCGGTGTAAGCGGAGAGGACGCGGCCTATACCATGTGCAATGTGCCGATTTTTGCAGTGACATCCGCAGTTACGGATCAGGTACATGAGCGGATTGGGATCATGTCACGTAACACGGTCTTAAGCGCCGTTGCAATGCTGGCGATCATGGTATTGAGCCTTACCAGTATGACAAATTCCGGTGATATCACAAAGGAAGAGGACGAAAAGCGGCCGGCAGGAATGCATTAAACGAAACGGACACAAAACAGATATCGAAAGAGACGGGGCGTCAATGGCTGAAACTTTTGACGTCCCGTTAAGATTACATGGTTTCTTTTACGGCGGCGGCAGCGTTTTTCATAGCGGCTGCCACTTTATCGCACCATTCGTCAAATGCAGGGTCTTCCCGCTGACATTCCGGATGGGAAAGCACGTACTTGACGGAATCCCGGATACCCTGGTCCGCCCTTACGGTGGCGGTAAAGCCGGGAACCAGTCTCTTTAACTTGGCATTGTCAAACACTACCGTATTGGCCTTATCGCCAAGAAGGCTTCCCGCAAAGTCATAGTTGCTGCATGCATCCAAAAATTCAGAAGACACATGGATGGCATTCAGTTTAACGCCAAGGGCGTCTGCGATGATCTGGTAGAGCTGGTTCCATGTCACGGATTCATCGGAAGTGATCTGAACCGCTTCCCCGATGGCATGGACATTGCCCAAAAGACCAACGAAAGCCCTTGCAAAATCGGAGTTATGGGTCACGGTCCACAAGGAAGTGCCGTCGCCATGGATAATCACGGGCTTTCCTTCCCTGATTCGTTTGACTACGGAATAGCTGCCATTGTCACCGTGTACGCCAAGAGGAACGGAACGTTCGTCGTAAGTGTGGCTGGGCCGGACGATGGTCACGGGGAATCCAGTCTCACGGTACATCTTCATCAGATAATCTTCCCCGGCAATTTTATTTCTGGAATATTCCCAATAAGGATTTGCCAAAGGCGTTCCTTCGGTGATCCGGTAATCGGAAAGGGGCTTTTGGTAAGCAGAAGCAGAACTTATGTAAACAAACTGTTTTGTCTTATTTTTAAACAGCCGGTAATCGCGCTCTAGCTGTGCAGGAACAAAAGCGATAAAGTCCACAGCCACATCAAACTCCAGTCCGTCGATCAGGGAATGGACGGAATCTTCGTCATTGATATCAGCCTTTAGTTCCACCAGATCGCCGATAAGGCCGCTGTTCCTTCCACCTCGGTTTAGCAGGTACAAAGTATGCCCCTGGGATAACAGGAGCTTTGAGATCGCCATGCTGATGGTGCCGGTGCCGCCGATAAATAATACTTTCATAGATAATCCTCCAATCTTGTTATATATCTTATTGTACTGCCTATTTTCTGAAATTAAAAGGATTTTATTTCCGTTTGGTTGGATTAGTTAGGTTGGCTAAATGGACGAAACATTCAGCTAAATGCCAAAACCACTACGTTGTGCAGCTATTAATAGTGTTGGCTATGCAGCTTTACCTCATTTGCGCCACATTGCGTCAAATAATTTACCAAGTACCTCAACTAAACGGTTAGCGGTACTTCCGCACAGCAGCCATACACAGCACAGTCTGCACCATCTGGCTGACAATAAGTCCGCACAGGTACCCATGGATTCCCCAAACCGGAATAACGAAGAACACAAACACCAGCCTTACGAGAAGGCTTATCATGCTGTAGGCAAAGGTCTGGCCGGTCTTGCCAAGTCCGTTTAAGATGCTGTTTAAGGTGCTTGCGATATACATCATCGGACAGAGGAAACTGAGCACCAGGATAAAGCTGCCGGCAAGGGAACTTTGATAAAGGAGGTTCCCTAAAAACCTTCCGGATATAAGAAACAGGGTGGTAAACAGGATGCCAAGGCCAAACCCGTAGGAAATGGATTTGTTGATCGCCTTGCGGATGGTACTGGTGTTGGCGGCAGCGTCCGCTTCAGAGACGATAGGCAGGAGCAGCACACAGATGGAATTGGTAATCGCTCCCGGAAACAGGATAAGCGGCAGAGCCATGCCGGTGAGCACGCCGTAAACGCTTAAAGCGGTGGCGTTATCATAGCCGTAGCTCATAAGCCTGTTGGGAATAAAGATTGCTTCGATGCTCTGTAAAAAATTGATGATCACCCTGTTTAAAGACAGGGGGATGGCAAGGGCAAGCAGTTTTTTTGACGTTTCACAAAAGAGCCTGGTGTTTACACATAAAAGCGGACCGTATCGTTTCGGAACGACATGATAAAAATGCGCCCGTACTGCAATGATGGAAACCAGCATAGATGCGCTTTCACCGATCACAAGGCCCACTACCGCAAAACTGATGGTAGGTTCCATCCCATATTTTAAGCAGAAATAATAAATGACATAGACGCTCCCTACCCGGATCAACTGTTCGGAAAGCTGGCAGATGGAGGGAACGGAGGTTTTACGGATGCCATAAAAATAGCCGTTGATACAGGAATGAACCGTGGCCATAGGGATGGAAAGGGCAATGATCCTAAGGAGGGGCGCAGTCCTTTTTTCCAAAAGGAAAGAGACGGCGATCTGATCGGCAAAGCAGTATATCCCTATGGTGCATAAAATGGAAGCTGCCATGGACAGCACAAAACCGGTGAACAGATGGAGGGCGGAGGAGCGGTAATCCTTACTTACAGTCTCCCCGGCAACATATTTGGAGATGGCAGTCTGTATCCCGGCAGCCGTCAGGGAAAAGGAAAGAGCGAGTACCGGGGAAATAAGCTGGTAGATGCCCATTCCTTCCGCCCCGAACAGGCGGGATAGAAAGATCCGGTAGAAGAAGCCGATAAAACGGCTGGCAAAACCGGTGACAGTAAGGATGATCGTGCCTGTGATGAGAGGATTTTTATGTCGGAAAAGCTGCATAGGTAACCGTCCGAAAGAAGTTATTGATAAATATATGCGCTAGGGAACATTGACAGAACAAACCGCCGGTGCTATAGTAAATATGCTAAAACCTAGTAAAATGATAGGAATACATGGGAAGGATTTAAAAGATGGACCAGATGATTTATTTAGATAATGCGGCCACGACCAAATGTGCGCCGGAGGCAGTAAAGGCCATGATGCCATATTTTTCAGAGTATTATGGAAATCCCAGCAGTATCTACGGGCTTGGGGCGGAAAGTAAAAAAGCGGTCAGCGGGGCCAGGAAGATCATTGCGGAAAGCCTTCATGCGGACCAGACGGAGATATACTTTACGGCAGGGGGATCGGAGTCGGATAACTGGGCGCTTATTGCGGCGGCGGAGGCTTACGGGGAGAAGGGGAAACATATCATCACTTCCCGGATTGAACACCATGCGGTGCTCCATACCTGCGAATATTTGCAAAAAAGAGGGTTCCGGGTTACTTATGTTGGGGTGGATGAAAACGGAATCTTGAAGTTGGACGAGCTTGAAAAAGCAATCCGTCCGGATACCATACTGATCTCTGTTATGTATGCCAACAATGAGATCGGAACGATACAACCCATCGCACAGATTGGGGAATTGGCAAAAAAGCACGGAATCTTATTCCACACGGACGCCGTGCAGGCTTACGGGCATGTTCCCATTGACGTGGAGGAACTCCATATTGATATGTTAAGTGCCAGCGGTCATAAGATTTACGGGCCAAAAGGAATAGGGTTCCTATATATCCGCAAGGGGGTGAAAATCCGCTCCCTGCTCCATGGAGGCGCCCAGGAGAGAAGGCGTCGTGCAGGCACGGAAAACGTTCCGGGGATCGTTGGCTTTGGCGCGGCGGTACAAGAGGCTTTTGCCAATATGGAGGAGCGGGGAGAGAAAGAAAAGCAGCTTCGGGATTATCTGATTTCCGAGATAGAAACTCAAATTCCCCATTGCCGATTGAATGGCGACAGAAAAAGACGGCTTCCCGGCAGCGTGAATTTCAGCTTCCGGTTTATAGAAGGAGAATCGCTTCTTATCATGCTGGATATGAAAAAAATCTGCGCATCCAGCGGTTCGGCATGTACTTCCGGCTCTCTGGATCCTTCCCATGTGCTTTTGGCAATCGGCCTTCCGCATGAGATCGCCCACGGTTCTTTGCGGCTTACATTAAGCTATGAAAATACCAAGGAAGAGATTGACTGTGTAGTGGAGGCGGTAAAGGAGATTGTAGAGAAACTGCGGAACATGTCGCCGCTTTATGAAGACTATGTAAAAAAGAACGGTAAGGAGTAAAAGTATGTATAGTGAAAAAGTGATGGACCATTTTACCAACCCCAGGAATATGGGCGAGATCGAAGATCCAAGCGGCGTAGGAACGGTGGGAAATGCCAAGTGCGGGGATATCATGCGGATCTACCTTGATATTGATGAAAACAAAGTGATCCGGGAATGTAAGTTTAAGACCTTTGGCTGCGGCGCCGCAGTGGCTACCAGCAGTATGGCGACAGAACTTGTTAAGGGAAAGACTATTGAGGAAGCTTTGGAAGTGACCAATCAGGCGGTGATGGAAGCCCTTGACGGACTTCCGCCTGTAAAAGTCCACTGCTCCCTGTTAGCGGAGGAGGCAATCCATGCGGCGCTTTGGGATTATGCCCAGAAAAACGGCATTGAGATCAAAGGGCTCAGTAAACCCAAATCCGATATCCACGAGGATGAGGAAGGGGAAGAGGAAGAATACTGATGAAGGAAAAAGTAGTGGTAGGCATGTCAGGGGGAGTGGATTCTGCCGTGGCAGCCTGCCTTTTGAAAGAACAAGGTTATGATGTGGTGGGTGTGACCATGCAGATCTGGCAGGACGAGGATCCGGAACAGGAGGAAGAAAAGGGGGGATGCTGCGGTTTGTCGGCAGTAGAAGATGCCAGAGCGGTTGCCCGGGTTTTGGGGATTCCACACTATGTGATGAATTTTAAGCGGGAGTTTCAAAGCCAGGTGGTGGACTATTTCGTGGAGGAATATTTAAATGGCAGGACACCCAACCCCTGCATTGCCTGCAACCGGTATGTAAAGTGGGAATCCCTGCTTAAGCGCAGCATGGAGATCGGGGCGGATTATATTGCTACCGGGCACTATGCCAGAGTGGAGCGGCTGTCAAACGGAAGGTATGCCATCCGTAATTCGGTGACAGCAAAAAAAGACCAGACCTATGCTTTGTATAATCTGACCCAGTTCCAGCTTGCCCATACGTTGATGCCGGCAGGCGGTTATACGAAGGAAGAAATACGGGAAATGGCAGCAAAGGCCGGGCTGCCCGTAGCGGGGAAGTCGGACAGTCAGGATATCTGTTTTGTGCCGGACGGTGATTATGCGGCTTTTATCGAGAAGGAAGCGCCGGAAAGGGCATATGGGGAAGGAGATTTTGTGACCAGAGACGGGGTTGTTCTTGGCAGGCATAAGGGTATTACCCATTATACCGTCGGGCAGAGAAAAGGGCTTGGGCTTTCTTTAGGGCATCCTGTGTTCGTATCCCGCCTTTGCCCCCATACCAATCAGGTGGTGGTCGGGGAAGAAGAGGAGGTGTTCCAAAGCAGGCTTTTCTGTGACCGGATTAATTTTATGGGAATGGAAGAGCTGGCAGAGCCAAGGCGGGTCTTTGCCAAGGTACGTTACGCCCATAAGGGGGAGTGGTGCACCATCAGCATGGATGGCGGGGAGCGGATCTTTTGTGAATTTGAAAAACCCGTCCGGGCAGTCACGCCGGGACAGGCTGTGGTCTTTTATGACGGGGAGTACGTCCTTGGGGGTGGAACCATCCTGTAGTTGGCAGACCTTATAATCGGTGAAATTCAGGCATCCTTTTTTCAAAGGTGGCATAATATCGGAATCCGCAGGAGCGCAAAACTTCCGAGGCAAGGTCAAAAGAGCGTGCGATGGCGCTGGGGCTGTGGGCGTC
Organism: uncultured Lachnospiraceae bacterium; assembly: GCA_910587295.1. Taxonomy (GTDB): domain Bacteria; phylum Bacillota; class Clostridia; order Lachnospirales; family Lachnospiraceae; genus Suilimivivens. The sequence goes on along the minus strand of CAJULP010000109.1, from coordinate 41,523 downwards.
AGAGCCGATGGTGACGATTTCGCCCCCAAGCTCCCGGTAGCGATTCAGGATACCGGTACAGGGATTTAAGTCTTTTAGATGGTAGCCTGTTGCACCGGTATTGATTTCGATTCCCTTTTCCATGGAAAGCAGGGTCTTTAAGACCTGGTCTATCTGCTCCTTGTAAGTTTCCCAGTGATAATCGGTATCTTTTGTTTTTCCGTACCGTACCACATAATCTAAATGCCCGTAAACGTCAAAATTGCCAAAGGCCTTAAGGCATTCCGGGATGGAAGAGAAATATTCAAGGTAAGCTTCTTCGTCACTGCGCCCTTCATAAAAAGACGGCCAGTAAGGGTCTTTTTTGTTGCAGATATGGGAGGAGGCAATGATGAAATCAAAATCATAGCTTTTGGCATAGACGGCAAGCTCTCTTCTTAGATGAGGCTGGACGCCCAGTTCCACGCCAAACAAAATCCGGATCTTGCCAGTATATTTTTCTTTCAGACGGATCAGCTCATAAAGGTAGGAGTCGGTATTCAATTCAAACAACCCTTCTTCCGCATTTTGATAAGGGTAATCCATGTCTAAATGTTCGGTAAAACACATGGTGGATAAGCCTTGGGATATGCCCTGAAGGACCATATCCTCCATGGGGGTGTCCGAATCCCCGGAGAAGGAAGAATGTAAATGATAATCTGCTTTTATTGTCATAATCTGACTCCTTTTCGGTTTTGCTATTTTAGTTTATAAAAAGTTTATAAGATATAAGGAAAAAAAGCAATTATTTTTCATTTACATCTTGAACTTTCTGGACAAATTAGGTAAAATAATCCTGCTGATAAAATTTTGTCAATCTGACAGTTGACAGAATCAAGATAAAAAATTATTTTAGGAGGAAACTAAAATGGCAGTAAGAGTAGCAATCAATGGTTTTGGCCGTATTGGTCGTCTTGCATTCAGACAGATGTTTGATGCGGAAGGATATGAAGTTGTAGCAATCAACGACTTGACAAGTCCTGAGATGCTGGCACATCTGTTAAAGTATGACACAGCACAGGGCAGGTACAAATATGCTGACAGCGTATCCTACGGAGAGGATTCCATCACTGTTAATGGAAAGACCATCACAATCTACAAAGAAGCAGACGCTTCCAAGCTTCCTTGGGGCGAATTAAAGGTAGACGTTGTTCTTGAGTGTACAGGCTTCTATACCTCTAAGGACAAAGCAAGCGCACACGTTAAGGCTGGCGCTCGTAAGGTTGTTATCTCTGCACCTGCAGGAAATGATCTTCCTACCATCGTTTACAACGTTAACCATGAAACACTGAAAGCTGAAGACACCGTTATTTCTGCAGCTTCCTGTACAACAAACTGCCTTGCACCTATGGCTAAGGCATTAAATGACCTTGCTCCTATTAAGAGCGGTATCATGACAACAGTTCATGCTTACACAGGCGACCAGATGATTCTTGACGGTCCTCAGAGGAAGGGCGACAAGAGAAGAAGCCGTGCAGGCGCTCAGAACATCGTTCCCAACTCAACAGGCGCAGCTAAGGCAATCGGCCTTGTTATCCCTGAACTGAACGGCAAGCTGATCGGTTCCGCACAGCGTGTTCCTACCCCTACAGGTTCTACAACAATCCTTGTAGCAGTAGTAGAAGGAAACGTTACGAAAGATCAGATCAACGAAGCTATGAAGGCAGCTGCTACCGAGTCCTTCGGATATAACACAGACGAGATCGTATCTTCTGACGTAATCGGAAGCACCTTCGGTTCCATCTTTGACGCTACACAGACAATGGTAGCTCCTATGGATGACGGAAATACTCAGGTACAGGTAGTTTCCTGGTATGACAATGAGAATTCTTACACAAGCCAGATGGTAAGGACAATCAAATACTTCTCAGAGTTAGCATAGTAGACCTTAAGGGTCCGGTCTTATGGACCGGGCCCTTTATTTGTATATTTTATATGAAGGAGGCATTTAATCATGGGATTAAATAAGAAATCAGTTGATGATATCAATGTAGCAGGAAAGCGCGTATTGGTGAGGTGTGATTTTAACGTTCCCCTTAAAAATGGCGAGATCACGGACGAGACCCGTATCGTTGCGGCACTGCCTACCATCAATAAGCTTCTTGCGGACGGCGGCAAGGTGATCCTTTGCTCCCATCTTGGCAAGGTAAAGAACGGCCCTAACGAAGGCGAGTCTTTAGCGCCTGTGGCAAAGAGGCTTTCCGAGAAGCTTGGAAAGGAAGTAAACTTTGTTTCCGATTACAATGTGACCGGTGAGGCCGCTTCCAAAGCAGTGGAAGCAATGAAGGAAGGGGATGTTGTGCTTTTGCAGAATACCCGTTTCCGGGGCAAAGAAGAGACCAAGAACGGCGAAGAATTTTCTAAGGAATTGGCTGATCTTTGCGACGTATATGTCTGCGATGCATTTGGTTCTTCCCACAGGGCTCATGCTTCCGTGGCGGGTGTTACCGATGTGGTACGCGCAAAAGGCGGCGAGTGTGCAGTAGGTTACCTGATGCAGAAAGAGATTGATTTCCTTGGCAATGCGGTTGAAACTCCGGTAAGGCCTTTCGTGGCAATCCTTGGCGGCGCTAAGGTAGCGGATAAGCTGAACGTGATCAATAACCTTCTTGAGAAGTGCGATACCCTGATCATCGGCGGCGGCATGGCGTTCACCTTCTTAAAGGCAAAAGGCTATGAAGTTGGTAACTCTTTGGTTGACTTAGAAAAGATTGATTACTGTAAAGAAATGATGGAAAAGGCAGAGAAACTTGGCAAGAAGCTTCTTCTTCCTGTTGATACTACCATTGCCGCATCCTTCCCTAATCCGATTGATGCTGAAATTGAAGTATCCGTTGTGGATGCGGACAAGATTCCGGCTGATATGGAAGGGCTTGACATCGGCGGCAAGACAGCAGAGCTTTACGCAGATGCAGTAAAATCCGCTAAGACCGTTGTCTGGAACGGACCTATGGGCGTGTTTGAAAATCCGATCCTTGCAAAGGGAACCATTGCTGTAGCGAAGGCATTGGCTGAAACCGATGCAACTACCATTATCGGCGGCGGCGATTCCGCAGCGGCAGTAAACCAGCTTGGCTTTGCTGATAAGATGAGCCATATTTCAACAGGCGGCGGCGCTTCTTTAGAGTTCTTAGAGGGTAAGGAACTGCCGGGCGTTGTAGCAGCAGATGACAAATAAAAAAATCTGAAAAATTGAACTTGATATAAGGAGAAAAGAAAATGGCAAGAAGGAAAATTGTAGCCGGCAACTGGAAGATGAACATGACCCCCAGCCAGGCTGTTGCATTATGTGCAGAGTTAAAGGATCTGGTAAAATCTGACGATGTTGACGTTGTATACTGCGTACCTGCAATTGATATCGTTCCCGTGGTGGAAGCGGTAAAAGGAACCAACGTAGAGGTTGGCGCAGAGAATATGTATTTTGAGGAGAAAGGTGCTTACACCGGTGAAATTTCCGCGGCAATGCTGGTTGACGCAGGCGTTAAGTATGTGATTATCGGCCATTCCGAGAGACGTGATTACTTTAAGGAGGATGATGCGCTTCTTAACAAGAAGGTGAAAAAAGCCTTGGAAGCAGGACTTACACCGATTCTTTGCTGTGGCGAGACTTTAGAGCAGAGGGAAATGGGCATTACTCTTGACTGGATCCGTATGCAGATCAAGTCTGACCTGGTTGATGTTACCGCTGAGCAGGTGGCATCCATGGTCATTGCATATGAGCCTATCTGGGCAATCGGAACCGGTAAGACCGCAACCACCGAGCAGGCACAGGAAGTATGTAAGGCGATCCGTGACTGTATCGCAGAGGTTTATGACAAAGCAACGGCAGAAGCGGTACGTATCCAGTACGGCGGGTCTGTAAATGCGGCAAATGCTGCAGAGCTGTTTGCACAGCCTGACATTGACGGTGGGCTTGTGGGCGGTGCTTCCCTTAAGGCTGATTTTGGTAAAATCGTAAACTACTAGACTTGATTACGTATATTAATATACTAAATCAAGATAAAAGGGATATCGAAGATACCATTCTTTGATATCCTTTTTTGCTAATGTGATATAAGGATGGCATATCAATGAGTAATAAGTTGTATCTTGTGATCCCCTGCTATAATGAAGAAGAAGTTCTGCCGGAGACAGCAAAACGGTTGAAAGAAAAGCTGCTTTGCCTGATGGAAAAAGGAAAGGCTGGGGATGGCAGCCGTATTGTATTTGTCAATGACGGTTCCAAGGACAGGACCTGGGAGACCATCAGGTCACTCCATGAGACTGACCCGTTATACAGCGGCATCAATCTAAGCAGAAACAGGGGACATCAGAATGCGCTCCTTGCGGGGCTTATGACGGTGAAGGACCATGCGGATCTCGTGATTTCCATGGACGCGGACTTACAGGACGATATTGAAGCGATAGATGAGATGATCGATAAATATCATAATGGCATAGATATTGTCTACGGCGTCAGGAGCAGCCGTGCGAAAGACAGTTTTTTTAAGAAAGCCACTGCGGAAGGCTTTTATAAGACTATGAACGCCATGGGGGCAAACACGGTATATAATCATGCGGACTACCGGTTGATGAGCAGGCGTGCGCTGGAAGGCCTTGCGGAATTTGGGGAAGTAAATTTGTTTCTCCGGGGAATCGTTCCGATGATAGGGTATCCCTGGGATGTGGTCTATTATGAAAGAGGAGAGCGGTTTGCGGGGGAGAGCAAGTATCCTTTGGGGAAGATGTTGTCTTTTGCGGTAGAGGGGATTACATCTCTTAGCGTAAAACCCCTGCGGCTGATTACCGGGCTTGGTTTTTTTATTTTCCTTGTCAGTATTGGCATGTTGATCTACAGTTTTGTGCGGCATTTTATGGGGGCAACCATTGTAGGGTGGACGACGCTGATGGTTTCGGTGTGGGCGATTGGCGGATTGATCCTTCTATCCTTAGGGGTAGTGGGAGAATATATAGGAAAAATCTACCTGGAGAGCAAAATGCGGCCCCGCTTCATTATAGAACAGTTTCTGCATGATGATTGAATGCTTCAGGCAACCATTCAGTCCTGCCGTTTCTGCTGCTGCAATGCTTTCCTTCTGTCACTTCTGGTTTTTGTGGCTATGATAACTTTCGGGATTTTGGGAAATTGGCTGTTCCAAATATTTATTAGCTGCTCTCGCAGAAACTTATGCCCTGCACCAAACGGCTGTGAAAGCATATAAAATTTTTAGTGAAAAAACAAGAATCCGTCTCTCAGTAAATATACGCCCTGTTTTCTTTGTCCGAGGCGCAGCAAGTTTGAAAACAGGGCGTTAATATCATTTCTGAGAGCGGATTCTTATTTTTTCCTTAAAATTTTATTAGATTAGCAGAGGTTTGGTTCAGGGCATTTCAGACAACTGCTGCGAGCAGAATATATATTGGAACAGCCATTTCTCCAAAATCTATCGAAAGATTATCATAAGCCATGCAAAACCAGAAGTGACAGGAGGAAAGCATTGCAGCAACAGAAACGGCAGGACTGAATGGTTACTTCCGTGCTATATTTGCTATAGTTTTTGAAGAAGATGCTTGACAGGATAGGAATTTACGGCTATACTTTAGAAGTTCGTGTAAGAAAGACAGCACTTTTATTACGAAGTGGTGTCTTTTGTTACGTAAAGGGAAGTGCCGTAACAGTGGTGGATTTATGGAAAAGTGCATGCCGCTGGGGTGCACTTTGTTTACGATATGAACGTGCGCTGAAGGAAAATGGAAATTGGCATGGTGCCAGGAAAGGTTAGGAAAGACAGGAAATGAATTATAGCGACGCACAAATGAACGAAAATATTTTAAGGGCAGTGACAGAGATGGGGTTTGAGGTCATGACGCCTATCCAGGAACAGGCGATTCCTGTATTATTAGAGGGAAAAGACGTGATCGGGCAGGCACAGACCGGTACCGGAAAAACGGCGGCATTTGCCATCCCTATGATCGAGCGGATTGATGAGAATGTAAGAAGGCCCCAGGGGATCATTCTCTGCCCTACAAGGGAACTTGCCATGCAGGCTGCGGAAGAAATCAGGCGGCTGGCGAAATATATGTGCGGGATTAAGGTTTTGCCGGTCTATGGCGGACAGGATATCAGACGGCAGATACGGGCGCTTTCACAGGGGGTACAGATTATCGTGGGTACGCCGGGAAGGGTGATGGATCATTTGCGCCGGCATACGATCAAGACTGACGAAATCAAGATGATCGTGTTAGATGAGGCGGATGAAATGCTGGATATGGGATTCCGTGAGGACATTGAGACGGTGCTTGAAGACATGCCGGAAGAACATCAGATGGCGCTGTTTTCGGCTACCATGCCACAGGCGATCCTTGATATAGCGGGAACTTACCAGAAAGATGCTGTTTTTGTAAAGGTGACACCAAAGGAAGTGACGGTTTCTTCTATTAAACAGGCATACTACCGGGTTGCCAAAAAGGATAAAATGGAGGCTATGTGCAGGCTGCTTGACTATTATCAGCCGGTAAGAAGCCTTGTTTTTTGCAACACCAAGCGGATGGTGGATGAGATGACCGGCATTTTAAAGGACCGGGGCTACGATGCGGAAGGGCTTCATGGCGACCTTTCCCAGAACCAGCGTGATACGGTGATGAACCTTTTCAGGAATGGGAGATGCGGTATCTTGGTGGCTACGGACGTGGCAGCCAGGGGGATTGACGTCAGCGGCGTGGACGCTGTTTTTAACTATGATATTCCGGATGATATTGAGTATTATGTACACAGAATCGGGCGTACCGGAAGGGCAGGGAAGGCAGGAAGGTCCTTTACCCTGATCTCCGGAAGGGAAATCTTCAAGATCCGTGATATTGAAAGAATCTGTAATACTACCATCAAAGAAAGAAAGATACCGGCAGCAAAGGATATTGTCAGGGTGAAGTCAGGCAAGCTGTTTGCCGATGCAATGGAAGTGATGGAGAACAAGAACCTTGATGGTATCAGGGAGAGTATCCGTGTGGCAGCGGAAGAAAACCATTTTACGGTGCTGGATTTGGCGGCCGCTTTCATGCAGATGAGCATGGGCGAGGAGCCGGAGGATATCCAGGAAGAGAAGCCTTTCCTGGAAAGAGGCAGGTCAGGAAGGAACCGTGGCGGGAGAGACCGCAGAAGGAGCAGGGATAAAGACCGTGGCGGTGAGCGGGATGACCGCAGAAGCTCGGAAGGAAGGAACCGCAGCGAAAGGAGAAGCGCAGAAGGAAGAGACCGAAAGGTGCGTGGAAGCGAGAAAGACGGGAAAAGCAGGAGTGAGAAAACCGGGTGGGGGGCTGACAGAGACAGAAGCAGCCGGAGGAGTGTGGAAGAAAAGGAGAAAAAGCCACGCCGTAAACCCTTTACGGGAGAAGATTTTGCCGCTTTTGCAAAGAAAAATAAGAAAAAATTTTGAGGTTAGCTAGAAGATGGAAAGGGATAGAAGAAAAAAAAGGCCCAGCGCTGCAGTAAGGGCTAGAAGGCGTAAACGCAGACGGCGGGCAGTCCTTGTCCAGAGGCTCCTTGTGGCCCTCTTTGGAGTGATCATCTTAGTGGGCGGGTCGGCCGTGGTCTGGAACATGCTTCCGGGAATCCGGGTGGCAAGCAAGCTTAGCGCTGCCGATGAGTATGTGGAGACAAAAGATTATGACGAGGCGATCGCATCCTGCAAAGAGGCACTAAAGATTGATTCTATGTCAGTGGAAGCCTATAAATCCATGGCAGGTGCATATTTAAGCAAGGAAGACCAGGAGGCGGCGGAGCAGGTGCTTTATCAGGGGTGGGAAACCACCCAGGATGAAAGCCTTCTCCAGGAGTACTTTGTCTATCTGTTAAATGATGCCGTTTCAGACATTAACGAGGGAAACTGTTCCTTTGACACCTGGGGAAAATGTATTTTAGCGGTGGAGACGCAGCCGGATAATCCGGATGGCTATAAGCTTCTTGACGCATGCTTTGGCAGGCTGTTTATGGGCGGTGGAGCGGAACTTTTCTGTGACGGGCCGGATGGCGCAGGCTGTGTGTTCGACCGGTATCTTGAAATGATGGACCGGATGATCCAGGTGTATGAAGAAACCCAAAAGGAAGAAATGAAGGCGGAGATCCTTAAATTTGCACAGCCGGATGTGGATTCCCTGTCTATGGAAGTCTGCCATTTGCCCCAATACCGGGAAATGCTTAGCAGGGTGTCCGGCATTGGAAGCGGGGAAGAGCTGCAGCAGATTTTGGCATGTGCGGAAAAAGCAGCATGGGCCCAGGATGTCTTTGCCGGCGCTTTTGGGATTTTTGAATCCGGTGAATTTGAGCCGATCAAGGATTTCATGCAGTCAGAGGACTATCTTTCTATCCGGGATCAGTTTATGGCAGGAACCATGGAATATTGGAAAGGTAAGACCTACATTCCGGTAAGCCGGGAAAGAATGTGGTTTCTTAGGGAAGAAGGCAGTTGGAAGTTTTGTTTTGCAGACTTTGAAGAAAATCCGGAAACCTCCGGCGTGATCCAGATTTGGAGCGGCAAGCAGGAGGATGCGGGTGTCCAGAGGGTTTGTATTTCCTATGAACCGGCTTCGGGAAACGGGGAGTTTTATCCCCACACGACTTACGAGTTTGTGTATCTTTACAGCAATGTGAAGATCGGCGGTGAATATGTGCCGCAGATGAATTACCGGTTTGAGACCAGGGTGGCCACGCCGGAGGGAACCACTTCAGCGCTTATCGGCGATTGGGGCGGAGAACACCAGTGGGAAATGGAGTATTAAAAAACAGCCTCTGCTTAGCTTGCAGAGGCTGTCATTAGTTGTGCTGTATGGAGCCGGTAGTAGGCTCCTTTTTTTGCGATTAGTTCCGCGGCAGTTCCTTCTTCCACGATGCCGCCCTGGTCAATAACAAAGATGCGGTCGGCTTTTTGGATGGTGGAAAGCCTGTGGGCGATGACGAAGGAAGTACGGCCTTTTAACAGGGCGTCGATCCCTTCCTGCACCAAAAGCTCGGTTTGGGTATCAATGCTGGAGGTTGCTTCATCCAGGATCAGGATGTTTGGCTTGGAAACCATGGTCCTGGCAAAGGCAAGAAGCTGTTTCTGGCCTACGGACAATCCGCCGCCGCGCTCGGAAAGCAGGGTGTCATATCCTTGCTCTAATTTACAGATAAAATCATGGGCGTGGACCGCCTTTGCCGCAGCTATGATCTCCTCGTCGGTGGCATTAAGCTTTCCGTAGCGGATATTGTCTTTGATCGTGCCTGTAAACAGGAAGTTGTCCTGTGTCATGATCCCCATCTGGCTCCTAAGGCTTTCGATGGAGACGTCTTTTACGTTATAGCCGTCAATGGTGATGTTTCCCTCCTGGATGTCATAAAACCGGCTGATCAGGTTTACGATGGTGGTCTTGCCGGCTCCGGTAGGTCCTACAAGGGCGATGGTCTCGCCGGGAGTGATGTCAAAGCTTACATCATGAAGGACCTTGGTGTTCTCATCGTAGGAAAATCCCACATGTTCAAATTTAACGTTTCCCTGGATGGGCGGGATTGCCGTTACATGGGAAGCGTCTGAAATGGCGGCGTTTGTGTCTAAGATCTCAAAGACCCGCTCTGCGGCAGCAATATTGGTGATGATCTGGTTATAAAAATTGCTCAGGTTCATGATCGGTCGCCAGAACATGCCGATGTAACCGCCAAATGCGATAAAGGTACCGATGGACACAGTGCCTGTGCCTAATACCCGGATTCCTACAAAATACAGTGCGGCAATGCCTGCCCCCCAGCTTAAGTCGATGCAGGAACCGATGGCGTCATTTAACCGCACGGCTTTCATAAAGGAACTGCCATGCTGTGAAAGCAGGTCGTCAAATGTCCGGCTGGTCTCCTGCTCCGCATGGAAGCTCTGGATGATACGCATACCGGAAATGTCTTCGTGGATAAACGCATTCAGGTTGGAAGACTTTTTCCGGAAATCCTGCCATTTTTTGTGTGAGCGGGTCTGTATGAACCAGATACAGATGATCATAAACGGCAGACTGCTAAGGGATGCCGCCGCCAGGGCGGGGTTTTTCACAAACATGATGGCAACCACCGCAGCCACGGTGATAAAATCAGGGATCAGTGTGGTGACAAAGTTATTTAAAACCTCTTTTAATGAGTTGATGTCACCGATGATCCTAGCCAGGATCTTTCCGGTAGGACGGCTGTCAAAAAACTGCAGATCCAGAGTCTGGATATGGGTGTACAGATCCTGGCGGATGGTCACAAGAATGCGGTTACAGACCTTTGCCATAATGTACATGCGGAGCTTGACTCCGCCGATCATCAAAAGGTTCAGGATCACTGCCACAATGATAAGCCGGGTAAGCCCGGGGATATTGCCTGCCGAAATATAGCGGTCCACGGCCGCCTCGATCAACAAGGGGTTGACCAGTGAGACAAACACGCAGAATGCCATAATCAGCAGGACAAAAACAATTTCTTTTTTATAGGCTGTCAGGTACGACAAAAGCCGCAGTAAGGTCTGGGTTTTGCTGCGCCCCGAGAGCTGTTCGTCTTCTTTATAAGAATTTATGCTCATGCCGAAATCTCCTCCTTTGGTATTCCGTATTGTGCTGCATATGTCTGGTAATAAAGTCCTTTTTTGGCAAGAAGGGATTGATGAGTTCCCCTTTCCATGATCTTACCGCCTTCTAAGATGATGATCTCGTCGGCGTTGCATACGGCACTGATCCGGTGGCCGATGATGATCTTGGTGGTATCCGGAAGCTGCTGTAAGGTTTCATGGATGGACTGTTCCGTTTCCATGTCAAGGGCGGAAGTAGAGTCATCCAAAACAAGGATAGGTGTTTTCTTTGCCAGTGCCCGGGCGATGGTGATACGTTGCTTTTGGCCGCCGGAAAGTCCTACTCCCCGTTCACCGATGACGGTATCGTACTGTTTATCCATCTGCTCGACAAAATCTTTTGCCTGAGCCCGGCTGACTGCTTCTTTAACTGCCGGAAGCGTGAGAGAGCTTTTCTGTCCCAGTGATACATTTTCAAAGATGGTATCCGAAAACAGGAACACATCCTGCATCACAAGGGATATGGAGCTGCGAAGCTGTGCAAGGGATAAATCCTTTACATTCACATCGTCTAAAAGGATGGTTCCGCCGGTAGCGTCATAAAGCCGCTGCAGCAGATAGATCAGAGAGCTTTTGCCCGCACCGGTTGCCCCCATGATGCCGATGGTCTTTCCCGGTTCCACCGTAAAAGAAATATCTTGTAAGATCTCGTGCTGATCCGCCTTGTGGAAGGACACGTTTGCAAACTGGATCTTCCCTTTTACGGATGGCAGGATGTGAGGTGCTTCCGGCTCCGTGATGGTAGGTTTTTCCCCGTAAACTTTCTTGATCCTGCGGTTAGAGGCGATTGCGGAGGAGAAGCTGTTGGTGAGCCATCCCAGCATTTCCATAGGCCATACAATGTTCATGGAATATTCAATAAAAGCGCTTAAATCCCCCAGGGTCATCTCTCCGCCGGTTACCATACGGCCGCCCAGTAAAAGGATGATAAGGGGAAGCACCTTGGTGATCAGGGAAAGATAAGGGTGGTACTTGACAAACAGTTTTGACTGTTTCATGTTCAGCTCGTAATAGCGGTTGTTATGGGATAAAAACTTGGAGATCTCATGCTTTTCCCTGGCAAAGGCTTTGACCGTGCGCACGCCTGCAAGGTTTTCCTCGGCGACCGTGTTTAAGGATGCGTTTTCTTCGCTGATCTCCTCATAAACCGTATCCAGCTTCCGCTCCATGTAGATTGCGATAGCTGCGGCAATTGCCATACAGATCGTTGGCAGGATGGCAAGCTTCCAGTTTAAGCTGTACATGCAAAACAGTACAATAGAGGTATGTATGATGACTTCAAGCAGTAACATGCTTACAAAAGTAAGCCCATCCCAGATCCGGTCCACATCGTCTTTGATCCGCGACATTAATTCACCGGTTCCTGTGCGGTCAAAGAAGTCGGCGCTTAAGGACTGGACATGCAAAAACAGATTTTTGCGGATCTTAGCGGCAATCTTGGAGCCTGTTGCGTCAAAGGTATACTCTTTGCAGTACTGGAAGATACATCTTCCCACACCGACGAATAAAATCCCGATTAAAAGCGGGGTAAGCTTATCGATCTGACCGCCGATGATCACGTCGTCCACGATGTGCTTGGTAAGCTGAGGCGAGAGCATATCCAGGCAGATACTGATGACCATGCCGATAACGGCAAAAAGAAAAGCAAATTTGTGTTCCCATACGTAAGTAGATATTTTTTTCATAATTTCCTTTCCGCACCGACAGGGTGCACTTTTATGGTACGTCCGAAAGGGCGTAAAAAAACAGCCATGGAAATTACCATGGCTGCGCAATATCTTGAAAGATCCGGGTCGATACCTGTTAATAGTATGAAGGTATTTTCCTAGTCAACCCGAAACAGGCAGGCAGGTAATTTTAAAATCATGATAAAGTTATGTGTTGCTGTATTTTTCTTAAACATCAAAATTACCTCCTTTCTCCTGAATCCGATTAACAGTTACCAATATGTCTTTTACAATACACCAAAGACAAAACGGTGTCAACAACTTTATTATTTATTTTTGTTGACCCGCTTTGTCATAAGCGATACAATCTTAATAATTGTATTTTATTCATTTGTGAGGGAAAGGCGGGAGTCATCATGATTTCTTTTTTTTCAAAGCTTTTTATAAAAAATGCGGATGATACGGCAGATCCGCTTGTGCGGCAGGCATATGGAGTGCTTTGCGGCAGCGCGGGGATCGGTTTTAATATACTTTTATTCCTGATCAAATTTATTGCGGGGCAGATGTCCGGTTCCATTGCAATCACGGCGGATGCTTTTAACAACCTATCGGATGCGGGGTCTTCCGTGATTACGCTGGTAGGGTTTAAAATGGCCGGACAGAAGCCGGATAATGACCATCCTTTCGGGCATGGGAGGATTGAATACATTTCCGGGCTTTTGGTGTCGGTGGTCATTTTGCTGATGGGGGCGGAGCTTTTTAAATCTTCCTTTGACAAGATCATCCATCCGGAACCGATTGCGGCAGGAGGGCTGGTGATCGCGATCCTTGTCATTTCTATCTGCGTGAAATTGTATATGTATCTTTATAACCGTTCTGTCAGCAAAAAAATTGACAGCCCGGCGATGCTGGCAACAGCGAAGGACAGTATCAGCGATAGTGTTTCCACCATGGTGGTCTTACTGACTACGCTTCTTTCATTTTGGACGGATGTGCACATTGACGGGTGGTGCGGTATTTTGGTGGCGCTTTTTGTGTTGTGGACCGGCTATGGCGCCATGAAAGACACTGTAAGCCCGCTTCTTGGGCAGCCTCCGGAGCCGGAATTTGTAGATAAGATCGAGGAGATCATCATAGGGTATAAGGATCAGGGAGTTTTGGGACTCCATGACCTGGTGGTACATAATTATGGTCCGGGGAGGGTGATGCTTTCCGTCCATGTGGAAGTGCCTTCTAACGGGGATATCTTAGCGCTCCACGATATGATCGACCTGATTGAGCACCGGCTTGCCAGGGAACTTAACTGCAGTGCGGTGATCCATATGGACCCTGTGTGTGTGGACGACGAGGAGACCAACAGGATGAAGGAAAAGGTGGCTAAGATTATTGGCAGCCTGGAAGGAAAAGTGAATTTTCATGATTTTCGGATGGTCCACGGGCCAACCCACACCAATCTTATTTTTGACGTTGCGGTACCTTATGATTACCCCATGACGGATGGGGAGCTAGTTTCCTGCATCCAGAATAAGATCTACGGGCTGGATGAAAATTGTCATGCGGTGATCGATGTGGATAAGGAGTGCAGGTAGGATATGGAAAAAAGAAAATGGGCCTGTCTGGAATACGGACTGCTGACGGTGGCGGTTTTGGTGTGCTTTTTGACTGTTCTGCATCTGTTTACCGGTCAGTATTTCTGGAAACAGAATGTTTATAATACCTACGCACTGCAGGCTGACGCCTGGAGATATGGAAGGCTGGATCTTGGAGAAAATTATAGCTGGCTGGAGATCGCGGAGTATCAGGGGAAATTTTATTGCAGCTTTCCACCCTTTCCGTCCTATGTTCTTTTCCCGTTGACATTTTTTTTCGGGAGCAGAACGCCGGACGGCTTTGTCCTTCTTTTATTTGATGTGATGGGGGTGCTATTTTTATACAAGATTGCATTACGGCTTAAGCTGTCACCGGAAGCAGCTGCCTTTTGCGCATTGTTTTTTACCGTATGCACCAATATGACATTTGTTTTTTTTGTTCCTTCCGTGTGGTTTTTTGCACAGAGCTTAAGCTTTAGCCTGGCTGCCGGTGCGGTTTATTATGCTCTTGCCGGTAAAGGAGGGATTTCTTTGTCCTTATGGAGCTGTGCCGTAGGGTGCCGGCCCATGCAGGCGCTGTACCTGCCCGTTCTTTTATGGATTCTTTTTAAGAATGAGAAGGAAAAACGCCCCGGGGTAAAAGGATGGAGGATTATTTGGGATAAAATATACTGGGCAGCTTTGCCTTTAATCATCGCCGTGTCTTATATGGCGCTAAACTATGTGCGTTTTGGGAACATCATGGAGTTTGGGCATAACTATCTTCCGGAGTTTGTGTATGAGCACAAACAGTTTTCTACGGATTATCTGGCCGGTAATTTTAAAATGCTTATGAACCTGCCTGCCTTTTCGGAGGAAGGGAAGATGCTGGTGGATCATTTCGGAAATCTGAATTTTTTGTGGGTGAACCCGCCTGTTTTTATTTTTATTGGGGCGGTCGTGGGGGCATGTCTGAAACGGGAGAAGGATGTGGCGGCGCTCGGGGTGATGACGGTCGTCCTGTCAGCAGCTTACCTGACCGTTACTGCCATGCACGCGACAATGGGGGGATGGCATTTCGGGAACCGGTATACCAATGATATCCTTCCCTGGCTGTTTCCGGGGCTTGTGATGTTTTTGGCAAAGCATGAAAGGCTGGTCAAATGGCAGCTCCCCTTTGCCCTTTGGGGGCTCATGTTTAATGTAGTTGGCACTGTGATCGTATATAATGGATTATAATGACAAAAAGGATAGGGGAATGGGTACGAAAAAAATTATGATCGTCCTTGTGTTGTCCATAGAGCTTTTGGCGCTGGGGATCTACTATGGGAGGCTTTCCGCAAAAGAATATACAGATTATTTTGTGGCCGGAAATGAGCTGGACGCCCAGTATGGCGATGGAGAGGCTTTTTTGCAGTTTCAGACGTCGGGGGTCATGCTGGAGCAGGGAATCTATGATATCACGGTCCAATATACGGCGTCGGGGGGCGGTACGGTGGAAGTCTTTGGGGATATCCGCAACAGCCGCAGCATATGGAGTGACACGATAAGGTATATCCCGGAAAAAAAGGGAGTCACATTTTCCATATGGGTGAATGAGAAAACCAAGGGGGTTGGTGTTGCCATCCGGCCGGATGGCGGAGAAATCCTGGTGGATTATGTGAAGATTGGCAGGGCCTGGAACAGCGGGCTGTATCTGACCCTGGTCCTTGCCTTAAAACTGCTGTTACTTGACGGCGGGGTGCTGCTCTTACTGTATGGCGGGAGACTGCGGAATTATTCCGTGCAGATTTGGGGCATAGCCGGAATTACCCTGATCTGCTCTGTGGGATTGTTTGGCAGGTATCTTACCTATGGCCATGACATGGTGTTCCACTTAAACCGCATAGAGGGACTGAAAGATGGACTCCTTTCCGGGATGTTCCCGGTCCGGGTGCAGCCAACATGGAACAACGGATGGGGGTATGCGGTGTCCGTCATGTATGGGGATTTGACATTATGGTTACCGGCACTGATGCGTATGGCCGGGTTCACGCTGCAGACCACATGGAAAACCTTTCTCATAACCGTAAACCTGTTGACCGCGGTGATATCCTATTATTCTTTTTACAAGATCGGCAGGGATAAATATGCGGCCCTGGCCGCTTCTTTGCTGTACTGCACCGGGATGTACCGTCTGGCCTGCATTTATGTGAGGGCGGCAGTAGGGGAATTTACGGTGATGATGTTCCTTCCCCTTGTGGTGCTGGGGTTTTGGTATGCTTTTGACGGGGAGGAAATGGAAGAGCGGTACGGGGAAAAGCTTGCCGCACCGGTGATTGGGTTTACCGGAATGATCCAGACCCATGTGCTGACCTGTGAGATGAGCGCCCTCTTTCTGATTGCATTATGTCTTATCATGATAAAAAAAGTTATGCGGAAAGAAACGTTTTTTTATCTTTTAAAGATCGCGGTATGGACCATCCTCATTAATTTGTGGTTTCTGGTTCCCTTTTTTTGCTTTTGGAAAGAAGGGCTTGTTGTTTCACAAATGACGGAAATGCGGGATGATTTCCAGACATGGGGATTAAGCTTTGCGGAGATTTTTGCCACTTCCCCGTCCAAGGCATATAACTTCACTTTCGGGGAAAATGTGTCGCTGGCGAATAAGTGCACTTTTTCCCTGGGAACGGCCCTTTTTGGCGGGGCGGCGGCATGCCTTATTTTCCTTTGGAATGATAAGGTTAAAAAGCCCAAAGCGGCGGCAGTTTCCCTTTCTTTTGGCGGGGCGGCGGTTTGGATGGCGTCAAACCTGTTCCCCTACCAGCGCATCAAGGAATCTGCCCCGAAAGTGGCGGCAGCTTTGTCGAAGATTCAGTTTCCCTATCGTTTTTTAGGGCTTGCGGGATTGTTTTTCACCTTGGCGGTATTTTTTACGGCAATCAGGGCAAAGGGGATCAGGGCAAGGCGTTATCTTGCGGCGGGGCTGATCGCCCTGTCAACGCTGGCAGCTTATCAGGGGATGGATTATCAATATCAGATCCTTTATGGGGGTGCTTTTGAGAATAAATATTCTCCGGCAGTCTTAAATACGGCGGATGTGGTGTCGGGGGAATATTTGTATGAAAATTCTTCTGTGGATGTGAAGGATACGTTGAAGGAAGTGACGGGAAGCGGCGTCGTGATCGATTTTTTTTACGGAAAATATTTAGATACGGTGGTTTCCTGTAAAGCGGCGGAAAACGGCGCTTACATTGAGGTTCCTGTTTTTTATTACCCGGGATATGTGGCAGTTGATAAAGAAGGCGGCAGGTACCGGGTCTTAAAAAGTGAAAACAATAACCGGGTCCGGGTGGAGCTTCCAAAGGGCTTTGACGGGGTGGTCAGGGTTTCCTATGAGGAACCTTACCTGTTTCGGGTGTGTTTAGCAATCTCGCTGCTTTCGTCTGCCGCTTTTTTGTTCCGGGGCAGGATAAAACAGGGTATTCTGGCGAAGAAGGCAGGAAAGGTGTGGAGAAAGAATGAGTGAGTTTTTTGGGTGGCAGAGAATCTTGCTGATCACGGGGATCGGGCTGTTTTTTTACGGGATAAGGCCGTCATCACAGCTCCATAGGACTCCCATGAACGAGTTAAAAAGAAAGCAGAAGATCATCTGTATTGCCACGGTGGCGGTCATTTGTCTTACTGCTTTTTGGGCGATGACCATAAGCGATTGGTGGAGCGATAAAGGACCGGATTACCATTTCCAGTACGAAGCCATGACGGATGCGGTCTTAGATGGGCACTTGTATTTAGACCTTCCCGTTTCCCAGGAACTGGCGGCGATGGAAAACCCCTATGATTCCGGCCGAAGGGCGGAGGACAATGTTCCTTTTTATTGGGATCATGCTTTTTATAAGGGGCATTATTATATGTATTTTGGCGTGGTTCCGGTATTTTTGCTATTTCTTCCCTTTCGGCTTATCGGCATAGAGTTGTATTCCTATCAGGCTACGCAGATTTTTGTGATCCTTATTATCTGCGGGCTGTTTGCGGTCTTTTATGAGATCAGCAGGCGCATGTGCCCCAAGATCCCGTTAGGCGCCTTCCTTTTTGTATCGGCCGCTTGTTCCTGGATATCGGTGTGGTATGCGGTAAAGTATCCGGCGTTATACTGTACCGCTAATTCCAGCGGCGTATGTATGGCGGTCTGGGGATTTTACTTTTGTTACCGGGCATTTGTGGTGGATGAGAAACAAAAGGAGATATTGCCGCATGCCGTTTTAGGGGCTTTATTTAGTGCGCTTACCTTCGGGTGCAGGCCTACGGTGGGTCTTTTTTGCCTTAGCTTGTTGCCGCTTTTATTTTCTTATTTTAAGAAATGCGCCAGGCTTTCTGATTTTGGGAAAGTGTTTGGGGCTTTCTGTATCCCCTTTGTGGTAACAGCAGTGTTATTGATGCTGTATAATTATGCCAGGTTTGAAAATCCCTTTGAATTTGGACAGAGTTACCAGCTTACCACGGTGGACCAGCATGCCTACAGGGAGAACAAATTTAAGCTTAATGACTGCTTAAACGGACTGCTGTTCCACTTCTTCGGATATGAAACGATAAGCGGTAGCTTTCCGTTTATCCATCATGACGGGTGCTTTATCCAATTCCCAATTCTTTTTATTGGCCTTCGGAGCATAGGGCTTAGGGGGCATAAGGAAAAAGGGGAGCTTATGGTGAAAGGATTATCCGGCATGATCTGGCTTTCCGTGGCTGTGATCTCTTTTTATCATGTGATGTGGGCGCCGATTGTTTATCGCAGATATGCGCTGGATTTTAATTTTCTTTTGTGCTTCCTTGTGATGTTTGGGGTCTGCGGACTGTACTGGCAAAGTGGGAACGATGCGAAATTGTCTTTTTGGCTTGTCCTGCTTGGAACCTACACGTTTGTGATCTGCTTTCTTTTGTTTTTTGTGGATTATGATTATTCCATTGCGACCCACCAGCCGGAGATACTGGAAAAGATAAGGAGCCTTTTCCAATTTCCTTGATAATATTGGTAAAAACGTGTATAATGCGTAATTGGAAAGAACATTTTACTGAAAATGATAGAAATACATTTATAAAGGAAAAGGAGAACAGCTATGAAAAAACCTACCGTATTAATGATCTTGGACGGCTACGGGCTAAATGAAAACAAAGAGCATAACGCCGTTGCCGAAGCGAAAACCCCCGTGATGGATCGTCTGATGGCGGAATGCCCGTTTGTGAAGGGGAATGCCAGCGGGATGGCAGTAGGGCTTCCCGAAGGGCAGATGGGAAACTCAGAGGTGGGGCATCTGAATATGGGCGCAGGGCGCATCGTATACCAGGAGCTGACCAGGATTACCAAAGAAATCCAGGATGGGACTTTTTTTGAAAATCCGGCGCTTTTGAAAGCCGTTGAAAATTGTAAGAAAAGCAATTCTTCTTTGCATATGTACGGGCTTTTGTCCGACGGCGGTGTCCACAGCCACAATACCCATCTCTACGGACTTTTAGAGCTGGCAAAGAGGAACGGGCTTTCCAAGGTATATGTACACTGTTTCTTAGACGGGCGTGACACGCCTCCGGCAAGCGGCAAGGGATATGCGAAGGAGCTGGAAGCGGAAATGAAAAAGATCGGCGTAGGAGAGATCGCATCGGTAACAGGTCGTTACTATGCGATGGACCGGGATAACAACTATGACAGGGTAAAGCTTGCTTACAATGCGCTGACTAAGGGCGAAGGTTTGACTGCCGAGAGCGGCCCGGCGGGGATCCAGGC
The DNA here is from genome assembly GCA_910587295.1 of uncultured Lachnospiraceae bacterium. Lineage (GTDB taxonomy): Bacteria > Bacillota > Clostridia > Lachnospirales > Lachnospiraceae > Suilimivivens. The sequence continues at coordinate 21,917 of CAJULP010000109.1, read as the reverse complement.
GTCTTATGACAGGGATGAGACGGACGAGTTTGTGAAGCCTACGGTGGTGGTGAAGGACGGAAAGCCGGTTGCGGTCATCCAAGATGGTGACTCCGTTATCTTCTTTAACTTCCGCCCTGACCGTGCAAGGGAAATCACAAGGAGCTTCTGCGACGATGACTTTACAGGCTTTGACAGGGGCAGAAGGCTGGATGTTACTTATGTGTGCTTTTCGGATTACGACCATACCATCCCGAACAAGGATGTGGCGTTCCATAAGATTTCCGTGACCAACACCTTTGGCGAGTGGCTGGCGGCCAACCATATGAAGCAGGCAAGGATTGCCGAGACAGAAAAATACGCCCATGTGACCTTCTTCTTTAACGGCGGCGTGGAAGAGCCCAATGAAGGAGAAGACAGGATCCTGGTCAATTCCCCTAAGGATGTCGCAACCTATGACTTAAAGCCGGAGATGAGCGCTTATGGCGTGTGCGATAAGCTGGTGGAATCCATCAAGTCAGGCAAATATGATGTGATCATCATCAACTTTGCCAACCCGGACATGGTTGGACATACCGGTGTGGAAGCGGCGGCGATCAAGGCAGTTGAGGCTGTTGACGAGTGTGTGGGCAAGGCGGTGGACGCAATCAAGGAAGTGGGCGGACAGATGTTTATCTGTGCGGACCATGGGAATGCGGAACAGCTTGTGGATTACGAGACAGGGGCTCCCTTTACCGCACATACCACCAACCCGGTTCCGTTCATCATCGTTAATGCGGACCCGGTATATACCTTGAGGGAAGGCGGATGCCTTGCGGATATCATCCCGACCATGATCGAGATGATGGGGATGGAACAGCCCAAGGAAATGACAGGGAAATCATTGCTGGTCAAAAAATAGGTTGTGAAATGACGATTATCAAAAAACGCCGCTTTTAAAGCGGCGTTTTGTTTTTCAGTGAGCTCTATATTTTTTACATAATTATTTCACTTCCTAATATTTTATTAATGTCCCTGTGTATCTGTTGACACCGTTTGGTAACCATACTATCATAACTGTATTAACATTGATAGTACACTTAATGCTAGGTACTTCAGAAAGGAGCCAAATGATACTCATAGATTACAGAGACGCAAGGCCGATCTATGAACAGGTGGTGGAGCGGTTCAGGATTCTGATCCTTCGGGGCGTGATCAAGCCGGATGAAAAGATGCCGTCCGTCAGGAATCTTGCCGTGGATCTTTCCATCAATCCCAATACGATCCAGCGGGCATATGCGGAGCTGGAGCGGCAGGGCTATATTTATACGGTCAAGGGAAAAGGGAATTTTGTTTCCGAGAGCGGGCAGCTTTTGCAAAAATATAAAGAGGAGATCTTTGCGCAGCTTGTCGAAATCTATAAGACTGCCATAGGCATCGGCATTACGGAGGATGAACTGGTAGCGTGCATCAAAGAAGGAGGGGCATATGATTGAGATCAGGAATGTGACCAAGTGTTACGACAATATAAAGGCCGTGGATGACGTCAGCGTGACGATAAAGGAAAACACAGTGTTCGGGCTGATCGGAACCAACGGCGCCGGTAAGAGTACGGCCCTTCGGATGATGGCAGGGGTCCTAAAACAGGACGAAGGGGAGATCACCGTAGACGGCATCCCGGTATTTGACAATATGGATGCGAAAAAGAATATCTATTTTATCGCTGACGAACCATATTTTTTCGCCAATTCGAATGCGGCGGACATGCAGAAATATCTATGCAGCGTTTACCCGGAATTTGCGGTGGAGGATTTTTACAGTTATCTTGTGAACTTCGGGCTGGATAAGAAAAGGAAGATCGGCACTTACTCCAAAGGGATGCGTAAGCAGCTGGCGCTAATATGCGGTGTGTGCAGCGGAACCAAATATCTTTTGTGCGATGAGACCTTTGACGGATTAGACCCGGTCATGCGCCAGGGGGTGAAAAGTATCTTTGCAAGCGAGATGGAGCGGCGGGGGCTGACGCCGGTGGTTGCTTCCCATAATCTAAGGGAGCTTGAGGATATCTGCGATTACGTGGGGCTTTTGCATAAAGGCGGCATTTTGCTTTCCAAAGATTTGGAGGATATGAAGTGCAATATCCAGAAGATCCAGTGTGTTTTTAAGACCAATGACGACGAGGCAAAGATCATTTCGTCTTTGGATATTATGAAAAACGAAAAGAGGGGGTCATTAAACGTCATGACCATAAGGGGGAACAAGGCGGAGATCATTGCCGTGTTTGCCACGGTAAATACCGTGTTCTTTGAGGCGCTCCCTCTTTCCCTGGAAGAGATATTTATCAGTGAAACGGAGGTGGTAGGCTATGATGTCAAGAAGCTCATTCTTGGGTAGTTTAAAAGAAAACAGCAAAAGGCGGTTATGGGTGTGGGTCCTGGCGCTGCTGGCATTTGTGCTGGCGCTGCCCCTTGGCCTTGCCATGCAGTTAAGCCTTGCCCAGCAGCAGTTAAAGTGGCTGACGGAAAGCTATGGGGTGGCTGCGGCAAATGAGATCACCCATCGGAATATCTTAGAGACGGTGGAGGGGATGCTTGGGGCTTCCGCCATGCTGGCTGTCTTTACAGCGGTTTTTGCCGTGCTAAATGGGGTTCAGGGTTTTTCCTGGCTCTACTCCCGAAAAAAGATCGACTTTTATATGGGAATGCCAGTGAAACGCTCGAAACGTTTTCTGGTGATCTGGTTAAACGGCATATTGATCTATTTTATTCCTTATATCCTCGGGATCGGGATCAGTATGCTGATCGCGGCAGGGAACCAGGGGCTTGACGGCGGTGTGGTAAAAGTGATCGTGGAGGCAATGTTTGTCCACTTGCTTTTGTATCTTTGCGTATATCACATGGCAATGCTGGCAGTGATGCTCACCGGGAACATGGTGCTTACCGGTATGGGATTTTTGGTGTTCTGTCTGTATGAATGGCTGGTCCGGCGGGTGGATTATGTATACAAAGCAAGGTTTTTCCGCTATTTTAGTACCTCAGAGTATGACACAGGGCCGGTGTTTTCCCCCTTTTCCATGTACTCAGAGCTTACCAATACCCAGGCAGGGGCAGGTGAGCAGATAAAGATCGTCATTATGATGTTTGTTTTTGCGGTACTTTTGGGAGCGGTCTCCTATGTGTGTTACCGGAAGCGTCCTGCGGAAAGCGCAGGCTGGTCCATGGTATTTTCCATCACAAAGCCGGTCATCAAAGTGCTGCTGGTGGTTCCTATGGCGCTTACGTTTGGGGATGTGATCGCCAGTGAAGTCAGCTATTTTCCGACTACGGGAACCACGGGGATCTGGTATGTGATCTTTGCTCTCATATTGGCGGTACTTTTGGGCAGCGCCGTTATCCAGGTGATCTATGAATTTGACATCAAGGGAGCCCTGCACAAAAAAAGACATATCCTGATAAGCGGGGCTTTGACGGCTTTGCTCTTTATGGTTTACCGATATGACCTGTTTTCTTATGACAGTTTTGTGCCGGACCCGGATCAGGTAGAGAGCATTGTGTTCCTGCCGGATCAGTACGAGCAGGTGAATTATAGGAGCACTTGGATCAGTGTGGAAAACGGACACATAAACGACAGGGTGCGCATCGGTGATTCTATGAATTTAAAAAATGCCGGGGATGTATGCGGACTGGCAAGATATTCCATGGAGGAATATGACAGGATGTTCCCTATGGGGGAGGAAATTATATATGATGAGGATGCGGATAATTACTGGTCGTCCGTGAAAGTCATATACCGCATGAAAAGCGGCAGGGAAGTGGTCCGCAGGCTTTGGGTGGATGTTAATGACGAAAAGAGCGGTGAGTACTTAGACCGCATCATAGGCTCTAAGGAATTTAAGGAAGGCTGTTTGGTGGGAACTACCGATGGGTTTGAACAGATAGCCGTATCCAATGACCAGTATCAGGTGAATGCTTATTACGGAAATCTGATATATGAGCAAAAATTACGGGAAGCGGAGATTTCCAAGCTTTTGGAATGTTACCGGGCCGATATGGAAAAGTTTAATTTTACCCGCGCAAAAGAAAGTGTGCCGGCAGGGGCGCTTCGATTCGAATTTTCCAGGGAGATCAGCAACGGTTATTATAGTAAGGGAACTGCCATTTCGGAAGTGGGGATGAATATATACCCGTTCTTTGAGGAGAGTATTGCTTACTTAAAAGAATTGGGCTATTATATGGATTTGCAGATCAATGTGGAGGATGTGGACCGGATCTACGTCACCAACCAAAATTCAGAAGCCTACCGCAAAATGTATGAGCTGCAAAAGACTGAGGAAGGGAAGGAAGCGATCCATGCGGATATGCCGGAAGCCGCGGAAGTCTACGGGGTTTATGACATTGATACCAGAGGGTATGTTGACTATACCGAAAGGGAGGATATTGAAAAGCTGGCGGGATGCATTTACGCAAGAGAGATGCTGGAGTACCGGTGGGATAACGGATGTAAGCCTGATTATGATTATACGGTTTTTGTATATTTTAAGGCGGACAGTGAAATGAGCAGAAAGGCCGGCACTTATGCGGAGTATAGATTCAAAGAAGGGGAAGTTCCGTTATTTGTGCAGGAGGATACTGCTTTCCAAATGCCGGAATAAATGATAAAATAAAGCTGATATCTGTCAGATCAGATATCGGCTTTATTTTATGAAAAAATTTACCGGTGGGAGGTATTTGCGATGATGGTAAGACAGGATGGGAACAGGCTGATTATAGAAAGGGGAGTCAGCCAGGTATGGATTGAGTGCTGGGGGGAAAATTCAGTCAGGATTCGGATGTGCGGCGAACCGAAAATGGATGAAAACGATTGGGCGCTGGAGGAAAAGGTGCCGGAGTGCGTTCCGAAGATCATGATAAAGGAGCTGGATATCACGGATCCGTGGTATCGCGGGGAAGAATGGGCAAAGTATCACATGGTGGGAAAGGAATATACGTTTATAAACGGAAAGCTTACCGTTAAGATCAATCCGGAAGGGTGGATCAGCTTTTATAACCAAAAAGGAGATCTGCTTACAGCGGAATATTGGCGTAACCGTGACCGGGTATGCCGCTATGCGGTGCCGATAGGTGTGCCGGCAAGGGAGATTAAGCCCATAGCCGGAACTTCTGATTTTGAGCTGACTGCCCGGTTTGAGGCTTTTGACGATGAACGGATTTACGGTATGGGGCAGTATCAGGAAAAAAACTTGAATAAAAAGGGAGCCATCCTTGAATTAGAACACAGGAACAGTCAGGCAAGCGTACCGTTTATGGTCTCAAGCAGGAGGTATGGCTTTTTGTGGAACAATCCGGCAACAGGCAGGGTGGTCTTTGGGGCAAACAAGACCGAGTGGTATGCAAGGTCTACCCGGAAGATGGATTATTTTATCACTGCGGGAGATACGCCGGCGGAGATTTTAAAGCAATACAGTGCGGTGACAGGCAGGACGCCCATGATGCCGGAATACGGCATGGGATACTGGCAGTGCAAGCTCCGCTACAGGACCCAGGAAGAACTTTTGGCAGTGGCAAGGGAACACAAAAAAAGAGGGCTTCCCATGGATGCCATTGTGGTGGATTTTTTCCATTGGACCAGGCAGGGAGAATTTAAGTTTGAGCCGAGGGATTGGCCGGATCCTGACGCTATGGTAAAAGAATTAAAGGAACTGGGAATAGAAACGGTGGTATCCGTATGGCCCACGGTGGACGAGCGCAGTGAAAATTACGGACAAATGGCGGAAAAAGGATATCTGGTAAGGAATGACAGAGGGTGTGCCAACCACTCTACATGGATGGGGGATACCACTTATTACGATACCACCCACCCCGGGGCAAGGGAGTTTGTCTGGGAAAAATGCAGGGAAAATTATTATAAAAAGGGCATCCGTATCTTTTGGCTGGATGAGGCGGAGCCGGAGTGGGCATATGAGTTTGACAATTACCGCTATTATGCCGGGCCTGCTTTGCAGTGTACCAATATCTATCCTAAGATGTATGCAAAGGGATTTTATGACGGGTTAAAAGCGGAAGGGGAAGAGGAAATCATGAGCCTGGTCCGCTGTGCCTGGGCAGGCAGCCAGAAGTACGGCGTGCTTACCTGGTCGGGGGATATCAGTTCCACTTTCCGGGCCATGAGGGAGCAGCTCCAGGCAGGGCTTAATATGGGGATGGCAGGTATTCCGTGGTGGACCTGCGATATCGGCGGTTTCATCGGCGGAGATATTACGGACCCGGCTTTTCAGGAACTTTTGGTACGCTGGTTTGCCTGGGGCGCATTCTGCCCGGTATTTCGGATGCACGGGGAGAGGTCTCCCTGGTATGAAAGGGAGCGGGAGTTTATTGACGGCGTAAGACAGCTTACCTCAGGCCAGGATAATGAGGTGTGGAGCTTTGGGGATGACAATTATGAGATTATGAAAAAATACCTGTTTTTGAGGGAAGGGCTGCGGCCGTATATCAGATCTTGTATGGAAGCGGCAAGTAAGACCGGTGAGCCGGTGATGAGACCGTTGTTTTTTGATTTCCCGGAAGATAAGCATGGATGGGAAGTGGAGGATGCTTACATGTTTGGGAAAGACGTGCTGGTTGCCCCGGTGATGGAGGCGGGTGTCAGTCATAGGGAAGTTTATCTGCCTTTCGGCGCAAGCTGGGTGGAAGTCTTTACAGGAAAGAAGTGGGAAGGTGGGCAGGTAGTTGATGCCTATGCCCCTCTTGATGTGATCCCTGTGTTTACAAAGGAGGAATCTGTCAGGAAAATGTTCGGAAATTTGGCAAAGGACCAGGATGGGGAAGGCAATGAAAGAGCGTAATTTTGACAAAATAATGTTCTGCAGCATTAAGATAAAGGACATTACATTTCAGGTTGTGGATCTTTTGTTTATCCTGTGCCTGTTTGTGTTTGGATTTTTTATACGCTGGAAGCTGATGCCGATCGAGTCGGCGGATTATTTTGGTTTCTTGGAAGACTGGATGAGACAAATCAGGGAAGGAGGGGGCTTTGCCTCTCTTGGCTGTCAGATTTCCAATTATACCTCGCCTTACATGTATATCATGTGCCTGGTTTCCTACATCAGCAAAAATGACCTGTATGCGTTAAAGCTGGTGTCCGTGCTGTTCGATTATGTGGCGGCAGTGGCGATGTTTTCCATTCTGTACCGGCTTACGGGCAAGGTGAGAAGGTCCGTTTTGGGGATGGCGGCAGTGCTGCTGTCCCCTACGGTGATTTTAGACGGAGCGTATTGGTGTCAGTGCGATATCATTTATAGCGCGTTTATCCTGTGGGGGCTGTACCGCCTGTTTCAAAAGGACAGCAGGGGATGTATGATCTTTGTGGGGATAGCCTTTGCGTTTAAACAGCAGACGTTATTTATCCTGCCTTTTCTGGTGATTCTGTGGCTGAAGGAAGAGACCGTAAGGTTTCGGGATTTTGTGTATCTGCCTCTTCTTTATGTGCTTGGCGCCGTTCCGGCATGGCTTATGGGAAGGGATTTAAAAGAACTGCTGTTGATCTATGTTGACCAGTCCGGAACCTACCCCTGGGGAACGCTGGAATATCCTAATATCTATGCGCTGCTTGGGGAGGCGATGCCGGATATGCGTCATGCGGGGGAGGTCAGCGGTGCGGGGATCTTTATGACGGTGATCCTCCTTGGCTGCCTTGCGTATTACCTTTATACGAAAAAGGTGCGTATGGGTGGAGAACTTGTGGTCACGCTGGCGCTTTTTACGGTGGCGCTTTGCGTTTACTGTCTGCCCCATATGCACGACAGGTACGGCTTTCTGGTGGATCTTCTGGCAATTGCCTACGGCTTTATCAACAGAAAAAAGCTGCCGGTGATGTGCGGATATTTCGTTGTATCGATCCTTACCTTTATGCCTTACCTGATTGCCGTGCATCTTGTACCGATCCAGTATCTGGCGCTTTTTGCGCTGGGGCTCTTGGTATATGTGGGATACGATCTGCAAAGGCAGATAAAAGAAAACAGCCTATAACACTAAGATCCAGTCTTTCAGCCAGCGAAGCTGCATCCCCCATTCCTTGGAAACGGGGAGGCCGGAGATCACCGGGAAGAACAGGAAGAAGCAAAGGATGGCCGCTGCCAGATAAATGGCAGTGGCTTTTCTGCCCCATGGAAAGCGTTCTTTTATCCGGTCTATGGTATAGCCCATCATCAGGATCACGAATAAGATTGCGGGGAAATAGTGATAGATAAAGGTGATCCGGCCTACCGACATCCAGGGCACATATTGGGCCAGATATGCAATGCAGAGAAATCCGGCTTTTTTATCATGCCGAACGATCCAGCGGAAAAATACATAAAGGGAGCAGGGAATGCCTGCCCACCAGATCAGGGGATTTCCCATACAGCTTATTGCGCTTACCCTTGTGGCGTCAACAGCGTCGTTGGCATCTAACAGCGGCATCCAGATAACGGGCCACTCATAAAAAGGGGAACTGTAGTAATGCTCCGCAACCAGCGTGGAATGATAGTCAAACATGTAGATGGTTCCCTGGATGACTTTATCGATCAGGTTTTTGTAAGGGGAATACCCTACTACAGGGATAAAGCACAGGACATAGACCAAAAGGGGGATCAGGATAAAAAAGGCGCTGCAAAAGAAAAACAGCTTAAGGACCTGTCCTTTTGGATAGTGGGATAAGGTATGCCAGATAAACAACAGGGCAAGGCCGGCTCCGGCATAGACCCCGGTCCATTTTGTGGCGATCCCGAAAGCCATGCTGATGCCGGAAAGGGCTAAGGCAGTGTAGATCGGTCTGGGCATAAATGAGTCCGACAGGGCATTTTTCGTCATCCGGTATTGGTGGTCCGCCTCTAGATACCGGTACATGTAGTAGTACATTGCAAGGATAAAGAAGGCCGCAAAAATATCTATGGTTGCGATCCTGGATAGGGTGTAATGCATACAGTCAAAAACAAGGAGCGCAGTGGCAGTGGTGGCGGCAAAGGTATTTTTAAACAGTTTTTTGGCAAACAGATACATAAAAGGGATAATCAAAATGCCAAAAAGCACCGACATGATGCGCCAGCCAAAGGGGGTCATCCCAAAGACTAATATCCCAAGGGAAATCAGGATCTTGCCCAAATGGGGATGAGTGGTTTCATAAGTGGTAAGTCCGTGGAGAAACTCGTAAGCCGTGCGCCCATGGTATACTTCGTCAAACATGGTGCCGGTCATATAGGTTTTCACTTCGGGGAAGGTATCCTGCTCGTCAAATAAGGCGGGATAGTCACTGGCGTTTACGGGAAGCAGGACCTGCCCGTCCGGCCCCTGGGCTGCCAGCTCGTTTAAGATGGCGGCATCATCCGTACAGACAATGCCAAGGTAACGCAGGTTGTAGTTGACGTCTATTTTGTTCCAGGCAAAGACGGATTCTGCCACCGCATCCCCGTCGACCACTTCCCAGATCCCTGTCACTTCATTGAATGCGGAAAGGGAAAAATGCCGGGTATTTAAGTTCCCCAGGAAAACAGAGACGGAAGATACATCCAGGTAGGAACCAAAATCAAGGATGATATCCCGGTTTTCAGAATCTGCGGTGTAATAAGACTGGGGAGCATAGGTGTTCCCTAACCGGAATAAGGACAGCACTGCAAAAATAGAAGTAAGCGCAAAGGCGCAGATGAAATCCTTTGAAAGTTTTTTTCTCATGTGTCTGATACTCCTTAAATCATAACGTTCTAAGAGCGGCATTGCCGTCTATCCTAGTATAGCAATTCCTGAAATTGGATACAATACTTACAAAATTTTTCTTTCAGGAGGCAGAGCATGAAGACCTATATGCAAATTACAAACGTACACGGACGGGAGATATTAGATTCCAGGGGAAATCCCACGGTAGAAGCGGAGGTAGTCTTAACGGACACCATGACAGGGAAACGGTACGGGGGAAAGGCGTCGGTTCCCTCAGGCGCAAGTACCGGGCGTTTTGAGGCGGTTGAGTTGAGAGACGCCCAGACCAGATATTTTGGGCTTGGCGTGACCAAAGCGGTATCCAATATCAATACGAAGATCAAGGAGGCAGTCTGCGGGAAAAACGGGTTAAACCAAATAGAGATCGACCGTATTTTAATGGAGACTGACGGAACGGATAATAAAGGGAATTTAGGGGCTAATGCCACCCTTGCGGTATCCATGGCGGTGGCAAGGGCCGGGGCGGAGGCCTTGCGGATCCCCCTATACCAGTATCTTGGCGGGGCATATACCAGGTTGATGCCGGTTCCCATGATGAATATTTTAAACGGAGGGCGGCATGCGGCAAACACCGTAGATTTTCAGGAATTTATGATCATGCCGGTGCAGGCGGAAAGTTTTGCGGATGGTCTGCGCATCTGTGCGGAGATCTATCATTTCCTAAAAAAGATTCTGGAGGAAAAGCATCTTGCCACCAGTGTGGGGGATGAAGGCGGGTTTGCACCGGATCTTCCGGATGCGGAAGCGGTCCTTGACCTTATTGTCCAGGCAATTGAAAAAAGTAATTATTTACCAGGGCAGGATATTAAAATAGCTCTTGACGTTGCTTCCAGTGAATTATACAATGAAAAAACAGGTATGTACCACTTCCCCGGGGAGAGCTCCCTAAAAGGAAAAGAAGTGGTACGGGATACTTCTGAAATGATTGCATATTATGAAGCGCTGATATCCAAATATCCGATCCTCTCCATTGAGGACGGGCTGGCGGAGGACGATTGGGATGGATGGGCCAAGCTGACAGGATGCCTTGGCGACAAGATCCAGTTAGTGGGAGACGATCTGTTTGTCACCAATCCAAAAAGGCTGGACGCAGGGATCAAGCTTCATGTCGCAAACGCAATTCTTGTCAAGGTCAACCAGATCGGTACGGTATCAGAGGCCATGGAAGCAATTGAGATGGCACAGAAAAACGGGTATAAGGCGGTGATATCCCATAGGTCGGGAGAGACGGAGGACACCTTTATCGCTGATCTTTCAGTTGCGGTAAACGCCGGGCAGATCAAGACCGGTGCGCCCTGCCGCAGTGACCGTGTTGCCAAGTACAATCAGCTTCTTAGGATCGAGGAGGAACTTGGGAGTGTAGCGGCTTACAAAGAACCATTTAATAAGATTTAACATGAGGAGAGAGACAAATGAAAAAAAAGTTTAAGTCATGGGTAAGAAAAATAGGCAGCGCCGTGCTATTGGCAGCGGTGGTCTCCATGCTTCCGGCGTTTTCAGCCAAGGCTGTCACGGCAAGCGGGGCAATCGCAAAAGGGATCGACGTATCCAAGCACAATGGGGCAGTAAACTGGGAGCAGGTGGCAGCTTCCGGGGTCCAGTTTGTTTTTATCAAGGCAGGAAGCACCAACAGCGGTGTTGACCCGCAGTTTGCGGCGAATATCACCGGAGCCCAGGCGGCAGGACTTAAGACGGGGGTGTACCTTTATTCCTATGCTACCACACCGGAGCAGGCGGCCAACGAAGCCAGTCTGATCCTGCAGTGGATTGCACCGTACACGGTGAACTACCCGGTGGTGTTTGATATTGAGGATAAATGCCATAAAGGGCTTTCCAACCAACAGCTCATCGACATCATCAATGCGTTTTGCGTTCCGATTGATGCGGCAGGGTACCATCCCATGGTTTATTCCAATAAAAATATGTTTACCCAGAGGATGGATAACGCTGGCTGGGACAGATGGGTGGCCCAGTATGCGGATTCCTGTGAGACAGGGAACAATGTCTGCTTCTGGCAGTATTCCAGCAAAGGAAGAGTAAACGGGATAGGCGGAAACGTGGACTTAAACTATCAATATAAGGATTACAGCAAGCTGATCATACCGGAAGGCTTTCTGGAGCATAACGGGAATGTAAGGTTTTATCAGAACTGGCGGATGCAGAGAGGATGGGTTTCTTACAATGATACCAGATACTATCTGGATGAAGCCGGGAATCTGGTCCGGGGGTGGTTTTCGGACCCTTCCGGTACATATTATCTCTCACCTGCAGACGGAAGCATTGCAAGAGGGCAGTGTCAGGTAGACGGGGCAGATTTTTATTTTACGGCAGAAGGTGTTAAAACAAGCGGCTGGGTAGTGTTAAACGAGCAGAAATTCTTCTATGACCCGGCAAATAACGGGATCATGAAGCGGGAGTGGCTAAGCGATGAAAAGGGAAATATCTATTTCTTTGACAGAGCGGACGGCCATATGCTGACCGGCGCCCAGGTGATCGACAATGCGGAATTTCTGTTTAATGCGGAAGGAATCCGCCAGCAGGGCTGGGTAAGCCTGGAGAACGGAACGTTTTACTATGATCCGGCCACCGGGGCAAAAGTGAAGGGCTTTTTTGACGATGCCAAAGGACGGCATTACTTAGCCCCTGACGATGGACATATGGTCACAGGTCCCGTAACGGTTGACAAGCAGGATTATTTCTTCAATGCGGAAGGCGTGATGGCGGTTGGGGTGGTTGACCGCGGAGACGGGATCTTTTATTATGATCCGGCTACCGGAGCACTGGTAAGAAACGGTACGTTGGAGATTGACGGTGCGGCATATACCACGACGCCGGATGGCGTTCTTGTGAAGGTGGAAGCGCCTGCGCCGGAGGGCGAAGCAGCGCCCCAGGAAGGCCAGAACTAAGCCTTTTTCTGGTTTTCGCTGAATTGTTACTCTTCACTTGCATTCTTCACTTGCATTTGTGCATAAAATGCTTGCAATTTTGTCCTTAATGTGCTAAACTTAACTTCACGTGGTTTTAGGAGGTATAATATGGCAGTTTTAAGGATCATTATTCAGGTTATATTTATATTATTGTGTATTGCGCTTACAGCGCTGGTATTGATGCAGGAAGGCAAGTCAGCAGGTTTAGGGGCCATAAGCGGTGCAGCTGAAACATACTGGGGGAAGAACAAGGGGCGTTCCATGGAAGGCAAACTTGTGAAGATCACCAAGTATCTGGCAATCGGGTTTATGGTTTTGACGATCGTATTAAATTTGAGTGTATTTTAGGACTTAAGGCATTCTTGTAAAAGAATGCCTTTTTTATCATGTAGAAAGGGGATTTTACTATGCATGAAAAGAGAAAAAAAGTAATCTGCGATCTGGTCAAGGATCAATGTTATGTTCCTATGAAAGAAAAGGAACTTGCCATGTTCATGCAGGTAAAGCCGGAAGACAGAGGGGAATTAAAGAAGATTTTAAGTGAGCTGGTGGAGGAGGGGAAGCTTTCCGTCACGGAAAGAGGAAAATATGTAAAGGGCCGCGGCGTTCCGGAAAAGCTGGTGGGAACATTTATCGGTAATGCCCGGGGATTTGGTTTCGTGGAGATCGAAGGCAGGGAACAGGATTTGTTTATTCCGGAGGAAGGTGTTAACGGCGCTTTTAACAGGGATACCGTGGCGGTCAGGCTAAGCGGCCCGAAGCAGGGCAAGCGGCAGGAAGCGGAAGTGACCCAGATCATTTCCCGGGGCACCACCAGTCTGGTGGGTATCTATCAGCATGCCGGCAATTATGGGTTTGTAATCCCCGATAATGAAAAGTTTGCTTCGGATATCTTTGTGCCAAAGGAACGTTCTAAAGGTGCGGTGACCGGGCATAAGGTAGTAGTGGAGCTTACGGATTATGGGGATCTGTCCAAGAATCCGGAAGGGCGGGTTGCGGAGATCTTAGGCCATGTAAATGATCCGGGGGTGGATATCCTGTCCATCGTCAAGGGATTTGAACTTCCTTTGGGTTTTTCGGAAAAAGTGATAAACCAGGCAAAACGGGTGGCTAAGGATGTCAGTGACAAAGACCGGGAAGGACGGAAGGACCTAAGGAACGTTACCATGGTCACGATCGACGGGGAAGACGCCAAGGACTTAGATGACGCAGTGAGCCTTTCCAAAGAGGGAGATCAGTATCTATTGGGGGTGCACATTGCGGATGTGACCAATTATGTGCAGGAAAATTCCGCATTAGACCATGAAGCGTTAGAGCGGGGAACCAGTGTTTACCTGGTAGACAGGGTGATTCCTATGCTGCCCCACGCCCTTTCTAACGGGATTTGTTCTCTTAACATGGGGGAGGACAGGCTGGCACTCAGCTGTCTGATGACCTTGGATCAAAAGGGAACGGTGATAAGCTATGAGATAGCGGAGACAGTGATCAACGTGGACAGGAGGATGTCCTATACGGATGTTAACCGGGTGCTTACCGGGGATGAGGAGGCAGTTAAGGCCTATGAAGACCTTGCACCCATGTTTCTATTAATGAAAGAGTTAGCGGATCTTGTGAGGGAGAGACGCCGCAGCCGCGGTTCGATTGATTTTGACTTCCCGGAGAGCAAGATCTTGTTAGATGAGGACGGGGTGCCAATCTCCATTAAGCCCTATGAGCGGAATGCGGCAACCAAGATCATAGAGGATTTCATGCTGCTTGCCAATGAGACGGTGGCACAGCATTTTTACTGGATGGAGCTTCCGTTTGTGTACCGGACCCATGATAAGCCCGATCCGGAAAAGATTTTGAAGCTTGCTGCTTTTATCAATAATTTTGGATATCATATAAAAGTAAAGAGTGGCGACAACGAAGTTCACCCCAAGGAGATACAAAAACTTTTAGGGAAGATCGAGGGCGATGCCCATGAAGCGCTGATCAGCCGCCTGACATTGCGGAGCATGAAAAAGGCTCAATACACCGTGGACTGCACAGGGCATTTCGGGCTGGCATGCCAGTACTACTGCCATTTCACGTCGCCTATCAGGCGTTACCCTGATCTGCAGATTCATCGTATCATAAAAGAGCAGCTAAGGGGGAGACTCCTGGAGGGAAGGATAGAGCACTATCAGGAGATCTTGCCTGAGGTGGCAAAGCATTCCTCGGAGATGGAGCGCCGGGCCGACGAGGCGGAGCGGGAGACGGAAAAGCTGAAAAAAGCCCAGTATATGGAAGGGAAGATCGGGGAAGTCTTCGAAGGGGTCATCTCCGGGATCACGGCATGGGGAATCTATGTGGAGCTGCCTGATACGGTGGAAGGGATGATCCATGTCTCTAAGATAGAAGGCGATTACTATCTTTATCGGGAAGAAACCTACGAAATGGTGGGAAGAGATACCGGAAAGACCTACAAGCTGGGGCAAAAGGTTTGGATTATGGTAGATGGCGTGGATTATCTGCAAAAGAGCATTGACTTTGTGTTTGCGCCGGAAAGAGAGGAAAGTAATGGCGAAGGAAGAAAGGAAGCTTGTTGCTAACAATAAAAAAGCATACCATGATTATTTTATAGAAGAAAAATATGAGGCAGGCCTTGTCCTGCATGGCACGGAGGTCAAATCCCTCCGTATGGGCAAATGCAGCATCAAAGAGGCTTTTATCCGGATTGAAAACGGGGAAGTGTATGTTTATGGCATGCATATCAGCCCATATGAGAAAGGGAATATTTTTAATAAAGATCCCCTTCGGATCAAAAAGCTGCTTCTCCACAAACAGCAGATCAGGAAACTGATCGGAAACAGTGCGGAAAAAGGTTATACTTTGGTTCCTTTACAGGTATATTTTAATAATGGCAGGGCCAAGATTGAGATTGGGCTTGCAAAAGGAAAGAAGCTGTACGACAAGCGGCAGGATATTGCCAAAAAGGATCAGAAGCGGGAAGCGGAAAAGGAATTAAAAATCAGGCTGCGCGCTTAGGTTGGGGTTGCTTTTTGGAGAAAATGTTTATATAATAGAGCAAGTAAGGGATAGTAAAGGTTTCGACAGGGGCCTTGCAGCTGGAGAAGCTATCCGCAGGCGATGCGTCAAATCGCAAAAATAAATATAAACGCTGAAGATAATTTAGCATACGCTGCCTAATGGCAGCTGTCTGACCTAGGGCACCTGCACCTTAGGACCCAGGCATCGACTATGCAGGAAACGACACAGGCTAAGCTTTGCACCTGTGGGCGTAGGATGAAGCTACTAAAACCGGAAGAGTGTCAGCTCCCGGCCGGCGGAGGGAACGGGGCGGAGCAATCCGCCTGAAAAAACTGACTATGATAGTAGAAGGACAGGGAATGGGTCTTTGGACGCGGGTTCGACTCCCGCCTATTCCAGCGAAGGCGCGCTTACATCAGGTAACGGATAGGCGCGCTTTTATCATGTGGGAAAACAGGAGAATCGGGTCATGGCAGAGCAGAAAGATTATTGTGTGGAAGGATATCGTTTCGGGTCCATTGAGGATGCTAAGGAAGCGCAGGTAGAAAAAATAAAGGCGGATTATTTTAATGCCAGGCTTCAGGGCAAGAATGCGGAGAGCATGCTTGCGGTCTATGATAAAGTGCTGGATGATAAAATCTTTGAGACGCCTGTGGGCTGGGAGTATCTGAAAAGGATGCAGAGGGAATTGCGGCGCAGCGGGCTTAGTGAAGAAGATATCAGGCCCATTCCCATGTATGTTACTTTCTGCCACAAGGAGGATGCTGCTGCGCAGCCTGTAAGAGAGCGGATACGCCCGTCAAAAAAGATAAATGAAGACAAAAGAAATTTACGGGTTTCTATCATGGTAAACATACTGCTTGCCATATTGGCAGGGGGAATGTTCGTGATCAGCTTAAACAGTAAAAACCCCAACATACTAAATTATAAAAAAGCAATCTTAAACGAGTATGCTTCCTGGGAACAGGAACTGACAGAGCGGGAAAGCGCCATAAGAGAGCGGGAAAAATCACTTGGCGCTGAATAATTCACATTTTCATCATAATTATATTGTACGATGATGGCAGGAGGGATTGTGATATGGAACGATTTAAGATCCTGGTGGTGGATGATGAGACGAGGATGCGCAAGCTTGTCCGGGATTTCCTTGTAAGGAGCGGATACGATGTGGTTGAGGCCGGTGACGGGAATCAGGCGCTTGATATCTTTTTTGAAAAAAAGGATATTGCCCTTGTGATATTGGATGTGATGATGCCGGTGATGGACGGCTATGCTGTGTGCAGGGAGATCAGGAGCTATTCAAAGGTTCCTATTATCATGCTGACCGCCAAAAGTGAGGAACGGGATGAACTAATGGGATTCCAGCTTGGGGTAGATGAATATATTTCCAAGCCCTTCAGCCCTAAGATTTTGGTGGCCAGGGTGGAGGCTATCTTGCGAAGGACAAACCAGCTTGAGGCGGAACAGAAGCTTGAGTCCGGCGGCATTGTGATCAATAAATCGGCGCACAGTGTTACGATTGACAATAAGTCCGTGGAGCTTAGCTATAAGGAATTTGAATTGTTAAGCTATTTTCTTGAAAATGAAGGGATTGCCCTTTCCCGGGAAAAGATCTTAAATAATGTTTGGGATTATGATTATTTTGGCGATGCCAGAACAATTGATACTCATGTGAAGAAGCTTCGGAACAAAATGGGGGAAAAAGGAGAACTGATAAAGACAATCTGGGGGATGGGATATAAATTTGAGGCGAATGGTTAGCAGGGGGAGATGAAGGCCCGTGAAAATTTCAATCCGGAAACAGTTTGCAATTGTGTTTGGCGTTCTCATGGCGGGAACGATATTATTGTGCTGGTTCATAAATAATACTTTTTTGGAGGATTATTATTTTAAAAACAAGCAGAAAGCAATGCTGAACGCTTATGCCGTGATCAATCAGGCATCAAATGAAGGTACGATAGGCAGTGATGCCTTTGACATAGAGTTTCAGAATATCTGTGGGAGGAATAATATCAGCATTATTATTTTGGATGCGCAGACACAGACGATCAAAACATCCATGAGCGATTATGAGGTTTTAAGCAGGCAGCTCCTTGGTTATTTGTTTGAGCGTGATCTGAAATTGAAAGAAAAGCTTCTTGTGGAGGAAGCGCAGTATGAGATCCGTATGTTTACGGACATCCGCCTTCAGCAGGATTATTTAGATATGTGGGGGGTGTTAGATAACGGTAATTTATTTCTTTTCAGGACGCCCCTTGAGAGTATCCGGGAGAGTGTGGAGCTTGCCAACAGATTCTTAGCATATGTGGGCCTGGGGGCGGCGTTTTTCAGTGCACTGGTCATTCTTTTGGTTTCAGGGAAGGTGACGGAGCCTATCATGGAGCTGGTACGGATCTCAGGGAAAATGATCCAGCTTGATTTTGACGCTAAATACACCGGAAACAGTAAAACGGAAATTGCGCTTTTGGGAAAAAATATCAATGAGCTATCCGAAACATTGGAAAACACGATTTCCGAGCTAAAGAGCGCAAATAATGAGTTAAAGCGTGACATTGAAAGAAAAAACAAGATAGATGAGATGAGGATCGAGTTTTTATCCAATGTGTCCCATGAGTTAAAGACTCCGATTGCCCTGATCCAGGGCTATGCGGAAGGGCTTAAGGAAGGGATAAGCGAGGATGAGGAGAGTAAGGATTTTTATTGTGAAGTGATCATGGACGAAGCGGCTAAGATGAACAATATGGTCAAAAAGCTTCTGACCCTCAATCAGCTGGAATTTGGGAATGACACGGTAACATTAGAGCGGTTTGACATTACGGCATTGGTCATGACTTACCTGCAGTCTGTAGAGCTTTTGTGCACCCAGAAGGGGATCAGGGTGCAGATGAGAGAGTATCCCCCCATTCATGTCTGGGCTGATGAATTTATGGTGGAAGAGGTGTTTGGCAATTATTTCAGCAATGCCATGAATCATGCCGCACTTGATAAAGTGATAGACGTTAAGTTAGTTTTGAAGGAAGGCAAGGTGCGCGTTTCCGTGTTTAACTCCGGGCATCCTATCCCGGAGGACAGCATTTCCCATATATGGGAAAAGTTTTATAAGGTGGATAAGGCGAGGACCAGGGAATATGGCGGAAGCGGTGTTGGACTTTCCATCGTGAAGGCGATCATGAACGCGATCCATCAGGAATATGGCGTGAAAAATTATGAGAACGGAGTGGAGTTTTGGTTTGAACTGGACAGGGGAGAGGGGGAAGGATAAGGATGGAGATAAACAGGGTCAGGGATAGATTGGCACAATTACAAGAAATGTCGCAGGATCCTGAATATGACAGGTATCTTGCTCAGATGGTGCGGGATCTGGATACCGGTAAGGCCACGCCGGAGCAGGTAGAGAGGGAAGCCAGGCGCAGCTATGAAATCTATAAGGAGCGTATGCATATACCAAAGAAGGAGGCGGAATTTAAAGTCGGCATCCATGTATTTGGCGTGCTTGGCGCTGTCTTTGTGCTGATAGCGCTGATCATTTTTGGTTTCAACTACTTAAACAGCTTATGGCAGGGAATTTGTCTTTACGGGGCGGCGCTTGTCCTTATCGCGTTATCGGAAACAGCGCTTCGCCGCAGGATGCCTGTTTTTGCCCATGTGATTACTGGAATAGGCATTGGCGGGATTTATGTGGCGGATATGGTCAACTATCTTGTGCTGCATAACCTGAATGAGATTGGCCTTACGGTGGTCTTAATGGTCTTTGGGCTGGGGATCGTTTTTTTCTTGAGAAAGCAGATGCCGGCCGGAATTGTGTATCTGGCCGCCAATTTATTATTTACGGTGGTCATCGCAGGGCTGGCATGGGAAGGCGGGGTAGAATCCCTTTATCTGGTGCTTTTTGTGATAGCGGCATTTATCTGTACGAATGTCATGGGTTATCTGCATTGTATGGGATGGGCATCCGGGGATGGAAAGAGGGAAGCACCGCTGTTTCCGTTCATCTGCATTGAAAACGGCCTGTTTTTGTTTCTTCTGTTCCTGATCGGTAATGCAGGCAGGGAGCTGGAGGTGCCGGCAAAGGCATTGTTCGTGCATCTGATCGCAGAAGTGCTGTTGGTATTTGTCTGTGCGCTGCTTTTTCTTATCTGGGATAAAGAAGACAGGCGCAGATGGGCGCAGGTATATTATGGAGCCGGTGCGGTCCTTTTGTTATGTTCTTTTTCGGAATACCACTTAGAGATCATGATCGGGCAGCTGTTGGTGCTGTTATCAGCCAAATTGGTCAATAAGAAAAAAGAAATGGCGGCTCTTGAGGGGATTGTAGTGGCATGGGTTGGTTTTAGCGGCCTTTGGCTTTCGGATTACTGGTATTGCTGGATCTTTGCCGGGGCGCTGGTGCTGGGGGGCTTTTGGATCCGCTATTTCCAGATTTATCAGGAACTGATCATAATGGTAAGCGTGCTGCTGATCTGGTGGAGCCAGTGCAGGTTTTATCTTGACGGCTTTGGATTTCCGTTTAAATGGTTTTACCCTGTCAGCGTGGGGATTTTATTTTTGTTTTTCCTGTTCTTTAACCGGAAGCCGGGCGGAGGCATCCTGAAACGTTTTTCCAGACAGAAGAATGATAAGGAGCCCTTCTTAAAGATCCCAAAAGCGGACCAGATGTCCTATAATATCATAACGGTAACCGTTATGGGATTATTCTACCTGATGGCACTTTTTGCGCATGACTTAGCGCTTGGCCTTACAATGATGGCACTTTTTGCGGTAACGGTGGTGGTGATGTTTGGAAAAAGGTACCGGATGTACATTCCCAGGCGGTATTTGCTGCTGGCCGGAGGCTGGTCTTTTTATGCATTGATCAGTTGTGTTGACAGCCCGGTACTTGCTAGTATATTATTGATGGTATCAGCACTTGGCTGTGTTGGTATCGGATTTAAACAATCAGATAAGGCAGCAAGGATCAGCGGGCTTGTTGTGGCTATTTTTGTCTGTATCAAATTGGTATTTTATGATTTTGCCAGAGTACAGACAATCCATAAAATGATCGTTTTTCTTGTGGTAGGCATTTTGGCGCTGGTCATTTCATTTCTTTATATCCTGCTTGAAAAAAATGCCGAAAAGAAGAAAGCGTTACAGACAGAAAGGAAACCGGAAGAATGAAAAGAGTGTTAGTAGGATTACTGATAGGAGCTGTTTGCTTCAGCTTTGCCGGGTGTGGAAGTGAAATACCGGAAATGACCGAGGAACAGCAGGAGCTTGTTGTGGAATATGCGGCAGGGGAGTTATTGAAGTTTGACAAAAACCATTCGGTCAAGTTAGTTGAGCTTGAGGAGCCGGAGGAAGAACCCGAAGAAGATAAAGCGCAGGCCGCACCGGAAACCGAGCCGGCGAAAGAGCAGCAGGATGAGGAAGATACGTCTAAGGAGCAGGAAGGGATTTCACCGGAGGATGTGGAAGTCCTTGATCAGGGGCAGGAAAACGTATCAATAGAAGAATTTTTGGGGCTTGGCGGAGCAGAGATTTCTTATACCGGATTTGAAGTAGCGGACTCTTACCCTTCCGACATGGGGGAGGAAGTATATTTTTATATGGATGCGACGGAAAACAGCAAGCTTTTGGTCTTGAAATTTGATCTGAAAAACACATCAGACGCTGAACAGGCTTTTGACCTTGCATCAGGCGGCGTCCGTTATAAGATAGCGGTGGATGGTGCTGTTCAGAATGCGCTGACCACCATGCTTATGAATGATATGACATATTACCAGGGAACACTTGCATCAGGGGAGAGCACGGAGCTTGTGGTGGTAGGAGAGGTGCCGGCCAGCCAGGCAGACCAGATCGCCACTTTAGAGCTGGTGATGAAAAGTGTAGATGACACAGCTACAATTTCACTGAATTAAAGTGGGAAACTGATTTTAATAAGCCGAAAAAGCCCTTTTTTAGGGCTTTTTTCTATATTTTTTGAAATGTGTAAAAAAAACTACAATTTTTTTAAAATAACTGTTGACATTATTGGTACGGGGTGATATAGTAATCTTCGTCGCAAGCGATGAGACATCGCAAGGACACAAAAGCAATACATAATAAGCTTGGTCAGAACAGGGAAACATTCCCCGATATGGCCGGCACAGCAAGACAAAAGCACCTTGACAAATAAACAGCAATGCAGACCTGAAAATTCAGAGAGAATAATTCAGAGAACAGCCTGAAGGAAACTTCAGGGACCTAGAGACAGTAAAAAGGAACGGAAAGAAGCCAGAAGAGGTTTTGGACCGGGAGG
>CAJULP010000108.1 GCA_910587295.1 uncultured Lachnospiraceae bacterium | reverse complement strand
GATATGCGGATCGTGGTAGATTATCTTGCAGAAGGAAAAGGCTACCGTTCCAATAGGAAGATAGTACATAAAGCAGCCCTGATCAAAATGATAAATGCGCTATCGGGAGAGAGGACAACGGACGAGGACGTCAAAAAGTGGCTGGAAGAATGCCGGATCAAAGAGGAGGATGAAGTTAAAGTGTGTGAATTGTTTGACCAGTACGAGAGAAAAGGAAGGGCTGAGGGAAGAACCGAAGGAAGGATTGAGGGAATTAGTCAGGGATTAGTAAAAGGCTGGATAGGGGCTATTTTGGAACTTTTGGAAGACTTAGGGGAAATCCCGGAAAAAATAAAAGAGAAAATATTTGGGGAGAAAGATATGACAGTATTAAAACGTTGGCATAAAGCAGCGGCGAGGGCAGGCACAATCAAAGAATTTCAGGATCAAATGTGACAGGATGTATTGTCGGAGTTATTTATATGTTAAATTATATAAGAATAATAATTGACGAACCATGTATATCTTGATACAATAAATCAAAGCATAGAAATTCTAACGGAAATTCGTTCTATTATCTAATTTTCTAATAAGCGTCCTGATGAAGGATGCAGAGATCTGTTTTAGAAATCCTTGCTTTTATTACCAAACATTAATTAAATATGGCAGGGATGGATAGAGCGGAAGGAAAACCTGTAGACATTAAATTATCTTTTCCGCAGAGAAATAATTCCCATGGAAAGAATTTATTTATGGGAAGATCTTCTTTAGCAGAAGCCTGTGAACCCCCGCCGGCCTACGGAAGGAGGGCGAATGAGAAAGAATAAAGAAACTGTACAGGCGGACGGCGGGGAAAGAAAGACACTGCAGAAAAAGAATTTGTGTCATACCCGGATATCGCAGAAGATGTGATTAACGCGCTGCTGTACCAGGGGGAAAAGGTGGCAGACCAGGACAGGATGATCTCCGGACCGACAGAAAGCATTTACCAAGGGCTGGAAAGGCTGCGCAGCCAGTATGCGGACCTGTGTAAATATGAGATGCTGGATGGGCGGATCAACCTGGTCTATCTAATTGCCAACCAGTCTAACGTAGATGGCAAGGCGGTCCTTAGGAAGGCAGGGTATACAGGCGGGCTTTACCGTGAGCAGTACGAAAATAAAATGCCAAACCTGTTTCCGGTGGTCGAGATCGTGCTTTACTGGGGGAAGGCAAGATGGAGGAAGAACCGTGACAGCAGGGAGCTTTTTAAGAGGCGGCAGATCCCGGAGGGAGCATGGAAATATGTAGACGAATTAAAAGTCCATGTGTTTGAGATGAGGCATTTGACAAAAGAGATAAGGGAGCTTTTCAAAAGTGATATGCGGATCGTGGTAGATTATCTTGCAGAAGGAAAAGGCTACCGTTCCAATAGGAAGATAGTACATAAAGCAGCCCTGATCAAAATGATAAATGCGCTATCGGGAGAGAGGACAACGGATGAGGACGTCAAAAAGTGGCTGGAGGAATGCCGGATCAAAGAGGAGGATGAAGTTAAAGTGTGTGAATTGTTTGACCAGTACGAGAGAAAAGGAAGGATTGAAGGAAGGGCCGAGGGAAGAACCGAAGGAAGGGCCGAGGGAATTAGTCAGGGATTAGTAAAAGGCTGGATGGAGGCTATTTTGGAACTTCTGGAAGACTTAGGGGAAATCCCGGAAAAAATAAAAGAGAAAATCTTTGGGGAGAAAGATATGACAGTATTAAAACGTTGGCATAAAGCAGCGGCAAGGGCAGGCACGATTAAAGAATTTCAGGATCAAATGTGATAGGATGCATTGCCCGGAGGTTAACATTTTCATAGTATGATTATACTTTGATAAAAACAAGAAGAACCGTTGACAACCACGGTTCTTTTTTGTATACTTTTATAGGTCAAAGCGTTAAAGCTTTAAATCAGACAAGCAGAAAAAGCAGAAAGAGGAAGGTAACAGAAAATGACAATAGTTGATGTGCTGGAGCAGAATAGCAGAAGCTATGGGGATGAAATCTGCCTGGTGGAAATAAACCCGGAAGTGAAGGAAGTGCGTCGAGTTACTTGGAAGGAATATGAATTGATGGAGCCGAACCCACTTACCCATTACCGCAGGGAAATTTCATGGGGGGTTTTTGATGAAAAGGCCAATCGATTTGCCAATTTGCTGTTGGAGAGGGGAATCAAGAAGGGAGACAAAGTCGCAATCCTGCTTATGAACTGTCTGGAATGGCTTCCGATTTATTTTGGTATATTAAAGACAGGGGCGCTGGCGGTTCCATTAAATTTCCGGTACGCACCGGATGAGATTGAGTATTGTATTAATCTGGCGGAAGCCGATGTGCTGATTTTTGGTCCGGAGTTTATTGGCAGGGTAGAAGAAATTGTGGATTCTATCAGCAAAAACCGGCTGATTTTTTTTGCCGGAGAGCATTGTCCGTCTTTTGCGGAGGACTATAATACGTTGACTTCTAACTGCTCCAGTGTGGCACCAAAGATTGCTTTAACGGAAAAGGATAATGCGGCAATTTATTTTTCATCGGGAACCACAGGGTTTCCCAAGGCAATTTTACATAACCATGAAAGCCTGATTCATTCCTGCAGAGTGGAGCAGAATCATCATGGGCAGACCAGGGATGATGTATTCCTTTGTATTCCGCCGCTTTATCATACGGGGGCTAAGATGCATTGGTTTGGTTCGCTTCTCTCCGGCAGTAAGGCTGTCCTTTTGAAAGGAACCAAGCCGGAATATATTTTAGACGCGGTGTCAAAAGAAAAATGTACGATCGTGTGGCTGCTTGTGCCGTGGGCGCAGGATATTTTGGAGGCGCTTGATAGTGGCGCTTTGAAGATGGAAGATTATGAACTTTCCCAGTGGAGGTTGATGCATATCGGCGCTCAGCCGGTTCCGCCCAGCCTGATCAAACACTGGAAAAGGTACTTCCCGGAGCATTTGTATGATACGAATTACGGTTTAAGTGAATCCATAGGTCCTGGCTGTGTTCACCTTGGCGTGGAGAACATCCATAAAGTTGGTGCGATCGGGAAGCCAGGGTTTGGCTGGCAGGTTAAGATTGTGGATGAGAGCCAGGATGTGGTGCAAAAAGGCGATGTGGGTGAACTTGCTGTAAAAGGACCGGGTGTGATGACCTGCTATTATAATGATGAGAAGGCCACAAAAGAGGTGCTTTCTCAGGATGGATGGCTTTTTACCGGCGATATGGCTATGGAGGATGAAGATGGATTTATCTTTTTGGTGGATCGAAAAAAAGATGTGATCATCAGCGGCGGTGAAAATATTTATCCGGTGCAGATTGAAGATTTTATCCGGAACCACAATGCGGTACATGATGTGGCGGTGATCGGTATTCCGGATAAGCGGCTTGGTGAAACTACGTTAGCAGTGATTGAGCTAAAGCCAGGGATAGAATGTACGGAAGAAGAAGTTATGGGATTTTGTAAGAAGCTGCCCCGGTATAAAAGGCCGCACAAGGTTATTTTTGCGGATATCCCAAGGAATCCTACCGGAAAGATAGAAAAGCCAAAGCTCAGGGAACGGTATTGCGGAACCAGGCTGGTGGAAGCGCAGATCAGGAGTTAGTTTGCCAGACATGAGGAAAAAGGGGGATAAGAGAGATGATAATTAAAGTTATTATGCTGCTGATATTTTTCGGTACAATGATTGCCATCGGATTTTACTGCAGGAAACATGCCACAGATGTAAGCGGGTTTGTTCTTGGGGGAAGGAGTGTAGGCCCATGGCTTACCGCCTTTGCATATGGAACGTCTTATTTTTCGGCGGTGATCTTTGTAGGGTATGCAGGGCAGTTCGGATGGAAATATGGCATTGCTTCCACATGGATCGGTATTGGGAATGCATTGATCGGCTCTATGCTTGCATGGGTGATTTTGGGAAGAAGGACCAGGGTCATGACGCAGCACTTAGACAGTGCCACCATGCCGGAATTTTTTGGAACAAGATTTCAGTCCAAGGGTTTAAAAATCAGTGCGTCGGTGATTGTGTTTATATTTTTGATTCCGTATACAGCATCCCTTTATAATGGACTTTCCCGTTTGTTTGGGATGGCGTTTGACATTGATTATACAGTGTGCATCATTGTGATGGCGGTCCTGACAGGGATTTATGTGATTGCCGGAGGATATATGGCAACGGCGATCAATGACTTTTTGCAGGGAATCATCATGCTGGTCGGGATCGCGGTGGTGATTGCAGCCGTTTTAAAAGGGAACGGTGGTTTCATGGAGGCGTTAAACGGGCTGGCATCCATTCAAGATGAGGCCGCATCCACCCAGCCGGGCGTATTTGCTTCTTTCTTTGGGCCGGATCCGCTAAATCTCCTGGGTGTGGTCATCTTGACTTCCCTGGGCACTTGGGGGCTTCCGCAGATGGTCCAGAAATTTTATGCGATAAAGAGTGAGGACTCCATAAAAAAAGGAACGATCATCTCAACGCTTTTTGCAGTGGTGGTTTCAGGAGGCTGCTATTTCCTTGGCGGTTTCGGACGTTTGTTTTCAGATCAGATTGATATTGCGGCAAACGGGTATGATTCCGTTATCCCCACTATGCTTTCCGGCCTTTCACCGATATTGATCGGCCTGGTCGTGATTTTGGTGCTTTCCGCATCAATGTCCACACTTTCTTCTCTGGTAATGGCATCCAGCTCAACCTTGACACTGGATGTATTGAAAGGACATGTGATCAAGGACATGGATGAGAAAAAACAGGTATTGATCATGCGCCTTTTGATCGTGGTATTTATTACAATTTCTGTTGTGATCGCAGGAATCCAGTATAAGAGCAACATTACTTTTATTGCCCAGCTTATGGGTGTTTCATGGGGAGCCCTTGCGGGGGCATTCCTTGCACCTTTTCTTTACGGGCTGTACTGGAAACGGACTACAAAGGCAGCCTGCTATGTAAGTTTTGCCTTCGGCGCCGGGTTTATGGTGCTGAACATGGTGGTCAGGGGCAGCTTTCCGGCCTTATTACAGTCTCCGATCAATGCCGGTGCGTTTGCCATGCTGACAGGTCTTTTGATTGTTCCGGTGGTCAGCTTGATTTCACCGAAGCCGGATGGAAAATGGGTAGAGGATACCTTTGCATGTTATAATAAGAAGATAGAGGTTTCGGTGAAGAGGGCGTTGGGTGAGTAAATTTCCGTTTAGTTGGGTTAAAAGGGTTGTCTAAATATCCGAAGGGAAGGAAATAAAACATTCAACTAAATGCGAAGCCACTACTTAACTGGCTGCCGCTAATAGCATTATCTATGCCACATTGCGTCAAATAGCCAGCTACGTAGTGGTCAGAAATCTAGTCGAAGAGCCAGTTGGACTTACATGAGCCAATAAACCAGCCCTAATATGATGAAAAATCTTAAGGAACCATTTCGCGAATGCTTTATCCGAGCGTGG
>CAJULP010000107.1 GCA_910587295.1 uncultured Lachnospiraceae bacterium | reverse complement strand
TTTCATTCATACTCATTCCTCCTTGCTTACTGCAATAGAGCAATACAGCATATAAAAACCATGCTCTAAAAACTGGATTTTTGATAAGCCCATTGTTTTTTTAATATATTCTTCTTTATTTGATGCAAACTGAATAAGCCCGGACAGCATACCCCACAAATTAAAAATAGTAGGCATGATTTTCAGATTGCCACGCAAATCGCCTTTATCTATGCCGGAGATTAAAAACTCTTTTATCTTTTCGTTTATTTCTTCCCCTATTTGATAAGTTTCTTTTTCTTCGGGAAGATAATCGTGGCTTTCAAAATCAATATTGATTTTATCTAATACCATTTTGAAGTAGAATGGAAATTCTTCCTGGTACTGAACCAATCCACGGCAAATGAAATTGTATTGTTCTTTTGTGGTTTTTTGTTGTTCCAGTGCAGAAACGATGTGATTATAAAGTTTTTTCATACTATCCAGCACTAAGATACCAACAATTTCTTCTTTGTTCTCAAAATACACATATAAAGTCGCTTTACTATATCCGGCTGCTTTTGCTATATCGTCCATAGATGTTGCTACAATGCCTTTATCCATGAATAATACTGACGCAGCGGAAGCAATTTTTTCTCGGTGTACGCTTCTCGGCTCTTTTTTTCTCCGTGCCATTGCCTACCTCCTATAATTAAACTTAGAGTTTAATTATAGTGGTTTTAAGGAACAATGTCAACTTTTATCTGGGAAAAGCATTTTGAAAAATGTATGTATGAATAAGTGAGTGAGAGGGATTCCGTAGTAGTCGGCATTGTGATAATACTCGATTATGTGATTACAAGCGCATTTTCGATGATGAAGGGAGGGGTGTGAGGTATGGGTTTATGTGCAAAGCTTATGACGCTGGCGCCGAAAGCGAGAGCAGCTTTACTGTCTGCAGGCGCGGATGCAGCATCCGGATTCGATGTGACGACGATCATGGCTGATTCTGTGAAAAAGGTTAGCAGCAATAAAAGGGGGCAGTGGCATAGGATGCCCTGCCTCTTTTTCGTACGGAAATTTATTTCCTGCGCATTTCTTCCCAGATGCTTTCGATATAGGGATTGGTTTTGTCGTACTCGATGACCTCCGCCTGCCCGACATGCGGAAACCTGAACCGGCGGGTAATCTTTCGGATCCGCCTTGCACGCTTTTTCTGTCGCCGGATCTGTTTGGTGGTGGGAGCCCTGACGACTTTGATCTTCGGTTTCCGGCAGAAACCGCGATATAGTGTGACAAGAAAAATTATAACTGCTGCTATTTCAAAAATGTGATCTATAAACATGAGACTACTTCTTGTAGTGGTATTATATAAAAATTTTGTGGGAAAGTAAACGGGTGGCTGGAATGAAATTATTGAAATTATTGAAACGGGTTCTGTGCATGTTACTGTGTGTCGTGATCCTGTCAGGATCAGTGGGGACAAGGCACTTTGATGTAAACCATATGGAAAAGGTGGAAGCGACTACGATCGTTATCGGCGCGGGGATCACGCTTGCCACACTTTTCGAGATCTGCCTGTTTGTGGGAACAACGGCAGTGACAGCATATGGTATATATGAAGGTTATGAGAACCGGGAGGACATCGCACGCTTTGGAAAGGAATTTATTGACTCATGCGGTGATACCGTGGACGGCTGGGTAGCGCAGATTGTCGATGCATCCGGGCAGGACTATGTTTTCGGATCAGAGGCCCTGGAGCTGGTGCAGGACACAGAATGGTCTGCTATACAGGGCGGGATCCCGCCGGAAGGAGATCCGAACAAAAAGGATGATAAGGACAAAGACAAGTTCCACATTCCCGGCGATCCCATGACGCATGTGGCGCAGTTCACGACTCTGGGTGCCACATGGTTCACTGCCAATGCCAGGAACATCTACCAGGACTGGTGCGGTATCCTGGACGGCTGGGTGGGAAAAGACACGCCTGTCCTGCAGGATAATGTCCTTTACAATAACTTCTCGCAGGTTGTCACGGATGCCGACATAGCCGCACAGTGGAGCGGGGAAACATACAATTACAGAGGGTATTTTTCCCAATGGGATTGTTGACGGGAAACATATGTACAACAATTTTACATGGAACGATAACTTTGAGTATCCTGTTGCCGCCCTGCAGTCCGAGATGGAATATATTTTTACTATTATGATGGGAAATCAGTCTCAATTAGAAGTATGGATGCATACCAGCGTTGGTGTTATGACACCCCATTTGAATCCAATCAGAATAATCATGGTACTGAAAATTATAATACGGGGTGGGCGTGGGGCTATTCCATAAATTTTCCAGTATTTTTATGGCCGAGGTCGAAAACTATCTGAAAGGTATATCTGACGTAACCGGCGCCCTCAACTATGCAAAGTCCTGCCGCATAGCCGACTGGCTTGCGCAGAACTGGGCAGGGCAGATGATCGACCCGCTGGTAAACATAGGGCTTACCCTGTCCCAGCTTACTGACCTGATGCGTGCGCTGGGACTTAAGACCCTGCAGGGACTGACCGCGCAGCAACTGCTTGAATTATTAAAGAATGTTCTCCCGCAGCTTGACCCGGCACTTCTTCCCGGCGCAACGCCCACGCCCATCGTTGTCGATCCGGCCGTTGACCCGGTCTATTACCCGGATCCCGATCCGGAGCCTGTTTTCCAGGCATCTGGGCAGACGTCTGAATGAAGGGGAAATCCTGCTGCTGATCGACGAGGCACAGATGATGTTTAACAGCCGTAAGTGGCAGAACATCAGCCGCCAAGGCTGGCTGTCCTTCTTCTCCCAGCACCGGCATTACGGGTACCCCATAAAAGAGAGAGTGGAGGGTAACTTTTTTGTGGGCAGCAAAAAACTGTTCGCAATCTATGACTCTTACAACCACTTTGACACCCCGGGACAGGGACAGCGTGTGAGTGGGGAAAAAGGGGGCCCCACGATCACGCTGCCACTGCAGACAGCGGAACCAGAAAGGGGGAAGAAGGAGGAAGAAGATTCCGGCTTAGAGTTTATTGACCTGGACAAAAGCTGAGCGGCCATGATCCTCTTTTTCCCTGTTCACTGCACGGAGTGCCTGTATGGAAGTGGCCGCCGCAGGCGGTTGCCGGGCGGCGGATCCAATCGGGGCGGCGGGCCGCCAGCAAAACGTATTTCCGGGATAAAGTAACGCATGAATGGTATACGCAGGGAAAGGTGGTGCAGCATGAACCTGGATGAATGGATCAGTATAGGGATCAGCAACGGCGTCGTGAAGATGCCGGAAATCGAGGAGAAGACCTTTGAGGAAATATACAGGCAGTGGTTCCTAATGAAAATAAATGTAATCAAGGCACAGAGCTGTGACCGGATCGAAGTGACCTACAACCGTTACTATGCCGGAAGCTGGTTCGTGAAACAGAACGTCTCCATGCTGGATGAGGCGGCGGTGATCCGTTTCCTGACAGGGGTAATCGTGGGCTGGGGC
>CAJULP010000106.1 GCA_910587295.1 uncultured Lachnospiraceae bacterium | reverse complement strand
CGTATGGTAAACCACTGGAAAGTATGGTAAACTCACACATGACATAACTCTTTCCGTGGTGTTTGTATCTTTCTTAAGTGTGGTAACTTAAAGATACCATAAATCCATGTGGAAGAGTTATTTTTTATGATAGAACTTTTACTCTCAAGTAAGTATAATTTTCATGGTATAATGCTATTCTTAAAACTGCTACACTAAAAATATCAGGGGGATCACAGACAATGTACCGCATACTTATTGCAGATGATGAAGCCATTATACGAAATGGCTTAAAGCGCATTGTAAAATGGGAGGAATTGGGATTTCAAATTGCCGGGGAAGCCAAAAACGGGGAAGCTGCCCTTACTTTTTTATGCAACGAAAACCCGGACATAGTGCTTTTAGATATCCGTATGCCCCAAATATCAGGCCTGGATCTGATCGCCAAGGCAAGAGCTGCGGGTTTTACCGGCAAAGTGATCATTATCAGCGGTTATTCTGACTTTAATTATGCCCAGCAGGCAATTGAGCTTGGCGTAAAATTCTATCTGACCAAACCGATCAATAAAAATGAGCTGGAGCAGATCCTCCAATCACTACATAAGGAACTGGATGAGGAGACAAAAAAGAAAAATATAGAACAGCAATACATCAGACATGTCAGAGAAATGGCTTTGCGCGATCTTCTCTTTAAGCCTTCCGGAGCATCGTTCCCAGGCTTACTGGAAAAGGATTCCTCCAACGCGCTGATTTATCAGGTGGTCTTTTACAGCGAATACCAGTCAAAACAGCCCACCCCATTATACCCTTTTGAAAAACTTCTTCAAGTCAACAACAATGGCTGCCGCTATTTTGAACACCTTACTTTAGATAACGCACAGGTGATCTTGTTAAAAGGGAAAGCTATCTCCCAGAAATTTTCAGATTTTGTCCGTCTGCACAATGACAGACTTAATTCACACTGTGCTATCGTGCCCTCCTTAAGCCTTGCATTTGTTACTTTTGGACGTCCGGTCTGTTTTCTTTCGGATGTCCATGTGTCTTACGAAGACGCTTCGTATCTTTTTTCCAGGCGGTTTTTTTGCGCTAAAAATCAGCATATTATGGGATACAAAGAAGAAGGAGACGAACAGATCCACAATTTCTATTTAGACGATGCTTTCCTGGATGAAGTATTTAACAATATCATCAATTGTATCCACGGCTATAACAGGCAGGGGCTTATGGTCCTGCTTGACAAGCTCCAGAAAGAATTGGCTGCCGCCATCTGCAATGCCAGCGATGTGCGCTATTTCCTCACAGACCTGTACCTGAAAATCAAGGAGACCGTCTGCCGGATTTATTCCGATGTGGAGATCCCTTTCCCTGCCAATAGTTGGGTAATGGATTTCATCCAGAACAAAAGCTATTTATTTGAGGTCACCCAGTTTATGGGGGAACAGTTTGAAATGATCATGCGGTGCACCGGCAGCTATTCTCGGGAAAGCATCGTGGAGGACATCATCAATTACATTGACCACAATTATATGGAAAACCTGCGGCTGGAGTTTATTGCCCTTCTGTTCGGGTACAATAGTTCCTATTTGGGGAAAATATTTAAGCAAAAAACCGGCCACAGCTTTAACACCTATTTAGATATGGTCCGCATTGAAAACGCAAAAAGGCTTCTTGCCCAGGGAAACCTTAAGGTTTACGAGATTGCAAAGAAGGTAGGCTATACCAGTGCTGATTACCTGCATATCAAATTCAGGAAATATATGGGGGAAACCCCTGCCGAATACAGAAGGAAGGTCCGGGATAACCATGAAACCAAAACATAGGCATTTACATTTTATCAGCAGCCTGAAAATCCAAAAACAGCTTTACCTGGTGTTTATGCTGGCGGTGGCAGCCCCCATACTGGCCTTGGGATCTTTTATCACCTACCAGTCTGTCCGTCTCTTTTACGAAAGGGCCTACGAACAGCTAGAATCCGATAACCTGCGCGCAAGGTCCATCCTTTTTGACACCACCCTCACCTTCTACAATATCTCGGAAGATATCGTAAGAAGCCCAGAGCTGAAACTGATTTTACAGGAAGTATACCTAACCCCTAGGGAAGCTCTGGAAGCCTGCCAGAAATATAGCGCATTTGAAAAAATATTGGAAAACAACACCGCCGTCTCCTCACTGGAAGTCTACACCGCAAACACCACAATCGGGCAGACGCGGTTCATCAAGCGCTCTGATTCCGAAAAGATCCTTTCCTGGTTCTCGGCTGTCAGTGTGCCAAACAGCCTCTACTGGGAAAGCTACGAGTCTGATGAGAAGAAACAATCCCCGGAATTGACCCTGATCCGCTCCTTTCCCTTTTCCAGTTCCGAATATCCCGCCATCCTGATCATTCGGATGGATAACAATTACCTGAAAAACCGCATACAGAACAACCGACTTTTTACTTCCCTCTCCGTGGAAAAGGATCCCATCTTTTTTTCCACCACCAGAGCCTTGCAGGGCACATATGAGACCGCTCCCATTGACTATTCCAAAAAATATTTCCAGGGGCAGGAGCGTATTTCCTACAATGGCAGGAACGCCCTGTCCTATATTTCCACCCTGATCCCTACAAAAGCCAAGAGCGGATGTATATAACTTCCCTTGACTTTACTGTTTTCAGCGATGTGAGACATATTGCCACTTTGTGTGTTTCCATCACGTTAGCCGCTATTTTTTTGCCTTCCGTAATCATTTATAATTTTTCAAGACAATTTTCAAACCGGGTAAAAACATTAAAAAATGCCATGGGCTACGCCGCCAGCGGAAATTACGACTATATCAAGACGATCCAGGGGGATGACGAGCTCTCCTCCACCTTTTCCGACCTGTGCAGCTTAATAGACAATGTGAAAGGGCAGGAATCCCAGATGTATGAGGTTCAGATCAAGAAGCAGGACTTACGCAACCGCCAACAGCAAATGGAGCTGATGCTTCTTGTCAGCCAGATCAACCCACACTTCATCTATAATGCCTTAGAGACCATCCGGATGATGGCCCTCTCCCAGGGTGCGGAGGATGTCTCCGAGGCCACCGTCCTTTTGGGGAACACCATGCGGTATGTCCTGGAAAACACGGAGACCATGTCGGTGCCCTTAAGCAAGGAGCTGGATTATATTGAAAACTATCTTTCCTTCCAGAAAATACGGTTTGGGGACCGGATCAATTATACCCTGTCCTTAGAGGAGGGGTTCTGCCCTGAGCACTATCAGATCCTGCCCCTTATATTGCAGCCCATCGTGGAAAATTCCGTCATCCACGGGCTGGAGAATACAGACGAAAACGGGGAGATCCAAATCCATATCTGCCGTTTTGCCGACGGCTTCCTAAAAATTGATATCAAGGATAACGGTACCGGCATCCCGGAAGGCCGGCTGAGGCAGTTAAGGACCAATATTGAAAACCCGGGAAATTTTGTTTCCTCCGGCATCGGCCTGCACAACATTAACCAGCGCATCAAGCTTTTTTACGGCCAGGATTATGGCATTTCCATTTCCAGCAAAAACGGAACTCTGGTAACGCTGCTCCTGCCCGCATACGCCCTATAAAGAACGGGCAGGGAAATCCCTGCCCGTTTCGTAACCTCATTTATTATCTTGCCGAATCCCAAACTTCTCTTTGCGCCATGGTTTTTGCCATATCAACTTCCACGATGTCAGCGTATCCAAGCCCTGTCACAATCTCTTTCATTTCCGCGATCAGGCTTTCATATTCGCTGTCGCTGCCTGCAAATACCGCTTTCCATGAATACTCTTTGATGATATTGCTGCACTGTGTCCGAAGTGTTGCGATCTCCGTCGAATCCGCTTCCGGGGCAAACCAGATACCCGGTGAAGTCATGATCTGATCATTCTTCTCAAGGAAATCAATTGCGGTAGTGGCCCCCATTTTTTCCTGCCAATCCTTTATTACCGGGTTGGTAAGCTTTTCATTGTAGGAATCCCATAAAAGCGGATTATAGATCACACCGTTTTCCGGGTTAGCCTCGCCGTCTGAAACGATCTTATAAGTAAGCTGGCTGCTGCCGTCCTTCCACGATCCGCCGCCGTATTCTTCCGGCATGGTGGCATCGCCTCCAAAGAAAGCCTCTTCCCCAAGCTCTGTCAGCACAGGTTCCCCATCCTTCATCTCCCACAGCACATTTTCCGGCCCGCAATACCTGTCTCTTCCGCAGGCAATGCCTTCCGGTGAATACAGCCAATCCAAAAAGTCCACCATTCTCTGAGGATCCTTTGCTTTGCTGCCTACCATGGCAACGATCCCACTGTTTCCAAGAGAATAGCATCCCCAGTTCCTGATCTTCTGATCCTTAATCTCCGCCATAGCAAATCCCTTTCCCTGGGAGGTATGCTCCTCCGTATTATAGGCAGTCGCCCCGATCCAGGGGAAAAGGGTATATAACACTGCGCCATCCTGATACTTTGCATACAATGTATCATAATTCTGGGTGGTGGATTCCGGGTCTAACAGCCCCATCTGGTTTGCCTTATTTAAAAACTGCAGAGTCCTAAGATAATCGGAGCCTTCCGAAAGGATATCCACCGGATCCTCGGAACCGTCTACCTTGTCCATCACACAGCCTATGATATTATAACCGTAGTTACAAAAGAGCCCTCCGGCATTTCCCATAAAATCTCCATCCCAGTCAGCAAACAAAGAAAACGCATAGACCGGCTTCCCGGAATCACTTGTCGGGCAAAGCTCCTGCATTTGCTGCATGATCGGCAGCAGATCTTCCATGGTATTGATCTCCGGATATCCAAGCTCTTTATAAAGATCCCATCTAAGGAACGCCCCGCAGTTAGGTTCCGTACCGCCTAAGGGCACCGTTGCTTCCCTTGTGGAAACCTCGGAAGGAATACACCATTTCCCCGGCTCTTTGGCAAGGGATCCGGATATATAGTCGATAGCCGCATCATAGGTTTTTAAGTTTTTCGCATTCTGCATATAATCTGTCATATCCAGGATCAGGCCGGCGGTGACCATATCCTGCAGCCTGCCGTCAGCAGCCGACGTTAAGATGATATCGCCAATGTTCCCTGCCGCGCTGCGGGTCTGGAATAACGTATCTCCTCCCCCCGCCACGTTAGGAGCGATGATGTTTAGTTCCATATTAAATTTCTGTTTTACGATCTCGCCAAACCATCCCGGCTGTATCCCCTGATAATTGGCGTGGGAATCAAAGACATCCACCGTCAAAAACTCCTCGTACTTGTTTTCCGACGTACTCTGAGCCGGCGTCTCCCCGCCTGATGTTTCTTCACCGGAAGACTCTAAATCCCCGGTATTGGAAGCTTCCGGCGCTGTCTCTTTCTTCTGTCCACATCCTGCAAGGCTGCCAAAAGCCATGGACAGACACAATACTGCACACAAAATTTTCTTATTCATTTTTTTCCTCCTTTTATGATTGTATTAGTTTCCTATCAGCCCTTTACGGAACCGATCATAATACCTTTAACAAAGTAACGCTGGAAAATCGGATATACAAATAATATGGGCAAAACAACGATCACCGAAACCGTCATCCTTATGGATGTAGGCGTCTGCCTGGTGGCAAGGGCCGCCATATCCACGGCAGTTCCTCCACCGCTGCTCCTTATCATGGTAGCCAGCGAATTTGCCTGATTGATATATTGATATAGCAGATATTGTAACGAATACAGTTTCTGATCCGTGATATAAATAAGGGTGTCCTGAAAAGAGTTCCATTGCCCCACAGCCGAGAAAATGGCAATGGTGGCAAGAATCGGTGTTGACGTAGGCAGTATGACCTTTAAAAACACCGTCATAACGCCTGCGCCGTCAATTTCCGCCGCCTCCTGAAGAGATATCGGCAAAGACTCCACATAAGTCTTGACTAAAATAATATTAAATGGCTGCACGATCACGGGAATAATATACACAAAGAAATTATTCGTCAGATGCAGCGTATTCATGGTAAGGTACATAGGGATCAGCCCTGCGTTAAAATACATAGACGCAACCAAGATACGATACCAGACTTTCCGTTTCCATAAGTACTGCTGGGTGAACGCAAAGCCCAAAAAAGACGAAGCCAAAACCGTACAGGCAGTTCCCAAAACCGTCCGTCCTAAAGAAATAAGCGCCGCAGGCATAAGCCCCTTTAACTTTAGGACTTCGATATAATTTTCAAAATGCATGCCTTTGGGCCAAAAGATGATACTCCCGTTTGCGCTTAAGTCATTGGCGCTTATCGTGTTAATGATCAGATAGTAAAACGGATATACGCAAAGCAGCGTAAAAATACCAAAAACCGTATAATTTATGATGTTAAATATTAAATCGGCCCTGCTTGATTTTTTCTTTTTCATTATATGATCGACTCCCCTCTTAACCTCTTTGAAATAAAGTTGACAACGGTCAGCAAGGTGATACTGACACCGCTTTTCATGATACTGATCGCCGTGGCAAGCGACTGGCTCTTCCCGGTCATCCCTATGTTATAAACATAAAGGTCAAGCACCTGGATGTGGTTTTTGTTAAACGCGTTTTGGAACACAAAGTACTGATCCACCCCATTGTTTAAGAAATTTGCCACCGACAGCATAAGAAGCACAAAAAAAGTAGGGAGCAGCTCCGGAATAGTAATATACCGCATCAGCTTGAACCGGCCTGCGCCGTCAATTTTTGCCGCCTCATATAATTCCATATCAATACCGGCGATTGCCGCAAGGTACATGATCGCATTCCACCCAAGCCCCTTCCAGTTACTCCACAAAATCATGCTAAGCCAGGTATGTTTATCACTGTCCAAAAACTTGACCGGGGCCTCTACGATACCCAGATTCTGGAGCAATGTATTTACCATCCCCGAATTGGAAAAAAGGCTGAAGGCCACGGAATAAACAAGAATCCAGCTGATGAAATTCGGTATGGTGGTCAGTGTCTGAGTCACGCTTTTAAAACGCTTACACTTTATTTCATTCAAAAACACCGCAAAAAACAAAGGAAGAATGGATGTTGCAATCCCTAACAGGCTCATCGCAAAGGTATTGACCATGACCTGCCATAACTGGGAAAGCTGAGTGGGGTTGGAAAAAAGCATCCGGAACCATTTCCATCCGACAAAGTCGCATTGGGAAAGCTTTAACGGCGGCCGGTAATCAAAAAAGGCATAGGCCCACCCATGTAACGGAAAATAAGCAAACAGAAAATTTAACAGCAGAAAGGGCAGTATCATCAGGAAAAGGACTTTTCCCCGATGCTTACGCTGAATCCCCGGTGAATTTTTGATCGTTTTTGTTTTTGTCCGCATATTGACCTCCCCTTAAGCAAAACCATTGACAGTTCCTTTGAACTATCTTCAGGTTACCATAGGTTTATTACAGCAAAAACAATTAGAATATTATGAAAAATATACATATTTTTTGATAAAGTCTGATTTTTCATGTTGAATATGTCTGATTTGCACGGTTGTTTCCACAGATTGGCTCTAGTAATCTGAAAAACAAAAAGGCAGGTACCGCAATGAAACAAATTCACTTAAATGATATGTATATAGGCACAAACTACCATCCCCATGACTGGCCGGAAACACGCTGGGAGCAGGACTTGCGGCTGATGAAGGAAGCCGGCTTTAATGTGGTCCGCTTAGGGCATCTTTGCTGGGACAGCTTCGAGCCGGAAGATTCTGTTTATGATTTTGCATGGATGGATCGCGTAATGGATCTGTGCCATGATCTTGGTATTGGCGTATTTCTAGATATCCCCACAAGGCCGGCTCCCGTCTGGCTTCACAAAAAATATCCTTCCATTGATATCGTGAACCCTTCGGGCGTACGCCAAAATGCGTTGACGCGCTACATGGAAGATGTGGGAGACCCGGATTTTCAAAGATATGCTTTAAGACTTGCAAAAAAAAATGGCCTTAAGATATCAAGACCATCCTGCCCTTTTGTCATTTGGGCTTTGTAATGAATTAGGCGCCGGTTTCCTTTCTTTCAGTGATACTGCCCTGAAACGTTACCGGGAATGGGCCAAAGACCGTTATGTCACAATACAAGCCCTTAACCATGCATGGGCCGGCCAGCGGTGGAGCCGGAAGATCGGCTCCTTTGAGGATATCGACTTCCCGGTTGACGCTGACGTAAAAGGAAGCCCGGAACGGTATCTGGACATGCGCAGGTTCTTTTCCGATGAAATGATTTCTTATATCCGTACTTTAAGAGATACCGTAAGATGCGCTGCGCCAAAGGTTCCCATATCCACCAACCACTGGGCCGAGAACCCGGCGGCGGGATTTGACTATAACAAGGCTTATGAGTCACTGGTGGATTTTTCGGGCCAGGGCTTTTATCCCGGCATTAACCCGGAGGATGAAAACGGGATCATCGGCGCATGTTTCTGCATGGACCACAGAATGGCTGAATTTACGGTTCCCAACTGGAACCTGGAATTTCAGACCGGAAGCTTTGGCGGCTACGCTGCACCAAGGGGCGCTATGCGCATGTACGCCTTCCTGACTTTTGCCTACGGAAGCCAGGCGGTCTTAGCCTGGACATGGCGCAGTATGTTGGGGGGAGAAGAACAATACTTATTCGGCCTGTTAGACCACGACGGCGAACCGGGATTCAAATACTACGAAATGAAGCAGATTGCGGCAGATGTATGAAACCTACAAAACTTTGTTCCACGCAAACCTTGACTGCAGCCTGATCGACCTTCGAAACCCCAGGTTGCATTATCCCATACTGCTCATTCCGGGATGCTGCCTGATGGATCAGGAAATGGCAGATACCATCAAAGACCGGCTGCACCGCGGAGCTACCGTCATCATGACCGCATTTTCCGCAAAGGTAAACGAACATAACCAGGTGTTTGATACTCCTTTGCCGGGCATGTTGTCCGAAGTATTCGGCATCCGGGTAAGAGGCTTTGACAGGGCCGTCACACATGTTGCAAGCGTAAATGAAGGATGCCTTAAAAAGGAAGATCATCCCGTAAAGAGAAATGATGTCCGTATCCTGTATGGCGGGGAAGATGTGGGAGTGGATGTTAACTATCATGAATATCTGGAATTAACAACGGCGCACGCTTTAGCCCAATACTCCTCCTTCCCGGAGCAGTACTATGCCGCCGTCACCTGTAACAGCTACGGAGCAGGCAAAGCCATTTACATTGGCATTCCCGCAGCGGAAAAACTGATTCAAAAGCTTTTATACGAATTTTATCGTCCCGATCCTTTAACCCCGGTATTTCCTTCCGGTATCGTGGCAAGAAAATTAGAGCAGGATGCCATGCTTCTAATCAATACTACAAGTCACGCGGTCACTGTTTCGGCATCGGGTTCCGGACTTCTTTCCGGA
Organism: uncultured Lachnospiraceae bacterium; assembly: GCA_910587295.1. Taxonomy (GTDB): domain Bacteria; phylum Bacillota; class Clostridia; order Lachnospirales; family Lachnospiraceae; genus Suilimivivens. Next base: position 28,624 of record CAJULP010000106.1, on the reverse strand, counting down.
AAGATTTTTACGGATTCCATTGTGATGGAGCCATATGGGGCTGAGGTTTTCTGTGGGTTTGCCACCCATTAATGCAGTAAAAATAAAAGCTCAATTCAGGGAACACCGAAGCAGGCTTTGGCATCTATAACGTAAACCAACGGATCCGCCTTGCTTACGGGGAAGAATATGGGGTGACCGTAGAAAGCGCTCTGGAAAAAGGCACAAGGGTATGCATCTGCATACCCCTGTGACCAAACTATAACTAAACCACTCTTTAACCCACAGGCCGTCTCCTGTGTCCTGTGGGAGCTTTTCTTTTCTTTACCGGTTTCCTTACCGGTCTTTTTACCCGCCTTACCGGCTTTCTTCTCTGGCTTACAGGTTTTTTCTTTCTCCGATGTCTCCTGCGCTTCTTCCGTCTTCTCCTTACGTGAGTCTGTTCCTTCCTTTTAACAACCAAAAGGAGGATTCCTCCTGCCAAAATGATAATGACCGCTAAGATAGCGCTTATCATGATGATGCGGTTTCTTTTTTCATTTTTTCTGTTGTCTACCGCACCGCCATTTTCCTGATCCAAAAGGATCTCCTCAGAACCGTTTTCTCCCAAAGTGCCGTCGGCATACAGACCGCCTTCTGCCCCGCCGGGATTTTCTCCGTTGATTCCTGACAAAAAGCCGTCGGTGGAATCAGCTCCGCCACCGGATACCATGATACTGGAAGGCCCCTTGCCCGGGGAGATCACGGAAACCTTGTCCTTTACCTTATCAAGCAAAAGGCCGCTGCCTGTTCCTTTATTTCCGCTAATCATGGAAGCCGCTCCCTGGCCTAAATTGACAAGTGTATTTCCGGCGCCTTCATTCTTGATCACGGATGAGGGGATCTTCTGCGCAGAAGAAGGGTCGTTGGTAAACCGGGTCGTGTCGTCATAAAGTCCTTCGTTTTGATTGCCTCCGTTCCCTCCTGTGTTCCCTCCGTTTCCTGACCCCTGGCCGTTATTGCCCGGCCCGGATGTATCTGGCGGGGATGGCGGTGTCAGCGTGCCGTTGCCTACCTGTATGTTCACAGGCGGAATCTCACCTTCTATTACCGGAGTTTTCCCCCCGTAGGCGCCATTGGCCGTCTGAAAGGAATTTTTGCAATAACCCACGTCCACTGAAGTACTTTTGTCCGGATTCACCGGATTTACCTGCACATTCCCAAGATTTAATTTTTCATCACCAAATAGTTTATCAGCAGATGCCACATAAATATCCAGCCTGCCGGTATCCTCATGGTATACAAAGCCATGCTCCGTGTTTCCAAGGTTCGGCGCAAATTGAAAATCTACTGTTATCTGGCTGGGATCTTCGGTCTTAACCTCCAAGGATACGGCCACAGTGGTGATCTTTTCTTCCACTGCATTGCTCATCCCTAACGATACCGAGACCTGATTTCCGTCCTGACCAAGCATCACCGAATCCTGCCCCGCCGCAAATGCCTGCAACGGGGTAGATAAGCCAAGTACCGCCAATCCCAGATATAGCTTATTCCGTATCTGTTTCACTTCCAATCACCTACTGTGTATCCTGTGTGTTATTTTTTAAGGTAATGCTTTCCAAAGTATCAGGTATTCTAAGCGGCATGGTATCACTTACCAGCCTTTGTCCTTCATTTGTCAATGCGTTATCCACACGATATAGCTGCGCCCGCACATTTTTCCCTTTAAGGTCATCAGGAATCTGATCCGGTTCAATCCAGTAGATCCAGATACCGTCGCTGACCTCGCCAAGCATACCGTTTTCAGGAACATCAGCTAAAATGATCTGTTCCGCCTTTAATACGTTTCCTTCATCCACGCCCCCTACAATATTTCCTTTTTCATCATAAAGGACTACTACGTTATAAGCCGGGTTTCCTTTGTAGCTTCCAGTAAACACGAGAGAACCGGCCAAGATCTTTTTATCGCCTTCGTAAGCATAGTCTTCGCTTAAGATCCCTACCGCTCCCTGGGTGTCATTTTCCCTTACGCCAAAGGAAATGCTGTCCCCGGAAGGCCCCAGAAGATCTAGCTCCGCAACGCTAACCGCCGACTGGCCTTTTGCCCTTATCCTGATGTATGCCGCATCATAAGTGCATACCCAGGGGTCTTTATCCGCATTTTCAAAGTAGATCACCTGGCTTCCCGATGCACTGTCAAAGCTTCCTTCCTTTACCGTTATCCATGTGCTGCCGTCCACGCTGGCCTCGATCGTGTAGGCGCCAATAGCGGAACCGGATTTCACCGTGTATTTTAATCCGCAGACTTCCAGCACCTGGTTCATCCGGATCAGGATCTCGGCATCGCCGCCTGCCGTCATCCCCTCGTAATCCTTCTTGTAATCATCATCAATCACCATGGAGATAGCAGGGATCGTTTCCGGTGCGCAGGGATCATCTTCCACTGCCTCATCCGCTTTATCTGCAATGGATAACATATTGGTGGTAACCGTCCACATAGACTTATCCTGGCTGCCGTCATGGGCGATCCTTACATCGCCGATCCTGCGCGCATTGGAATAATAGCCAAACTTGTCCACCGCCGTAACCTCATAAGTCATCACCCTGTTATTGATGGTTGACACGTGGTCCACATAAGTCGTATCCGTGGCAAATCCGACCACCTGACGCTTGGGCACACCATTTTCGTATTGATATCTGGCAATTTCATATCCCAGTATTACATCCGGATCTGCCGTACTCTGGATCGAGATCGTCACTTCATTGGGAATACTGCCGCTTACCTGCGCAGAGCTTCCTGAGCTGACCACATCCCTTCCTTTTATGGATCCGGCTGTACCCCGTTCCATCTCGTATACTCTGGCATCATCAGTCAGGTAATACAGCGCCCTTTCTTCCCGCTCAAACTGTTTTGCATAGCGGATCGTCTCATCATCCGGCACAAGACCCCAGCGCATAAAAAACTCTGTCAGATTCTTTTGAGCTGCAGCACAGGCAAGACGCATGATATTCTGTTCACTGCCGCCATCCAGCTTTAAATTTCCTGCCGCTCTGGACGGATCTCTGCTGTAGGAATCCACCCGGGCATAGAACAGGCCTGCCTGCTGCTGCTCATAGGTATCGTAAGTCTTGTAATTATATCCCCTGTCATAGGCGAGATGGAGCTGCCAGTACATGGCAAGGTGGGTAAACACGTTAGAGGGTCTCCCTACGGTATTGGAAGTCACTTTTTCATAAACGTCATCATATTGAAAGCGTACCGTGTCGTTGCTATCCTCGGATTTGGTCAACTGGGCAAAATAATTGTTGGTCACTTCCGCTATGGCATAGCTTCCCTGATTGATGTTATGACCGATCTCGTGGCTGATCCCCCAGCCAAAATATCTGCCGCTCTGATATTTGCCGTTTTCGTCAGCCTGCACCGGCACAGCCGCTGACAAGCCCGGCACGGAACCCCATTCAATACCGATATGGTTTCCGGAAGCATACATAAACGCCCCCGCAAACATCCGCATGTAACGGATATTTAAGTGCTGGGCAGGAAGCCGGTCCGTTGCCGGAGCCGAAGCTTCATTGCTTAGCCCCTTATGCTGATAGAACAGCTCCATCATATTTTCCATAGCCTGCAAAGACTGATCCAGTTTCTGTGCCCGTTCCTGTGTGCTCCCATTTCCAAGGCCCGCCAAAATCTGCTCTGCGGATACAGACAGCATCATCTGGTCTAACATGATATCTGTCGCCCCAAGGATACAGTTCTGCTTTTCATAATCCCGGTTTACTTTATTGCCTTCCCCGGCAGTCTCATGCAGGTTCTTATGTTTTTCTTCCAAAGCCGGCACATGTTCTTCCAGTTCTTTTACATAAGCCGTAATCCGTTCCATCCTCTGAGCAGGATCTTCCACATCATAGAGATTTAATATCGGCTCCCTGGCGCCGCCGCTGACCCGTACCGCATACCTGTCATTTTCGTTATTTCCGGTATACTGTACATAAAGTGCGCCTCCTCCTTCACAGGCAAGGCTCTGGATGGCAGGTATGGTGATCTCATTACGCCCTACCTTTAATGTTGCGATATTCGACGCAAACGCACCTGCTTCCGCATGGTACTGCGTACCGATCAGTTTTAATGCCGAGTCAGATCCTGTCTTTAACTTATCATGGCCCACATAGACCACGATCTGCTCCCCTTCGTATGCCGTAACGCCAAGGGGCTGCCATGCGTTCAGGCCGCCAAATCCCAGATGGCCGTCTTTTGCCGCCATGATCTTAGCATTGATCTCTATCACACCCTGAAAATCCGATGATAAAAGGCTCCTTGCATTGTCCAGTTCGCGCTGCAGCATATCCCGCTCGGGATGATATTCCCCGCTTTTCGCATCTTGGGTATCCAGACGTTTTTGTAATTCTTCAATCTCCGCCTGGGTTACGTCATCCCTTAAAGTGGCATGCAGATCGTCCGCATACAGGGCAAGGATATCATCTTCCAGACTGTCATAATGGTAAAAGTTCACTTCGGAGATAATGATATTGTAATAATTATTCCCTCTTGTAAAGCCCAGCCTGACCTTATTGGCCGTAATCGGCTGCGCCAGCTTGATCATATAGTACTTCCGCCCGTTTACGTCTGTCTTCTGCAACAATGAAACATTTTGCGCCGCCGTTCCGTCCGGATGCTCCTTATCATAGTAATAAACATAAGCGCCGCTGTACCAGCCGATATCCTCGGCTTCCGCAAATGCAATATAACTCATCTCATAATAGTCGTCTAACGTAAACAAAAGACCTTTCGTTGCCGCAGGATAAGCTGCCCCGTCGTCCCAGTCAAGCACCTGATAATATGACGCCGCATCTTTATCCACCGTTCCAAGAGCGCTCTTAGCGTCCGCGTCTAAGGAACTTCCCACCATGGATCCCCTTCCATGGGTCACGCTCTCAATATGTGCGCTTACTTTCCCTTTTCCGTTGGACTCATTGATCAGCTTGTAATTCGGCATCTGCGCCGGTTTCAATGTAATCGTGCGCGCCTCTGAATGGATAGAAGGATCGCTTTCCCCTAATTCATTGACACCGGTCACGTAAACTTCATACCTTGTCTCATCCTTTAAGTTTGAGATCACATGACGGTTCTGGTCCACGCCTTCAATCTTGGTATAGTCATTCTCACCGTCCGCCTTATAGTAAACGTTGTAATAATCCGTATCCTCCATATTTTTCCATGTCAGACTGACACGGCAGTACCCGCCTGTGGCTTTCAGGTTATCGGGGGGATCCGGCTTACCCGAAACAACAGGGCTTACCCCTTCGCTTGCACAGTAACCGCTTTCCCAGGTACCGTTTACGGATTGCACACTGACATTGTAAATTTCGCCGTTTTTCAGCCGTCCGTTCATAAAGGATTTTACTTCCAGCTGGTTGGACGCCACCCGGCGTTCTTCTGTCTGACCATTATAGTCAATCTTTACCTCGTAGCCGGTTACATTGACCTGTTTGTTCCATGCAACGCTGAATGATTTATTCCCACCTGTCAGCTTAAGCCCGTCAGGCACGTTCATCTCTGGTTCCGGAATCCGTTTTTCCATGTCGTTTAAAAATTCTACCTGAGAAATTTCTGCCAGACTCTGGTTTAACATCATCCCGGTAATGCGCAGCGTTATCTTCTTCACCGCTTTTTGACCACGCAAGTCGATCACAAGAAGACCTTCATTACTTCCTTCCTGCCCGTCTTCAAATGTCCGCGCCAATGGAATTTGGGGAACCGCTTTCCCATCCCTGATCTCATAGGGGATCTCCTCACCGCTCTCCGTAACCACGATCAGCTCACCGCTTGCAATGTTATTGTCTCCCATGAAAAACGCAATCTGTTCCATCTGTCTGGATGCCGATTCATCGCTTTGCAAATTGAATCCGATATCTACCGGGTTCTCCTCGGATATGTTTCCGTTTCTACTGCGGAGCTGTACCGCACTGCCATTATCCCTCAGGATATTTTCCAAATTCCCGGTAACCTCCGTGGTTGCAGAATCGGTATTGACCTGCACCGCTTCCGGGGAGACTCTACTGGTCAACGAAGATGCAATATCTGCGTTTTCATCCATCTTAGCCTTGCTATTTGTATAGAACTGCAGATCCACCAGATCTGTTAGTCCGTCTTTATTCAAATCAGCAGCCCCTCCGGTTCCGTTACTGATCGCCTGCATGATGGCGTCTTTGTCCCCGTCGTCTAATACCCCATCCCGGTTCACATCCCCGATCAGCATAGTTCCCGGATGGGTCATGCCCTGGGTATAGGAAATTCCGTCTATTTCCACAAAACCAGTATAGACTTCCGCAGTCTTGATATCCCCGGAAACCACGATGTCCTGTTCATAAGGAAGGAAACCAAAACCGGAACTTCCCGTTTCTGTCTCGGATATCCGTAAACGGTATGTGGTTCCCGATGCCAGATTATCAAATGTCACCAAATGCTTCTTAGAATCGCTTCCAAGTTCCACATACTGGGAACTGCCTCCGTTTTCCAATGAAACCGCAAGCTTGATCGTACTGCCTTCTTTGATGGGCAGAGCGTTCATCAGGACAACTTCGATACCGCCGCTGACGTTACCGCTGACCCCCTGTTCATTCCACAGCCCACCGCCCACAAAAGTATCCGGCGGGTTCTGCTGCTGATCATCTTCCCCTTCTATTTCGTCTGTTACCGTAAGATCGTCTTCCCCTTCCCCGTCTTCCTTGGAGTCAGGATCAGTATCCTCATCTTCCTCTTCTTCCGGGTCAGGCAGATCGTCTCCTTCTTCCTCATCTGCCCCGGGTTCCTCATCTTCCGCCGGTGTCTCCGGCGTTGCCGTGGGAGAAGGGCTTGGGCTTACATTTGAAAATGTGTCTCCCCCTTCTTCTGGTACCGTCTTTTGCTCTTCGCCGGCTGCTTCATTATCTGGATCCTCATTTTCCTGCATAACATCAGGTGATTCCGTTCCGTTCGTTTCCATTGCCCGAACCGGAAGGATACACGTTGCGATCAGACAAAGTGCCATTAGCCATGCCGTAATCCGTTTCATACATCTTCTCCTTTTCTTATGTTATCTATCTGCTGTTTGGGCAGATCATTTGTTCTTTTCTGCTGGTAAAAACTTCTCATAACCCCTTCCTTTGGGGCCCATTACCGCTGATTATATTATATTATTTACTGACTTTTTGTCAATAAGGAGAAATTTTCAGATCAAAAAGAAACAATAAAAAGCACGGTAAAAAGTGCGGTAAAAAACGCTGCCTATAGAGCTTTTTATTGTTTCTTTTGGATTTTATGGTTCGGAAATCCTGCTGACCCCCACGTAAATATTGGAAATACTGTACCATGTAGGAAAATCCACAATCCCGTTTGGCGGAAGATTAAAGATCCTTTGAAACTCCTTCACCGCCTGTTGGGTAGCCGGGCCAAACACACCATCCACCGCAACCTGCGGGATTGCCGGATAATTTTGTGCGATCCGGTTTAACTGCTGCTGGATCTGCCGCACTTTATCCCCCACGGAACCAACCGACAGGTTATATCCCGGCCAGGAGGACGGCACCCCGGCCACGCTGACTGCGGAATTGATATACATATCCGAGCCGTAGTAATAGCGGATGATCTCAATGGGGGAATAACCTTCCTCCCCTAAATACATGGATCCCCACTGGCTGAGTCCGTTACATGTCACCCGCCTTCCGTCACAATAAGAGGTAAAAATGGGCTGCCTGACACCCGGCCTTGACAGATAATTGTTAAAAATACTGTCCACCACCCGGCCGATATTGGAATAGATATTCCTCCCGCGGATCCACTTCTGGTCATAGGCGGTAGAGGAAGTGATGGTAAAATTATAGCCCCTGTTCCGGTACCCCGAAGCAAATGGTCTTCGGTATAAAAAAATCTTCCGGACAGATCCTGAATCTGATGCCGATCTCCCCATCCTTCACATCAATTTTTTCAACAAAAGAGGAAAGCAGCATTTTTTTCATCCGGATATCCGCCCTTCGAAACTCCTCCTTCCAGTCAGGCAAAGTAACCCCTTTTATTTTGCCGCTTTGCTCCCTTGCTTCTTGTATCTTTTCATTTATCTGCCTTTTTTTTTCCTCCAGCTCTTTTTCCTTCTGTTCCTTTTCCCTGATCATGAAGGCAAGCTTTTCTGCGCTGAAACAATATTCCCCCCTGACCGCCCCCGGTATCTTTTCTTCCAATGTCCTGATATCAAGCCTCACCGTCTTTTGCTTTTTCAGGGTACGTTCCAGCTCCTTTTCCAAATCCTGACTTTTCCGGCCCTGCATCCTTTGCAGATCTTCTAAGACATCCACTGTTTTGATCTGCTCTAAGCAGCTTTCCACCGCCTCGAACACCACCCCTTCCAGAAAACTCTGGGAATAGCAGAACCGTTCTTTACATTTTAAAGGACAGACATACCTGCCGGTATATGTGGTTTTCTTTTCCCCGGATTTTGTTTCCCAGCGGTTTAAGTAGCTTCCGTTTTTAAGATGCCTGCCACAATATCCGCAGACAGCCAAACCTGTCAGCGCAAGCTTCCCTTTTGTACTCACAGGAACCATGCCGCATATCTCGAATTCTTCTGCTGCTTTCTTTCGGGAAGCGGCTATTTGGCTTTTCCTGGCTTCTCTGATTTCCTGCGCCCTCTCCCAAAGCTTTTGTGGTACAATGACCAACTCCGGCAGCTGCTTTTCAGAATAAACCCACTCTTTTCTGTCCAAACTGACAAGCCCGTTACGCCGCTGGCCGTCTCGGGCCACTCTTCTGTTAAGGGCAAGATACCCCATATACACCGGATTGGTCAGTATGCTCCTGACCGTTCCCGCCCTCCACTGATCCGCCATAACCGCCGGTATTTCCTGCCTGTTCAGCTCCTTTGCTATCTTTTCATACCCCATGCCCTGGTACACCGCAAGACTGTAGATCAGTCTTACCACCTGTGCCTTTTCTTTTACGATCTCTAGTTTTTTTAACGATCTCCCATGGCTGCTGACGATGCCGGATTCCACCAGCTCATAACCGTAAGGCGCTCTTCCTCCTACAAACTTCCCCGCCTTTATCAGTTCCTTCTGGGTATCTTTCACACGCATGCCGGTCTTTTTGCTTTCCCCCTCATTCTGCCAGAACCGGATATAGTTCAGCAGTTTATCAATATGCTCTTCTGTCTTAAGCTGTCCGTCCTTGATCGTCCAGACCTCAATGCCAAGCCGGTTTAACGCCGCCACGTAAAAACTGTACTCCTCCTGCCTTCCTATCCTGTCCGACATATAAGTAAGAAGCACGTCAAATTCCCGGTTTTCTGCATCTTTTAGTATCTCCTGCAAGACCGCCCTCTCTTCCACATGGTTTTTGTATGCCGACACGGCCTTTTCCATATATTCCTTGTCAAAGACCCACTCCGGGCGTTTTGCTATATACTGCCCGGCCTCCGCCCTCTGGATGGGGATGTCATCATCATGGAGCTGCTGCCTGGAAGATACCCTGAGCAGAGTCCTTACCCGTTTACACATCGCCCCGCTCCCCCTTATCCAAAACAGCCGGATACGGAAGCGCCCCGTCCTTTAATCTTTCAAAGTAAATTGCCTTTAGATTTTCGATAAACTCCTGCTCTGCCTTTTGGTCTGACTGTTGTGGAAATTCTAAGCGGACCGTCACCTGCTTATTTTGACGCACTAAAACCATATCACTATCTCTTTTCCTGCTCTTCTTTATATGGTTATGCTGTTTATCGGCTCATATGCAAAAAGGCAGGCCCTAAAGGCCTGCCCTTACTGTCATCTTCTAATCATTACTGTCATTACTGCACCACGCCATCCCCGGATCTTGTCCATACGATATTCTGGCTGATCATCTGGTCGATGTCCATACCGATGATCTCGGAAGCCCTTGCCTTGGCCGCTCCTTCATTTGCTGTTCCCAGATTCTTATAAATCTCATAGGCAGGCTTCCTGTTACCGTTGGTGTCATACAGCCCAAGAGCCAAATTGCTGGTCATCTCATGGGCATTGTCGGTCTGACGGTACAACATAAACGCATCCACATCTGGAAGGGAAGCCGCCTTTAAGTAGCCGTATGCGATGGAAGCTTCCTGCGCCGCATCCCCAAAGCTGGATGTATAACCGATCTCTGCAAGGGAAATGCTCCTGACTTCCCCTGCCGGGTTTAAAAACTTCGGCTGATGCATATAGTCGATCAGCAGATCAATATTCTGCATGGTAATATAAGGCGTCTTTAAGTTGTCCTTCACCCATACCGCCGGCCCGTTCCACGCATAAGGGTCATAAAGGGGGGAGTTGTAGGGATGATAGGAAAGCCCCCAGTCAATATTCCCTTCCCTTAACATGTAATAGTTAAACTGATCCAGATAATCCTTCGCAAGAAAGCTGCCGGGATTGGACTTCCGGTTCCACTCCTGGTCAATGGAATTGTAAACCCAGACATTGGCATTTTTACTTTTCAGTTCGTTATAAAAAATGCGGAACGCCTTCACATAGATTCCCACGTTAAAATCCAGGGAATCGGAACTGCTATACCACCATGAAGTGCGCGCATTCACCTCATTACCTATAATCCAGTTATCAATCTGCCCGCATCCCTGGCTTCCGCAATACCGCTGCCCCAAAAAGGCGCCGATTGCCTTAAGGTGGTTGGTCCCAGCAGCATCCGCCACGTTCAGCGCATACCCTTCGCATTCAACGCCCACCGCCGCAGGGTGTATCAGATCCTTCGCATAAAACCCGGTTCCATGGTTTAAGATTACCATTGTGACCTGAATCCCGCTTCTGTTAAAGGCTTTGACCAGTGCGTCATAATTCGCAAGCATGGGTCCGTCAAAATAATAGGTCTGCCCGTTATAGTCAAAAGGAACCGCCCCCGGCACCGATGCCGCCGAGCAGATATCATCCAGGTACATATTGTAGACTGCCTGCTGGATACCAAGATCCGCAAGGTCACCATTATCCAACTTGGTGGTGTCCGGCAGAATCCCTTTGATTCCCGTGTTCATCCGGTTAGCGGTATAGGCAGCAAGGGCTTCCGGGTTGGTAATATAGTGCTCATCACTGACCTGCACCATCTGGCCTCCCTGCTTCATTGCCACCAGGAACTTACGGCTTAAATTGGAATCCGCTGCGTTATAGTTAAGAGGAAAACTTACGGAAACAGAAGAACCGGCCTTGACTGTGGCCACCACATCCCCTGTAGGGCCATCCTCATAAACCTCGTCCGCATAAATATAATATTTCCCGTCATCGCTATAGGGAACGCTGCCCGCGTCGATCTGGCATACCACCTCAGACCCTGAAATCAGGCAGGAAGAAATCGCTGCCGGCCGCCCCGCCGCCTCTGCCTTTAAGGGGCAGAAACCGAAAGCAATCCCCGTACCGATGGAAACAAGCAGCACTGCCGCCGCAACTAAGGTCGTCATTTGTCTTTTTATTCTGTTCATAAGGCCTCCAACATGTTTTATCTTTTGTATCATTATTATAATGCCCCTGCCGATATTGTGCAATCACCTTTTACCGGATTCTCCTTATTACGCTACCACTCCGTATATACCCTGTTTAACGTAAAGGACATAATCGCAAGCACATTGGCATAGATCGCATTCTCCGGCCATGTAGCGTAAATTTCGGAGGAAGCCACGTTTTTAATGTAATCCCGGTATCTGATGTAATAATTAGGGGCTGTACTGTCATCCGGCACACCGTCATGGACGATCACATATTCCGGGATCACCACCCGGCTAAGGACAATCTCGCCGCTTTCATCCATCGGCTTGATCTCATCCTCCGGAATCTTGGGAGGATATTCACCGTAAAGGGTATGCTCAGGGATTACCAGTACTTCTTCCTCATCAGGGGGAGCCGTCTCTAGGGGCGTCATTTGGATCGGCTGCAGCGCCGTCACATCCGGCAGGATTTCCGTTCCTGACACCATCACGGACTCATAGCCCGGTGCGTCCACCTGAATGTTATATTCCGAATAAGGCTGGTTAGCCTGTTCCGGCTCCATACTGTATTCTAACGGCGGCGCCGGCAGCTCTATAACTTCCGTCTGCCCTGAAGAATCGGTCCTAAGCTGTTCCACCGCCATATCCGGCACACCGGTATAGGAAATCGTCACGGTGGCATCCTGGATTGGGATCAGGCCAAGCGTAGAAGTCACGTTAATCTGAAGCTGCCCAAGATAAGGTGTGTCCGCCTGTATATTGGTTTGATTATTTTCAGGCATAAAAATACCTCTGCACATATACTTACCATATAGTATGCAGAGGCATTGGAAACGCTATAAATTTTCCTTATTTGGTGAGCAGCATCATGATATCATTGCTTCTTGCCACAAACTTGCTCATTGCTTCCGGCTCAAGAGGCGAATGCTGCAACAGTGCCAGATCGTACAGCTGCTCACAGATCATGTTCACATTCTTTCCGTCTGTGTTGTCCATGATATACTGTACCAGCGGATGGCTTGCATTTAACACCAGGGTCTCGCCTTCCCTGCCAAAATCACCCATCCCCATTCCGGGCATGGAATACATCTTCATCATATCCTGCATCCTGCGGCTCTCCTCGGAAAGGGTTACCATGGAAGCGATCTTTTTATTTTTCAGCTTTTCAACCTTTATGGTGATCTTGTCTTTTTTTAGAACTTTCTTCATCACCTTGCCGATTGCTTCCGCAGCTTCCTCCAGTTCCTTTTCCGCCTTCTTACTGGTCTTTGCCTTAAAGGTATCGGTCAGATCCGCATCGATCCTCTGGAATTTGATGCCTTCATTCTTCGCCTCTAACTGGGAAATGAAGGGCTGGTCGATATTGTGAGTCAAGATCACGGCATCCATCTTTGCAGCCTTAAACATGCTGATGTACTGTCCTTGCTGCTGCTCGTCGGTCACGTAATAAATGACTTTTTCTTTCTTTTCTTCTTCAGACCCTTCTTCCTCTTCGGATGAAGATTCCTCCAGATCCTCTGTATCCGCATCCCCACTGATCACATTGCCGTCCGCATCCACGACTTCCGGCTGTCCGGACTCTTCCCCGTCCTTCTTTTCCTCCTCGGAAACCTCGTCCGGATCCGTCTTATTGACCTCTAGGCATTCAGGGAGTGTCAGGTACTTGCCCTCTAAATTCTTAAACAGGATATAATCTGTCATCTTTTCACAGAACTTGTCATCCTTAAGGCAGCCGAATTTGATAAACGGGCTGATATCATCCCAATATTTATCATACTCTTCCTTCTCGGTCTTGCACATACCGGAAAGCTTATCCGCCACCTTCTTGGTGATATAATCGGATATTTTATTTACAAAGCCATCGTTCTGTAATGCGCTCCTTGACACATTAAGAGGCAGGTCAGGACAGTCGATCACGCCCTTAAGCAGCATCAAAAATTCCGGGATCACTTCCTTAATATTGTCCGCAATAAACACCTGGTTATTGTAAAGCTTGATCACACCTTCAATGGATTCATATTCCATGTTGATCTTCGGGAAGTACAAAATCCCCTTTAAATTAAACGGATAATCCATGTTCAAATGGATCCAGAACAAAGGCTCTTTGTAGTCCTGGAACACCTTGCGATAAAACTCCAGGTACTCTTCCTTCGTACAGTCATTCGGATGCTTCATCCAAAGAGGCATCGTCTCGTTTAAAAGCTCCGGGCGCTTAATGATCTTATAGCGGAGCTTGTCTTCTTCCTTCTCCGGCTTGATCTCCTCCACAACGGTATCCGTATCTAACTTCTCGTCCTCGTCAATGGTCTGTGTATCCTTGGTATTTTCCTTGGAAAGATAAATTTCCGTAGGCATGAAGGAACAATATTTCTTGATCACTTCCTTCGCCTTGTATTCGTTACAAAACTCCAGCACATCCTCGTTGATAAACAGGGTGATCGAGGTACCGACCTGTGTCCTGTCGCCTTCTTTCATGTCAAATTCCGTGCCGCCGTCACATTCCCAGTGTACCGGCTTTGCGTCCTGCTGCCAGGAAAGGGTGTCGATATGGACCGCATCCGCTACCATAAACGCAGAATAAAAACCAAGTCCAAAATGCCCGATGATCTGGTCATCATTGGCTTTATCCTTATACTTTTCGATAAAGTCCGTCGCCCCGGAGAAAGCAATCTGGTTGATATACTCCTCCACCTCATCCGCCGTCATACCAATACCGTTATCAATAAATTTCAGCGTCTTTTCTTCCGGATTAACAAGTACCTGAATTTTCCCCTGATAGCCGTCGGGCAGGGTATATTCCCCCATCATGTCCAGCTTTTTCAGCTTGGTAATGGCGTCACAGCCATTAGAGATCAGCTCTCTGAAAAAAATGTCATGGTCGGAATACAGCCACTTTTTAATGATTGGAAAAATATTCTCACTGTTAATCGATAGGTTCCCGTGTTTTTCTGCCACGATAAATCACTCCTTTTTCAATCTTTTCGTACACCTTTGAAACTAAAATAAAGTGTAGTTCCCTTTTGTCCAAAAGTCAAGCAAAAATTAGCACTCATTTACAATGAGTGCTAATAATTCTTCAAAAATGCCGCATTTACGGGCTTTTTCCAATTCTAAAATTTTTATTAACTGAAATATTCGTTATAAATATCAAAGAAATCCTTGGTGGTCACTTCCTCGTTTTCAATAAATTTGACCTGCTTCCACAAATCCTCGTTTAAAGTCCTTGTCAGGGAAGTGATAAAAGCGTCATACTCCTGACCGAACACCTCTTCCTTTCTTTCCTCTACGATCTTGATCTTATTGCTGTCCGTTTCTTCCCGATTAAAGGTATTGATACATTTGATGATATTAAAGCCGGACTGGGTTGTGACGATCCCGCTGATCTCGCCAGTTTCCAAATTAAAAGCCGCTTCCTCAAAAGCCGGATCCTGTTCCCCTTTCCCGAACGAAACGTTCCCAAGATCCCCTTCACTGTACTGGAGCACCAGTTTTTCAAAATCACTGTCCTCCTGCTTTGCCAGCTCCAGCAGCTCTTCCGCCCTCCGGCGGGCATCCTCCCTGGCGTTATCAGAATACTCAATCCGTTTCCCGGTTCCGTCCCTTGCAAAGGTTTTGATCAGAATGTACTGCACGGTGATCGTCCTCGCCTCGTCATCGCTGATCTCCGGGTTGATATCCTTGATGATATACTCATATACCTTATTGGCAAGGGCAAATTCCGCATACAGGCCGGTAATAATCTCATCATCCACCTGCAGGACTTCCCGCTCCGTCTGGTTTAAGGATTCATAATAAGCCTTTGCCGCTTCCTGCGCCATCCGCTGTTCGTTATCATCCAGCTCTACCCCGTGCTTTTTGGCAAGCAGGTTCATGGTCTTGATCTGGGCCAGCTGGGCCAGCACGGTCTCTTTGATGTTCTCCTCCAGGGTCATGCCGTCCATGTCGGTCTTCCATATTTCCTTCCCAAACACACTCTCGTACTGGTCCTGGGTATTGGTCAGGTAGACCATGATCTCCGGCAGCATACAGGACATGGTCTCGATCCGAAACACCTCATCCTTTTTGAACCCGGTGTAAAGCACCAGCTTGGTATCTCCCTCTGTTTTCCCGCAGCCCCCTTCCAAAAGCAAAAACAAGGTGCCGAAGAAAAGGACAAGGAACCTTTTAAAGTTTCTCATCATAAGCTGCCCTTGCCCACACCGGAAAGGATGCTTCTTGCCACGCTGATCCCGTTGGCGGAAGCCTGCTGCAGCCCTCTTGTCACACCGGCGCCGTCGCCGATAGCCCGAAGGCCTTTGATGCTGGTCTGGAAATCCTTATCCACGATTACCCGATTGGAATAAAATTTCACTTCCACCCCGTAAAGCAAGGTCTCATCCGCCGCAATCCCCGGCGTAATCTTGTCAAGGGCAAGAAGCATCTCCTCTATGTCCACCATGATCCTGTGAGGGAACACCAGGGAAAGGTCACCTGGCACCGCATCTTTTAAGGTGGGAATCAGATTGTTACGGCAAAGCCGCTCCTCTGTTGTCCTTCTCCCTCTCCTGAAATCTCCAAAGGTCTGCACCAGGATTTTTCCGCCGCAGAGCATGTTGGAGAGCTGGGCGATATGCTTGCCATACTCAATAGGAGTCTTAAAAGGCTTGGTAAAGTTTTTACTGACTAATATTGCAAAATTAGTATTGTTCGTCTTGTATTCTTTGGATTTATACGCATGGCCGTTTACCACCGCAAGGCCGCCTTCATAATATTCCGTTGCCACTTCGCCGGAAGGATTGGTACAGAAAGTCCTCACCTTATCGTCAAACGTAGGGGTATGGTAGATCAGCTTTGCTTCATATAGATTTTCATTTAAAAACTGCATGATCTCATCCCGGACTTCCACACGGACACCGATGTCCACCGTTCCCGGCCTGGTCTCAATCCCAATCTGTGCGCACTTATCCTTAAACCAGTCCGCACCTTCCCGGCCTACCGCCGAGACGATCTCATCCCCATAGAAGGTTTCCCCTTTGTCGGTCTTGATCCCCTTTGCCCTTCCGTCCTCCACCAGAATTTCTTCCACCATGGTATGGAAAAGCAAGGTAACCCCTTGTTCCTCTAAATGATGCTGGAGTTTTTCATAAATCTTATAGCCTTCTTCCGTTCCCAGATGGCGGATAGGACATTCCACCAGTTTTAAATTCGCCACAATGGCCTTTCTTCTGATCTCCCGGATCTCCGCCTGCCGGTCCGCACCATAAACGCCGGTATCGGCGCCGAATTTTAAGTAAATATCATCCGACTCCCTGATCAGTTTGACCGTCTCGTCATACCCAAGGATAGATGGCAGATTCCCGCCCACATCCGGGGATAGGGAAAGCTTCCCGTCAGAAAATGCCCCTGCTCCCGCAAAACCAGTGGTAATGGAACAGGGCTTACAGCCCACACACTGCTTCGTGGTACGTTTCGGGCATTGCCTTTTTTCAATAGAACGCCCCTTTTCCACCATAAGCACTTTCAGATTCCTGTTCTTATCCATAAGTTCATAGGCGCAAAAAATCCCGCCCGGGCCTGCACCGATAATGATCACATCATATTTGTTTTCCAATTTGCTGTTCCTTTCTTTTTCCATTCTTATTATCAGAATACCATAACTTCAATACTGCTTCCAGTATTTGTTTTGCGGATGTGTATTTTGCTTTCTATTTTTTCTGCCAGCTCCGGCACATGGGAAATGATCCCGACCAGACGGTCCTTCTCCACCAGCGTCTGCAAAGTCAGACATGCCTGTTCCAGGGATTCCCCATCCAAGCTCCCGAACCCCTCGTCAATAAACAAAGCCTCTACCCGGATCCCGCCGCTTAGGGCCTGGACCACGTCGCTCATACCAAGAGCAAGGGCCAAAGACGCCTTAAAGCTTTCCCCACCGGATAAGGTCTTCACGGAGCGGTACCGCCCCGTATAATAATCCATCACTTCCATTTCCAGATTATCCTTGCTGCGCCCGTCACTCACCCGCTCCATGCGCCTTAACTCATACCGCCCCCCGCTCATCAGGTGGAGCCTTATGTTGGCAGCCTTAAGGATATCTTCAAAATAAGATGCCAGCACATACTGTTCAAACACCAGCCGTTTTTTATTATTCCCATTTGCGGCATCGTCTAACTCTTTTAACATGCTGTACCTTTTCATTAAAAGAGTAAGCTGTCTTTGCTTTTCCTTTAATGAAGACAGGCTCTTTTCTATCAGATTAAGGCGTTTCCCCTGCTCCATCTGCCGATCAAGCACCTGCTGTTTCTGCCGGTTTTGTTCTGCAAGCCGAGACTGTATTTCCGCCAGATCCTCCTGTTTTAAGTTTTTTGTCTCTCTTTTCAGGTGTTCGGTCATTTCCTTATTCGCATGGCATTCCTGCTGATAACTTTGGATTTCTTCCCTGAGCTTTTGTACCTCTTTTGGGGCTGCCAGCGCATTTTGATAGTCTTCCTCTTTTGAAAAACCTGCGTTTTTCAGCCGTTCCTGCCACTTCTCACATAACCTCTCTGCCTGTTTTGCCTGTGTGACAAATTCTTCCTGCTGCTGTTTGAATGCGCTTTGCTTTTCCTCTAAAACAGCAAAGATCTGCTCCTGCTCCTTCACTCTGCCAAGAAACTCAGATTCTTTGTGTTCTTTAACATAGTCACGAAAGCTCTCTTTTTCCTCCTTAAAATCTTTCTCAAGCCTTTCTTTCTGCCCTAAGCATTCTTCCAGCTTTTTTTCGCTCTCCTTTGCTTTTGCCGCATGAGACGCTGTCTGTCCATGAAGGAGGATCCGCTTTTGCTGCCTGCGCTCAAAAGCCGCCTTAAGTTCCTTTACTTTCTCCTCATCGGGCAGATTCTCTCCCTTGTCTGCCGGAGAAGGATGGTGCCGCGATCCACATACCGGACAGGGCTCATTTTCTTTAAGTCTGTCACTTAAAATCCCTGCAATCCCATGGCGGTACATTTTTTCAGCACGCTCATAGGCTTCCTTTTCCATATTCTCCTTATCTTCTGCCGCCAGATATTCCTGCTGGAGCTTTTTCAGCTCCCTTTTTTCTTCTTGGTACTCCTTTGCCAGCTCCTCATGCAAGGCAGAAAGCTCTTTGATTTTTCCTTCCATTTGGTAAAGGGCTTGTATCCGGTTCCGATTTTCATAAACAAAAGTTCCTGCGTCTTTCTGCAATTTCAGAAATTGGATTTCTTCCTCCTTCACCCGGATCTGCTTTTCCATCCGTACAGCCTGCTCCTTTGCCGCCTGCTTTTGCATTTCATCCACTCTTAAGGCGGCGGCGGTTTCCTGTTTCGCCAGCCGTTCTCCCTTTTGCTTCATGTCAGGCTTTCTTCGGGC
Organism: uncultured Lachnospiraceae bacterium; assembly: GCA_910587295.1. Classification (GTDB taxonomy): domain Bacteria; phylum Bacillota; class Clostridia; order Lachnospirales; family Lachnospiraceae; genus Suilimivivens. The sequence continues at coordinate 9,854 of CAJULP010000106.1, read as the reverse complement.
AAGTTCCTCCCTCTTTTGGATTTCCTTTTGAAGCTGCTCCAAAAGGCTTTGCGCACGTTTTGCTCTTTCCGCTTTTTCCGTCAGTTTCCCTGCTTCCCGCTCATAGATTTCAAACTGTTTCTGAACCTTCCTATACTCTTCTTTTCCCACCTGGAGCCGGCCTGCCAAAAACTCTATGACCCCTTCATAATAGTAACTGCCGGAAGCGGTCAGTTCCTGCCAGTTGCGTTCCTCATCCTCCCCGGAAAATACCCGGCTGCCTGTGAGCATGTCGATATACTCGTCCATCTTGTTCCTGCACTCCATCACCTGTTTATAAAGATCCAGAGACTTTCCCCTTAAGGCTGACGCCATCCGCTCATACAGATCCGTGTCAAACAATTCCCGGAAGATCTTTATCTTTTCCGCAGGAAGCGCCGTAAAAAGCTTTGCAAACTCCCCCTGGGCGATCATGGACAACTGCTTAAACTGCCGGTAATCCAGCCGCAAAAGCTCCTGGATGCGCCTTGTCACCTCACTGCCCCCTTCTACCTTCTTTCCCTCCGGCTCTGTAAGGACCGCTCTTTCTTTTTCTTTTACAAGTCCGGTATTTCCCGCCTTATCCGGATCCCCCTTTACGCCGGCCGTACCCGGCTGACGCTTCCTGGGACGCAGATATTCCGGGTTCCGGTACAGGGTATATTCCCTGCCCCCATGGGTCATCACAAGTTCCACAAAGGTTGGCGTATCCGCCGCCGCAAAATCACTCCGCACGCTCCCTTTTTCCCGCATACTTCCGCTCATGTTCCCGTAAAGCGCATAAGTGATGGCGTCAAATATAGTAGTCTTGCCGGCTCCCGTAGGACCTGTGACCAAAAACAGCCCCCTCTTGTCCAGCCCGGTAAAATCAATCTCCTGTTTTCCTTTATACGGTCCCCAGCCGCATATGGTTAATCTGACCGGCTTCATATCCCCGCCCCTTCCAGTTCCTTCACAAGGTTTCCCATAAATTCTTTTTCCTCTAAGGTGAGCTCTTCTCCCCTTACCTCCCGGTAAAAATCCTCAAACAAGGAAAGTCCATCCCGCTTCTTTAAAAGCTGACGGCTTACGGATGTTTCAAAAGCTTCCCTCTCCCCCTCCTGCTCCTTTGTCTTCCTGAGAATCTGCATGATATTCGGGTAAACACTCCGCAGCGTGCCAATGGGGTCGATCAGCTCCCCCTGGTCGGAAAGGATGGCTTGTATGTAATCCTCCCTTCGCTCCCCAGACCCCTGGTCCAACAGTTCTTTCAGGCTGCCGCTGACCTTTCGCATCTCCCGCATAGGCCGAAGTAAGATTGGTTTTACTTCAGAAAGTCCCTCTGCCCCCAGGGTAACCAGCAGTGCGCACTTATCCTGCCCGGTCTCCCCAAAAGAATACTTAAGGGGCGAACCGGCATACCAGATGGGATGGCCGCCAACCTGCTGCGGCTTATGGATATGGCCCAGGGCCGTATAATCAAAGCCCGCAAAAACAGAGGCATCCACGTTATCAAGACCGCCTACATGGACGGTAGTCTCACTGTCAGAAAGCTCCGGCTCACGTCCGCTGTCCGTGACAAAAAAGTGAGTGACAAGCACCCGGTTCTTTTTCTTCTTCCCCGCTCTTTTTTCTTCTTCCCAATATCCCGCCAATGCCTTTTTCACCGCTTCTTCGCTGGCGGAGGCATCCATCTGAGAAGGCTTTAAAAATGGGAGCAGCACAAACTGGGTAAGGATCTGCTTTCGCGGCGATCCCGGTTCCGGCTCCCAAAATTCTACTGTTATCAGGCCTTCTTCCTGTACCCCCGCAATATGGATCCCCTGCCCTTTCAAAAGCTTTCTCCCAAAGCTTAACCTCTCCGGTGAATCATGGTTGCCGCTTATCATTAAGACCCCGATGCCGCAAGAGGATAATTCCGTCAAAAAACGGTCAAATACCGTCACCGCTTCCCCGGAAGGGATTGCCCTGTCGTATACATCCCCTGCTATGACCACCGCATCCACCCGGTTTTCTTCTGCGATCCCTGCAATCTGCCCTAAGAGAAACCGCTGGTCCTCCAGCATGGAAAAATCATTTACCACTTTGCCGATATGCAAATCCGAAATGTGCAAAAACCTCATAGTAATCCCCCATGTTGTCAAAAGCCTGCAAATTTGGGCGCAAGCACAAATTTGTCTGTGAAAAATTTATTTTTCACAGTAATCCCCCATGTTTATCAAACCACTTGTCACCGTTTGTAAGGATATAATCTTCACCGGTACGAATTGCCTGACAAAAGTCTTCAATGGATTTTAATTTCCGCTTAAAAGCCATCCCGCCCCCTAAAAGAGGGATATCATGGATGTCCGACCCTGCCATCAAAGGCAGGTCATACTTTCTTGCATACTCCGCTGCATATTGGTCAAACACAGCCCGGTTATGTTTCTCGCTCTTAGGGTTTGAATGGGTGGCATTTACCGCCTCCACCCCGTCCACATACTCCGGAAACAGCCGTATTTCCTTAATGTAATCCGCTTCCCTGTAAGGATGGGCATGGATCACCAGGCCGCCTGCTTCATGGATCAGCCGAAACTGCCCTTCTATTGATATGTCTTTGATCTGCGGATGCCCAATCAGCCACTCTTTATCCACACCGTAGATTAAAAACTCCGTTCCCCCGTAGTTTGACTCATAGCCAAAAAATACGGAAAAATCGTTTTCATCCCCCCATCTTTTGGCATCCTCATATCCCATGCAAAAAGCTTCGATCCACTGCTCCCACGGCAGGGAATGATCGATGCAGTGATTCCCGTACCAGCTGTGATCCGTGACGATCACTCCCGCATATCCGGCATCCTTTGCCGCTTTCGCCATGGCGGCGCCCGGCTGCCTGGCGCATGCGCTTGCCTGGCTGGTGTGCATGTGAGTCTCATATAAATAAGGATAATCTTTTATGTCATGATCCATAATCCTGCTGCTCCTTTATGAAAATTTTACACGTTTTTATTTTACCCCCTGCCATAACCTATTACAAGGTTTCTTTTCGGAGGATATCCGCTGCCAGAAACGCCACAAGGTTTCCCCCATGGCGTCTCTTTTTACTCATCCTTTTTCCTGAAAATCAGGTATATAGCAATCACAACCGCTATACTCCCTAAAATGATCAGCGTAATGATTCCAGCCGCTTTTTTCGGCTCCTCGGCCGGTTTCTCATTTGCAGGATTGTTTAACTCTTCCTGAATGATCCGCTCCGCTTCTTCCATCTGCGGCGCCTTAAGTTCCAGCAGATTTTCTTTTATGTCATCGCTGATGATGATGATATAATCGGAAGCATGGGCAAATTCAAAACTGGCTTCTTTTGTGCTTCCCACTATGGAAGCGCACATAAACTGAAACTCTCCTTCCGTTTCATCATAATAAAACAGGTTTGCGTATTGTCCGGGCTGTGCGTTTTCAAGCGTCACGGACAACACTGCCGTAAACCCGAACCCGCCGTCATGGGCCAGGGAAAGCTCAACATAGTTTTCCCCTTCTGTCAAGGCATCCTTCTTTAACTTCGGAATGCCGCTCTTTCCCATGGTGACTTTAAAATCAATATCGTTAAGCGGCGCTTCTCCCATGGTGCTTCCATCCATCCGCCATACGATCCCGTTCCCCATTTCCAGGGTAACTTTTTTCCCCTGTTCCCTGATCTGCTCTAAAGTCTGGGTATACACCATACTATTGTCACTCATATCAAACGTAACGACTGACTTATCTTCCGGCGCCGTCTGTGGCTTCGGGGTTGCCGCCGTAACCGTGACCTCTGTTTCCGTATCTTGCTGCCCTGCAGGCGGCTGTGCCGGTTCTGCCGATGCCTGCGCTGCCGGCGCAGTAGTTTCTGCCGGGGTAGGTTCCGGTGTCCTGACGACTTCCACCGTAACAACAGGCGGCTCATCTTCAGGCTCCCTGGCCGGATTTTGCGTTGGCTTTGCCGTAGGTGCCGCAGTCGGTTTTTGCGTTGGCGTCGGTTTTGCTGTTGGCACTGCCGTGGCTGTGGGCGATGCCGACGCTGTAGGTGCCACAGCAGCTGTTGGCGTTGTGCCTGCCGACGGGGATGCTGTTGGCTTTAATGTAGGCGATGCCGTTGGTTTTGTTGTGGGCGATGCCGTCGGTTTTTCTGTTGACGATACCGTCGGTTTTGTTGTTGGCGATATCGTCGGTTTTGTTGTCGGCGATGCTGTCGCCTTTGCTGTGGGTGCCGCAGTCGGCACTTCCGTTGGTTTTGCTGTGGGCCTGACAGTCGGTGTCGCCGTCACCAGCGGCTTTTTCGTTGGTGATACTGAAGGTATGTTCGTTGGTGACGCCGTCGGCTTCTTCGCCGGAGTTTCTGTCGGGGTCGTTATGGGTTTTTGCGTTGGTTTCTCTACAGGTGTCACCGACGGCGCAGCGGTTGGCGTCGCACCGGGAGTTGCGGATGCCGCCGTTGGTGTTGCAGTCGATGCCGCTGTCGGCTTCACCGTTGGTCTCAATGTTGGCTGCACGGTAGGCCTTTCACTTGGAGTTTCGGACGGTATCGCCGACGGTGTTGCGGTCGGGGATGCGGACGCCGTTGGTGTAGGCCGTGCCGTTGGCGTTGCAGTCGGTACCGCTGTAGGCGTTGCAGTTGCTGTGGGTTTTGGCGTCGATGCCGTTCCCGGCACCGGACAGGCGGCGGACGGCATATTATTGTAAACCGGAATCTTGAACACAAAAGGATTGTCCAGGGAACCGGTCTCTGTATATGCCCTCTTTACCATCTGGGATTCCGTGTAAGGCGCCATAATATTTTGCATATACTGGTGCCAATATAAGCCGCTAAAGCTTGGATCCACATCAAACTTTTGAAGGTACAGCGTATCCTGCCCTTTTAATATATACTCCTTTGACAAGATCACCGCCCCGCCATTTAATGACTTATAACGGGTATTCCATCCCTCTTTTTTCGCTTTCTCCAACCCGCTCTTTACATTTTCTTCCGTTGTTTTTCCTGTAGCGCCGATATTATAATAATTATAGTACCCTTCATAGCCGCTGTATGTTCCGGATATCAAAGCGGAAGTTCCCTTCCCCTGTTCCTGATAAACCCGGCACGCTAAATGGAACGGGCTTACCTTCAGCTTCACGCCAATTTCATAAAAGGCAGACGCATAGCTCATCCCGGCTCCCGGCAGCTCCCCTTTCATAAAGGTAGTGCTTAAAATCTTATCTACAGCAGATTTAGAATGGTAAGACGGATTATAAGTCAATTGTTCAAACTGAAAGATCCTGGTATCATCCAGGAAATTTCTGGGATCCAGATAATATTCCACCGCCTCTTTCGATGCATAATACCATCCGGAGCCATACAACCCGTTTTTATAGGCATCACCCATAATAGAACTGATCAGGTTCCTGTCCTGGTAATTTTCATTTTTAACTACGGTCTGCCAATCCAGCCCGGTGTCCTGCTTTACAAAAATCCAATTGGGATGCGCCTGTTTTAGCTGGGTCAATTTGCTTTTATAGGAAGCCGGAAATTGTTCCACATCCAAAGATCCGCCCTCATACGTGGTAAACATGGATGACTTCGGAAAACAGACATCTTCCCAGGCAAGGAAAGCCTCATTGGAATATGCCAGATAATTCCGGTCTATATAGCCTGAATAGTTCCGGTCATTATAAGTAAGGGAAACGTGATACCAGATGTTCCACTCCTCATCCAGCTCGAACCCGTCTATCTGCACGGTCGTTCCGGTAGGCACCCTGACGCTGACTTTCCCGTCTTCCCCTGGGGTCTCCCTCACGCCATAGGTATCACAAAGAAACACAAGCGCCATCACCGTCTCCTGGCTTGTGACCGCCTTAAGGCTTTCCTTTGCTTCATTTATGACAGCTTCCAGTTCCGCATATTCTTCTGGATCTGCTTCCACCTCATCTTCATCAGCATCTTCCCCTTCCTGCCCGTCAGCTTCCGGGGAACCGCTTTCTTCCTCATCCTGAAGATCGCCTTCATCTTCCTCCGTTTCACTTTCCTGTTCCGCGGAGGGCTCTGTAGCTGACACGGTAAGCGGCTGGCAAAAAAGCAGCAGCATGCTCATTATGATCATCCATATACGATTATATTTTTTCATTGGTAACCTCTATCCATTTTTCTCAGGGCATTTTTCCACTTAATACACCTTACTATATTTAAAAAATTATGTCAACCGTTTACAACTATTCCTGAAACAGTTAGGGGAGCTTGTATCAAACGAATTTTAGTATTTTTTTTATTATTTTAGTAGACTTTTCGTTTTGGATGTGTTACAATTTCTTATGTCAGCAACTAAATTATTTAAAAAGGCGGTGATCCTATGACAGACAGCGAAAAACTGGATTTGATTCTTTCAGAAATGCAAGGCATAAAACCTGAAATGCAAAGCATAAAATCTGAAATGCAGAACATGAAATCCGAAATGCAGAACATGAAATCTGAAATGCAGAACATGAAATCCGAAATACAAAATATGAAATCCGAAATGCAGGATATGAAATCTGAAATACAAGACTTAAACCGGCGAGTAAGAGGCATTGAATTACATATTGAAAATGGCACGGACAAAAATATCCAAATAATCGCCGAGAATTTTATTGAATTAACAAACAAGCTTAATCTGACTATTCCTGCAGCAGATAAAAATCTGGCCTATGAAGTAAAAGTCAATTATCTCGCCATCGAATTTGACAAGCTGAAAAAGGAAGTTGCGGAAATCAAAAGAAAAATAGCAATCGCATAGCGGTATGCAAGGATATGCTATCACACACCCATAACCTGCATCTTTCTTCCTAATCCTTGCAATCCAGCTGCCGCCTATCTTTCAGATAAAAACCCCGGGCACTTTTCTGGTCCTGGGGGCATAGCACTTATATCCTTCGAAGTGCAGCTCACCAGGACGTGCCGGTTTCAATCCCGCATCATACAACGCAAAACCAAAAAAGGCTGCTGCCATCATGGCTATAAATCTGTTGACGCTAATTTCTCCACTCCACAATATCTTCAAGCTTCTTACGCGGCCTTTCTTTCGGAAATTCATTTGGATAACCAAACGCAATAGCCGCAATAAGTTGACCGTCACTGTCCAACCATTTACACAGTTCTGAATATGCAAAATAAATGTCGCATATCCAAAGACTGCCTATTCCCTTCTCCGTAGCGGCTAGAAGCATATTTTGTATAGAAGCACTGATTGATTGGATGTTGCAAATTTCATAAACATGTTCTTCCGGTGTTAATTCTGTTAAAATACTTTTCCCCAGCGAATTAACAACAAAAACTATGATTGGCGCTTCTGCCATGATATCTACCGTATATTTTGCTGCAGCTATGTGTTGTTTGCTTAGCGGAAGTAAAGCATTGTCCTTTTCTTCCCGCTCAATTCCTTGGCGGAAAACCTTTAGCATTTCTTCTTTCGCATTTCCCTGAACCACAATATATTTCCACGGTTGTCTGTTTTTAGAAGAAGGCGCTTTTATTCCGCTTTGGATAATATCTGTAATATCTTCTTGAGATATAGGCCTGTCCGTGAATTTCCTTATACTTCGCCGATCATAAATCGCTGAAATCATTTTTAGCTATCTCCTATTCCACATTCTGGTTTACATTTGTCTTTTTAAATTTTATCATAAAAATGCAGGCAATTCCATTAAATTCTATTTTCTGTGCAGTGTCTGTACTCCTATCATTTACATATTCTTTTTCTGCCGCCCGGACAGGAATAAATAGAGTAAAAACCACCCAATACCATGAACCGCAAGGATCACCATATCCTTGCCTGCGGTTGCCATACCGCCATTCGCCAGATCCATAATCCCCTCAAAAGCAGCGCTGGACGGGATAAGAAAGCAAATGTATGAAAGCACTTTGTTTCCCCCCACTGCCAGATATTTCAACAGAGGAACCGCCATGAATATGATCATAACAATTTTGATATAGGCAGCGCCCGTCATCATCCCTTCCGAAATGCGGCCAACAAAGAGACCTGCCAGAGCCGCCACAAAAGCCGACAATACCGTCAGCACAAACATGGCCGCCGCTCCTGCGGGGGAAAGCTTAAAACAGATTGCCGCCGTAACCATTGCGGACAGACAGCCAAGCACAAACCCCACAAAAATTTTCTGGATCACATATTGCCTGGGCGTCATAGGCAGTATTTCATTTATCAGCGCAACACCATCTTCTTTTTCGGAAATAATGTTCATCGCATTAAAGGTACAGCCCATGAACATAGCAACAATCAGGATCATCGCTATAAAAATGAATTGAAATCCTGCCAGTACGTCAGGCTGTTCCAAAGTCTGTATGCTGACCTCTGCCGCCGCTTTCCGCTGTTCATAGAGAGCCGGAAGTGTGGCTGCTGCCTGTTGCCATATTGGTAATTCGTCACCGGCCAAAACAGTCCTGATACCCTCTCCACTCCCCTCTACGCCGATCAGATTGGTGGACGGCTCCCTGATCGCCGAAAGCCATTCCTCCCTCGTTGGGCACACTGTGACATCGCCGTACCCCATAAGCCACTCCCTGGTCTCATCCGTAACCTCACCATCAACCACACAAAAATAATATTCGCCTAAAGAAGACAGGTCGATGGAGCCGGCTATATTCAGCAGCATAGCTGCCACAATAGGCAGGAGAAACGACATGATGCAAAACTTATCTTTCCAGACACTTTTTAACTGATAGATCAACCCTTTCACGGTCAGCCCTCCCTTCTCATCTCTTTATGAAATGCCATAGTGGCAATGCCAAAGAGTAAAATAATGACACACACTACACAGATGTAATAAACCGGGTTTGTAACGGGCGTACCGAAAAAAGCATTTTTCAGCCCCATATACACATGATAAAAGGGATGGTAAATGATCCAATCCATTTTAATTGCAGTGTTGGCTGACAGGAAAACCGGTGTTGCGGTTAAAAGCGTGATCACCAGATAAGCCAGTGAAAATTGCTTAAAATCTTTTAACAGCATTGCGCAGCCAAAGCCTGCAAGTGACATGACCAGAGACAAAATCCCTGTCTGTATCAATATAGCAAATAAAACGTCTCCGGCTTCTGTAAATCCGACATTCAACAGTGTCATCAAAGCTGCGAAAGCCAGATCCGTGAGCAGAAAAAGGACGATCTTAGAAAATACAAACAGTCTCCTTTTCAAAGGCATAATAGCATGGACGCGTATCACTCCCATCTGTTTTTCTTTAAACAGCACCGACGCAATCCCCAGAAATCCTACGGCAGCGATCTCAATAAACAGCAGTTCACAGGTGATCTCTCTGCGCTGTTTCATTTCCGGGGTATTTTGCCCCACTGTTTCCGGCTTATATTCTCTGCCGGAATACAAAAGTGAGAATGCATAGTCTGCTCTATGCCGGTCAACTTTTTCCGTTCCTGCATAAAGTACAATATTGGGGTTCCCATCCTTTACATGGATTCCGACACCGCCGCTTGCATCCCCGGCAAGCGCCTCATCCAGTTCTTCCCTGGAGGTTACCGAATGGATCATCGGCGGCACCTGCGTATAGGTTCCTGCCGGATCATAGAGATATACATTGTAACTATTGGCATTGTCTCCCATGAAGTTCAGATAACCAAAGTGAATGAACAATGTATAAAGTAAAAGCGATCCAAACGCTACAAGAAAGAATTTTCCTGACACCATCATCCTGCAGTCTTTTTTGATTAAGAAAGAAAGGTACTTCAAGACCAATGTCATTTAGTTAAGGCATTGACTTACTGGCTTTTCTTCAGGCAGGGATATTGCAACGCCTATCTCTGCCTGATTTTTCTTTTAAAGGAAGACTTGTCTGTATTCAAGCAGCACAAAAAGACAGATTGCCAT
>CAJULP010000105.1 GCA_910587295.1 uncultured Lachnospiraceae bacterium | reverse complement strand
TTCATCAGCCTCTTCCGATGTCAAAGAACTATATTTGGTAAAAGCGGCAATAAAAGCGGGCAGAGAACCATTAAAAGCTTCATCTACATATTTTCGGCTTTGGTTAGCATAAAAATCCTGTCTCGAAATAACGGTGCGGATCACTCCGTTATCGTTCCGGAAAAGCCCTTTATCGCATAATCTGCGTATTACTGTGTGCGTGGTGGTACGTTTCCAGTTAAATTCTACTGCAGAAAGTTTTACAAGTTCTGATGAAGTAACAGGTTCATACGCCCAAATCATATCCGCAAACTTTGCCTCAATAACACCTAATTGCATTTCTTGCATTATTATTTCCTCCATACAGGCTACATGTAGTAGTCTTGTATATAGACTACTATATGTAGCCGTATATGTCAAGCGTTAAATTCTTTCTTTTGATGTTAGTTTTTTATATGAGTTTAAATATTTATTCACCAAATCTCAATTCCTTTCTCTAAAGAAAAGAAAGGGAAGCATTCCGCCGCAATCACGGACTGCTCCCCTTTACCACATATTTTCTTTTATTTATGACAACTTCTCAAACACCGGCATATACGTGATCGGCGCATCCACCGTCACGCTGCGGCCGCCTTCGAAAATTTCTCCCTGGGATGTCAGCCTCCACTGCCCCTTTGGCAGGTACACTTCCCGGCTGAACTGATCCAGCTTAAGGATTGGCGCCACAAGATACCTGCTGCCGAACATATACTGATCCTGCAGCTCCCAGCACTTCTCATCCTCCGGGAACTCATAAAACATTGCCCGAAGCAGCGGAGAACCGTTCCTGCTGGCTTCCTCATACAATGACTTAATATAATCGTGCATGGAAATGCGGATGTCATAGTAATTACGCATAATTGCGTAGTTCTCCTCCCCATAGCTCCAAAGCTCGTTGGGCTGGCCGGTGTGCAGGTAACCGCCGCCCCAATCCCGGTCATCTAACGGCGGGATATTGTAAGGCCCTCTGTCTCCATGCATCCGAAGCACCGGAGAATACACCGCAAACTGATACCAGCGGATCAAAAGCTGCCTGAAATCCGGGTCGTTCACATCATCTGTCATGAACCCGCCTACATCCGTCGTCCACCAGGAGATCCCCGCAAGGCCCATATTTAAGCCGCACTGTATCTGATCCGCAAAGGCTTCAAAGGTGCTTGGCACATCCCCTGACCAGATCACGTTTCCGTACTTCTGCGATCCTGCCCATCCGCACCGGAGCAGATTCACTACAGAATCGTTATCCCTGCTCATCTCATCATAAAATGTCCGACTGAACATCTGGGGATAAAGGTTGCTGACGGAAAGCGCAGGTCCGTCATAATAGCGGTAATTTTCAAAATCATATTCCCCCAGATCCGGCTCGGAATTATCCAGCCAGAAAGCGTCGATACCGAAATCATAATAATTCTTTTTGCAGACTTCCCACACATACTTTCTTGTCTCCGGGTTAAAGACGTCAATCTCCACGCAGTCTCCCTGGAAATCATAAGTCTGGGCCGCCCCCCGCTCAGTCCTCATAAGGAGCCCCCGCTCCATCATGGGCCCGAAGTTTTCCGACTTGCGGTCCACGGAAGGCCAGACGGATACAATGACCTTGATCCCCATGGAATGAAGCTCGTCCACCATGGCCTTAGGATCCGGCCAGTATGTTTTGTCGAATTTCCAGTCTCCCTGCAGCGTCCAGTGGAAAAAGTCGATAACGATCTGGTCAATCTTAATGCCTTCCTTCTGGTACTGTCTTGCTACCGTAAGCACCTCTTCCTGGGTACGGTAGCGCAGCTTGCACTGCCAAAGGCCCATCAATTCCTCAGGAAACTTTCCGGCACGGCCTGTCACCGCCGTATAATTTTCAAGAATCTCCCTTGGATTTTCCCCGGCCGTGATCCAATAATCCATCTCTTTTGTAGATCTGGCGATCCATTCATAGTAATTGTTCCCGAACGTGACCCGTCCTACCGCCGGATTGTTCCACAAAAAGCCATAACCAAGGGAAGAAACGGCAAAAGGAACGCAGATCTGGGAATTGCGGTGGGCAAGCTCTAACACGCAGCCCTTCAAGTCCATGCACTCCTGCTGGTACTGGCCCATCCCGAAGATCTTTTCCCCTTTATTACTCTCAAACTTTACGTTAAGGGCATACTCCGATCCCCCTATGATGCCTTTCCACCGCCGGTTAATTATCTTCAGACAACGGCTCTCCTTGGAAATGGTTCCGTCATAAAGCCTGAAATATTCCCGCAGGATCACATGATCGTCCTTGTAAAAAGTGATGACTCCGGCATGGTTCACCACCGCTTTTATGCGGCCGTTTACGATGGTCGCCCTCTCCCTCTTATCTATGCTCCCGTCGCCGACCCAATGATCCACCTCTTCCACCAGAATCTGTGTCTTTACTTCCTCCACTTCCTCCGTCAAAGCCCAGCGGCTGCCTGTAAACTTTGGCCGCATGCCGGCCCGTACGCGGAATGAATTTTTTCCCCAGGGCTCGATCCGTACCTGCTCCCCTTTTCGGAAGAACACAAGCGCCCCATTGTCTTTTTCAAATCTCATCACTAACCTCCTGCTATATACGCACTAAATCTCTTTGGTTAGTATCATACTATTGCAAAACCACTCTGGCAACTGTTATACTCTTAAAAACTGATACTATCCTACTTTTAAGGAGCCGATATGATCTTACCAGGAAACGAAACCCGGGAAATGCGGCAGCACAGCACCGCCTATGTTCCATACAGCTATTACAAATGCAGTCTTCCCTACTCCTTCATGAGCGTTCCCATGCACTGGCACAGTGAGTTTGAGCTGAATTACATATCCTGCGGAATGGGGGAGTTTACCTGTGGCGGCGAAACCTTCACCGCCGAAAAAGGCGACCTGATCCTTCTTCCCCCTAACATGCTCCATGCCGCTTACCCTGACCCCAAAAGCGGGCTTGTTTATCATGCGCTTGTGTTCAGCCCCATCATCCTTGGGGCAAATGTCCACGACCGCTGCACCATAGAATATATCCGCCCCTTAATAAACGGCGCCCGCAAGATCACTCCCCTGATCCCCAAAAGCGCCAAAAACTACCCCTTACTGGAATGCAGCGCAAAACAGATATTTTCCTGCGCCCTAAAGGACTGTCCCTGCCCGGAGCTTTTGCTGAAAAGTGAGCTTATGCGCTTTTTCTGGCTTTTAGAAACGGACGATGGGATCTTGCGCCAAAAAGAAGAAGAGACTGACTACGGGGAACAGATCCGCCCGGCATTGGAATATATGATGAACCACTTCCATAAAAAGATTTCCATTGCACAGCTTGCCGGACTTTCCCATTTAAGCCAGAGTTATTTCATGAGCTGCTTTAAAAAAGCCGTAGGCTTAAGCTCCATTGAATATGTAAGCCAGTTACGCGTTAACGCCGCCTGCGACGCACTTTTTTCCACGGATAAAAAGATTTCCGAAATCGCTTTTGCCTGCGGCTATGAAAATCTTTCCAATTTTAACCGGCAGTTTAAAAGATCCACCGGATTTTCTCCCAGCGAATATCGGAGCCATCAAAAAGCCTCTCTCCCGGGATAAATTTTTTAGAATTGTTTATGTTTTTTTAACAGATATTATTTTTCTTGTCATTGACACTTTTTTTCAAAATCGTTATCATATGATTACAATGCTCAAAACGCAAAAGAAACATAAAGGAAGGAACTCATCATGGGTAAAAAAGAAAAAGAGCCGCGTCCTTACCGCGGTGTCATAGACGAGATCAGGGAACAGCAGCACAAGACAAAGGACATGTCTTTAAAGGGAAAATGGCAGTATTTCTGGGATTATTATAAAGTACATACCATTACTGCCGTCGTGGTCATCCTGCTTGGCGGAACATTGATCCACGATATCTTAAGCGCCAAGGATTATGCCTTCTATGGGATCATGTTAAATTCCATCGGTCTTTCTGCCGAATCCATGGAAACCGCTTTCAGTGAATATGCGGGGATCGACTTAGAGACCTATGACTGCTTTATTGACACCTCCTCCACCCTGTCCTATTCCACCCCATCGGAATACGACATGGCTACCATGCAGAAGATGGTTGCCCAGGTGCAGGGCCACGATCTGGATGCGGTGGTGTTTGACTCCCAGGTGTTTAACAATTACGCCAACACGGAAATGTTTGCAGACCTGTCGGAAGTCCTTCCTCCCGAAGAATTTCAAAAACACAAGGACCGGTTCTACTATATTGACTATGCCCCCATCGCTAAGGCTAATGAGGATTCGGACTACGAGAACGAAGCCATGATCTCCTCCGACGAAGGGGCGGCGGCTTCTTTGGAAGATATCCTTGCGGAAGCCGAGACCCACCGGCACCCGGAAAACATGGAACAGCCAGTTCCCGTAGGCATTTATATGGAAGAATCCCCTTTTATCCAAAAGACCGGTTCTTACGGACAGGCACAGCCGGTATTTGGCTTCATCATCAACACCCAGCGTCCGGAAACTGCCCTTAAGTACCTGGCATTTCTCTGGGATGAGACAGTTGACTTTGAATCCATGAAAAAGAATGATCTTTTTATGGAATAAATAAGCGAAACGTTTCCAGCGAATATCTTCATACCAAATTCATATCAACGTGGTATACTTCCTTATGACATAAACTATGATAAGGAAGTATACCATGACCGATCAAACATCTTACCAGGTCCTTTTTTTGGAGGACGAACCCACCATTTGCGAAGTACTGACTGAATATATGACACTCTCCGGCTATCAGGTCACATCTGTTCCAAACGGCGACGAAGCCATATCCCTGATCAACTCACGCAGATATGACATCGCCGTTTTAGACATCATGGTGCCCGGCACGGATGGCTTTGGCGTCCTTGCCAAAATCCGGGAATGTCAGCCCGAAATGGCCGTCATTATGCTCACCGCCTTAGATGACGAAAAGACCCAGATCAGAGCCTTTAACCATTATGCTGACGATTACGTGATCAAGCCGGTCTCACCCATTATCCTGTTAAAGCGCATGGAGACGATCCTCAGAAGGACCGCACTTTCCTCTGCCGCCGTTAAAGCATCCGATTCCGGCCTTACCTTGGATTCTGAGGCATACCGTGCTCTTTATAACGGACAGCGCCTGCCTCTTACCTTAAGCGAATATCTCCTTCTCCAGACTCTTTACCGGCACCCGGGCCGGGTGTACACCAGAGAACTGCCCATCCCCTGCATCAAGACCGTGATCGGGGTAGGCTACCAATTTGACCAGACACTGCTTTAAAGAAGGAGGACTTCAAATGAACAAAAACCCGGAACGGAAAAATCTCGCCTACAGCCTTTTGCTTGCAGGACTTTTACTGTTTTTTTTAATCTGCTACTTTATCTATATGATCCCTTCCTTATATGTGGACTATATTATGGACGATAACCTGCAGTCGATCCGTGCGCAGCACCGCACCTACGTGGAAACTGGCAGCTATGAAAACATCCGGGTCAAAAATCCCACCGCATGTTTTTCCGTCCGCATCCCTGGCGAAGGAGATTCCCTGCTGCTTTCAGGAAAATCCTTCTCAGTCAAGATTACGCTGACCGCCCCTGCATTGCTTGAAAAATTCCACCACCTCCAGGACATGCTTAACGGCTTAGAGACGGCTGATCTTATCCAGAGCTTGGGAGCGGATACCGGCATTTTTTTTGCAGAATGGGCAACTCTCTTTCGGGACTCCATGTCCGAACTTACGTCTTCCAGCACCAAAGACCTTCCTGTCGAAGTGGAATCACTGCAGGTGCAAAACCTGAATGGAGAATTTAAAAATGAATATTTTCGTTATCACTCCATTTCGGAAACCCTTGTAATCCTAGAAGCCGGCATAGAGGATGACAATAACAGTTATACCAATTACATTGCTATCGAAAAAACCGATGATGCCCTGATCCTTTCTCTGCTTCCCGTTGTGACCCCCGATATCCGCGAAATCCGCCCGGTGGTCCTGCAAAGTCTCCCTGCCCTTGCCGCAGCGATCCTTTTGCTGGTGCTTTTGTTCTCCCGCATTTACTCCCGGGGGATCGTAGTTCCGGCCCAGCGGCTTATCGCCCGGAATTATCAAGAGTTGGAACAGAAAAACGAAGCCTTGGCAGCGGAAAACAAACGCCAGGAAATCTTCCTCAGAGCCTCTTCCCACCAGCTAAAGACTCCTATATCCGCCGCACTCCTTCTGGTGGACGGCATGATCAGGAAAATCGGGAAGTACAAGGATGTATCGCTTTACCTTCCCAAGGTCAAAGAGCATCTGCTTTCCATGAGCAGGATGACAGAGGATATCTTAGCCTTAAACCGCCTAAAAGATCAGCTTCAGATTCAGGCCCTTGACCTGGACGCACTGCTTGCTTCCCGGCTCCTGGCCTGTCAGGAAATCATTTCGGATAAAAATCTGACCCTTATCCCCAGGGAAGGACAAAGTGGACATGTCTTTACGGATGAACGGGCTGCCACACTGATTCTGGATAACCTGTTATCCAACGCCATCTCCTACACCCCTGCCGGCGGCAAAATTGAGATCCGCACCTCCCCCGGCCAGATCCAAATCCAAAATTACGGTACCCGCATCCCCGACGGCCTGCTGCCTCATATTTTTGAGCCATTTGTCAGCGGAAACCACGACCTGAAGGGCCATGGCTTAGGGCTTTACATCGCTTCCTATTACGCTGCCCTATCCCAGATTACTTTAACCGTAACCAACGAGGGGGAAAGCGTGTCAGCCACAGTTTATTTCTCCCAGTAAGATTCATCCCGGCTTCATCGGAAATTCATATCCGGATGGTACAATCTTTTACAGAAAAACAGGAAGGGAGAAACTTAATTTATGCTATTGACAATCCAAAATCTAAAAGTGTGCTACGGCAGTGAGACAGCCCTTACCATTGACCGCCCCATCGTCATTGAAAAGGGGGACCGGATCGGCGTGATCGGTTCTAACGGAGCCGGCAAGACCACTCTGGTGCGCAGCATCTTAGGACTGGTAAATTATAAAGGAACTATCAGGACGGACCTTTCACCAGAACAAATGGCTGCCCATATGCAGTTTAATGAATACACCGATTCCATGCCCGTAAAATACATCATGGAAGCAATCCTTGCAACCAGGATATCACAAAACCCAAAGCTAAAGGAACTGATCTCCTATCTGGAATTTGAGCCCTGCTTAAAGAAAAAATATTCCAGGCTTTCCGGCGGCCAAAAACAGCGTTTTACCATCATCCTGGTGATGATGCAGGACGCTCCCTTAACCTTTTATGACGAAGTCACTTCCGGTCTGGACTTTGAAACACGCCAAAAGCTGGTAGAAAAGCTGGCAGGCTGGTATCGGGATAAAAGCGCCGGGCTGTGCATCGTTTCCCATTATTATGATGAATTGGAGCAGCTTGCGGATAAGCTTTTAATTTTGGATAAGGGAAAAGTAGTAGATTACGGGCGGACAAAAGAGCTGTTCCACAAATACTGCGGAAGGGCTGTGATCATCCTCGACCGCTGCGCTGAGCATGAAGAATTGACCGCAGGCTATAGGCGCCTGGCATCACCAGCCCACCTGATCGCTTTATCCTGCGACAATGAGGACGTGGAAAAAGAACTGGCGGGTCTTTTGCTTTCCCGCAACATAAACTACAAACGGAGTAATCAGGATATTGAAATTCTTTACATCAACGCAAAAAAGCGGGAAAGCGAGGAGAATAATGAAAAATAAACGTAATATGATACTGTTTGAATTAAGGAACATTACCGGGAACCCCTATGTGCATCTTTTCGGCATCGCCATGCCTATTCTGATGTCCTATATCGTCATCCGGGCCGCCTGCGCCGAAGCTGCGGACCCGGAAACCATAGCTGTCATTTCCACTTCCGTTTTTCTCGGCATGGGAACGATCATCCCCCTGGCCATTGCCCTGATGGGGTATGCCGCAACCAGAGCCCAGGAGATGGAAAAGGGGATTCCGGAACGATTAGAGCTGTTCGGAATCAGCTCCAGGACAACGCTGCACAACCGGATTGCTGCCGAGCTTATCTTTATCCTTGCCGTTTTCATTCTTTATTTTATTTACGGCTGCCTTTTTCTTACGATCAAAGCCCCGGCTCTATCCGGCATCACAATTTATACCGCCTGTATGCTGGCGCTTACCGTAATCTTTCTGTGCATTGCCCACGGGATTGCAACCTTTCTCAAAAAATTCGGGCCGACCTACTGCCTTGTCATGATATTTTATTTCGCCATCATGCTCTTTTCCGGTATGATGGGGCTAAGCTACGACTCCATGCCCACCGGGGTACAGACCATCGCAAAGCTTCTGCCCACCACCTATATCACCAACGATATCTACACCATATGGACCGGGGAAAGATACCGCTATGCCGGGATGCTCCAATCCTTCCTGCTCTGGGCTGCTGCAGCCGGGATCCTGTTCGTTGCATCCGGAAGCAGAAGACATATGGCAGAAAACAGATAGCTCTGCAATCATGACAGACCTGACAATGCCGCCCGGTGACATTGTTATAGCTGTGATACCACAAAAATATCATAAACCGCCTTGATGGCAGTCTCAAAATCATCATTTGCCACACCGATGATGATGTTCAGCTCACTGGAACCCTGGTCGATCATCTTTACGTTCACGTTGGCATGTGCCAGTGCGGAAAAGATCCTGCCGGCGGTTCCTCTTGTCGACTTCATCCCACGGCCCACCACCGCAACCAGCGCAAGATCCGCTTCAATATCAATGCTGTCCGGATCCGCAAGCCTATGGATGGCTGAGACCACCTTTTGCTCTTTGTCGATAAACTCATCCTGATGGACAAATATCGTCATGGTGTCGATGCCCGACGGAACATGTTCAAAAGATATCCCGTAATCCTCAAAAGCCTGCAGCACTTTTCTGCCAAATCCGATCTCCGAGTTCATCATTGCTTTTTCAATGTTAACGGAGCAGAATCCCTTTTTCCCTGCAATCCCCGTGATCACATAACGGGATTTCTGACAGGTGCTCTCCACGATCCAGGTACCTGCGTTTTCCGGCTTGTTAGTGTTGCGGATATTGATGGGGATCCCCTCCCGCCTTACCGGGAAGATGGCATCTTCATGGAACACCCCAGCCCCCATGTAAGAAAGCTCCCGCAGTTCTTTATAGGTAATGGTCTCGATGGCTTCCGGGTTTTCAATGATCCTGGGATCGGCAACCAAAAAACCGGATACGTCCGTCCAGTTTTCGTACACATCGGCTCTCACCGCTCTGGCTACGATAGATCCGGTGATATCGGACCCGCCCCTTGAAAAAGTCTTCACCCTGCCATCCGCAAACGCTCCATAAAATCCCGGGATAACGGCATGTTCCATGCCTTTTAACCTTTCCCCTAAAATCTGGTTGGTCACTTCCGGATCAAAATCACCATTTTCATCAAATCGGATCACCTGCGCCGCATCGATGAACTCATAGCCCAGAAACGCCGCCATAATAATGCTGTTTAAGTATTCCCCTCTGGATGCGGCATAGTTTTCACCGGCTTTTTCCTGAAACTGCTTGTGGATCGTCTCAAATTCCTCTTTCAGGGAAAGGGAAAGGCCCAGCCCGTCGATGATCTCCTGATACCTTGCTTCTATTTCCTTTAATTCTCCGGCATAGTCCTGACCTTCCTCCGCCAGATGATAACAGCTATAAAGCATATCCGTAACTTTGGTATCCGCCGGGAACCGCTTGCCGGGGGCGGAAGGCACTACGTATCTTCTTTCCTTGTCCGCATGGATGATATCCGCTGCCTTCCTGAACTGCTCGGCACTGGCAAGGGAGCTTCCCCCGAATTTAACAACTTTTTTCATTTTAAAATCTTCTCCTCATTTTTACTGTTTTTTGTAAGCCTATCCATGATGGTATGCCCCAGCGTAATTTCATTTCCGCTTTTTGCTGCTTCCTTTTCATTGTAATGCCAGCTCTCGTCTTTGTGGCTTTCGCTGTCATAAAGAAGATAAGGCACGCCATCCGCCGTATGGGTCCGTACCCGGACCGGAGTGGGATGATCCGGCATCACAAGGAGCCTATAGGCGGTTCCTTCCTCATCTAACGCCCTGGTCAGGGGGCCTATCACGCGCTGGTCCAGATATTCGATGGCCTGGACCTTCTTTTCCACGCTTCCCTGATGTCCCATCTCGTCCGGCGCCTCCACATGGATATATGCAAAATCGTAACCACCCTCAAGGGCGTTTAAGGCTGCCTGGACCTTACCCTCGTAATTGGTATGTAAACCGCCGTTGGCACCTTCCACGCAAGCCACGCCCATCCCGGCGCCTGTGGCGATCCCTTTCAGCAGATCCACCGCCGAAATCATCATCCCCTTTAAGCCGTATTTTTCCTGAAAAGAAGAAAGCGCCGGCTTGGTTCCTGCCCCCCAGAACCAGCAGCAGTTAGCCGGGTTCAAGCCTCTTTTTTTCCGTTCTATATTGACAGGATGTTCCACTAAGATCTCATAACTTTTTTTCATCATATAAAGCAGATCCTTCTGGGCCGGCAGGTACGTTCCTATCACCTGTCCAAGCACGTCATGGGGAGGCGTTAACTCCACCACGCTGCCTTGATCCCAGATCAGGCAGTGCCGGTAGCTGGTTCCTGTATAAAACCGGTAGGTTTCATTTTGAAGCTCTTTTTTTACCGCATCCAAAAGCACAGCGCATTCCTCGGTGGATATTTCCCCTGAGCTGTGGTCAAGGATCCTTTTTTTCTCAAAGGGCACATCCTCCTCAGAAATGGTCACGATATTACACCGGATTGCCACGTCCGTGTCTTTCATGGGCACGCCGATACTCAAAGCTTCCAACGGGGAACGTCCGGAATAATACCTTGCCGGATCATATCCCAAAACGGAAAGATTGGCAGTATCGGATCCCGGCTTCATCCCTTTCGGGATGGTATACGCCATCCCAATCTCTGAAAGAGGGCTTAACCTGTCAAGCGCAGGGGTATCGGCATATTCCAAAGGCGTTTTCCCGAAAAGCGATTCTATGGGTTCATCCGCCATTCCATCCCCTAGCACCACCACATATTTCTTCTTTTTCATTTTATTCCTGCTCCTCGATCCTGATGCGGCTGATAATCCCTGTTTGCTGCGCTTTTTCATTAAATTCTTTTTCCGTCATCCTATCCGTCACAAAAGCAAACTCTCCGGGCACATCCGCTTCCACCGCGCTTGCCCGTTCAAAGATATGCATCGCTTCTTTTTCCTTTTCCAGCGGAACACGGACAAAAAACCTTCGGCTTGCCTGCTCTATTCCGGTAAGCTCCACATCCTCATGATCCCAAAAGCACATGATCACCTTGCCGATATGTCTTGCACAGTCCACCACGTCGGACACCACGGCGCTTGCCGTGGGCAGTTTCCCTGCCCCCCTGCCGTAATACATGGAATCCCCTAACATGTTGCCGTGCACCCAGACTGCGTTAAACACCCCGTTTACCATGGAAAGGGGATGGGCAAGGCTGATCAGGAACGGAGCGACCATAGCATACATCTTCCCATCCACTTCCTTGCTCTGGGCAAGAAGCTTGATGGTTTTTCCCATAGATCTTGCATAAACAAAATCCTCCGGAGTGATCTTGGTGATCCCTTCCGTATAGATGTCCTCATATTTCACGTTCCGACAGCACATCAGGGAAGATAAGATGGCGATCTTCCGGCAGGCGTCATGCCCTTCCACATCCGCTTCCGGGTTCCGTTCCGCATAACCCTTTTCCTGAGCTTCCTTAAGAACTTCCGAAAAGTCCGCCCCTTCCCGCTCCATCTTAGTTAATATATAGTTGGTCGTACCGTTTAAAATACCCGTGATGGCATCAATCTTTTCCGCCGTCAAGGAATAATTAAGCGGACGGATGATAGGGATGCCGCCGCCTACGCTTGCCTCAAACAGGTAATTGCACTGATGCTCATGAGCGATCTGGATCAGTTCCGGCCCGTGTAAGGCTACCAGCTCCTTGTTGGAGGTACATACGCTTTTCCCTAAACAAAGCGCCCTTTTCGTAAAATCATAAGCCGGCTTTATCCCGCCCATGGTCTCACAAATGATTTTAACCTCAGGATCGTTTAAAATCAACTCCACATCATGTACCACTTTATCTTCATAGGGATCTCCCGGAAAATCCCGAAGATCCAAAATATACTTAATATTGAGCGCTTCGCCGGATTTCTTGTTGATCTCCTGCTTATTCTTTTCAATTACCTCCACAACACCGCTTCCCACTGTGCCATACCCTAAAACCGCTGTCTGTATCATATGATTCCCTCCGTTTTTATTCTTTTGCCAGTATCTTAACGCTCCTGACGCCCTTTTGCCCTTCCATGGCCGCCAGCATTTCCGACACGTCTCCTGTTGTTGGCAGTACCTGGACGCTTAAACTTAAGGACGCCACCCCGTTAATGGGTATGCTCTGGTGGATGGTCAGAATATTTGCCCCAAATTCCGCCACTGTCTTCAACACGTCTGACAACAGTCCCGGTTCATCCTCCATCTGAAATGTCAAAGTGATGGTGGTTCCCTGGGCATTGTCATGAAACTGAAAAATATCATCCTTATACTTATAAAAAGAACTGCGGCTGATCCCTACCCGGTCGGCTGCCTCATTGATGGTGCTCACGCGCCCCTTGTCAAGCAGCTTTTTGGCTTCCACCACTTTAAGGAGCACCTCCGGAACTGCCTGTTCTTTTACCACATAATATTTGCTTCCCATTTTCTGCACCCAGCTTCCAGTCCAATATTACAGCGCACAAATGTCCGTGTGTGTTCTTTCACCACGGACACTTGTCTGCCAACGAAAGATATTCTATCATAAAGCTTTCGGTATGGCAAGAGTATTTTTCATTTTTTACAAGGCGGTCAAAATCTCAAACACCGGCCCTGTCACTTCCCTGGGAACGTCCATCTGTTCCAGCCGGCCTAACACATGGACCAGGCTCTTTCCTTCCTCCAGCTGCCGTACCACATGGTAGATCTGATCTTTTAACCCAAAAGTAATCTCCGCACGGTTCAGGTAGTCAAAGATCCGGCCGGCCATTCTGTTATCATGGAACTTGCAGTGTTCCATCAGCACTTCCGCACACCGGCCCGTCTCAATGTAGGGAATCTCTGCCGTGGCAATGCCGGTTTCCTCATCATAGGTACAGCATACCCCGGCAGCCTGGGTTCCGTCCACATAGACTTTCACTGTAATCTCTTTTGAAGCTCCAAGGATATGAAGGCGGTATTTCCTCCGATCAGGCAGTACCGTAAGATTGCCTGCCGGCGCTTTCAGCGTAAGCTTTGCACTTTCCCCCCAGGAATAGCACATCCCGGTCCTGGCCCAGCTTTCCCGGCAGAAACCACTTTCCCTGCCGTCGTCTTCCCACAGCGTAAACTCACCGTCGCTGCCCGGGCAGACATAAATTTCCAGATATTCCGGATTGTCGATCTCGTTTCCTGAATGCCTGCCATCCATGGGAATGATGCCGCCGCTCTTTACCAGCACCGGGATCTTGTCAATCTCCCTGTACAGATCGACCCTGCGGCCCCCTTCGTAAATAAGGCCGGTAAAAAGATCCACCCATTTCCCTTCCGGGAGCCATGCATGGAATACCGCCATCCCCGACCCTTTATTTACGGGTGTGGTGATGGGGCAGACTACCATCTGTGACCCAAAGTAATACTGGTTGGGAACCTGGTATGCCTCTCCCTCCAGCGGGTTGTGATAATACATGGGCTGTACCAGCGGGATATCTTCCACGCTTGCCCGCACGTTCATGGAATACAGGTACGGAATCAGCTTATGGCGGAGCCGCAGGAAATCCTTCATCACCTGCTCTGCCATCCTGTTATACCGCCAGGGTTCTTTTCCGTTAAATTCACTGCAAGTACTATGAAGACGCAGAATTGGTGAAAAGACGCCGAACTGGAGCCATCTTACCGCCATTTCATCATCCTTGATCCCCATCATATGTCCGCCGATGTCATGGCTCCACCAGCCATAGCCGATGTTGGAAGCGTTGGCCGTAAAGAAAGGCTGGAAATCAAGGCTCTCCCAGCTGATGACGGTATCCCCGGAAAAGCCTATCGGATACCTGTGGCTGCCCGGTCCCGCATATCGGGAAAAAATCATCCCTCTGTTTCCGTTTTTGCAGTTATCCAGGTAATGGTAATGATTTAACATCCACAAAGGATCCAGACCTTCCACGCCGGAATTGCTCCCCTGCTGCCAGTCAATCCACCAGAAGTCAACCCCCTGCTTCTCTAAGGGATGATGGATCAGTTCAAAATATCCTTTCATAAAATCCGGGTTCCCTACCTGAAACAGGACCGGTTCTTCCGCTTTCTCATCCACTCCCATATATTCCGCAAAAGCCGGATAACACTCCTCAAACGCTCTGACCCCGTCTGCCGGATGGACGTTCAAAGTGACCTTCATCCCCCGACCATGGAGGTTTTCCATAAACCCTTCAGGATCCGGAAAAAATTCCCTGTTCCAAGTATAACCTGTCCAGCCGGTTCCGTATTTCGGGTCGATATCCACAAGATGCCAGTCCATGTCGATCACCGCCACCGAAAAAGGGATATCCTCCTTTTTAAAACGATCCATCAGCTCCAGATAAGATTTCTCCGTATATTTATAATAGCGGCTCCACCAGTTACCAAAGGCAAACCGCGGCAAAAGAGGTACCTTCCCGGTCAGCACATGATAATCCTTTAAATTGTTTAAGTAATCTCTCCCATAACCAAAGAAATAAAGATCTGTTCCTTCTTTATCCTCCCGCTTTTGGATCCAGCCCTTTTCGTTAAGAAGAAGGGAAGAACTGTCGTCCAAAAGCGACCACCCATGAGCGGATAAGATGCCGCTCTCCAACGGGATACTTCCGTCAGCTTCATCCAGCGTCCTTGCCGTTCCCCCTAAATCCACGGGCTTATCTCCATAATTCCAAACCGCAGACCCTGCGCCGGGCTGTCCTGTCACCCGTATGCTAAGCCCGGTAGGAGAAAATTTCTTTTTATCGTACCGAACCCGCAGACAGGAGGTGATGATCTCCAGCATATCTTCTGTCTCTTTTACACTAAATTCCGGCACCGGGAAATCCCGGTTTACCACCGTCTGGGTAGGCTGATCCACAAATATGCCCTTGTCACTGTACTCCATCCGAATAAGGGCTTTGGTCAATACCGTAAAACGGTACTTTTCTCCTTTTACCACCGCTTGTTTTTCCCTTTCAAGTTCCTTCATCATATTCTCCTTCCTATATGAATCCAAATTTTTCTATCTTTTTCCTTCCACATCCACCACTCTCACATACCGCCTGAGCGGATATTCACCGTCATGAGCCTCCCCCAAAAAGGGATCCGACATTTTTCCCAAAGAAGTGACCCGCACCACCCCGCAGCCTGCCAGACGCCCTGTCAGTTCTTCTCTTTCCCGTTCCGGGCACAAAAGCCCCGCAGTCTGTAAATATCCCTTTTTCCGGCGCAGCGCATCCATCATCTTATCCCTGGGAAGACACTTTACCAGGCAGTTTCCAAACAGTTCCGAAAGCTCCAGCTCCCTATCCCCACACAGCTTCAGGCCGCAGCCTCTCCCTGCAAAAATATGATAATCCGTAATTTCTTCCTTTGCAATGATCTTTTGCAATGTATCACAGTAACGGCGCAGAGAAAGATCCGCCCGGGTTCCCATGGGCTCCGGGAATCGGGAAGCCGCCTGCTCCAGATATGGCAAAAACCTCTGGCAGAACCTCTGTGCCCCTCCTAAGTCCTTCTGGTCCAGGTAGATCACCTGGCAGGAACTGCAAAGAACCTGCCCGGTAGAAATGATATGATCCGCCAAAGCCTGCAATTCCCGGTCAACTGCCTTATCTTCCAGCTCATCCAGCCCGGAAAGATAGGCAAAACTAAGCTTATGCCCCCATTCGATCAATTTCACGCCTGCCGGGGCAAACCGCCTTACCGCCGCAACCGCCTGGTCACCGCCCCAGACCACGATGCCGTCGCTCACCCCCGCCATGGCACACATAGCCTCAAGATCGGCAGACGGCGTGTCAAACACATAAACAAACTCCGCCAGAGAAGGCTCTATCTCCAAAAGCGCCTGCAGGATTTCGACAGACAGCCCCTGATCTGCCTGGGGCAGCTTTAAAATATTCACGTTTCCGGTAAGCAGCCCTTCTAACACGCTTAAGACCGGCAGCCCTTCCCGGTTCCCCGCCGCAATATGGAACAGCGTTCCTAACGGGTAAACATAAGTATCCACTTCCTTTGGACCGGTTCCCGGCTCCTTCTTCCCTCTGCGCCTGACCGGCTGTCCGGAACAAAGAGCCTCTTTGAACCCGCCAAGCTCTACGGCAAGCCGGTATTCCAGGTTTTCTCTATCCGCCATGGCGATGACCGTCCGAATCTGTTCCTCAATGCCGTTTCCGCCAAGCCGGGCAATTTTATCCTGATAGACGCCATCTTTCAGCCTTTGCCCGATCACCTCCACCGCATCAATGACTTTGGAAATGTCCAGCCGCCCAGCCCCGCGGGTTTGATTGATATCCGCTTCCAGCCTGGAAAGAAGCCCGGCCTGACAGGCTGTCTCGTACAATTTCCCCTGATAAAGTATCATTTTCTTTTCCTCATATATGGTTTCCCTGTGCAAGATGATCCGCTGCACCTGCCGCACAGGTCCGGATATCCTGAAAACCGATCCGCCCTATGATCTCAAGATAAGGCGACGTGTTGCCGCATCCGCAGCTTTCCCCCTCATGCAGCACCCCAAGATCATCCGTCATAATACTTAAGATGGGCGTGGCAAGCGTCATAGGCGTGATCAGGTTTACAAGCCCCACCTGCTCCATCCCTGCCGGCTTTAGGGTATCCACATCCCGTATCACTACCCTGCTGTATACCGGAACATGAAAATGATGTCTGGGGCAGTCACAGTAAAGGATGGGATGTTCCACCGCACCGAAAAACTCTATGATATCCGTCTCCCCTACCCCTAGTACCCTCTCTGCCAGCTGGTACAAGGTCTGCTTGTCCACCTGCTCCATATAAAACTGCTTCCAGCCGCCCCCCAGAAGGATCTTAGACCCTTTAGGGAGCTTCACACTGATTTTTCGTTCTTCCATCTTTTGTAACATAAAGTATAAATAGGAAGGAAACCCCATAAAGCGCACCGGAAAGCAGCCCCTGCCATGCTTCTCCACCGCCTTGATCACACCTTCAAGGTCCGGCTCATACTTCCCGTCCTTCATTTTCAGCGCAAAGGTCCGGCTAAGGGCAGGGGTAAACAAGGTCGCCCCATAGGCCGTCTTCGTCACTGCCGTCTCATTCCCCTTATGAGGCTTAAAGCCCAGTACAATATAGTGGGCAGGGCGCAGAGAAAACAGATTCCGGTATCTACCCACCTTAAGAACCATCCGAAGGCCGTTCCACAGGCCGCTGAATTCAAACCCTACCCGGCTGAACTTCCCTTTGGTGCCGGAAGAAGTAGCCTGTATCAGCATCCTTTTCTTTGGCATGGAAAAAAGGGGATAATTCTTAAACACCCAGGTAGGCAGAAAAGGAAGGTTTTCTAAATCTTTATATTCTGTTAAATCTTCCGGTGAAAAATGGAAATAATCTAAAATATCCCGGTAGGGCCCGCAATGCCGGTACTGGAAACGGCAGTTTTCCCGCACTGCGTCCAAAAACAACCCTTCCGTTTCCTTTGTGGCATAGGGATCCTTCCACCCAAAAAGCCTGCTTCGATATCTCATAAGTACCGGATTCCCCCTTTTGTCTTTTCTGCGGCAAGCGGGCATTGCATGGATCCTTTAGCACAATCTCATGAGCCTGCAATTCTCAATCCCCGCTTCCCAGAACCGCTCAACAGGAATGTTCTTTACCTGACAGACAATACTGGAGTTCATGGCTCCATGCCCCACGATCAGAACATCCTTGTTTTCCTTCAGCGCAGGGTCTATCATTTCCTTAAGGAAAGAACCGGTCCTTGCAAACAGCTCTTCCATGCTTTCCCCGCCTTCCACCCCGGTATACCGTTCCGGATTTTGAAAAAACACGTTGATGGGGCAATCCGGGATCTGAAAGGAATTTTCAATCCCCTCGTAAATCCCAAATGACATCTCCTTTAGTCTGTCGTCATAGAGGACCGGGATGTCCCTGCCCTTAAGCACAAGCTGGGCGGTTTCCTTCGCCCGTATCAACGGAGAGCAAAAACAGATGTCAAAATGGATATCCTGATATTCCTTCCCTGCGGCGGCTGCCATCTGTCTGCCCTCTTCATTTAACGGAATATCCGTCCTTCCCTGTAATTTATGGATCTCGTTCCAATCGGTTTTGCCGTGTCTCATAATACAAAGCATCCTAATTCATCTGCCCCTTTCATCCCAGGACTGTCTCCTGCCCATTTAAGTACCCAATTTCCATCGTTTCCATCCTTTATTTCAATAAATCATGTGTTTATGATCTTAAATTACTACATGTGAAACCGTTCCATTCCCTGTATAAACGACTCCAGGCCCGGCAGTCTCTTTACCCTGCGAAGTTTGATCTTACACACCTCACAGATCTGCGCAAGCCCTGCCTCCACAATCTCATTGGACACACGTATCTCTTTTGGCGAACCGTATTGGAAAATAAACCCAATCACCATCTCAGCAAGCACCATCATAGAGTCATCTTCCGGCTGCGGCATTTCAAATTTAAGGATTGTCTTTGACAGCGCATCCCCTAAAAGCGGAAGCGCCGGGTTTGCCGGACGGTCATATTTCTTATCCGTCACGGATGCGCCCAGGGCAGAAATATCAGCCTCCAGCACGGCATCACACTTAGGTACTTTTGAAAGATCCAAAAGAAGCTCTTCGTCCGTAATGACCAGGTTTCCAACCTGATATTCCACAAAAGGCAGTGGTTCTTCCCCAAAATCCCAGGTTCCCTTCTCTTCATCAAAGGTAAGAAGAAACATATTTCCACCCTCAAAGTCCACCTGCATGCCGGCCTGGTCATAATGAGTAAGCGCTGTTTCCAAATCCCGCAAATACCCGATCATCCGAAGGACTTCCGCCTCGTCAAGGTTATAAGGCCAGTATCCCGGTTCATAGGACATGAAATAAAGCCACTGGTTTTTCCCCCTGTAAGTATATCCCAGTTCTTTGATCATTTTTCGCTGCTTGTCCGTCAGTTCATCACGGTTTCCCCAGTAACAGGTCAGATTTCTTTGATGATACATTGCAAAATCCACGGAAAGGTTCATCCTCTCCTGCATCACCAGCATCAGATAACGGTTCAATCCGTCATACCCTCGATAAGCCGTTATCCCATAACATTCGCCGCCCCGGCCCAATATGCTGAAAAACACAGTATCCTCTGCCGCCCCATTCCTGATCCCGATCAAATCCATATCCCAAAACTTTTCCCAGGGCTTTCTCTCTTTCAACCTTGTTGCCACTTCGTACAACTCTTTCCACTGCTCCAATGACGCTTCTTTTCTCATACCGCTCTCCTTCTCTTTCAAGCTTCCAACTTGATCCAAACGCATCTGGCGGCCGCTTTGAACCGCAAGATAAATATATTAAGTCATTATACTACAAAACCCTTACAAACCTCAACTAATTCAGAGCCGCAATCATAATTTCAAATATAATCTTCATTTTGATCTTATGCATGGGATAAAATCGGAAACATCATCTTATCTCTCTCTATGCGCCGCAAGTCTTCTCCCAGAATAAACAGGGTTTCATCTTCCTCCCTGCGTTCCCTCACCTGGAACATTTCCCTGCAGGCAGGGGTATATCCAAGTACAACTTCTTTCACCTCTTCCCCAAATGACCTTGCAAGGCGCGGAATCTCTATCTGTACTTTTCCAAAAATCTGAGCAATGTGCAAAACCTGTCCTTCCACGTTGGCAGCAACATATGTTCCGGTTTCCGGCAGATAGTAAATCCATTCCCCAAAATCAGCCGCCATCCAAAACCGATACAGCCCCAGATTTTCACTCATATACAAACCGTCATTCTGATTTGTGCTTTCCGGGTCAATGATATAGTTCCTGATTTCCTGATATAACGGCTCACTCTGACCACCTTTCGTCATCGTAAGCTTTTGAACCACATAAGGCCTGGACGCTTCCCGGTTACCGCCTGTCGTATCGGCAAGAACCATGTAATATTCATATTCCTTAGAAGGCCGGAAACCAAACTTGGGATAATAATTTAAGACGCTGTCATTTGCAAATAAATAAATGCCGTCAGCCTTGCCCTCATATTCTTTTAGCACACGCTCCATAATCTGACCGTTTAGCCCTTTGCCTCGGTACTTTTCATCTGTCATCACCGTGCCAATCTGTATGTAATCCTTTTTCTTACCGCCTAAGTCAAACCGGATCCGATTGACGGACACATTAGAAACCACCCTGCCTTCGTCAAGCATCACATGAGGAATGTACAGATTTCCCCAGTTTCCTTCCGCATACCAGTCCGTAAAATCAAAACCAAATGTCTTTTTGGTAAGTTCGTTAAAAGAACCGCGGTGCAGATCGTTGTCCCTTACCGCACTTGAAAAGCTATAATTGCCGTTTCTCATATCCATATACATGACCGCCTTTCCGCTTGACCACCCATTAATATGAAACCAGACTACCCTATCCGCAGGTCTTTTTCAACCTCATTTTATAATCCAATAACAGAAATACCTTTTTCTCATCAGCCACTTTCCCTTTCCATGATTTAAAGGTATAATAAATACTGTCCACTACATTCACGGCATCATAAAATAACCGCCAAATGAGGGAAGCATGAAAATTTTTTTTAAAAAAGCAATGATACTTTTTTCTTTTTTCATGGTCTCAGCTTTCTATGCAGGATGCGCTTTTTGCAAGGAAGAGGTGAGCTGCGAAAACAACATATCCGAAACCTGCCAACAACAGCTGACGGACTGCTTTGGGGATGCGTTTTCCCTCTCCCAGGGCGTGGAAAAGGAAGATCGCTTTTTTGATGAACATGAAAATAAAGATATCATTACCCATTATATGGAATGGGAACTGACCTATGAAAACGCCGCCGGCCAGGAATGCCGGTTTGTTTTTAACAACCGCAACGGGCGAAAACCAGCCGAAGAATATATGGAAGATTCCATGGAAAGCTACTTTTGCAGCTTAGTCCGGCAGCACTACCAACAACATTTCTGGGATGAAACGATCGCCCGGATCCCCGGCTGCAGGGAAACTGACAGTACCCTCTACTTTCAGCGTTACCGGCTTTTTTCCATGCCGGATGTACCGGAAACAGCGATCATGTTTGATGAAAGGCTGCATTATTCCCTGTGGGAAAATATTTCTTTTCCGGATTTGCAATATGATGCTGTGTTTCATGATTTTCCTTATATTTTGAACATGTACCTTTTTATCACCTACCAAAGCAGCGATGAAACTGAACGGGCGGAACAATGCCGGGAAGCAGAAAACCTCCTGTGGGAAATGATTGACGAAATGGCGCAATACACCAGCCAGACTTTAAATGCTGCGGTCTCCGTCACCATGATGGATGAAAACGGAGCAGCAGGCGGCTTTTCCTTGGCCGTTCTAAACGGAGCTTACTTTGAAAGGGGCAATGGAATAGAATTAGAAATTGCTCTACACGAAAATTTTTTTAGAACATGATCTATGGGGGATCCAGATGAAAATCCAGACAATAGAAACACCACGATTATATTTAAGAAGCTTTGAAAAAGATGATGCCAGATTTGCAATCAGCATTTGGAACGACCCTGAAATGGGGGAATACCTGCCTGATGAGTCCATGGAAGAAATAGATGAAGATTACGTAAAGGAAATAGAAAAGCTGCCAGACGATGAAGACTGCTGCTATTTGATCTCCGAGTTAAAGGACACTCATAAAAGAATCGGAACCTGCAGCTTCATGATAAGTGACGACGGGAAAACTTACGATATTGCATACTGTGTCCACCGGAACTATTGGAAATGCGGGTTTGCAACAGAAGCCGCACAGGGTATGATCGATTATGCGGCCAGCCACGGCGCCTGCAAAATCACAATAAGAATCAATAAAGAAAATGCAGGTTCAAATAAAATTGCCAGAAAGCTTGGCTTTCAAATAGCGGGGAAAAAGACATATAAAAAGCGCGGCACCCAAACAGAATTTTCGGATTATCTGTATGAGCTGTGCTTAAGCAAGCAGAAGAGTTCCGCAAAGCCCATCAACCCCGCCCGTTAAGCTTTGCGTCCGAAAGCGATTTCATCGGAGTACACCCCAACGACAATACTGCAACCATATGGCTTAAGACGCAAGACCTGGCCAATATCATTCAAGAGCACGGAAATGAAATTGAGGTCGTGTCGATCTAGTACTCCGTACTTGATCAAAGGGTCCTGCTCCCACCTGGGAAGGGCTTCGAGGGAAAGGAAAACATAAATGATCGTCTTAATAACAGGAGCATCACACACAGGCAAAACAGTTCTTGCCCAAAAACTGCTTGAAAAATACAGCTATCCCTATTTATCAATAGACCATTTAAAAATGGGTCTGATCCGCAGCGGTTACACTGACCTTGCACCCGAAGATGATGACAAACTTACCGATTATTTATGGCCCATTATCCGTGAAATGATCAAAACCGCTATCGAAAACAAACAGAATCTTGTTGTGGAAGGATGTTATATTCCTTTTGATTGGTCAAAAAGCTTTGAAAAGGAATATCTTGAGCATATCAAGTACTACTGTCTTGTAATGAGTGAGGATTATATAAAAAATAACTTTACAAGCATTAAAAGATATGCAAACGCCATAGAAAATCGTTTAGATGATGAAGGGTGTACCATGAAAACTGTATTAGAAGACAGTGCTCGATTTTTAAGACTTGCCCAAACACATGGTGTAAATTATGTGCTGATTGATGATCAGTACACAATAAGCATTGATATCTAACACGTACTGCACAAATGGATATGCCAAACTACCCCATCAAAAATTAAGAATCAGAGGAAACTATAATGGACACAATGATAATAGGCGAAAAAGACGGGTTTTTGATACGAGCGGCCAATGCCGATGATATAACGGATTACTATGAGCAAAATTATTGTCCTCTAGACAAGGAAGTGGCACGGCTGACAGGTTGTAAAGAAACATTTTCAAAAGAAGAAGTAACTTCCTTTTTTCTAAAGTCTCTTGCTGAAAGCAATCGGTGCTTCTTTTTGATCCTCTCACCTGACGGAAAGATCATCGGTGAAACTGTGCTCAACGAAATCGATTGGGATCTGCGTTGCGCTAATTTCCGCATTGGCCTCTACCACATGACAGAAAGAGGAAAAGGAATCGGAACCTGGGCTACAAAAGTAACTTGCGATTATGCCTTCGAACATCTGAAGCTGCACCGTCTAGAACTTGATGTTTATTCCTTTAACCCTAGAGCCGAAAAGGTGTACTTAAAAGCCGGTTTCAAGCGGGAAGGCGTTCTAAGAGACGCTATTATGGATGGAAATGAATATGCTGACGTTATATTGATGTCAATTTTAGAAGATGAATGGAGAGAATTAAATGGATAAAAAGGAATTAAAATTCAGTGCAACAGTACTTCAAAACGGAAATATGGATGCTGCTTATGTAGAAGTTCCTTATGACATCAAAGGACTGTTTGGCAAAGGACGTCTGTTGTTAAACGCTGCTTTTGACGGCGTTCCATACCAGGGGCAGATTGTGAAAATGGGTACCCCTTGTTATATCATCGGCATTACCAAGCAGATACGAAAGCAGATTGGTAAAAGCTTTAGCGATGTTGTCGAAGTAGTCTTCCAGGAAAGAGACCGTGAATCTACGTCTCTGTGGAAATGTCCCAAATGCGGAAAACAGTTTAAGAAACAAGGTCAAAGCCATTACTGTGGCGAAAAGCCAAAAAACATCGATGAATATATCCTGAGCCAGGATGTGGATAAACAGGAAGACTTACGGTATATCCGCCAGATCCTCAGCCAGGCATTGCCGGATGCGGAAGAACGTATCTCATGGAGCATGCCCACTTATTGGAAAAATCATAATATCCTGCACTTCGCCGCTTCAAAGTCGCATATCGGATTATATCCGGGGCCTGCCGCCGTCATAGCGTTTGCGGAAGAACTCCAGGGATACAAGACCGATAAAGGCACTATCCGTATCCCATATGGAAAAATTGATGCCGCGTTAGTCGAGAAGATTGCAAAATGGTGTTGGGAAACCGGCAACCATGCATAGTCAAGGCAATCCGCATGCATCCTGCACCTAAAATCCGGGAAACTTACGTCCAATATTTTACCATACACTCTTCTGCCGTTTGTCCATCCATTCCAAATTTACCTTCTATTTTGTTCCGTGTATTTTCCCGGCTTACGCCTAACTCACGGCAGGTTTCTATTAAAACTCGCAATCCCTGCTGCAGGCCTTGCTGTAGACCTTGCTGCAGTCCCTGCTCAATACCTTTCCTTTCGATCGCCTCACCTAAACCGCCCATTTTTTGGATTCCCTCCTCTATCTGTACTGTTGTTTTTATGCAATAATCCCGTTCCAGGATCTCCAGTTTCTCCTTGGGTAAAAGTTCTTTGTCAAACAATATCCCCAATAGTTCATGGAGCTTTGTACGGTTCTCCAAACGTTTTTTCCGGCACAGGCAGACCATCACCACCGATAAAAGGTCGTACCTTGCTTTCCCCTGAAAATATCCTGCAATCCTTCTTTGGCCCATCTTATATTCCGTTATGGAATCAGCCGCATATTGAGGCGCATCCAGACACAGCCAAATAGAATATACTTTTTGGATCCCATCATAATCATCCGCAGTAAATTCCGTGTCCATCTGGGCTGAAAGCATCCTTCCACAATAAAACACAGCCCTCGTCACCAGATCATATCCCGGATAATAATCGTTTTGGATCTCCAAATTTATGATGATCCTGACGTGTTCCCCCGCCGGTATCCGTATCCGGAAACGAATATCATATGTAACTTCCCCTTCATTTGGCACCTGGTCCACCGTGGGAAGCCCCACCACCGCTTCCGGCTTCCGCTTGCCAGGGTACACCAAAACTTCCGATATTTCCGGATCCTCTTCCATAAATCCTCTGATTTCTTCTACTGTGTACCCGTCCAGCTCCCTGACCGTATACTTGAGTATCCATGCCAAGATCGTCTTGTCGCTTAAAATCTTCTTGGCCTCGCTGTCATATTGAGCCTTCCTGCCCGCAGCTTCCATCTCATTGGCAAAATATGTCTTTACTTTCATCCCCCGCTTTCCTGCCTTTTGGCAAACTTCTCCACAATGTCAGGAAACGGGATCGTATAGGCTTAGTATATAACAATTAACTGTTTCATACAACTGTTTTTATGTTTAACCAAACACATAATAAACAATATCCGTTTCTTTCATTGCCCGTATCATACTTTTTTAAATGAATATCCGGCGATGTGCCGTCAGAACAATCCAATATGTCCAGTCATTTAAGGAAGCCGATCGACTCCCGATACATTCACTATACGCTATCTTACATCTTTAATCAAATTAAAAATTTATAAATTCCTGCCATTTGACAACCAAAACATTTGATGCTAACATGCCAATATAGTTTGGAGGAACAAAAGATGAAATGGAACCTTTTATTTTTCTTTAACAGCGCATTGCTGGGCGTAGGGCTGGCAATGGATGCCTTCTCGGTATCTCTTGCAAACGGATTACATGAACCTTCAATGAGAAAGAAAAAAATGTGCGGGATTGCCGGGATATTTGCCCTTTTCCAGGCGGTCATGCCAATGATCGGATGGATCTGCGTCCACACCATATTGCAATATTTTGAAGCTTTTGAAACACTGATCCCCTGGATCGCCCTGATTCTGCTTCTTTACATCGGCGGCAAAATGCTGCTGGACGGAATCAAAAACAAGGAAGAAGAAACGCAGCCGCCCAAAATCGGGTTTTCCGCCCTTTTTCTGCAAGGTGTTGCCACTTCCATAGACGCATTGTCGGTGGGATTTACCATTGCGGGCTATGGCCTTGTCATGGCTATCATATGTGCCCTTATCATCGCCGCAGTCACTTTTGTGATCTGTATGGCGGGCCTTGCCATCGGTAAAAAAGCCGGAACAAAGTTTTCAAACAAGGCAGTTATCTTGGGAGGCGTGATCTTGATCTTAATCGGACTTGAAATATTTATAAAAGGGATACTTTCTTAAAATCCACCGTCTGTACTAGCTATTGCCACTGCTATTTGCTATAATGTTAAAGGTAATATAAATCGTTCCAAGAGGTTTAACAGAATGAATGACAGTCAGAATTGGAATGTTGTGGGCGAGCAGATGAAAAACGCCCTCTCTGACGCTTTGCGGACAGGGGATTTCGCCAACCTGAACGAACTGGTATCCCAGACAGTCACGGATACATTAAATGAAGCCGGAAAACAATTTGCCAACGGACTTTTTTCCCAGCCGGAAAAAGAAACAAGCGGCAAAGATAAGGACGACCGGATAAAAATGCAGCAGGAGCAGCAAGCCCAGAGGAGACGCCAGCAGGAAGAAGAGCGCAAAGCCCGTATCCAGCAGCAAAAAGAAGAACAAAGAAAGCGCCAGGCTGCCAAACAGGCACAAAGACAGCAATTTGATAAAAAAAAGCAGGTTTCCGTTTCCCCAAAAAACCGGACGACTGCCCTGATCCATGCGAAATTTAAGCAGGTAGGAAACGTGTCCAATGTTTTATATCAGGTATTTGGCGGAATCGGCTTCGGAATTTCTACCCTGATCGCCTTTTTACGGCTCTTTGTGGCATTTGCCGTGGAAACCACCCCGATCGGATGGATCATAAACTTTTTGTTTATCGCATTCTTTTTCGGCATGATACGCCATGGAGTCAGCCAGCGGAAGCGTCTTGCAAGAGCCAGGCGCTACATCCAGCTATGCGGAGAGCGGATGTACGGCCAGATTGAAAGCCTTGCAAGAGACACCGGAAGAAGCGTCCGTTTTGTGATCAAAGATATCCACAAGATGTTAAGCCTTGGTATGTTTCCCGAAGGGCATCTGGATGAGAAAAAGACATGCCTGATGTTAAATGATTCCGTCCACCGCCAATACCTGGAAGCGGAAAAATCCCGTATCCAGCGGGAGCAGCAAAGTCTCCAGGACAAAGCAGACATACAGACTTCCACCCCGGTTGGCACAAATGCTGCCGCAGCCCAAAGCCAAGACGGCCAAATGGGTCACGAACAGGAAGCGGAGCTAAATACCATGATTGCGGAAGGGATGGAATGTGTCCGCAAATTACGGGAACTGAATGACCAGATCCCCGGAGAAGTGATTTCTCAAAAGCTATGCCGCTTGGACGGACTTTTAAAAGATATATTTGACAGTGTCCGGGAACACCCGGAGCAGATGCACCGGATGCATAAAATGATGGATTATTATCTCCCCACCACTTTAAAACTGGTAGAAGCTTATGAGGATTTTGATAAAGTAAGTATGCCTGGACCGGAAATCATTGCAGCCAAAGCAGAGATCGAGCGCACCATGGATATCATAAACCAGGCATTCTCCGAACTCCTTAACAACCTGTTCCGGAATGCCGTGTTAGACGCCACTACCGATGCGCAGGTTTTGCAGACCATGCTTGCAAGAGAAGGGCTTACCGGAAACACAGACTTTTCCAAACCATAAAATTGGCAATCTCCCGGCAGCCGCCGCACCAAATCATGTTGACGAACGCTGCCACCAAGAACATAGAAGGAGGACTACGAAATGAACAACGATTTTGATTCCCTGATAAAAGAGGCGCCCACTCTCACCCTTGATCCTTTCGGGGCGGATAGCAAAAACGCGCCATCCATTCCGGACCAGACAACACCTGCAAAAGAAGAAGCAGAAAAGATCCCGGAGGCCGTATTGACACCTGAAGAACAAAAAATGGTAAACGACTTTGCGGCGCAGATCGACATCACCAATACCCAGATGGTCCTCCAGTATGGCGCAGGCTGCCAGAAAAAAATTGCGGATTTCTCTGAAAACGCATTAAACAACGTGCGCACCAAAGACATGGGCGAGATTGGACAGATGCTGACCGATGTGGTCACGGAATTAAAAGATTTTGATGCGGAAGAAGAAAAAGGACTTTTCGGATTGTTCAAGAAAAGCAGCAACAAGCTGGAAAACATGAAAGCGAAATACGACAAGGCAGAAACAAACATCAATAAAATCTGCAAGGTCATGGAAGGACACCAGATTACTCTCCTAAAAGATGCCGCTATGCTGGATAAAATGTATGAACTGAACCTGAATTACTTTAAAGAACTGTCCATGTACATCTTAGCCGGAAAACAAAGACTCGAATATTCCAGGACCCGGGAGCTTCCTTCCCTTCTTGCAAAGGCAGAAAAAAGCGGACTGCCGGAGGATACCCAGGCTGCCAAAGATTTCGCCGCCATGTGCGAACGCTTTGAAAAGAAGATTTACGATCTGGAGCTGACTCGGACCATTTCCATGCAGATGGCGCCCCAGATCCGCCTGATACAAAATAACGACATCACCATGTCCGACAAGATCCAGTCCACGCTGGTCAACACGATTCCTCTTTGGAAAAGCCAGATGGTAATCGCAATCGGCTTAAGCCATTCCAGTGAGGCCGCAAAAGCCCAGAAGGACGTGACGGACATGACCAATGCCCTCCTTAGGAAAAACGCTGAGGCCTTAAAGACCGCTACCATCGAAACGGCACGGGAAAGCGAACGGGGCATCGTGGATATCGAAACACTGACGGCAACTAACCAGACACTGATCAGCACCCTCGACGAGGTTATGAAAATACAGGAAGACGGACGCGTTAAGAGAAAAGGCGCTGAGGAAGAATTACAGCGCATTGAAAATGAAATGCGGCAGAAACTACTTGAAATGAGCCGGATTTCCGGGCATACATCCTAAATTCCCGTTTAGTTGGGGTTATATGAGCCAATAACCCCAACTGGCTCTTCGACTACATTTAATAGTTCCTTTAAAAGCCGGTTTGTAGTTTCGGGATCCGCTTTGCCCTTCATGGCTTTCATGGTCTGTCCTACCAAAAACCCAATTGCCCTTTCTTTTCCCTTCCGATAATCTTCCACGGACCGGGGATTTGCGGCGATCACCTCTTCCACCGTCCTTTTCAGGACGGCTTCATCATTTACCATCTTAAGGCCTTTTTCCTCCACGTATTTCTCCGGATCTACATCCTGATCAAACATCACTTCAAAAACTTCCTTTGCAACAGAGCCGCTAATTTCCTTTGCGTCCGTCATTCTGATCAGCCTGGCAAGGTTTTCCGGAGAAAAGCGGATATCTTCCGGATCCATCCCTTTTTCCTTTAAAAGGCGCAGTGTCTCCACCATCAGCCAGTTAGACACCTTTTTAGGCTGGCTGCCAAAAGCTACCGCAGCTTCAAAAATATCAGCCATGTGCTTGCTGCCCGTAATGATCTCAATATCATATTCCGGGATGTCGAACTCTTCTTTGTAGCGTGCCATCTTTTCTTCCCGAAACTCTGGCTGTCTGCTGCGGATCTCCTCAAGATATACATCGTCAAGCACCATGGGGGGAAGGTCCGGATCCGGAAAATAGCGGTAATCCTGTGCATCCTCTTTACTTCGCATTGCATAGGATTCCCTCTTACCGTCATCCCATCTTCTGGTTTCCTGGACCACCCTTTGGCCGCTTTCCAAAAGCTTGATCTGACGCTCCCGCTCTCCTTCAATTGCCCTTGCGATGGCCTTAAAGGAATTTAGGTTTTTCATCTCTGTACGGCTGCCCAACTGTTCTGCTCCCACTTCCCTTACCGACAGGTTCACGTCCACCCGCATGGATCCTTCCTGAAGCTTACAGTCGGAAACCCCCAGATACTGGATGATCATACGCAGCTTTTCCAGATAAGCAATCACTTCCTCACTGCTTCGCATATCCGGTTCGGATACAATCTCAATCAACGGCACGCCGGAACGATTATAATCCACCAGGGAACAATCCTCCCTGTCGTCATGAATCAATTTCCCGGCATCTTCTTCCATATGGATCTCATGAATACCCACATACTTTTTGCCCTCCTTCGTCTCGATCTCTACCTTACCATTTCGGCAGATTGGCAGATAAAGTTGGGAAATCTGATAATTCTGTGGATTATCCGGATAAAAATAATTCTTCCTGTCAAATTTGCAATACCGGGTAATCGTACCATTAACGGCAAGGCCTACCGCCACCGCATATGCAAGGACCTGTTTATTCAGCACCGGAAGGGAACCCGGCATGCCGGTACACACCGGACAGGTATGGGTATTGGGCTCCCCGCCAAAAGCAGTGGAACACCCGCAAAAGATTTTGGTCTTGGCGGCTAATTCTACATGGACTTCCAGTCCAATGACCGTCTCATACTGTTTTCCCATCCTGCCTGCCATCCTTCCTGCCAAAGACGCCCCTTGCCTGTTCATAAGCATAAGCTGTCCGTATCAATTTCTTTTCGTTAAAACAATCCCCGATAAGCTGTAAGCCAATGGGAAGCCCTTTTTTATCCAAGCCGCAGGGGATAGAAATCCCCGGAAGCCCGGCCAGGTTTGCCGATATGGTATAAATATCCCCCAGATACATTTTAATCGGATCTGCCAGACTTTCCCCCAGTTTAGGAGCTGTTGTGGGCGCAACCGGCCCTAAGATCACATCATAGTCAGAGAAGGCTTGGTCAAAAGCCTTTTTGATCAGCGCCTTTACTTTCAACGCTTTCAAGTAATATGCATCATAATAACCGGAACTGAGCACAAAGCTTCCCAGCATGATCCTCCGTTTTACTTCCGCACCAAATCCTTCGGAACGGGTTTTCTTGTACATATCGTGAAGCCCTTTATAATCCTTTGCCCGGTAACCATATTTAATCCCGTCAAACCGTTCCAGATTGGAGCTTGCCTCCGCTGCCGCAATCGTATAATAGGCAGGAACCGCATATTCTACAAGGCTCAGATCAAACTCCCCCACTATGGCGCCCTTATCCTCCAAAACTTTTGTCGCTGTAAGGACCGCCTTTTTCACCTCCCCAGCAAGCCCTTCCCCAAAATAATCCCTGGGAATGCCGATGCGCATTCCCTTCACGTCATCCACAAGGGCACAGGTAAAATCCAGGTCCTTCCGCTCTATAGATGTGGAATCTTTCGGATCATGGGATGCAATGACCTCCATCACTGCCGCACAATCTGTCACGTCCTTGCACAAAGGC
The DNA here is from genome assembly GCA_910587295.1 of uncultured Lachnospiraceae bacterium. GTDB lineage: Bacteria > Bacillota > Clostridia > Lachnospirales > Lachnospiraceae > Suilimivivens. Next base: position 4,239 of record CAJULP010000105.1, on the reverse strand, counting down.
CCGATCTGATCTAAGGAAGAGCCATAAGCGATCAGCCCATAACGGGAAACCGTGCCATAAGTTGGCTTTAATCCCACTACCCCGCAGAAGGATGCGGGCTGGCGGATGGAACCGCCGGTGTCCGACCCCAGGGCATAGAAACATTCTCCTGCCGCAACCGCCGCCGCACTGCCTCCGGAAGACCCTCCCGGCACATACGCCGGATTCCAGGGGTTTTTGGTCGCGCCAAAGGCGGACGTCTCTGTGGTGGAACCCATGGCAAACTCGTCCATATTTGTTTTTCCTAAGATCACCGCACCTGCTTTCTGAAGGTTTCGTACTGCTTCCGAAGAAAAAGCGGGGATGAAATTTCCCAAAATTTTAGAAGCACAGGTAGTTAAAAGACCTTCCGTGCACATGTTATCCTTGATTGCAACGGGAACGCCTGCAAGAGGTCCGGTAAGTTCCCCCTCGTCGATTCTTTTTTGCACTTCGTCCGCTTTCCCCAAAGCGCCTTCCCCATCTACCGTCACAAAGCAGTGATATTCCTTTTCTTTCTCCCCAATCCTGCCAAGCGCCGCCTTCACCGCTTCCCTGACCGTTACTTCCTTATTTTTAATTGCCACCCCTAAGGAAACGGCAGTCATGCCTAAAATGTCCATCCGCCATCCTCCTACTCAAATGTCCGCGGCACCATGAACATGCCGTTCTTTTCACCGGGGGCATTATTTAACAGTTCTTCCCGGGTATCTCCATTGGTCACCACATCTTCCCGAAATACATTGTTTACCGGGAACAGATGGCTCATAGGCTCCACATCTTCGGTGTCTAATTCCCTTAATTTATCTATATGATCCAGCATCCGCCCCATGTCCTTTTTAGCCTGCTCTTTCTCATCCTCCGAAAGCTCCAGTTTTGCAAGGATGCCTACATATTCAATGGTTTCATTAGAAATGATATTAGCCATTTTTATTTTCCTTCTCCCCATTTATCAAGTCCATTCTCATTATAGCCATTGTAAAACCTGATGTCTATACTTTTCCCCTCTGCTGTGCTACACTAAAGTTGAACAGAAAGGAACTTAGCCATGATACTACTACCCCATCTGGTCCTGCTGCTTGTATGGACTTACCAAAATACATTCGAAAACAAGTTGACCATGATCTCTTTGACGGTTTCACTGATCCTGGTCTATATGGCTGTCTGCACCTGCCTGCATATCATGCCTCTTATCACAAAGCAGTTTTCTACCCTGCGGCTTAAGATTCTGCAAGGTGGCAGATACCTGCTGAAATTCAGCTTTTACGGCATTTTATCCCAGATTGCCTTTTACCTTATTATGTCCTGGATCGGCTGGGGTTTTCTCCCTCAGGATAAAACCGGCATTGTGATCCTGCTGATCGACCTTATCTTCTGCTGTGCGCACATTTATCTATTTCTGTTAAATGCCTGCCTGCGCATCATCTTAACCTGCCGGAGCCTTGGCATCCTGAAGCGGCTCCTGATCGTCCTGGGGCTCTGGGTTCCCATCCTGAATTTATTCCTGCTGCGCTATCTCGGGAAAAAAGCGCGGGAGGAGATGGACCGGGAAATCTGCCGGTTTGAAAACAGGAAAGAACGGGCCGGAAAAATGGTCTGCGCAACCAAATATCCCTTAGTGCTGCTCCACGGAATCGGTTTCCGGGATCTGCAGTATTTTAACTATTGGGGCAGGATACCAAAAGAACTGGTAAAGAACGGCGCCCTGATCTACTATGGTCATCAGGAAGCCTGGGGTACCATTGAGGATAACGGGGCCGCCATCAAAGCCACCATTGAAAAAGTCATGGAAGAAAACCACTGTGATAAAGTCAACCTTATAGCCCATTCCAAAGGCGGACTTGACGCCCGTTACCTGATCTGCGGCCTTCATATGGAGGACCACATTGCGTCTCTGACCACCATTTCCACGCCCCATCACGGTTCAGAGCTTTTAAACATTTTAAACAGACTGCCTGACGGAATCTACCGCCTGATCTCCTCGTTGATCGACACGAACTACAAAAAACTTGGGGATACCTCCCCTGACTGCTATCATGCCAGTAAACAGCTTTCCCCGGATTTTTGCCGGGAATTTAATAAAAAATATCCTGATTCCCCTAAGGTTTATTACCAGAGCTATGCTTCCTGCGTAAAAAGCACACTGGGCGACAGCCTTCTTAGTATCCCAAACCTGTTGATGTTCTTTGCGGGAGCGCCCAAAAATGACGGTCTTGTCACCATTGAGTCCGCCAAATGGGGCCATTTCAAAAAAGCTTTTACCACCACCGGAAAACGCGGAATCTCCCACGGAGATATGATCGATCTGAAAAGGGAAGATTATAAAGGATTCGACGTAATCGAAGCTTATGTGGAGATTGTCAGGGAACTGAAAGAGATGGGTTTTTAAGCCGTTGGCATAACTGATCAAAAGAAAGGACAAGCACATGGACTGGGAAAATAATTTTGCACAACATATTTTGGAACGTGGATACGATTATTACCTTTCCGGTTCCGTAAAAAACCTGGTAGTTTCCGGTGATTCGGTGCAGGCCGATGTGAAAGGCACCGAAAATTACGAGGTGGAAATTTATCTGGACGGGAACAACATTACGGATCTTTATTGCTCCTGCCCCTATGCGGGCAGCGGCAGTAACTGCAAGCATATGGCGGCTGTCCTTTATCAATGGACCGAAAAGCTTAACGGCAGAAACATATCCGCAAACAAAGATGACGTGGAAAAAATTGTTGAACATGCGGATATTTCCGTTGTAAGGTCCTTTTTAACCTCAGTTTTGAAAGGCGATGAAAAGTTGCTGATGCGGTTTAACAGCATGGTAGGAACATATCCTGAAAAGAAAGACGTAAAGCAATATATCAGGCAGGTTTCCAAAATCATCTACCGCTATTCTGGCAGAGGCCAGTTTATTGATTACCGCCAGGCAGGCGATTTTGTATCTGAGTTAAACGAAATCTATCAGGTGGATGTGCGCCGAATGATCGACCGCGGACAATATATGGCGGCATTTGAAGTCATAAACCACATTTTTACATCCGTGGAAACTATAGCCATAGACGATTCCGACGGCGGCATCGGAATGCTGGCATATGAGGCCTGCCAGCTTTGGCAGGAACTTTCACGTCTGGCAAGCCCGGAAGAAAAGGATACCATGTTTTCCCGGCTTCTGGAACTGATAGACAGACCGTCCGGCGACTATATGGAAGAGTATGTTGAGACTGCCCTTATGGAAGGGTTTTCGGAAAAAAAATATCTCCGGCAAAAGCTTGCTTTCACCGAAAAGATGGTAGAGAATGCCCAGCAGGAAGAATCCGGGTGGGGACGGCACTATCAGATCGGCAGATGGGCAATCCGGCATCTGGAACTGCTTGACCAGTTAAATTGCGGCAGCGCCGAGAAAATGGATTATTGTAAAAAGCATTGGGAAAACCCACAGGTGAGAAAATATTTCATTGATCTGTGTATGAAGTCAAAAGAATATGGCCTAGCATTAAATGCCCTGGACGAAAGTATATCCTTGGATTATAATTTCACAGGATTACTCTGTGATTACCAAAAATTAAAAAAAGAAATTTACCTGATAACCGGAGACAAGAAATCCTATGTAGAGCAGCTTTGGTTTCTTCTCCTTAACTATAATACAGATAATCTGGAAACCTACAGGGAACTGAAGCAACAGTATACAGAAGATGAATGGCTTGATAAACGGGAGATTATTTTTGAAAAACTACCCCCAAATGCCCAAATTGACTATTTCTATTTAGAGGAAAAACTGTACGACAGGCTGCTTGACAATGTCCTGAAAAGCCCGGGCCTATACAAGGTACAAAAGTATACGGAATTCCTGAAAGCGGATTACCCGGAGCAGATCCTCCAAAAGTATGCGGTGGAATTAAATCAGGAGGCTTCCACTGCCAAAAACAGAAAAAGGTATCAGGAAATCACGACAGTACTCCGGAGCGTTATGGAAATAAGTGGCGGTGAAGAAGTTGTTGAAAAACTTGTGGGGGAATGGAAAAAAATCTATAAAAACAGGCCTGCCATGATGAATGAACTGGGTAAGTTGTTGAAAAAATAAATTCCCGTTTAGTTGGTTAATGAGGTTGGCTAAACGGACGAAAAGGAAGCAATAAAAATCTACGTCGCCACGCTAGGATAAAGCCTCGCGAAATGGCTCCTTAAGATTTTTATTGCTTTCTTTTCTGGCTTTTGGCTAACGTTAA
>CAJULP010000104.1 GCA_910587295.1 uncultured Lachnospiraceae bacterium | reverse complement strand
TTCCGGAGGGTAAATATTCCATCCCATAAAAAGTAGGATAACGAACCACTTTATCACAAACAGCTCCCAAAGGGTATTCGTTCCATGCCATAGGGTTCAAGAGTAATTCGCCAAACATCTCTATAAACCGCGATTTGATTAACATGTCCAGCTGCACCATTTGTTTCTTTTCATCAACAAGCATTCTCTGAATTAAATCCAGCTTTTTAACATAATCCTTTTGTTTCCCAATTGATATATCTGGAACCAAAACCTCTCCAAGTGAAGATTTTGAAATGGCTTTAAATGTGCTGCCAGTTCCCTTATTATTAAGTTCCTGCTCTTTAAATTTTAAGACATAATATATATATTTCAAATCATATCCAGCTTTTACTGTTAGTCCTGCTAGTCCTCGCCCTATACATGATTTCTCAGTTGCAAAATTTAACGCTCCAATCGGCGCTCTTACAGAAATAAGTAATGTTCCCTTATCTACAATCTTTGTAGGTTCATCACACCATACTCTTGTAATTGGATACAACTCTCCAAAATCAGCATTTCCTTGAAAAAAAGGGATCCCTTTTCCTTCCTGATTATATGAATCAGAAGAAGGAGACTGCCCCATATTTAGATTACATACTTCATCTAACCTTAAATAGTCCATCATTTATCTTTACAAACCCGAATTTGCTTTTCCTTTCCCAAGATATCCCTAGCCTACAACATAGCCCTTAATTCTTCTATCCCTTTGCCAATCCTCTCATTCAACTCACAAATCTTATCCATGATTTCTTCTGTTGGCGGGTATTCAACTGCCACATATTCTATCTTTTTGTATTTGTTGATTGACAAATCATACTCGTTATCTACAATCTCCTGTTTCGGCACAAAAAATGACCTTTCCGTCCTTTTCCGCTCAACCTCTTTATCCCTATTATGAAACCTTTCTATGATGTCAGGTATATCATTTTCATCCACAGGACTTCGTTTATCATCCAGACTCCGCCCATCTGCCTGCATATCATAAAACCACACCTTATCTGTTCCGCCATAGTTTGTTTTCGTGAAAATCAATATGCCCGTTGAAACCCCCGCATATGGTTTAAATACCCCGGAAGGCATTGAAATAACCGCTTCCAGCCTTTGGTTTTCTATCAACTCTTTCCGTATATCCTTATGCGCCTTTGATGAGCCAAACAGCACCCCGTCAGGAACAATACACGCACACCTGCCCCCTGCTTTTAACATCCTTACAAACAATGCAAGAAATAAAAGTTCCGTCTTTTTTGTTTTACACACCTTCAGCAAACTACCGGCAACCGCATCAGCGTCCAGACTCCCCTTAAACGGCGGATTTGCTAAAATTAAAGAAAACATATCTTTGTCTGCATTCTGCTCCGATAAACTATCCCTGTACTCAATAAACGGGTTCTGCACACCATGGGTCATCATATTCATTGCCCCTATACGGAGCATTGTCCTGTCCATATCATACCCATAAAACATATGGTTCATATAATGATCTTTTTTCTGCCTGTCATAAAAAATTTCTTCTTTTCTTTTCTCCTTTAAATATTCCCCTGCCGCAACCAAAAAACCAGATGTTCCACACGCCGGGTCGCAGATCACATCATCCACTGACGGCTCCATGAGCTCCACCATCATGCGGATAATGTGCCTTGGCGTACGAAACTGCCCATTAAGCCCCGATTGCGCAATTTTTGATAACAGATATTCGTATACATCCCCCCTGATATCAATGTCTTTCACTTCCGCCATTAATTGGTATATGTTATCCAAGGCATCTACTACCTTTGCCAGCAGAAGCGGCGTCGGCAGCTTAAACAACGCGTCATCCATATATTTAGAATAAGCGCTGTTTTTATCATTATGCAAATTCTTTATAAAAGGAAACACCCATTCCTGCATAACGGAATACATCTTTTGCGCCGGAAAATCATGGAACACTGACCACTTTAGCTGCCTCCCGTCAATTTCCCTATCCCCTACTTTGACCAGCCCTGTAAAAATACTTTGATACGGGAGCCCCAGCATGGCGCTTTCTTTTTCCCTCAGGTTATCAGAATCATCCAAATCATGGATAAACATTAAATAGGTAATCTGCTCGATCACCTCCAATGGATTGACCACTCCGCCTGCCGCAAAAGCATCCCAAAGACTGTCAATTTTATTTTTTAATTCTCCGGTAATCATATTTTTTCTTCCTCCCAATTCCATTTATATCTGGTATATCTCCCTCCGCCGATTTTTAAAATCTTTCTTTCACTTACCAAATCGTTAAGTGTTCTTTGTACCGTGGTCTGACTGATATTGGGAAACACCTGCATAAGCTCTGTCTTAGTAATTGTTCCAATCCTGCGTTTAATTTCCTCAGCAATTCTATCTGATTTCGATACTTTACTCCGAACCACCAATTTTGTTCTTTCAAAAAAATCTCTATATGCCGCTACGATAACTCCCAATATATATTTTACAAATGGTGCATAATCATTTTCCTCCTCATGCCACGCCACGGAACTTTCCGCCAGTGATGCATAATAGGCATCCTTCGATTTTTCTATCAACTTCTCAATGCTGATATATTTCCCGACAAAATAACCCGCCCTATAAAGCAACAGCAAAGTCAGCAGCCTGCTCATTCTCCCGTTTCCGTCCCGATAAGGATGTATACACAAAAAATCTATGATAAACATTGGGATGATCAGCAGAGGATCAACATGTGGCTCATTTATAACCTTTTCATATGCATTACATAACCGTTCTACCGATTCTGCTGTCTCCCATGCCGAAACAGGATGAAACCGTACGCTTTTATTTCCGTCTGCGTCCTCTTCCTCTATCACATTATCTACATTCTTATAAATCCCACCCATAGCGTTGCCTTCATATTTGTATAAATCTCTATGCAATTGCAAAATAAAAGTTGATTTAACCGGTATATGCATATGGCTTTCGTGAATAGTATTCAATACATCGCGATATCCCGCTATTTCTTTTTCATCTCTTGTCCTCGGCATTGTTTTATCCAACACAAGCTTCCTTAACTGTTCGTCAGAAGTATGGATTCCTTCAATTCTATTAGAACTTTCTGTACTTTGTATTTTAGCAATTTCAACCAAATCCACCAATACATCAGCATATTTATCCGCTATCAGGCGCTGCTCTCCACGAAACTCATGAATCATTGTCAAATAACCAACTATTTCAGGAGTTAAAAGTATTTCCCATTTTCTTCCATATTCATAATTTCTCATTTTAAACTCTCTTTGCTTTATCCTTTATTTATCATAATTTAATATAATTGTATCAATTAATTTAGTCACCGTCAACTTCAATTTAGTCTTTTTCAGCAAAATGACTAAATTGAAGTTGACGGTGACTAAATTAATCTAACTACTATTTTCAGAACCCCCTTCACTTCCCCAGCCAGATCTCTATCTTAAGCCTCCCCTTTTCGTACCTAGCATCAATCTTCCCTCCCATCCGCTCCACCAGCGTCCGGGTAATGGACAGGCCCAGGCCGGTTCCATGGTCTGCTGCCTCCACCGTATAAAACCGGTCAAATAATCTTCCCACCTGCACCGCATCTAACTCAGGGGCGTCATTGAAAAATATAACCTTCCCATCTTCCAACAGCCGGATCTCCAGATCCCCTTTACTGTACTTCACCGCATTATGCAGCAGATTGGCAAATACCCGTGAAAGCGCCGCCCGGTCAAGGCAGCGCACCACCTTTTCTTCCGGCAAAAAAATGGAAGGCGTGATCTTCTTTTCACATAACTGTGTATAAAAGGCGGCAATACTCTCTTCCAAAACCCGGTTCACCACCACCTCTTCCTTATTCATCCCCTCATGGGATGTGACCATAGAATAATCAAAAAGCTCTTCCGTAAGCTGCTTTAGCATGTCCGCCCGGTTTTTCATGATGGAAAGATACCTTTTGGCATCCGGGGATGTCTCTTCCCCGGAGAGCAGATCCAAATACCCCAAAATTGCCGTCAGCGGCGTCCTTAAATCATGGGAAATATTGGTGATGGCTTCTTTCAGCTCCCGGTCACCCTGCCAAAAGCGGCGGCGCTGGCTGCGAAGCTGGCGGAGCTCAATATTCAATCCATCTGCCAGTTGTTTCAAAAACCTGTCATTACTTGAAATACTGATCAACGTATTCGTATCCGTGGTGAGCCTTTCTGCAAAGGCTTCCCTGATCTCATCTGCTGCCTTGTGCATCCAGTGGATTTTTACACAAAGCAAAACAACCATAACCGCCAAAATACCGGACAATGCCCACAGCCAACCTTCCATCCAAAAACTCCTTTACTTTAAGTCTTTCTTTCCAAAAGCCCAAATTCCGCAGACGGTAGTTCCAACCGCAATCACCAGAGAAGATACCATCATCCGGACCGGATGGACTGCCGTCAATTCCTCCATCTGGATACACTGGCCCGTAGGGAGAACATCCAGGGCAAACTGATAAATTTCTCTTTTTAACCCCGTCAGATATCTGGGATTGGGAGACGGGTCTCCCATCTGCATCCCTTCCGCAGTGATGATCAGTCCATTTACCACTTCCGGTTCTGCAAGACTGTAATAAAGTGTGACCGCAATCATCATCAATCCCAGAAATAGCAGAATTGACAAAACCGCCGCCACCGCCTTATTGGAGCAGAGCATGCCGACCAGCGTAAAAACCGCCGCGTATGCCGCCACGCACATGGCACTGGCCAGTATAAAAACCAACGCCATCCTTCCCATTTTCCACGTTCCCATGAAAGGGATACCGCAAAGCCCGCCTATAAGTCCCGCCAAAAGCAGCAGGCTTCCCCCAACCATATTTGTAACAAGGTTGGCAAGATAAATATCCCGGCGGGTATGGCCTACTATCAGTTTATTGCGGATGGTTCCGTCACCGTATTCGGCACCGAGGAACATACTGACAAACACCGCAATCAAAAGTCCGATGGGAAGGTTATAAATAAAATAGAACATATCCAGCGTATACGTAAAGGAAGCAGTATCCCGCAGCGCCTGCCCACAATTGCCCAGCATCCCCAGCACAGTATAAAGCAGCATTCCCAGGAAGCATATCCAAAAGACCTTGTCACGTTTTAAACGATACAGATCCGCTGACAGTAATTTACGCATCCTGACCACCTCCCACCAAACTGATATAATAGCTTTCCAGACTTTCATTCCTTTCATTTGCCGAAATCACGCTGCAGCCTGCCCGGTCAAGGGCCAAAACCAGCTCCGACATATTGACTTTTGCATGGATATCCGCACTGTTTTCAGAAAGAATCCGATACTCTACACCCATACCATCCAGCACACAGGCAAGGGCCCCTACGCTGCTTACTTCCATACGGACACACTTCCGGCAGGCCGCCTCAAGTTCTTTCGCACTAAATTCCTTTAAAAGCGTTCCCTTATCGATAAATCCGTAATGGGTGGCCAGCTTGGACAGTTCATCGAGAATATGGCTGGAAATCAAAAAAGTGATCTGTTTTTCCCGATTCAGCTTAAGGATCAGTTCCCGCATCTCCACAATCCCCTGAGGATCCAGGCCATTGACAGGCTCATCTAACACAAGAAAGTCAGGATCCCCAACAAGAGAAATGGCAATCCCCAGCCTTTGGCGCATCCCCAGCGAAAAATCCTTTGCTTTCTTTTTCCCCGTATCGGACAAGCGTACCAGATCTAAAATCTCATCCAGCCCGTCAAAAGAAGGCAGCCCTAAAATACGGTACTGCTGCTTCAAATTATCTTCCGCCGTCATATCCTGATAAACGGAAGGCGTCTCCACCACCGCCCCCATCCGCCTTCTGGATTTGACGATCTCCCTGTCCGTGTGTTTCCTTCCGTAAAGCGTATAGCTGCCGGAATCAGGGGTTTGCAATCCGCACACCAGCCGGATCAGCGTAGTCTTCCCTGCACCGTTTTTCCCTATAAATCCATAAATAGCCCCTTTGGGGATATTCATAGACAATCCATTTAGCACTTTGAAATGCCTGTAGCTTTTACACAAGGCATCCGTCCTTAGAACATAGTCCATCTTGATCATCCTCCTTTACACAGGAATCCTGTATGACCCCTTATGCCCCTTATTTTATCCGGCAATGATAAAGGAAGCGGTAAAGAAAAGCGTAAAGATATGGTAAAGATTTATTTTAATTGAAATCCAATTCCCCAGACCGCTTCGATATAGTCCTTATGATTTACCTCACGAAGTTTTTTGCGCAGGTTGCTCACATGCATTTTCAGGGAGCTTTCCGTACAGTCCGGGGTTTCTTCGCTGATCCGGTCAAGCAGAAGGGATTTGGTCATTACCTGAGCCGGGTTTTGCAGCAACAGCTTTAGAATCCCGTACTCCGTCCTGGTAAGCTTCACGTCCTGCCCGCCAACCCTCACCAGATGGGAACCAAGATCCAGCGTGATCTCATCATAAACAAGCGTTCCGTCTCCTTCCCCCGCTTCCCTCTTCCGAAACTGCACGGCAATCCTGGCAAGAAGCTCTTTCATTTCAAAAGGCTTGGTGACATAATCCACAGCGCCGCCAAGAAGAAGGGCCACTTTATTGTCGATTTGAGTCTTTGCGCTGACCACGATCACCGGGATCCCCCTGATCCCCTTAAGTACTTCCTCCCCCTTAAGCCCCGGGAGCATCAGGTTAAGCAAGATCAGATCCGGTTTCGTCTTTTCCAAAAGCAAAAGCGCTTCCGTTCCCGAATAAGCCCGTAAAACCCCGTACCCTTCTTTCATCAAAGTCTCTTCCAGCATATTCCCGATATGAATATCATCGTCAATGACCAATATTTGTCTCAAATCTGCCTGCCTCCGTCAAATCTGCGCCTTAAAAAGCGTTCCCACTTCTTCCCCTGCAAGGATCCTGTTGATATTCCCCACGTCATCCCCATTGGCAATGACCATATCCACACCGGCATCATTTGCAATCCTGGCCGCTGCGATCTTGGTAGCCATGCCGCCTGTGCCAAAGGCCGTGTCCGCTCCCTTTGCCATCGCTTCCAGCTTTTCGTCAATGTGATCCACGAAACGAATAAATTTCGCCTTCTCATTATTTCTTGGGTCGTCGGAATACAGTCCGTCAATATCCGACAGCAAAATCAGCAGATCTGCTTTTACCAGCTCCGCCACATTGGCCGAAAGAGTATCGTTATCCCCGAAATTTTCTTCTTGTATCTGGTCTGTGGATATGGGGTCGTTTTCATTTACAATCGGGATCACCCCCATGGCAAGCAGCTCCTGAAAGGTATTTTCCGCATTGAAAAGACTGATCTCATTGAGCAAAATCCTTTTGGTGATCAAAATCTGGGCAATGGTCTGATTATACTCCGCAAACAGTTTCTGGTAGATCATCATCAACCTTGCCTGGCCTACTGCCGCACAGGCCTGTTTTAAGGATAACGTCTGGGGGCGTTCCTTGATCCCCAATGCCTTTCTCCCCGCCCCGATGGCGCCGGAAGAGACGATCACCACTTCCTTGTCCTGATTCCGAATGTCAGTAAGCACCCTGACAAACTGCTCTAATTTGCCAAGGTTTAAATTCCCGGTATTCATATGAGTGATCGTTGACGTTCCTATCTTGATCACGACCCTCTTTTTATCTTTTAAAAAATTTCTGTCCACAGTTTTCTCTCTCCTTACGCATTATTTTCAGCAGTCCAGCTCTTCGCAAGACTCCGGTACTCCTTTGCCTGCTCTTTTTCCCCTAAAGCCTCATAACATTCAGAAAGGCGCATAAGTGGAAGGTCGCCGCCGGTATGGATATTTAAAATACTGGATGTCTCATAGGCTGCATTATAGTACCAGATAGACGCTTCCACATAGTCCTTCCGCATAAAATAATATTCACCCAGCTCCCAGCATACTTCACTGATTCCTTCGTCTGTCACGCCTTTCATGGCATACCGGTACATTTTTAAACCATCCCCCCGAAGTCTTGCCGCCCGGACCACCACGCAAAGGGCTTCCTTCATCTGCTCCGGCGCTGTCTGGCCGCCGTCCGCCGCCTGCGTAAAAAAATCTTCCGCACTGGCAAGCCTATCCCTATCCCCGGCGATCAGAAGTTCCTTTGCATACATGGTAAAAAGCCGTTTCGAAAAGCTCTCTCCCCTTTTCACCATATCCTCAAAAATGGCAAGGTCCCGCCCGGCATGGCTTCCCTGAGGCATATGGGTAATCTCGATATCACTGTCAAATACCACCGGAAGAAGCCGCACCGTCTCATGGATCGGGTCGATCCATTGAAAACTTCTCTGCCGCTTAAACAGCTTGGGCCTTAGCTCCCTGTCATAATTATATACCGACCTGTGGGAAAGCTGGTTGCCATAATACATCTGGACAATTTCCACCTCCGGCATCAGGTTCTCTTTCAGATACCGGAACTTTTCCCTGTTTTCCTCATCTAACACCTCATCCGCATCGGCGGAATAAATATACTCACAGGATGCCTTGGAAAAAGCAAAGTTGCGGGCAGCCGAAAAATCATTTACCCAGGCAAAGCCGTATACCTTTTTCGTATATTTTTTTGCAATCTCCCTGGTCCTGTCCGTAGAGCCGGTATCCACGATGATCATTTCATCCATCAGACCGCAAATACTGTCAAGGCATCTTGCCAATACCGCTTCTTCATTTTTTACAATCATACAAAGGCTGATCGTTGCCATACTCTTTTCCCCCTGCCGCCGCAGCTTTTACTTGTCGCTGTTATCCTGATACTAATTGACAATGGTGCCGCTTTAAACTATATTAAACTTATCCGTAATTGTCATTGCTTACGTGGACATTATATCACAGGAGTATAAGCATGAATATCCAGAATATGAAAAATATTATGATCAAATCCATCCAGAGTTTTTTTGCCGTATGGGCGCTGATGAAGGCATGCCGCATGGAACCGGGAAATATCCTCACCCTCGTGTTTTTCCTGCTGTGCTTTTTCTTTTTCCGGCATATTAATATCCGTCTTACTTCCTCCGGTTTTGATGCCGGAAGGCGTACCAAAGGTACGGCAATGGCCATTTCTCTTCTCTTTTCAGCCCTTTACATGGCGGTGGATTACCACTTTTATATAGAAAACCTTACCAGTCCGTTATACCGCATCGGCATTATTCTGGCTGTGCTTGCCGGCTTTTTGGTACTTTTTTATAATCTCCTGCTGCTTTTATTTTCCTATACCGGGGATAAAGGACGCCTTTCCAAGCTACTTTTTATGGAAGAAGGCCCTTCCCCCACGCCCGCTAACTGCCCGTCAAAAAGCTTATCCGGAATCTTAACCGGCATCCGGGGATTCTATCGCCGCCGCACCGGGTTGTGTGCTTTTATCCTGTGCCTTTTGTGCTGGCTCCCGTACTTCTTGTACCAATATCCCGGCATCATGACGCCTGACAGCATCAACCAGTTTGAGCAGGTGCTCCGTATCATCCCCTACAGCAACCATCATCCCTGGGTGCATACCCTGCTGATCGGGCTTTTTTATCACATTGGCTATGGCCTTACCGGAAATATGGTGATCGGCATGTCCTTTTACACCTTTTTTCAGATGTGTATGCTTGCCCTGTCCGTGGCTTATCTGATAAACACTTTAAAGCAGTATCTGGTAAAACCTGCCGTCTGCCTGCCCGTCATCTTGTTTTATGCCCTGGTTCCTTACCATGCGGTATTTTCCGTAACGGTGTGGAAAGACATCCTCTTTGCCGCAGGGGTCATGTTTTTTGGCTGTTCCATGCTGCGGCTGATGAAAAAAATTTTCTTCCCGGAGATCATAGTTTTTATCCTGTCGGGGATCACGCTGTGCCTGTTCCGCTCTAACGGCTGGTACGCTTTCTGCCTGTGTCTTCCGTTTTTACTGTTTCATTTTCGGAAACAGGCCAGAATATTTTTCCCTGCTCTTTTTGGCATCTTTATTTTTGCCCTGCTCGTCAAATACCCGGTGATGAAAGCCTTTCAGGTGAGCCGTCCGGACCTTGTGGAATCCCTTGCCATTCCCACCCAGCAAGTAGCCGCCGTAATCTGCAATGATCGTCCTTTGACAGCAGAACAGCTTGCCTTAGTCGAAGAGGTCGTTGACCTTACCTATATCAAAGACCTGTATAACCCTTACTATGCCGACAACATCAAAGAACTAGTGCGGGCCGGCCATCAAGACTACCTTGCCGCCCACAAAAAGGACTTTTTCAAGCTATGGCTGGAATTGGGGCTGGCTTATCCTTCCGATTACCTGCAGGCTTATATCCATCAGACCTACGGCTATTGGTATCCCGACTCCTTTTATCTGGTGGCGGAAGCCGAAGGGGTAAGCGCAACCAAGCTGGGAGTATCCCACACGCCCTTAATCCGCGGCCCTCTTGTGGTGAAGGGGAAAGAAATCTCCATTAAGCTTGGAGGAATGGTGCCCCTTTATGGCACGCTCTGGAGCATGGGCGTGGTTTGCTGGGTCTTCATTTTCTGTATCGGAAACGCCTTTGTCCGGAAGGAAACGGAAAAACTCATCCTTTATCTTCCAAGCGCCGCCCTGCTTTTGACCGTGCTGATCGCCACCCCGGTGGCAACGGAATTTCGTTATGTGTACTTTTTGGTATTCGGGCTGCCTTTTTATCTGATGTGCGCCTTGATCCGGCTTGATCCTGAAACGAAATGATCATTCAAAAAAATATATGGAGGAACAGACATGACCATACAAACAATTCATGCAGCAAAAGAAAAGAAAGAGATAACCAGGATCATATTGGAAGCGCTCCCTGATTGGTTCGGCATCCCCGAAGCCAGGGAAGACTATATCAACAAAAGTACGGATAATCTGTTCTTCGCTGCTTTTGAAGGAGAAGATCCGGTTGGCTTTTTGTATCTGAATGAAACCGGGAAAAGCACCGTTGAACTGTATGTGATGGGTGTTTTAGAAAAGTACCACCGAAAAGGGATTGGAAAAGCCTTGTTTCTGGAGGCTAAAAAAACCGCACTGAAACAAGGCTATTCTTTTATGCAGGTAAAAACTGTCCAAATGGGATGCTATGACAGTTATGACCGCACGAACCGGTTTTACCTCTCCCTGGGATTTCAAGAATTTGAAGTATTTCCCACACTGTGGGATGAATGGAACCCATGCCAGATTTACGTGATGGCATTGTAACCGTTTCTATAACACTTTTGATAAGAAATCCTGCAGCCTCTGGCACTTGGGATTCCCAAAAAATTCCGCCGGCGTGTTTTCTTCCATGATCACACCCTCGTCCATAAACACTACTTTGGTTCCCACTTCCCTTGCAAACCCCATCTCATGGGTCACCACCACCATGGTCATGCCGCTTTCCGCAAGTTCTTTCATAACGTCTAAAACTTCCCCTACCATTTCCGGGTCAAGGGCTGAGGTTGGCTCGTCAAATAACATCACCCTGGGGCTCATTGCCAAAGACCTCACGATCGCAATCCTCTGTTTCTGCCCGCCGGATAACTGGTTGGGATAAGCATCCGCTTTTTCCTTAAGCCCTACCCTCTCTAACAGGGAAAGAGCCTTTTCACTGGCTTCTTCCTTCCCCATAAGTTTTAATTTCACGGGGGCAAGGGTTATATTATCCATAATGGAAAGATTATGAAACAGGTTAAAGTTCTGAAACACCATGCCCATATGCTCCCTGACCTTATCAATATCCACTTTAGAGTCGGTGATCAACTGGCCGTCAAACCATATTTCCCCTCTCGTAGGCGTCTCAAGAAGATTCAGGCAGCGAAGAAACGTACTCTTCCCGGACCCGGAAGGACCGATCACTACAATCTTTTCCCCCTGATGCACATGGTAGTTAACACCCCTTAATACGTGGTTATCCTCAAATTCCTTATGTAGATCCTTAACGACTATCACCCTTGCGCAGCCTCCTCTCCAGTTTATCAAGCAGCACCGTAAGTATCTTGATAATGACAAAATATATTACCGCAGCTCCGATCAGCGGCATAAACGCTTCATAAGTCCTTGAGGAGATCTGGCTTGCTGTCCTGGTAAGGTCAGTAAGACTCACATACCCCACGATAGCCGTCTCCTTCAGTAGGACGATAAACTCATTTCCGATTGGCGGCAGCACATTTTTGATCGCCTGTGGCAGGATAATGTAGATCATGGTCTGAGTTTTGGAAAGCCCTAAAGACCGGCCTGCTTCGTTCTGCCCTTTATCCACGGCAAGGATGCCCGCCCTCACAATTTCAGCCACATAAGCGCCGCTGTTGATCCCAAATGACAAGACCGCCACCAGCACACCGTTTTTACAGCTTTTCATGATGATAAACCACATGATCAAAAGCTGCAGCACGGAAGGCGTTCCCCTTATCACATCAATGTAGGCATTGGCAATTCTGGCCCAGATAGTCTTCTTCCCCTTCTTGTTCGTGGAAAGCTTCATCAATGCCACAATGGTACCAATGATCATCCCCAGGATTGCCGCAAAGAACGCTATCTCCAGCGTCATCCCAAGACCACTGAAATAAAGCTTCCACCGGTCTCCCGTGACAAATGCCATTTCAAACTTATTTGCTACCGACTCAAACCAGGCCTGCATATGTTCTGTTCCTTTCCTGTCCTTACAAAAGAAGGCAGCACATTGTTATGCTGCCCACATTCCTAAATCTTCTGATTATCCAATGTAATCCGCAACAAGCTGATCAAAAGTTCCGTCTGCTTTGATCTCCTCTAAAGCTTTGTTCACCTGCTGGGCAAGAGCCGCATCCCCTTTGGGAAGTGCAATTGCATAATTTTCCACTTCAAAGCCAAACTGTGCTCCGTCAAGAGCTTTGATCTGGCCGGAAAACTGCGTTTCAAACACCTGCGCGGGATTTTTGTCAATGATCACACAATCCACCCTGCCGTTGAGCAGGTCATTCACTGCGTCAACACCCTTATTATACTGGGAAACGTTAGCGCCCTCCACATCATCACTGGCAATGAAATCACCTGTGGTTCCAAGCTGCACCCCGATGTTTTTTCCTGCAAGGTCATCGAAAGATGCGATTTCAGATCCTTCCGGAACAATCACATACTGCAGGGCATCATAATACGGATTGGAAAAATCCACGGATGCCTGCCTCTCATCGGTTACGGTCATGCCGGCAATTGCCAGATCAATCTTACTTCCGATAGCAGAAACAAGAGCTTCAAACTCCATATTTTCCACTTCCACCGTAACGCCAAGCTTCTCGCCTATGGCCTTGATCAGGGCAATGTCAAACCCATCCGGTTCGCCATTATCGTCCACATACTCAAAAGGCGGAAACTCCGCATTCGTTCCTACGGTAAGCACACCGTCTGCAAGCACTTCGGAAGCTGCCGCGTCTGCATCTGCGCTTTCCTGCTCTGCGCCCTCCTCTACCGGTTCAGCTTCCTCCTGAGCTTCCGGTGCTGCCTCCTCTTTGGCCTCCGGCGCTGTGGCATCCTGTGTCTCATTCCCGGAAGCATCACTGCCTCCGCAGGCAGTTAAAAGACCCATGACCATTACTGCCGCTAATAATGTTGATAAAAACTTTTTCATAAATCCTCTCCTCCTTCATGCAATGCACAAACATGTATGAATATTTATGTATGCATAATTTTGCATGCATATTTATGCATTAACTTCGAAACATTATGAGTCTATCACGTTCCCTATTCAAAATCAAGGATTATTTTCATATTGCTTTTTTTTCTGTTTTTTTCTATTATAATGTTACATTGCAATTATCTTTTATCCTGTCAGGAAAGGAACATTTAACCATGTGGATTGCACAGAATTGGAAAGATTATGAAGTGATAGACACCTCAAACGGTGAAAAACTGGAACGCTGGGGAAACTATATCCTCCTGCGCCCGGACCCTCAGGTCATCTGGGATACTCCCCGCCAGGCAAAAGAATGGAAAAAGTTAAACGCCCATTACCACCGCAGCAATAAAGGAGGCGGCGAATGGGAATTTTTCAGCCTTCCCGATGAATGGGATATCCGTTATCACAACCTGACTTTCCGTTTAAAGCCTTTTAGTTTTAAGCATACCGGTCTTTTCCCTGAACAGGCCGTAAACTGGGATTGGGTTTCAGATATCATAACAAACGCAGGACGGCCTTTAAAGGTTTTAAACCTTTTTGCATACACCGGCGGGGCTACCCTTGCCGCCGCCAAAGCAGGGGCGGCCGTCACCCACGTTGACGCCTCTAAGGGCATGGTCACATGGGCAAAGGAAAACGCCATGGTATCCGGGCTTTCAAACGCTCCCATCCGCTATCTGGTAGACGACTGTGTTAAATTCGTGGAAAGAGAACTACGCCGCGGGAACACCTATGACGGAATCATCATGGATCCTCCCTCCTACGGAAGAGGACCAAAAGGAGAAATCTGGAAAATGGAAGAAAATATCTTTTCTTTTCTGGAACTGACTGCCGGACTTCTCTCCAAAGACGCAAAATTTATCCTGATCAATTCTTACACCACCGGCTTGCAGCCTGCCGTGCTCAGCTATATGCTCAATACCGCTATCGCCAAAAAAAGAGGCGGACAGGTTGAGGCGTCAGAGATTGGGCTGCCTGTGCGGGAGAGCGGGCTGGTTCTGCCTTGCGGGGCTTGCGGACGGTGGATAAGTTCCTGATTAACAGTTCAGCCAGACCGCAAGGTGAACGGCAAATCGTGTTTACACGGATTTGACGGAAGCTATGCGGTCTGAGGGAACGCCCGTGGATGAGCAGGGGAAGTTGCGTAAGCAACGGAAAGCACGTAAGTGCGGCCCTGCGAATGGGCGTGGGCTGAACTGTTTAGTTGGGATACATGGCTAACAGTACCGCCATCATGATAACTAAAGTCTACGTCGCCACACTTGATAATGCGTTCGTGAAATGGCTCCTTAAGATTTTAGTTATCATGATGGCTGGTTTGTTGGCTCAATTAATCTCAACTGGCTGCTCGACTAGATATCTGGTCACTACGTACTTGGCTATTTGACACAATATGGCGCATAGCAACAGCGTGGTGGTTTTCATTTAGCTGAGTATATTAGTTGGACTTACGTGAGCCAATACCCCCGCCAGAATAAGGTGAAAAATCTTAAGGAACCACTTCGCGAACGCGCCGATTTCGAAGACAGCGGTATCGAGCGTGGTAATCGTCAGCACAGCTGACGCGTAGATTTTTCACCTTATTCTGGCAGAATTTATTAGCCACGTACTCCAACTAAACGGAAATCTTACAGAGCAAATTCCCGATACAAGGAATCCCTGAAAGTTTCATCAGAAACTGCCCTCCCCAGATCCTCCAGCCTTTCAGAGTCCATCAAGGCAGCTGTCAGACTTGCAAAACGCTTTTCACCTTTTTTAATCCCAATTTTTTCTCCGATTTTTTTGCCTCGTATTTCTCCTTTTGCCTCCCCGCGCTTTTCGCCTTCCATAATTCCGGCGTTCCGCTCATCAGCGAGCCATTCCTTCATTGCTGTACACATACCAGAATCTCCTTCCGTTTTCTCTTTCTTTTTTATAAACTTTTTAGGGATGCTCATTAAAACGGTGACCGCATCAAAGGTCTCCTCATCCATGTCCTCGATCCGCTCCCTGTTCTTCTCGATATAGTCCATCAGTTCCTTCTTGTCGCCCTGCCTTTTTAAAAAGCCCACAAGCTCCTGCATCCCTGTCTCAAACAAAGTCTCATCAAGGTCTTCTACCCTTATCAGGTTCATATGGTAATCTGCGACTAAACGTTTATACGTTTTGTTTTCTTTATCTAATTCTAACATATCATGCAGGTCCGTGCAACCGTCATAAGGCTCTTCTCCATGATAAAACACGAT
>CAJULP010000103.1 GCA_910587295.1 uncultured Lachnospiraceae bacterium | reverse complement strand
TAAATAAGTGCCTGTTATAAAATGAAATCTGGCTTTTTTGAACTTTTATCCGCACATTCTCTATCTCTTTCATAACCCTGCTCTCAAATGCTTCATATAAAGGCAGTGCATCCATATGCTCGCCAAAGAAAGAAAAAATATTTTGAGGATGTACATCCCTGCCATTCCCGGATAACCTTTAAATACGCCGCAAATTTCCAGTTTCCCGGCATCATCCAGCCTTCTGATATTTTCAACGTGTTCCGTTACTACGCTCTTAGTCATTTTATTATAGGTCTTGGTTTTTTCGATCATCATCATTTACATCAAATTTTCCATGACATGTTTCCCTTCCTGTTTTATATCATATCGTATTTGCTAGAGGGATAGCATATCACAAAATAATGGCAAAAACAATCATTCACACGTTCCGGTATCTTTCATATACATAACTATGCAAATCAACGTTAAAACAGTTTCAACAACAGGCTGTGCAGCAATCACGCCATCTAATTTCCAAAAGTGATTTAATATGACCACACCGGGGATAAACAATGCCGCATTCCTCAGGACTGTTATGACCAGCGACTTCACTGCTTTTCCCAACGCCTGAAAATAACTTGTCATCATATTGATCACACCAAGCATTGGCGCGGACAGGCATAGGATCTTCAAAAAATATCCCGTCTGCCCGATCAAAACATCATCCTGCAGAAAGATAGCCGCAAGGGGCTTTCCCAAAAGCAGAAAGATGACGGTAAATACCGCACCCATAAAAACTCCATACAACACCGTACGCTTTACAACATCAGACATCTGATCTTTTCGATTTCCCCCATAATAATATCCCACTAACGGGGCAACACCCTGGGCTAATCCCACTGACAACAAAATAGGGATCATATCAAGTTTATATGCGATCCCGTAAGAAGCCACTGCGCCAGATCCGTAAATACCGATATAGTTGTTAAGTACAATATTAGAAACACTCATAAGGACCGTGATAAGGGCACCGGGAATCCCAATGCTTACCACATTACGGACCATGACGGTATTGGGCGAAAAACATTTAGGAGACCATGGCACTAACGGATTTCCCTTTCGTCCTTCACGGACCATGCAGATAATATAATAAACCGTTGCACATACAAACCCTAACGATGTGGCAAGTGTAGCTCCTGCTGTTCCCCATCCCAAAATTGCAATAAACACATAATCCAAGACCATATTGATCACGTTTCCGAGAACAAGGCCGATCGTTCCTTCTTTGATCAGGCCAACTGAACGGAATAAATGAACAAATCCATTTGCCAGCATGATAAAAGGAGCTCCTAAAAAGATCCATTTCAGATAATCGCAGGTATAAGCAATATTATCTGCATCCGCCCCGGATACGTTTGCCAACGGATCCAAAAACAGCAATCCCAAGATAAGCGTAACCATACCTGCAGCCGCCATCGCATAAACACAAAAATTCAATGTCGCACCAGATTCTTCTTTCTTCCCCTCTCCCAACAATCTGGCGATCACACTACTGCCTCCCATCCCGAAAATACAGGCAATCGACATGATGATAAGCAATATCGGCGCACACAACGTTACCGCAGCAATGGCTGCGGGCTCTTTTGTCAGAGAAACAAAAAAAGTATCGGCAATATTGTAGATAAGTGTTGTAAGCTGTCCTAACATTGCAGGCAGTCCGGCTCTCATAATTGCCTTGGAAATATTCTTTTCTTCATAAACTGATACCATGATTTCTAATTCTCCCTTGCTTTTTTACATGATAGTGTAAAATAAAACAAAAAAACAAGACATATGTCCTGGTCAGGAAAGATTATGAAAAGAATATATGAGAAAGATGAGGTTGCGGCCTGCATTGCCAAAAGCAAATATCATGATGTACTGGAATCACTAGATATTGATTTTTATCTGATACAATATGAAAAAGGTGAATTAGCAAGTTCACCTTTCCAAAAAGAATTTTTATTCCAGATCATAGAAGAAGGCTCCGTGAACATTTATTTTATCCGCAATGACGGCACCCGCTATTCATTGTCAAACGGAACGTCGGGCTATTTTCTCGGGGATATGGACATCTTTTATCCCAAAAACAGCAACATTTACGCTGAAGCCGCTGAAAGCCTGACCTGTATAGCCTTCTCCATTGAAACATATAAGGAAATGCTGCTCTTAAGTAATAGGTTCCTTGCGCTGATCTGCATCAGCCTGTCAGCCAAGATCGGGGCAATGACCACCATGGATGCCGCTCCCGCATCCCTGACGGAGCGAGTGATATCCTACATGAGATATAAGTGCGAAGATAAAACCTTAAAGGGGCTTGAAAAGGCTGCTTTCCACCTTCACTGCAGCGCAAGGCAGCTTCAAAGGATTTTAAACAAAAGCGAAGCCGCCGGATCCGTCAAGAAAATAGGGAAAGGAACCTACAGGCTGCTGTAGCCAGAGATATTTTACTCCCACTTAAACACTACGATCCCCACGATAGCAACCGCCATCCCAACTACCTTCCGCCACTCCAAAGGCTGCTTTTCCACGCCAAACCATCCAAGCAGCTCTATCACGTAAGCCACGATCAACTGTGCTACCACGATCAGCATAGCGGCTTTGGCAGGTCCCAACATTTCCATGCTCCTTATCACCGTATACGTAATAAAAGCGCCAATCGCCCCACCCAAAAGCATATATTTAGGTTCTACTTTAAGCAATGCGCCAAAAGATGACCTGTCTGAAAAAAGCCACGCCGCAAGACACACGATCAACGCGGTAAACTGTACAAACGCACTTGCAACCCATATTGAAGAAGATTTGGTCACCTGTGTGTTAAATACGCCCTGCACACTCATCAGCGCGCCGGAAACAAGTGCAATAAAAAAACCAATCATACAGGAAGCCTCCTTTCTATTTCTCGTTAATTCAGCTTGCCCATATGATTGGAAAATTATTCATCCGTGTATTCTTCTTCCTGCTCTGCCGGCTCTTCTTCCAGATACTCCTCCTTAAAGTCCTCCCCTGTCACCTGACGCATGGTCTGCTCGGAAAGTGATTTCAGCTTTTCATTGGCGTCCGCACCGTTCCAGATCTCAGAAAAAGCTGACTCCAAAAGTACCCAGAAATTATTGGTTTCCAACATCTTCGGCATGGAAATAGACTGCTCATACTCTGCGGCAAATTCTTTTAACCCTTCAAACTCATAATCCACATCCCTTGCCGCCGAAACCTTTCCCGTCCGGTCATACAAAACATCCACATTCTGAGATGTCAAATAACGCGCAAAATCATTTGCTTCCTGCTTATGTCCGGAATAACCGTTCACCACCACGCACGCCGTCATGGAAAGGGAGCGCCCCTTTAGTTCCTCATTAATATCCGGGGCCAGCGCAATCCCGTATTCATAGGGAAACGTTCCTTCCGCCTTTGCCTGCTCAAGCATGGAAACCGCATCGGAAGTAGCCATGGTAAACACCATCTTCCCTTCCATAAATTCCTGCATGATCGACTCGTAACTGCTTGCGCCGGTATCAATGGAAAAGAACTGGTTCAGATCCTGATATACCCGCAGGCTCTTTATGGCTGCCTGATTGTAAATGTCAATCTGGGAAGTATCCCATCCTGCTTCACCGCCCATATTGACAGCGCTGCCTATAAAGAAATAATTATAAAAGATATCCGTTACATCCCACTTAAATACGCCTTCCACCTGCTCCGGCGCATCATAACTGTCCGCAAAGGCCCTGATCTCCTCAATGGTAGTCGGGAGCAGCTCCTTTATCTTCCCGTCAATCTGCTCCTTTGTAAACTGTTCCTCCCAAGTTGCGTCAGCACTCTCGGTTCCTTCTTCTCCGGAGCCCTCTTCCTGCCCGGCATCCGGTTCCAGCTCTCCGGCCTCTTCCGCTGCCCTTACCGCTTCCGCCTCCAACGCCTGTATCGCCATCTGCTCCAAATAAGTCTTATTATAAAGAAGGGCACTGGTCTCGAAATAAAAAGGGTAGCCGATCAGCTTATCCTCATAGATTGCCGCCTGAAGCCCTGTATCCATATAAAGCTCTTTAAGCGGAATGTTTCCGGAAGGCTCCACTTCATCCGCAAGCCCTGCCAGATAGGCTTTCTCCAAAGAATCATGGCCAAGGATATATAAGTCCGGCGGTGCTTCCGCCTCCAAAGATGCCCGGTTGATATTCTCCAAATATTCCGGACCGCCCTCTAAAACCGGCATCACCCGCACATCATGTGTCTCACTGTAAGCAACCGCCGCACTGCTTAAATAAGAAGAAAGCGCTTCATCCGTGTACCATAGATAAAGAGTTTCCTTCCCATTGTTAAAAACTGTATTTTCCCGTTTTTCCGTAATCTGCCTTCCCGATTTTGCAACGCCAAAGGTAAGCGCCGCAGCCACGGCGATAACCCCCACAGCCGTCAGTCTTTTTTTCAGGCTCATATTTTCTCCATTTCTATTCTTCTAAGCAGCTCTCTAAGATTGCTGCCATCTCATCCACATCTTCCTTTGTGATCACAAGAGGCGGCACAAACCTGATGATATCCGTTCCCGCATTGATCAGAATCAATCCCTTGGACAATGCCTTTGTGATGATACCGCCCACCGGCCGGTCAAACACAAGCCCCTGCATCAGGCCGGCTCCCCGCCTGTCAACGATACAGTCATATCTGCCGGCTAACTCGTCCAGCTTCTTTCCAAGGTAATCTCCCACCTCTTTTACATTATCTATTATATGGTTCTCCTCAAATAAATCAAGTACTATATTTATTGCCGCAGCCGCAAGGGGATTACCGCCGTAAGTAGTTCCGTGATCCCCGCTTACAAGGGAGTTCTCAGAAACCTTTTCCGTCATCAAAAACGCCCCTACCGGCACGCCGCATCCTAGTGCTTTGGCCGTGGTCATGATATCCGGCTTTACGCCATAGCGCTGCCATGCAAACATCTCGCCTGTCCGCCCCATGCCGCACTGGATTTCATCCAGGATCAAAAGAATATCCTTTTCTTCACATAATGCCTTGACCTGCTTCATAAAGGATTCTTCGGCCGGATATATCCCGCCTTCCCCCTGTACCGTCTCAAATATGATGGCACAGGTCTTGTCCGTCACCTGTTCTAATATACTGTCAAAATCATTCATCCTGCCAAACCGGATGTTCCCGATCATAGGCTGAAAGGCTTCCCGGTATTTGGGATTCCCGGTAACCGACAATGCCCCAAAAGTTCTTCCGTGGAAGGAATGCTCCAGGGCTATAATCTCATGGTCATAGCTGCCATCCTTCAAATACGCATATTTCCTAGCCGCTTTAATGGCGCCTTCCACCGCTTCCGCACCGCTGTTAGTAAAAAACACCCGATCCATGCCGGAAACCTTTTTTAACTTTTTCGCCGCCTCAATGGCCGGTGCGTTGTAATAATAATTGGAAGTATGAATCAGTTTATCAATCTGTGCCTTTAAGGCGTCGTTGTACCTCTCATTATGGTACCCTAACGCAAACACCGCTATCCCGGCGCAAAAATCCAGATATTGTTTCCCTTCCAGGTCGTACAGATGCACGCCCTGGCCCTTATCCAGCACGATCTGATAACGGTTATAGGTGTGAAGCAGCGCCTTTTCCGCTTCTTCTATATATTCCTGCATACTTTGCATCATTTTCCCAACCTTTCCTTTTCATCCCTTACATTTCCATTGCATGTACATCTTCATCCCCGATGATCGCCGTTCCCACACCGGAATTGGTAAAGATCTCAAGAAGCAGGCAGTGCGGAATCCGTCCGTCCAGGATATGGACCCTGTTCACCCCATTTTCAATGGCGGAGGTGCAATTGTTCAGCTTCGGCAGCATCCCGCCCCCGATCAGCCCGCCGGCGATCAGCGCTTCCGCATCTGACGCCGTAATCCGGGAAATAAAAGAACTTTTATCATTGATATCCTTATACAGACCTTCAATATCCGTAAGAAATACCAGCTTGTCAGCCCCTACCGCCTTGGCAATGGCACAGGCCGCATCGTCCGCATTGATATTATAAGTGGCAAAACCTTCATCCAGTCCAACAGGAGCTACGATAGGCAGGAAATCTTTTTCCAAAAGATCATAAAGCACCTTGGGATTCACGTCCTTGATTTCTCCCACAAAACCGATATCCTGGCCGTCCGCATACTTTTTATCCACCGTAAGGAGTCCTCCGTCCTTACCGCTGATCCCTACCGCTTTTACACCCAGTTCCTGCACCATGGTCACAAGGCTTTTGTTTACTTTGGAAAGGACCATCTCGGCAATCTCCATGGTCTCCTCATCGGTCACGCGAAGACCGTTGACAAACCGGGCTTCTTTTCCTATCTTTCCCACCCACTGGCTGATCTCCTTGCCGCCCCCGTGGACGATGATCGGCTTAAAGCCTACCAGCTTAAGGAGCGTCACATCCTTGATCACATTTCTTTTTAATTCCTCATTACTCATGGCGCTGCCGCCGTACTTGACCACAATGATCTTCCGGTTAAACTTCTGTATATAAGGAAGGGCTTCAATCAGCACCTCCGCCTTTTTTAAAACTTCCTGCATATCCTTATCCATATCTTCTCCTTTAACTCCTGTAATCCGCGTTGATCTTTACATAGTCATACGTAAGGTCACATCCCCAGGCCGTCGCCGTCTCGCTGCCCATCTTCATATCCACCAAAACCCGCACCTCCGGCTCCGAAAGAATCTTTGTGGCTTCCTCCTCACTGTAGGGCGCCGCTTTCCCATCCTTGTAAATCTGGATTCGGTTTTCCTTCCCCTCAAAAAACAGCTCTATCTTTTCCGGATCAAAGTTGACGCCGGAATAGCCAAGAGCACAAAGTATCCTTCCCCAGTTGGCATCATGCCCGTAAATAGCTGCCTTGGTCAGGCTGGAGCATATGACAGATTTACTTAATATCCTCGCATCCTCTTTGGTTGCCGCCCCTACTACCTTGGTCTCAAACAGCGCCGTTGCTCCTTCTCCGTCTCCCGCCATCATCTTGGCAAGGCTCTCATTGACATCATGAAGGGCTTCACAAAATGCTTCAAACTCCGGCGTATCTTCCTGAATCTCAGGATTCCCCGCCATGCCGTTTGCCAGCACTAAAAGGGTGTCATTGGTGGAAGTATCCCCGTCCACGGAGATCATGTTATAGGTGTCTATAACATCCGCCTTTACCGCTTTTGTCAAAAGTTCCTTGGAGATTACCGCATCCGTCGTGACAAAAGCAAGCATGGTGCACATATTAGGATGGATCATGCCGGAGCCTTTGCACATGCCGCCGATGCGCACCTTCACGCCGCCAATCTCGATTTCTGCCGCCGCCTGTTTGGAACGGGTATCCGTAGTCATGATCGCTTCCGCCGCTTTAGTCCCGGCTTCCTCGGTATCCGCCCTGGCCCCGGCAAGTTTTTCAATCCCTGCCTCGATCCTCTCTATGGGAAGCTGCATCCCGATCACGCCGGTGGAAGCCACCAGCACCGCCTCTGCCGGAATACCCAATACCCCGGCTGCTTTTTGAGCCGTCCGGCTGCAGTACGCAAATCCTTCCTTTCCGGTACAGGCATTGGCAATCCCTGCATTGACGATGACCGCCTGTCCAAAAGGGGATTCCTCCACCACCTTTTTATCCCAAAGCACCGGAGCCGCTTTCACCACATTGCTGGTAAACGTTCCTGCCAAAACACAGGGACTTTGGCTGTAGATCATTGCCATATCCTTCCTATTTTGATATTTGATAGACGCCTCTACGCCTGCTGCCTGAAAACCTTTTGCAGCTGTTACGCCGCCTGTTATCCTCTTCATACCCTGCCTTTTCCTTTCCCATTGCGGTTACTGGTTGTAGTTTACAATATTTTCCCTGTTTAACACAAAGTCATAATAATTCAAGTCTTCCCGCTTTGTCCAGCCTATCCCTTTCCAAAAAGCATTCCCAATATCGTTTTTCATAAAGGCAATTAAGGAAACCTTGCTGATGTGCTCCCGCTCTAAGGCGTCCATACAATACACCACCATGCTTTTTCCGATTCCCTGCATCCGGCAGTCCTCACGGACGCACACATGGTAAAGGCATCCCCGCCTGCCGTCATGACCGCACAGGATACTACCTACAATCTCCCCGTCTTTTACGGCAACCACGCTGATGCCGGGATTTCTTGAAAGAAACCGCTCTACCCCTTCCCTGGCGTCATCAATGCTGCGGATGGCAAAGCCCTTGATCGTCATCCAAAGAGTGTACACGCCGTCGTAATCTTCTATGGTCATGTCTCGTATGGTTATCCCGTCCATCATAAGGAAAGCCCCCGGCTTTCCTCACAGCCAAGCATCAGGTTCAGGCACTGGATTGCCGCCCCGGATGCTCCTTTCCCCAGATTGTCGAACTGGGCATGGAGGGTTACCCGCTCTTCATTCCCCGTCACAAAAATCCTAAGCCCATCCCATCCGGCACAGGCATTCCCTGCCATCATGCCTTTTCCTTCACCGCCAAAAGGCATGACTTTTATAAACGGTTCCCCTTCATAATACTCCTCGAAAAACCGGCAAAGTCTTTCCGGGGAAGGCGAGCCTTTCAAATAATCATTATAAAGAGGTAAGGTTACTACCATCCCACTGTAATAATCCGCAACGATGGGGGAAAATAACGGTTCCCTGTTAAGTCCTGTGACCGCCTTCATTTCCTTTAAATGCTTGTGCTTTTGAGAAAGAGCATACTCCCTGGGAGAATCAAGCTCCGGCAGCCGGCCGCTGCTCTCATATTCCGCGATCATCTTTTTACCGCCCCCCGAATACCCTGTCAGAGAAAAAGCAGATACCGGATAATCACGAGACAGCATCCCCGAGGATACCAGCGGATAGACAAGGGAAATGAATCCTGTAGCATGGCAGCCCGGAACCGCCACCCGCTCTCCTTCCCTGATCTGTTTTCTATGTACCTCGGAAAGCTCCGGGAAACCATACGCCCAGCCTTCACAGGTTCTGTGTGCCGTTGAAGTGTCGATCACCCTCACCTTGTCATTTTCAATCAGACTTACCGATTCTTTTGCCGCATCATCCGGCAGACACAGGAATGTAATATCCGACTGGTTTATAAGGCGGGCCCTTTCTTTTTTTTCTTTCCTAAGCTCTTTAGAGATTGTAAGCAGCTCTATATCATCTCTTCCCGCAAACCGCTCATGAATGCGCAGTCCGGTCGTTCCTTCACTTCCATCAATAAAAATCTTTGCCTTTTCCATAACTGTTCAAATCCT
>CAJULP010000102.1 GCA_910587295.1 uncultured Lachnospiraceae bacterium | reverse complement strand
CCGTGTACTCCTGGCCCTCCACGTACCGCCGGTTGTCTGTCGGCAGCGTCACCGCATCCTTGGCGTACACTCCCTCCGCTCCGGCCACCGGTGCGTTCTCGCCCCAGCTGTATGTCACTCCGTGGTCGGCCACCGGGATCGCCTCATATACCCACGTTCCTACTATAGTTGTATTTCCTTCAATTTCCCCGCTTGCAGGAGTCCATCCCTGAAATACGTATTTACCATTTACATTTCCATAGCTGTCTGTAGTCTCTACAGCAGAATACTGTTTTGCATCTGCTGTAAAGGAATCACCATAACCATATGTTGCATTATCTATTGGAACTTTATATTTATTTTTTACTGGCTCAGGCGTATCACCCGCCCACTGATAAGTAACTTTATACTCATCTTTGGACCATTTCGCTGTATATGTTACATTTTTGGTTACACATTCATCAATTTCAGGTGTCCACCCCATAAATGAATACCCATCTTTTGTAGGCTCATTTATTTTAGGTGTACTATCTCCTTTTTTCAAACCGAAATATTCCAGTTTCTCGCTGGTACTACTTCCACCGTCCAAATTATAGTTTACTGTATACGTTTCTTCTATTTTTACATTTGCACTTGCGGGTCCCTCCTCAACCGTAATTTCTTTATTCGTGCAGTCAATGGTATTTGTGAGTGTTTTCCCCGCATCTTCTTCGACTACTACATATTCGCAAGTAATCCATATGCTATTTTCCGCTCCATTTGAAAGCTTATCAATAATGAAACACCCATCCTCATATTTTACGTCCAACTTATCTGCGCTAACGTAAACAAGTTCCCCATTACCATTAAAAGTATCTTCTATGACAACATTACTTAACTCCTTAAAAGCATTATTTTGACTGGTATTTTCCACATTGATATAATAAGTAATTGTTTCGCCTACCGAATATTCAGGGCATTCGACTCCTTCGTTTCGCTCTTTATCAGAAGTTTTAGACAATTTAATTTTTTTATCTAAACCACCATCTTTATCTTCTTCCGCCAAAACAGAAATGCCTACTCCATACACGCTGAAATGCTCAGCATCAAACTGAGCATTGTTGCCGCTGGCAACATCCGCGACTTTTTCAGCATTTCCATCTTCTACATGATATACTGCGGCATCACCATTCTTAACGCCAGCTCCTGTGATTGTCACCTTGACGGTGTCATCCGGCTGGATTTCATTTCCGTCCGCATCCCAAATCGTAATATCATATAATTTCAGTTCAACAAGTTCTTTTCCATCTTCCTTTGCGCTCTTTTCAACAGCATCCCAAGCGGAGGAAGTGACTGAAACAGTCTCTACCTTCACTTGTGCGCCTTCCGGAAGTTTGCCCACTACTTTAATTTTAGCGCCGTCATCCGCAGTTGCGGTCAACGTCTGTTCCAATTTACTTTCTTTCTCAAGGACATAATACACATTGACTACATTAGCTGTTTCATCTTCCGTAATCTTACCATTTTTATTCTTAATCGTATCAAGAACATAACTCTTTTTATTATGTGTTACCTTCTCCTCAACACTGTCAGAATCAAGGATCTGATTACCAAGCACGCCATTTTCCTTTTCTATCCTGACAGATGTATCCTCTACACCGTCAAAATGGAAACGGATTTCATAGCTATATTTCCCTTCCGGGTCTTCTTCCTCTTCCAGCAGGGCATAGTAAATGCTTACCACGTTTTTCTCTGAATCTTCGGTAACCACGCCATCTTCATTTTCAATTTTGTCAAGTTCGTAGTTTTCTCCATTATGGATTACTTTCGCCTTAACACTGCTAGCATCAATAATGCTTTCATTAAGCACGCCATCTTCTTTTTCAACCCTGGCATCCTCATCTTCCACACCATCATAATAGTAGCAGATTGTATAGCTGTAAACTTCCCCTTCTTCCTTCTCCGGGCTTGCACTCGGCACCGCACTTGGGCTTACCGAAGGCGAAGCGCTTGGATCTATAGCAGGAGAAACACTCGGGTCTGCTGGCTGCTCAGGCGTTGTCTCAGGACTTTCCGGCAGCACTTCCGGCGTAGTTGTTTCTTCCGGATTTACGTCAGGTTCTTCAGGAGCTTCTGCCGGAATTTCTACCACATCTTCCTCTACAGGTTCCTCCTCTGTTTCCTCCTCTGTTTCCTCCTCGTTGCTTTCCTCTGCCTCAGGCTCCGGATCTTGTTCCGGTTCATCCACCTCAGTGGGAATCACTTCCACTTCCTCGCTTGCCGGCTCTGTCTGATTTTCTGCCTGTGTTTCATCTCCCTCCGCGCGCAAAAAAGCGTCTGAGGAATACACACAGGTTGTCGCAATAAGGACAACCGCCAGAAGAAAAGCAATCCATCGTTTTAAGTTTCCTTTAAGAATCTTTTTCATTTCTTCTCCCCTTCCTTGTATGAAATATTTTCAGGTGACATATGCTTTATCCACCCTTTAAACTTGTTATTAAGGACTGTTTCCAATCCCTTATATAAGTGAAGTGTCATAAAAAGGGGGAGGGGGTTCAAAATTTTTATAAATATTTAAAAAAATTTTTTTATTTTTTACATTTTAAAAAAGGTGTGCTATACTGCCAATAAAAAGTATCCTGTTTACGGGATACGGTTCGGGGAGGTGACTGCATATGGTTGTTTTGGATTATAATTATCTTGCGGACTTGGTTATCAATGCGCAAAACGGCGACAGCGATGCTTTTGCGGAACTATATGCGGCGACATATCAGAAGCAATATCACTTCGCATTCAGTTATTTGAAAGATGAATATCTTGCTCAGGATGCCTTGCAGGAAACCTACATACTTGCTCTTCGGAACCTCTCAAAACTGAGGGATCCCATGCTTTTGATCGCATGGCTGAATCAGATCAATTTCCGCGTGTGTTTTCATCTTCACAAAAAGCAGGAACGCTACAATGCGGAGCTGATTGGTTTTGATCATTCCGATTCAGAGACTTCCTCAACACAAAATACCCCCCCCAATCGGAAATGACGGTCAGCAGTGCGGAAGAATTGATCGTCCAGGTTGATTCACAAAAATTTTTAATGAAACAGATCTTAAATCTCCCGTTTACGGAGTCTCAGGTGATCATCCTGAAGTTTTACCGTAACCTGAAGCATGATGAGATTGCCAAGCTTATGGATATCAGCAGAAGTACTGTTAAACGATATTTAAAGAGTGGAAAAGAGCATCTGGAAAAACTACTTCAACAGCAGGGAGGTGACTTTTTTGCATGAAACAATTTAACAAAATTTCAAAATATAATTTGAATATGGAAGACGCTAACCGGATTCTGGAACAAGCTTTTAAAGCCGCACAGGCGGAGCCTAACACCATCCCGTTAGATGTCCTTGCCGCCAATGGACTTTTTCAAAAAAAACGTCATACTGTTCGTAACATTTTTATCGTAACGGCAATAACAATCTTCTTATTGCTTGCCGTTTTATATGTATCGCGAATCCCATCCTCCTTTACCATAAAGAATAAAGCGGAAGAGGATGAGTATAATCCCGTTTATCAAGTCAATGTGGATTCGTTTATGCTGGTAGATAGGGTAAGTGTCTCTATTGATGGGAGACACATCCCTGTATATGAGACGGAATCTCACGTATATTCCGTAGAACCTCCCGTTAACGGGCAAATGGAAATTACCGTAACGCTCCTTAATCAAAAAAGCGCAACTCAATATGTTGATGTCACTATGGTGGATAAAGACAACCCTGTTGCAGAGAGCTGCCACAGGGAGGGCAGTCTGATCTATCTCTACCTTTCTGATGAACTTTCAGGCGTTGACTTTGACCATATACAGACCACTACCCTTGACGGGAAAAACGTAGAGCCCATTTCCGTTGACCCTTCCTCCGGATGCGTTACCTTCTCCCATCTGGAAGAAACCGTGAATGTCTATGTTCCTGATCATGCCGGAAACAGGCTTCAACTTATCTTGTCAATTTCGTGATTCCCTGCCTAAATATGCATATACTATATGCCCAAAAGCCCGGCCATGTACTCCACCGTTATCATGACCGCCTTAACATCCACCGCAAACCCCGGCTGATGGATCAGCTGTCCCTTCCCGGTTCCAATCTTAATATAGCATCCCGGTATCTGTTCTTCCAAAAAGGAGAAGTCGTCTCCTCCCATGGATCTTTCTTCCGGCACCACCTGCAGGTTCATTTTCAAAGCTTTTTCCCTGCAGATTTCCACCATCTCCTCGTCATTTATTGTTTCGGGAGAAGCGGCTATCCACTCAACTTCCGCATTCATCCCATAGCCAAGAGCCGTATATTCGGCAATTTCCCTGATACGCTGTTGAACAAGCTGCCTGTCTTTCTTGTCCATGGTACGGACTGTTCCTTCAAGCTGTGCGGTTTCCGGTATCACGTTCCAGGTGTTTCCTGCCTGAATCCTGGTCACACTTAAAAGCGCCGGGTGGAAAGCATTGATATCCCTGGTCACAATAGTCTGGAATGCCTGCACCATGGCAGCCGCTGCAGGAACAGGATCCTTTCCGTCATCCGGATGCGCCCCATGGCAGCCCACACCTTTCACAGTCACCACAAAACGGTCCACAGCCGCAGTCACAGCGCCTTCCCGTATCCCGATGGTTCCCACTTCATTCGTGGGATCCGCATGGATTCCCCATATCCGCTGCACATCGGTCATCACATCCGTCTCCAATATTTTTAATGCCCCTAATGCGGTTTCCTCAGCAGGCTGAAAAATAATCTTCACCGTGCCTGACAATTCCTTTCTTCTTTCCTTTAGCAAAAGCGCACAGCCTATCCCTACCGTAATGTGAAAATCATGCCCACAGGCATGCATCTTTCCGGGATAAACAGAAGCATAGGAAAGCCCGCTTTTTTCCTGGATCGGCAAAGCGTCTATGTCACAGCGAAGAGCCTGGATCGGACCTTCCTTTTCTCCCCGGATAACTGCGATCAGGCCGGTTTCCAGCCCGCAGGGCAGAATCTCCACTCCTTCCTCTTCCAGGATTTCCCTGATCTTCTTTGTGGTCTCATACTCCTTATAAGATAATTCCGGATGGCTGTGAAACCACTTAAAAATCTCTTTTAACCTGCCATCCAAATCCTGAAAATCTTCCAAACTGCCCATAACCGTTACTCCTTCAACTTTTTTGATTAAAAATCATCTTCTACTGTTAGGGTCTAACGCATCCCGCAATGCATCCCCGATAAAATTGATCGCCATTACCAACAGAACGATCAAGATCCCCGGTGGAAGCCAAAGCCAGGGCTGTCTTGTCAGCACCGTAAGAGACTGTGCCCCGTTTAACATATTCCCAAGACTTGCCGTAGGCGGCTGTACCCCCATCGCCAGAAAGCTGAGGGCAGCCTCATCCAGCATGGACAGTGCCAGCACAGACGTGGCATACACCAGGATTGGGGCTACGGTATTGGGCAGGATCTCTGAAAACAAAATATGCCGCAGGGGCATCCCTGCGATCAGGCTTCCCTTTACAAAATTACTCTCCCGAAGACTCAGCACGTTCCCTCTTACCAGTCTTGCAATCCCGGGCCAATCCACGAAGCCTAAAATCAATATGATACTCCACATACCCGGTTTAAAAATCGAAGCCGCCACCAGCACCAGCAAAATATAAGGGAAAGACATGACCATATCCGTAAAGCGCATGATCACCATATCCAAAACACCGCCAAAGTACCCTGCCATTAATCCCAGCACCACTCCTGCCGCCGTAGAAATCAGCGTGGCAAGGATTCCTACCAGAAGGGATACCCGCATAGCGTACAAGATCCTGCTGAACACATCCCTTCCAATCTGGTCTGTTCCCAGCCAAAACTCCTTACTTGGCGCACTGCCAAAGCTTCCCACGATCTCATCCGGGTCAAAAGGCGCGATGATCGGGGCGAAAAGCGCCGCAGCGCCAAGTATGCCTAAAATGACCAGGCTGATCACCGCCAGCTTATGACGCCGGAAACGCCGAAGGACAGTCTGAGAATAGCTTTCACTGACGATATCCTTCTGTTTCCAATTCTTTTGTCCAAAATCTCTTTCTTTCACTTACCATGCCCTCCTAATCTAACTGGATGGCAGGGTCAACCAGCGCATACAAAATATCCGTAATCAGGTTGGCAGCCAATACCACCACCGCCGACAAAAGACATACTCCCATAATCACCGGATAATCCCTGCCGGATATGGCGCTCATGGTCATAAGCCCCAGCCCAGGCCAGGAAAATACCTGCTCCACGATCACCGCACCGCCAAAAAGCACCGGAATCTCCATCCCGATCACCGTTACAATAGGGACCATGGCATTGCGCAGGGCATGTTTATTGATCACAAGAAAACGCCCAATCCCCTTTGCCCTTGCGGTGCGCAGATAATCCTGCTGCAAAATCTCCAGCATAGCGCTTCTAATGTAACGGATATTCCTGCCCGCAATGGATATGGCAAGCACCGTTACCGGCATCACCATATGCCGCGCCACATCCCCAAAACTGCCCGCCGTTCCCAGAGTACTCATACCGCTGGAAGGAAGCCATCCAAGCTTTACCGTAAAAACGAAAACCAACAACAGCGACAGAAAAAAACCGGGGATACTGCTGCCCAAAAAAGAAAACGTCACCAACCCATAATCCCCTGCGGAATACTGATGCACCGCACTGTAAATTCCTGCCGGAATTGCGATCAAAAGCCCTGTAAGAAGGGATACCCCCATCAAAAGCAAGGTGGGCCCTAAATGGCTGCCTATCATGCCGCTGACCGACTGAAAGGACTTGATGGAATATCCCATATTTCCCTGCAGAAGCTGCCCAAGCCAAACGAAATACTGGATATAAAAGGGCTTGTCCAGCCCAAGCGCTATGGCCTTTGCCTCCACGGCCGCTTCCGAAACCCTGGGCCCTTGCAGCATTTCCAGAGGACTTCCCGCAAGACACATGATCGCATAATCTATAATCGTGATACCGATCAAAACCGGGATTGCGATCAAAATCCGTTTAATGATATATTTACTCACTGCCATCCCTCCTTACCCGCCATTACAATAGGGCATGCCGCCTTATGCCCTGTTCCCGCCTCCATCTCAATCAGCTGCGGCTCTCTCTGGCTGCAGATCTTGGCTGCGTAGGGGCATCTTGGATGAAACCTGCATCCTGCCGGCGGGTTTGTGCTGTTTCCTGCCTCCCCCTGTAAAAGCTGGCGTTCTTTCTCTTTTTCCAAAGGATCCGGAACCGGCACAGCCGCAAGCAGCGCCCGGGTATATGGGTGGATCGGATTGGAAAAAACCTCCTTAGCCTCCCCGATCTCCACAATTTTCCCAAGATACATCACCGCGATCCGGTCACTGACATAGTTCACCGCCCCAAGTCCGTGTCCCACAAACAAAAGCGTCAGCCCAAGCTCCTTTTGAAGCTCGATCAAAAGATTTAAGATCTGTGCCTGAATCGATACGTCCAGTGCACTGACGGGTTCATCGCACACAATAAAACGCGGATTCAAAGACAATGCTCTGGCAATCCCGATCCTCTGCCTCTGACCGCCGGAAAACTCATGGGGATATCTTCCAAGAACACTCCTTGGAAGGCCCACCATATCCAAAATCCTGACCATGTCCGATTCCACTGTCTTTTTGTCTGAGATCTTATGGTAAAGCATGGGCTGAGACAGGATTTCATAAATATGTTTTCTTGGGTTCAAAGAAGAATAAGGATCCTGAAACACCATTTGAAGCTGGGTCCTGATGCCCTGCATCTCTTTCTTGTGCAAAAGGGATAAATCCTTTCCCCTGTAATAAATTTTTCCTTCCGTAGGCTGCTCTAATCCCACAAGCTGCCTGCCAATGGTAGATTTCCCGCATCCTGATTCCCCTACAAGCCCCAGTGTTTCCCCTTCCATGATGGAAAAGCTTACGCCGTCCACTGCCTTCACGTGGGCTGTGGTATGGGTGATGATCCCGCCCTTGACGGGATAATATTTTTTCATATTTTCAACTCTTAAAAGCGGAGCCGCTTCCTCCCTGCCAACTGATGGCCTGCTCATACCGGTATCCCCCCTTCCTTCATCACGACGCACCTTGCCCTGTGCCCTTCTTCAAACACGAAATTCTTCTGGGGCAGGCCGCACACTTCCCGCCGGTAAGGACAGCGCTGGGCAAACCGGCATCCGGTGATATCGTCATAATTTTCCGGCACCATCCCCGGAATGGCAAAAAGCTTCCTTTCCGCCCTATCCCTGATGGTGGGCACAGTCTTCAAAAGCGCCCGGGTATAAGGATGCTTAGGATCTGTAAACAGGGTATATGCCGGCGCCTCCTCGATGATCTGCCCGGCATACATTACCAGCACCCGGTCCGCCATGTTTGCCACCACGCCAATATCATGCGTGATCAGGATCATAGACATGCCGGTTTCCTTTTGGAGCTCTTTGAGCAATTTCATGATCTGAGCCTGTATGGTCACATCCAGGGCCGTGGTAGGCTCGTCCGCAATCAAAAGCTTCGGGTTGCAGGAAAGCGCCATGGCAATCATCACACGCTGCCGCATTCCGCCGGAAAGGGTATGAGGGTATTTTTTCATTACCCCTTCCGGATCCGGCATTCCCACCTTTTCAAGCAGGGAAACCGCCCTTTGCGCCGCCTGATTTTTCGGAAGTTCCATATGAGCCATAATGTTTTCCATGATCTGACTGCCCACGGTAAAAACCGGGTTCAATGAAGTCAGCGGATCCTGGAAGATCATGGTCAGCCGGTTCCCCCGAATCTCATCCAGCTCCTTTTCTGTCATGGAAAGTAAATTCTTTCCCTCAAACAAA
Source organism: uncultured Lachnospiraceae bacterium (assembly GCA_910587295.1). Classification (GTDB taxonomy): domain Bacteria; phylum Bacillota; class Clostridia; order Lachnospirales; family Lachnospiraceae; genus Suilimivivens. Next base: position 51,719 of record CAJULP010000102.1, on the reverse strand, counting down.
ACTTCACCCTCCGAAACCTTTCCGTCTCTTTTTAAAAGCCCCATAATAGACAGCGAGGTCACGCTTTTACCACATCCGGATTCCCCCACAATGCAGACTACTTCCCCTTCATCCACATGAAAATCAATATGGTCCACGCTGATATTTTTACCGTAATCCCCCGTAAAAGCGGTCGTCAGCCCTTTTACCTCCAGCAAATGTGACATTGCCTATCCTTTCTGCACAAATACCACAGTACGGCCCTTAAGCCGCCTGCGGTATCTGTCCTGACCTTAACTCAATTTTCTGCCTGCTTATTTCAATTCCCAATTCTGTACATTGTTAAAGAAGCCATAGGCGCTTGGCTCCGCACCGGAAAGCCGGTTATTTACCGCTCCCTGGGCGCTGATGATATAAACGGAAAACATCGGCACATCCTCCTGTACTTTCCGGTCTATCACAGAGTACAAATCCCTGATCTCTTCGATATCACTGGTCTGCTGGGTTTTCGCAAGGGCTTCATTGATCCCCTGATCCGCATATCCTGTCCAGCTTCCCTCACCGCCAAGCAGCCAGCCTGCATCCGGGTAAGGGTCCACCGGCGCATAAGTATACTGTACCGCCATGATATCATAATCCGTGGAACCCGCAACGGTCATCAGCGTGGCAAGATCCACCGTCTGGACCTCCACTTTAATCCCGGCCTCAGCCCACTGTGCCACCAGCACCTGAGCGCCGTTTACAAAGGTACTGTCCCCGGAGTTAACGTAAAACCGCAGTGTCTGGGAACCATCCCATCCGGCTTCGGCAAGGAGTGCTTTTGCCTTTTCCGGATCATACGGAACCGCTTCAAGGCTGCTGTCAAAAAACGGACTGGCTGACGATAAGAAACCGTCTACCACTTCCCCGTGGCCTTTTAACAGCTCATCCACCAGCTTCTGCCTGTCAATGGCATATAAAAGCGCCTGACGTACTCTCACATCCGGCAGGTTAGCCGTCTGGATGAAAGCGGACTGATTCGTGATCGGCGAGCCGTAAACCGTTTTCACGTCAGCAAGGGCTTCTATGCTTTCATAATCTTCCTGAGGGATAGCGGTCATGGTATGGTGGGTAATGTCAATTTCACCCGACTGCAGTCCGGAAAGCACCTGGCTGGAATCCACAATCCTGATATTCAGCTTTTCAATCTTCGGTGCTCCCTTCCAATAATCCTTGTTTGCCGTATAGCTGATATAGTGGTCATTATCAAAACCTGTCAGGATATAGGGCCCGCTGACCACATCCGGCTTATTGAACCATTCTGCGGTAAGCAGCTCTTCTTCACTGAACTTCTCAATAATATGTTTGGGCATAGTATGAAGATATCTGGCATAGGTATTCTCAAAAGTGGTAAGCGCCATGGGATATTTTGCGGTAAACTGGATGGTCTTATCATCAATGACCTGGATTCCCGAAATACTTTCCGCATTTTGCTCCACAAATCCGTCATCTCCCACGCCTTCAAACGCATAAAGCATCAACGTGGTATTGCTGACCACAGGGCTGGCAAGCCTGCGTACCGTATATTCCACATCCGCTGCCGTGACCGGCGTACCGTCGGACCATGTGGCCTTATCGTCAATATGCACCACGAAATTAATGTTATCCTCCGTTGTAACAGAGTCTGCCAGCATCCCCTGAAAATTCAGATCCTTGTCAAGCTCTACCAGCGGCAGGAACATTAAACCTACTGCGTATTTGTTGATCTCCGTCTGGTCAATGACAAAAGGGTTTACACCTCCAAGAGAATCGGTAACGCCGACATTTACCACACTCTCATTCTGAGCCCCGCCGCATCCCGCTGCCGTAACCGCAACCAGGAAAGCCAAGGAAAAGCCGAGAATACGATTTATAAATTTTTTCATATTTTCCTCCGTTCTGACACCTAAAAACGATAGTCAGTTCATTGTACTGTTACCACCTTGAAATGTCAATATTTACCGGCCAAATTCTGAAAAAGAATCCTGCTTTCTCCTCATGTCTCCTTAGCCGCAAACATCGGTGTGGATAAATATCTGTCTCCGGAATCAGGTAAAAGGGCTACAATGACCTTCCCTGAATTTTCCGGACGCTTTGCTAAAATCGCTGCAGCTTTTAAAGCGGCGCCGGAAGAAATCCCCACTAAAATACCCTCTGACACCGCAAAAGCCTTCCCTTCCGCAAAAGCTTCTTCCTCTTTAACCGTGATGACCTCATCGTAAATTTCCGTATTTAAGATATCCGGTACAAAGTTTGCCCCAATTCCCTGTATTCCATGCGGCCCTGCCGTTCCGCCGGAAAGTAACGGGCTTAAAGCCGGCTCCACACAAACCACCTTCACCTGGGGATTTTTAGATTTCAAGTACTCTCCCACGCCGGTAATGGTTCCTCCGGTTCCCACCCCGGCAACAAAAATATCTATTTTCCCTTCCGTCTGTTCCCAAATCTCCGGTCCTGTGCCGTTTTTGTGGGCTGCAGGATTTGCAGGGTTGTCAAACTGCCCCAGGATCACTGCCCCTGAAATAGACTCTTTCAGCTCTTTGGCCTTATCAATCGCCCCCTTCATTCCCTTTTTCCCTTCGGTAAGCACCAGCTTAGCTCCATATGCGCTGAGAAGGTTTCTCCTCTCCACGCTCATAGTATCCGGCAACGTTAAAATTGCCTGATACCCCTTAGCTGCCGCTATAAGCGCAAGGCCAATCCCGGTATTCCCCGACGTAGGCTCTATGATCGTTGCGCCGGGCTTTAAAATCCCTTTTTCTTCCGCTTCCTCCACCATGGCAAGGGCAACCCTGTCTTTTACCGATCCTGCCGGGTTTAAATATTCCAGCTTTGCCAGGATCACCGCATCTGTAACGCCGGCTTTTTCACTATAGCGGTTTAATTTTAACATAGGAGTGTTTCCTATCAGCTCCAATGCACTTTCTTTTATTCTGCTCATAATACCCCCTTATATTCCATTTCCTGTCAGTTTTCCTGATCGATCGCAGCTTTCAGTCTGCATAGCGCAGTCTCCAGTACCTTCCTCGGGCATGCCACATTGACCCTCTGGAATCCCAGCCCTGCTTTCCCGAATATAGTTCCCTTATCCAGCCAAAGGCCTGCTTTTTTGATCACCAGATCTTCTAATTCTTCCTCCGAAAGGGCAAGCTGCCGAAAATCCAGCCACACCAGATAAGTTCCTTCCGGCATACACATACTGATCTTCGGAATATATTTGTGCAGATATTCCTTTACAAACTGCATGTTACCCTTTATGTATTCACAAACTCCCTGATACCACTCTTCCCCGTGCCGATAAGCCGCCTCACATGCCACAAGTCCGGCGCCGTTGATCTCACTGATCCCGGTAGGCCGCATTGCATCCAGAAACCGTTTCCTAAGTTCCCCAGCCGGAATGAAAATATTAGACGCCTGCAGGCCGGCAATATTAAAGGTTTTGCTTGGAGCCGTACAGACCACCGCCATATCCCGGTACTCTTCCTTAAGGGAGGCAAACACATGATGCTCCCCTTCCCACACAAAATCAAAATGGATTTCATCGCTGACCACGATCACCTGATGCTTTTTACAGATATCCCCAATGGTCTCCAACTCTTCCCGGCTCCATACCCGCCCTACCGGATTGTGTGGATTACATAGGATAAAGAGCTTAACCTGCTCCTTGATTATCTTTTTCTCAAAATCATCATAGTCGATCTGATATCTTCCGTCCTTATCCTGAATCAGCCCGCTGTTTACAATTTTCCTCCCGTTATCCAAGATCACCTTGCTAAAAGGATAATAGACCGGCTGTTGGATCAAGACTCCATCCCCTTCTTTCGTAAAGGCGCGCACCGCCGTGGCAAGGGCATATACAATCCCCGGAGTCTTCACCAGCCACTCCTCTTTCACATCCCAGCCATGATGGTCTTTCATCCATGCACTGACCGCTTCAAAATAAGATCCGCCGGACTCACTGTATCCATAAATCCCATGTTCCGCCTGCTTAATAAGAGCATCCTGAATATATGAAGATATCCGGAAATCCATGTCCGCCACCCATAAGGGCAAGATATCTTCAGGCATCCCATTTTTTTCCGCAAAATCATATTTCAGGGAATTGGTTCTCCTTCTGTCAATTATGGTGTCAAAGTTAAGATTTCTTTCCGCCATGTCATCCTCCGTCCTTTATCCTTGCTTTTAAGAAGCCTTCGCCAGAACTTCCATTATAGATTATACATTAAAATCTTTTTTTAGGCCACAGGATAAATCCTTGCGGATAAAATAAATGCTGATCCCAAACGTAAGTCCTTCCGTCACCGGCAGCTACACAGCAAACCGGCCCTGTATTTACCATATTGACAAATACCCAAAACAGCAGTATATTACAATCACTTTGCATCATCTGTGCCCACACGGCATAAGTTAGTACAACAACATTGACATACAAAGGAACTATATAAAATACCATGAAGAATCTATTAAACTATCAAACATCCGAATATGACTGCGGCCCTGTCAGCCTGTTAAACGGCATCCGCTATTTATTTGAACGGGAAGAAATCGTTCCCGATCTGGTCAAATTTATTATGCTCTACTGCATGGACTCCTACAATGAAGCCGGAGAGCTTTGCAAGCACGGCACTTCTGCCGCTGCCATGAATTATATGGCAAGCTGGATGAACCATTTTGGCCGCGTCAAGAAGTTTCCTATTGCCTGCGAGTTCTTTACCGGAGAGGAAGTGGTCATCTCACCGGAAAGCCGGATTGGCCTTGCCCTGAAAAAAGGCGGCGCAGTGGTAGTGCATGTTTTCCTTGAAGTGCCCCATTACGTTCTTTTGACCGGCATGGAAGACGGCCGCGTGCTGTTGTTTGATCCTTTTTATGAAGAGCTTGACGACCCTGAACTGGATGAAGAATATGATACGGATGAGATCGCGTTTCTCCTTGACTGTCCTAAGAAAGCAAACCGCTCCGTCAGTATGGAACGCATGAACCGCACCACGAAAGATTATTACGAGATGGGAGAATATGCCTGCCGAGAGGCATTCATCATGTACAATACAACTTTACGCTGAAATATCGAAAAAGCCGATACCCGCAAAGTACCGGCTTTCTTACCGCCAAGCCATTTCACTGCTCCATCTGTCTTCCCAAAAATCCTGCCGCAGACTGTACCAGCTTCTGCTCCACTTCTCCCATTTTCCCCTTGCCGTCGTTGTCAATAAGGACAACACCGCCTATCATGTCACCTTCGCATATAATAGGGTAAATCGCCTCCTGCTCAAACTCATCGGACATATCCTGGGTGATCGGGATAAAATTATTATCCCCCTTTGACGCAATGATCATTTCCCGCTTTCCAAGGCTTTCTTCCAGCTCCTTGCTGATAGACTTCCCTAAAATCCCTTTATAACCGCCGGAAACAGCAATGAACTGATCCCTGTCGGCAATCAACGCGATCTTTCCTGACGCCTGTGCCAGGCTTTCCGCATACTGCTTTGCAAAAGTAGCCATTTCCCCAATCGGCGAATATTTTTTCAGGATGATCTCCCCTTCCCTGTCGGTAAATATTTCCAACGGATCGCTTTCGCGGATCCTCAAAGTCCTCCTGATTTCTTTCGGAATGACAATTCTCCCCAGATCATCTATTCTTCTGACAATACCTGTTGCTTTCATAATAACAGAAACCTCCATTTACGCTACTTGTATTTTCGTCACACTTTTAAAAAAGTCGTGCTACTAGTATCTGTAAATGGAGGTAGTTTATACCTGTAATTTTACTTTTTTTAAACCATACTGTTTTAAATAACTATGTACGCATCTCCTCTGGTAAATATTTCATCAACTCCTCCACCAGCGCATATACCTTCGTTCCCGGAGCAATATCCGCTGGCGTTTTTCCCTTATTTTCTTCCATGATCCGCTTTGCATACCGTACCGCCAATTTAAGATTTCCCTTCTCCATCAAAATATTAAATATATCCTTCATATTCTTCCGATACTTTCCAACCCCCAGTTCCCTAAACTTATCATTTAGGAATTTAGCATACTCCAACCTATGATTATTTGAAGTATAGTATGCAAAATGCAAAATAAACCAAAATTCGATACATTCATTGCTCCACGCCGCATGATACTGCAGCCTCGGATTTTCCAGATTCAGCTTGTCTACCCGTTCTGCTACTCCGTTAAAATCTTTTGCCGGAAAACTGTCCTTATCATACACGCACCAAATCTGCCCTTTGTCAATCCTATTTTTACGAACATATTGCTCTGCCTTGCCAATTACCCGCATTGTCTCTGCAGCACATGGCTCAATTTCAATTAAGACCATATCTTTATAAATTGGATTATCCTCTATCAATTGTTTAAATCCCTCAAAATAAAGCGGTTCCGTCTGCTCACCCTCACAGAAGATATAATAACGGTATTCCTTCTTCTCCAGATATTCTTTACGCCTCTGCTTTCTCCACATTGTCGTTCCAGCTTTTTTAGGCATTGACATCTCTCCAATCTATAATTGTTTTCAGATATGGATCTGCGCCATATTTGCCCTCTAAGTATTGTTTATCATATTTTGCATCCATACGGACAGATTCTCCCTTTGTATTCTTAAATTCAACCAGCGAATAGAGCTTAGAGTTCTGCTCCTTTCCTTTTGCCACAAACCAGATTTCATCACGGCGGAATATATCATTGTTCATAGTAGACAAGTCATGCGAAGTAAAAATAAGCTGTGCGCCATTCCTGTTAATTTCCATATTATTGAACAACATAATCACATAACGCAATAATACCGGATGAACTTTTGCATCCAGTTCATCGATCACTAAGGTCGTTCCGGTAACAAGACTTCTTGCAATAAAAGGCAGCAATCCAAACAGTTTTTTTGTTCCACTGGATTCTTCTGACAAAGCTAATTCTGTGCTATATCCATTAACAGTGTGCTTTGTATAAACTTCTATATGATTTTCTTCTTTTTCTTCAATCCGAAAATCCTCTATATCCAAATCCATCTCATGAATCATATCCAGCATAAGTTTTTTTACTTCATCTGTCTTGGCTATCGCTGTCCGCAATTCCTGCCTTGGATTCCCATAATTTAAAAAGTCGATGGAATCTTCAAACCATCCAATTACATCAGAAATCACCTCATTCTTTTTATAAGTGATTCCTAAATAAGATAATAAAGGCAGATTTCCCGAAATTTCTTCGCTGATTTTAATCTTACCAAACACTCCTTTTAATTCAACTTCATTCCCATTCCTTACAAAGAGGAGCGAACGCCTTCCGGTATCTAATTTAATCCGATCTAAAACCTCATAAACAACAAGGTCCTGTTTCACATGAAGAACATAACAGTATTCTGCAATCCCAGTTCTAAAAAACACTTCAAACTCTGTTGGTTCTTTTCGCATTTCTTCTGAAAAGGCAAACGGCTCCACCGGAATCTTCCTTGCCTTGTATTCACACTCTGTTTTATCACAGGTTGCGCATAACGGCCTTAAAACCTTTGCATCCAGCGTATGCAATGCCTCTAAAACATTCGATTTACCACCGCCATTCGGACCATAAATCACCGATACCGGCAAAAAGTCTTCTCCATCTTCTGTTTGAATGATTCTATCCCTATGCTCCATGATTGCTGCGGCTTGCATATCAAAAGTTATCTCTTCACGAATGCTTTTGTAATTTTTCACGGTAAACTGGCATAACATAGCTTCTACCTCCATCTTATATCTATAATTATGCATAGATTTCCACTTTTGTAAACAATATTTGAGATTTTATCTCATATTTTTATCTGAAATTTTTATTCTCATCAAATTCCGGTATAAAACTCTCCCTGGCCGTATCCCCTTGCTGGATATAGGCATTCTCCACCCCAAGCCTGATGGCATAATCCACCACCATTTCATACTCCCTCTTAGTAACCTTCCTGCAAAGCTCCCCACATCCCGCATCCCTTAATCTCTCCTCCAACGGCGTAAACTGGTTCATCAGACTGAGGAATACCCGGTTTCCGTAAGTTTCATACACATAGCGGATCACATCCTTTGCGTTTTTCTTATGCCCCGGCAAGAGCAGATGGCGCACGATCACGCCTCTTTTCATCATTCCGTCCTCATCAAAAGAAGGCGCTCCCGTTATCTCCACCATCTTGGCAAGGGCTTTTTTTGCCACCTCCGGATAATCCGGCGCTTTGGAAAACCTTTCCGCAAGCCCTTCGTCCATATATTTAAAATCTGTCAGGAAAACATCTACAATTCCTGACAGATACGCAATGGCCTCCGGCTTTTCATAACCGCTTCCGTTATATACCACGGGCAGTATCAGCCCTCTTTGCTTCGCCAAATCCACCGCCTGTGCCACCACAGTCAGATAATGATCCGGCGTGACAAGGTTGATATTGGCAGCCCCTTTTTCCTGTAATTCCAAAAAAATTTCCGAAAGCCGCCCTGCCGATACCTCTTTTCCCCTGGATCCTGCTGCGATCTCATAATTCTGGCAGTACACACACCGCAGGCTGCAGCCTGAAAAAAACACCGTTCCCGAACCCTTTTCCCCTGAGATGCAAGGCTCCTCCCACATATGAAGAGCCGCCCTTGCCACAAAAACCCTGTGATCCGTCAAGCAGTATCCCATTTGCCCTGCCACCCGATCCACCCCACATTCCCGGGGGCAGAGATTGCAGGGGCTGATGCCAAGCCTGCTTCCACCCGCCGTCACGTCTGCAGGTCCTGCCCCTTCCCCGGATTCCGCTTTCCTTCTCATTCCGCTCCTTCTCCATATATCTCATCCCATTCATCCCTTGGGATTGCGGATATATTTCCTACATCATAATAAACCTCATAAAACAGATTGATCCAATAACCGTTGTCCTCATCCAGATCCGAAGCGTGCATATTGCTGTACGGGTTCTCAAAAGCTTCCCGCAGCTTCGGAAGCACCACGATTCCGTCACCGTTCACATCCGCCTTTTCTTCCCTTAAGATCGTAATCCTCTCATTTTCCTCCCGGTAAATCCGGGCAAGGTTGACCAAATTTTCGAGATACGTAAAGCACAGCCAAAGGCAAAGTACGCTGACCAGACTATATTTAGCCGCCCGGATCACCTGCTCGCTTTCCGTAACATCCACAATCCCCTGAATGCATGCAACAAACAAAAACACCCCTGCTCCAAAAAACGCCCGGTTCATTGGCGTAGGCGCAATTACCAGCGCATAACAGGTTGCAACGGCACACGCCCAAAAGATAACGCTTTCATTTCTGCGTATCTGTCTCCACCCCTGCAGCTTTTTCTGGACCACCAAAAGCGCCAGCACGATCAATAGGATCACAAACAGGGTAAAAAACAGATCCCGCACCGACATGGAAACCTTATAAGTCCGGGAAAGCAGTCCCACAAATCCTGTATACTCACCTTCCCGTTTTACCAGACTCCGGTTGCGCACCCCCGGTGCCGAGATCATACCAAGAAGGCCGCAGCACATGCCTAATACCGCCGCCCCCATAAACGGATAAAACGCTCTTTTGCCTTCCTTCCTTTTATCCCACCAGAAATTAAGGCCAAAAAGTAAGACCAGAAGCAGTCCGCCGCCGGAAGTATTTTCATTACACCAGCCTGCCCCAATCCCGAAAAAAAATGTTCCAACCGCTATGGGAATCTGGTGCTTCATCCGTTCCGCCTTCCCCAGCAGATGCCGGAAAAAAGTTACATATCCTAAAATGATCACACTGCCCCACAAATAATTGCAGGCCCCGCAGATCCAGAGCATGGTCTGCCCGAAATCCACCGTAAACCGCCACAGAAATGTAAGAATCAGCAGTAAGACAAAAATATCATATTTCTTTTTTCTCTTAATATTGGCGTAGATCAGACCCATAAGCGCCACAAACATCAAGCTGTTTACCACGTTAAATATCTGCTTGCTATACACCAGCGAAAGCCGTACATTAAATTGCCCGATCACCCTTCCACTGTTAGAGAGATATTCCCCGTACTGCTGTTTAATCAAGTCAAAAAAACTATCCGCCTGCTGCACTTCAATCTTATAAAAATAATCATCTGACATATAAGGGGTCAGAAAATTATAAGCAAAGATACTGACAAAAGATAATACCAAAATAATCCAAAACATTTTCTTCCGATGCTTTTCTATGAAATCCGCCATCATTTATCCCTTTCTTTTAATGCTTTAAAATCTATTATAACAAAAATTATGTCCTTGTCTATATAGTGCACCTGCTAAAAATATGCTATACTTAAGCAGATAACGTAACAAATATAGATTTTTAAAGGTGGTTTTTATGAATGCAAAGGTTTTAAAAACGTTAGAATATACCAAGATCATTGATATGCTCACCGAAAAGGCTTCCTCCGACCCCGGCAGGAAGCTTTGCCGGGAGCTTACCCCCATGACAGATTTAGATGCGGTCACACTGGCCCAGACCCAGACTAAGGACGCACTTTCCATGTTGTTTGCAAAAGGGTCCACTTCTTTTGGAGGCAACCATGACGTGTCATTTGCCCTTCGCTCCCTGGAAATCGGCAGCAGCCTTTCCGCCCCGGAGCTTCTTAGGATCGCCGGGCTTTTGGATAACGTTAACAGGATCAAAGCCTACGGACGTCCGCCCCGGGATGACGAAAAGGAGACATCCCTTACCGGCTATTTTAACGCCCTGGAGCCATTGACCCTGCTGGCAAACGAGATTCACCGCTGTATTCTTTCCGAAGACGAGATTGCGGATGATGCCAGCCCCGGTTTAAAGCATGTGCGCCGTTCCATCACCATTACCGGAGATAAGATCCATTCCCAGCTTGCTTCCATGGTCAGCGGTTCCTATCGCAACTACCTGCAGGACGCCGTAATCACCATGCGGGATAACCGTTATTGCATCCCGGTAAAATCAGAATACAAAAGTCAGGTTCCCGGCATGGTCCATGACCAGTCCTCCACCGGATCCACTTTTTTTATTGAGCCTGCGGCTATCGTCAATCTGAATAATCAGCTCAAAGAGCTTGCCATAAAAGAAAAAGAAGAGATCGAGGCAGTCCTTGCCGATTTGAGCGGCCAGAGCGCAGCCCATGTGGAAGAGCTGAAGACCAACCAGCAGGTCATGACCTTCCTGGATTTTACCTTTGCCAAGGCTTCCCTTGCCATGGACCAGAATGCCACCATGCCACTCTTTAACAGGGAGCATTGCATCCGTATCCGGAAAGGAAGACATCCCCTTCTGCCTGCCAAAAAGGTGGTTCCCATCGACATCCACCTTGGACAAGATTTTGACCTTTTAGTGGTCACCGGTCCTAACACCGGCGGAAAGACTGTCTCTTTAAAAACGGTAGGCTTATTTACCCTGATGGGTCAGTCCGGACTTCATATTCCCGCCCTTGACCGTTCAGAGCTTTCTATCTTTACGGAAGTTTTTGCGGATATCGGGGATGAACAGAGTATTGAGCAAAGCCTTAGTACCTTTTCTTCCCATATGACCACCATCGTATCTATTTTAAAACAGGCCGATGAACACTCCCTGTGCCTGTTTGACGAATTAGGGGCCGGCACCGACCCTACGGAAGGAGCGGCGCTGGCAATCGCCATTTTAGACCACCTCCACACCCGCGGGATCAGGACTATGGCCACCACTCACTACAGTGAATTGAAAGTATATGCGCTCTCCACGGATTTCGTGGAAAACGCCTGCTGTGAATTTAGCGTGGAAACCTTAGCGCCCACTTACCGGCTTTTGATTGGCATCCCCGGCAAAAGCAATGCCTTTGCCATTTCTTCCAAATTAGGACTGCCGGATTATATCATTAACGCTGCCAGATCCCAAATCACCACAGAAGAAAAAAGTTTTGAAGACCTTATTGCCGATTTAGAGCAAAGCCGTGTCACCATCGAAAAGGAGCGGCTGGAAATCGCCTCTTATAAAGAGGAAATCAAAACCCTCAAGGAACGGCTTCAGGCTAAAAATGAAAAAATAGACCTTGCCAAGGAACGGATTTTGCAAGAAGCCAACGAGCAGGCACGGGAGATTCTCCAAAACGCAAAGCAGGTGGCAGACGAAAGCATCCGGGTTTACCAGAAAGCAGGGCCTGGCGCTTCCTTAAAAGACTTAGAAAAAACCAGAGAACGGCTCCGAGGCGAAATCGGAAAGAAAAACGAAAAACTGGCCATCCAGACGCCAAAGCCGGCCGGCGGCCAAAAGCCAAAGCCGGATCAGATCAAGTTAGGCGACCAGGTTAAAATCCTCTCCATGGGAATGCAGGGAACCGTCAGTACGCTCCCCGACCACAAGGGAAATCTCTATATCCAGTGTGGCGCCATGCGTACCCAGGCAAACATCAAAGACCTGGCATATGCCAGCCAAACACCTGCCCCGGATTTCTCACCGCTTAAAAGAAAACCCTCCGGCGCAGGCAGCGTAAAAATGTCCAAAGCGCTCCATATTTCCTCGGAGATCAACCTGTTAGGAAAAACCGTGGATGAAGCCCTTGCTGAGCTGGACAAATACCTGGACGACGCTTATCTGTCCCATCTTTCTTCCGTCCGCGTGGTTCACGGCAAAGGAACCGGCGCCTTAAGGAACGCCGTCCAAAACCACCTAAAACGGGTGAAATATGTAAAGACTTTCCGGCTGGGCGAGTACGGAGAAGGTGACGCAGGCGTCACAATTGTGACTTTTAAAGAGTGACCGATCATAATTGATAAGGAGTAAATTCATGGTAAGCAGACAGAAAATTTTAATTGTTGATGATGATAGTAATATTGCAGAACTGATATCCCTTTACCTGACAAAGGAATGCTTTGAAACGGCAATTGCCGCAGACGGCGAAACAGCCTTGCTTTTAGCCGATTCTTTTGCCCCTAATTTGATCCTGCTGGACCTTATGCTCCCGGGCATTGACGGTTATCAGGTGTGCCGGGAAATCCGCGCGAAATCCACCGTTCCAATCATTATGCTCTCTGCCAAAGGCGAAATCTTTGACAAAGTGTTAGGCTTAGAGCTTGGCGCCGATGACTACATGGAAAAACCCTTTGATTCCAAAGAGCTGGTTGCAAGAGTGAAGGCGGTGCTCCGCAGATATAAGCCCGCGATCACCATTCCCCAGACGTCAGACGTGAAATGTGTGGAGTATCCGGATCTTGTGGTCAACCAGACTAATTATTCCGTGCTGTACATGGGAAAGACTGTGGAAATGCCTCCAAAAGAACTGGAGCTTCTCTATTTTCTGGCATCTTCCCCCAACCATGTATTTACCAGGGAACAGCTTCTTGACCAAATCTGGGGATATGAATATATCGGAGATACCAGGACCGTGGACGTGCATATCAAACGTCTCCGCGAAAAAATAAATGACCACGCCAACTGGAAGATCGCCACCATCTGGGGAATCGGTTACAAATTTGAGGTACGTCAATGAAAAAGACTCTGTACCTGAAATTCCTGCTGGCCTATTTTATTTTCGGTTTTTTCGGGTTTATCGTGGTTGCCACTTTTGTAAGCAGCATGACCCTTGAACACCTGAAAAGAGAAAAGGCCGACGCACTATACCGGGAAGCCACCCTGATTGCCAACACCTATGCTTCCGACCTGTATAGCAACGAGACCTCTCTGGATACCGTAAAAAAGCAGCTCGACGCTTTAGACGTTTATCTCGGAGCCAACCTCTGGATCATTAATCCTTCCGGACGTATGGTTCTTGATTCCCAAGCACCTGTCGACGTGGAAAACGAGACGGTGATCGAGGGCTTTGACCCTACCATTACGGAAGGCTCTTACTACACAGTGGGCAACTTCTTTAACAGCTTCCAGGAAGAACAGCTCAGTGTCTTTGCCCCTATTACGTCGGATTACCGGGTCCGGGGATATGTGGTCATCCATTATCCCACAAACAGCATAGTTGCGTCCTGTAATAACCTATTAAACATTTCCTACCTAATGCTGATCATTTTATTTTTATTATCCCTGATCATCCTGATCTTTTTTACGGAAATGGTCTATCTGCCCCTGCGCAAGATCACAGAGGCAACGGAGCAGTATGCGGAAGGCAATATGCATTATGAGTTTCAGATTGACAGTGAAGACGAGATCGGCTACTTAGGCGCTACCTTAAACTATATGGCAAGCGAGATCGCCCGTTCCGAAGACGACCAGAAAAAGTTTGTGGCTAATGTCTCCCACGATTTCCGCTCCCCCCTTACCTCCATCAAAGGCTACCTGGAGGCTATGCTGGACGGCACCATTCCTCCCGAATTATACGAAAAATACCTGACTATCGTCCTCAATGAGACGGAACGGCTGACAAAGCTTACCGGCAGCCTGCTTATCCTGAACAATTTAAACACCAAAGGGATCTTTCTGGAAAAGAGCCTGTTTGACATCAATAAAGTCATACGAAATACGGCCGCTTCCTTTGAAGGAACCTGCAAAAACAAGACCATTGCCATAGAACTGATCTTAACCGGTGACGGGCTGCTTGTAAATGCGGATGTGGGCAAGATTCAACAGGTGCTCTATAACCTGTTAGACAACGCCATTAAATTCAGCCATCCGGATTCCATCATTAAAATAGAGACCACGGAAAAACATAACAAAATATTCGTATCCGTAAAAGACAGTGGAATCGGCATTCCTAAAGATGACTTGAAAATGATCTGGGATCGTTTTTACAAGTCTGACCTCTCCAGAGGAAAAGACAAAAAAGGAACCGGCCTTGGGCTTTCCATCACCCGGGAGATCATTCAGGCGCATGGCGAACACATTAACGTGATCAGCACAGAGGGCGTAGGATCTGAGTTTATTTTTTCCCTGCCCATTGCGGACGAGGACAACGAAGACTGAAAACATGGAGGATTACAATGCATATTATATTACACCAGCCGGAAATACCGGCCAACACCGGAAATATCGGAAGAACCTGCGTCGCCTCCGGAACTTCTCTCCATTTGATCGAACCTTTGGGATTCCGGCTCAATGAAAAGGATATCAAACGTGCCGGCATGGATTACTGGGAACATTTACAGGTACAGCGGTACATAAATTTTGAAGAATTTAAGAAAACACATCCGGACGCAAAAATATGGATGGCGACTACCAAGGCCAAGCTTACTTATACGGACGTCAACTATGGGCCTGATGATTTTATCATGTTCGGCAAGGAAAGCGCCGGCATTCCGGAAGAAATACTGGTAGACCATGCAGATACCTGCATCCGTATCCCGATGCTTTCTAAGATCCGTTCCTTAAACCTGTCTAATTCCGTTGCGATCGTGCTTTACGAGGCACTGCGCCAGCAAAATTTCAATGGGATGCAGCTTGAAGGGGAACTCCACAGGCTTCACTGGTAGTTAAGAGGAGAAAAGATAAAAGTATTTCTCCTTCTACTATCCCATAAAAACCATATCCCTCCTTCGTATCTTTTTATAAGAGATATAAAAGGAGGATTTTTTATGAATAGGAAACTAATATTACCCGCTGCCTTCATCACCGCCGCATTGACACTGACCGCCTGTCAGGGGAATACCCCCTCAAGCGCCCCCGGCGAAACGTCCGCTCTAATCTCCCCTTCCCCGGAGTCAGATATGGTGCTTGATTTTGGCGACCGGTTTATAAACAATACGGGAAACGTGATCAGTGTCAACAGCAAGGAAACCGTCAGCGTAGTTCCGGACATCGCACAGATTGTTTATTCCGTCCGCACGGAAGATACCACAGCCGCAGCCTGCCAGCAAAAAAACGCAGAGTCGGTCTCCTCCGTCATCGCCAGATTAAAAGAACTGGGCGTAGAGGAGAAGTCGATCCAGACTTCCGACTATTACATGAACCCCAGATACAACTACAGTGGCAGCACAGCCAAATTGATTGGCTATGAAGCCACTGCTTCATTGACAGTATCAGACCTGCCAATCGACGGCCTGGATGAAATACTGTCCGGCTCTGTGGATGTTGGGGTCAATACCATCCAATCCATCACTTATATGGCAAGCAGCTACGATGAAAGCTATCAGGAAGCCCTGCAAAAGGCCATGGATTCCGCCTACCAAAAGGCTCAGGTCCTTGCCGCTTCCTGCGGGCGCAGCGTAGGCACTGCCATAAATATTACGGAAACAAGCGGCTACTCCGCAGCACGCTACAACGACAATTCCCGCACCAATATGGCAAACAGCATGATGAAGATGTCCGCCGAGGAAGACTCAGTCTCCACGGCAGGCATCATGCCCGGGGAGATTGGCGTGGAGGCAAGCATCACGGTGGAATACCAAATGTATTAATTCCTTCCCTGCTGTGCCCGTAACCTTGTGATAAAATGGTCGATCTTCCCAAGGGCCACCTTTAGATTTTCCAGTGAATAGGCATAGGAAATACGTAAAAACCCTTCCCCGCAGTCACCAAAAGCAGTGCCCGGCACCACGGCAACCTTTTCCTCTGCAAGAAGCCTTTCCGCAAACGCTTCACTAGTCATCCCAAATTCCTTAATACACGGGAAAACATAGAAAGCTCCGTAAGGCTCAAAGCACGTAAGCCCCATTTCCCGGAACCTATGCATTAAAAACCTTCTTCTTTGATTATAGGATTCCCTCATGGAAGCCACATCGTCGTCACCGTTCCTTAATGCCTCCACTGCCGCATACTGGCTGGTGGTGGGGGCGCACATGATTGCAAACTGATGGATTTTGATCATCTGCTCCATGATCTCTTTCGGTGCCAGCGCATAGCCAAGACGCCAACCCGTCATGGCATAAGCCTTGGAAAACCCATTGATCAGGACCGTCCGCTCTTTCATCCCCGGAAGGGTTACGATGGACACGTGTTTTTCTTTGTAAGTAAGCTCCGCATAGATCTCATCGGAAATCACGAAAATGTCTTTTTCCCTGATCACCTCCGCAATGGCTTCCAAATCCTTCTTTTCCATGATCGCACCGGTAGGGTTGTTGGGGAAGGGAAGAATCAAGATCTTGGTCTTCTCTGTGATGGCATCTCTTAGCTCATCGGCGGTCAGCCGGAACTCATTTTCCTCCTTTAACTCAATGATCACAGGCACGGCATCTGCCAAAATGGCGCAGGGCTCATAGGAGACATAGCTGGGCTGGGGAATCAATACCTCATCCCCGGGGTTGATCATTGCCCGCAAAGCCAGGTCGATGGCCTCAGATCCCCCTACCGTGACAATCACCTCATGATCCGCATCGTAGGACACATTCTGGCTTCTTTCTATGTATTTTACTATTTCTACCTTTAATTCCCTTAATCCCGCATTCGAGGTATAAAACGTTCTTCCTTTTTCCAGAGAATAAATCCCCTCATCCCTGATATGCCAGGGGGTATCAAAATCCGGCTCGCCTACCCCTAAAGAGATTGCGTCCTTCATTTCACTGACAATGTCAAAAAATTTCCTGATACCGGAGGGCTTCACCTGTACGACTTTATCTGCTAACGGATTTCTCATGGCGTAATCTTCTCCCTTGTATCTTCATGTTTTTTGGTAAGAATGGTTCCGTGATCCTTATACTTTTTCAGGATAAAATGAGTAGCTGTGCTTAACACCCCGTCCAGTGTGGAAAGCTTGTCGGACACAAAGCTGGAAACAGCCTTTAACGATTTCCCCTCAAGGGTCACCAAAAGGTCATATCCCCCGGATATCAGGTACACGCTGTTCACTTCCGGATATTTGTAGATCCTCTCGGCAATATTGTCAAATCCCTGTCCTCTCTGGGGAGTAATCCTTACTTCGATCAATGCCGTTACCTTCTCAATCGACGTTTTTTCCCAGTCGATCATGGTATGGTAACCACAGATCACGCCTTCCTTCTCCAATGCCCCAAGTTCATTGACAACATCAATTTCCTCCACGCCTAAAATGACTGCCAGCTCTTTCAAATCAATCCGGCTGTTCTTTTCTATAATCGCTAAAATCTGCTCTCTCATGACTTTTCCTCCTAATCCTGACATACCTATATTTTATTTCGCAAATACTTTCCATATCTCATCCTGCGCAGGCATTGTCAAATATCTGCCCTCATCCCCGTTTTGTACCAGCTTGTCATTTCCCCCGTTGGTCCTTCCCACCACGCTTGCCGGGATCCCTGCCTTTTCAAGCTCCTGCTTCAGCTTCAGTCCGTTTTCCGCCGCCATCAAAAGGCATCCCCCTGACAACAGTTCATAGGGATTCAGATCAAAATATTCGCAGATTTCAACTGTCTCCTGCCTGATCGGAATCTCTTTTAAAAATACGCTCAGTCCAACGCCTATCTTTTGGGATAACTCCCACAATGCACCGAAAATACCGCCGTTTCTCACATCATGCATTGCATAAACGCCGGACTTAAGGGCTATGGCAGCCTCCGGCAGAACAGAAAACCGATCCATAAACCCTTTTGCCTCTGTGATCAAAGCAGCCGGATACCTCTTTAACAGCTCTTCTTCCTTTTCACAGGCAAGGATAGCGGTTCCTTCCATACCTACCCATTTGCTTATGACAAGATCCATTTCCCGGCATCCTTCTGCCGGCCGATCAGCCGCTCCCCCGTAACAAGACTGCCGCTCCGGCGCTGTTCCCACTGCCGTCACGGTTATGACCGGAGCATTTACATAAGGGCTAACCTCCGTATGACCTCCTGCGATCTGGATATGCAGATTCTCACAACTATCTGCCGCCTGTTTCATGATATCCTTAAGGCTTCCTTCTTCCGTTCCCTCAGGAAGCGTCAGGGAAATCGTGGCTGCCATTGCCCTGCCTCCTGCAGCCGCCAGATTATTGGCTGCGGCCATCACAGCCAAATGAGCGGCACATGGTACCGGAAGCGTTACCGTCTGGGTAGAAAGAGCCGTTACTCTCTCACAATCTGCCTTCCACGATAAAAAGGCGCAGTCTCCGCCTACTTCCGCGCCTTTTATCAATTCTTCCCTATTCACTTTTATTGCCCGGAGAACAGAGCGTTTTAAAATGCTCTCCGATATCTTTCCAATTTTCATCATGGTGTACCTTCCTAGGCCGGCGGCGTTTCCGGCTGCGCTGGCGGCTGTGCTTCCGGCTGGGCCGGTGGCTGGGCCGCCGGATCAGCGGGCGGCGCTCCCGCATCAGGGGCAGCCGGCACTTCACTGGGAGGAGGCGCTGTCCCTGCAGCCAAAGCTGCAGCAACATTTTTTACATGATCAATATTGTTTGTGGCGATTGCCGCCATGATCTGATTATATACATTAGGATCCGCCGTCGCTACTCCTACCGTAGCTGTCCTTGGCGCTACCATATAGGAACTGGAATTGATCTTTTCACGGCTCACTTCCGTTCCGTTTTCCGTTACAATCTTCCATAAGTTTGCCTTGTAGCCTATATGGGCTGACTGTACGGATACAGAGCCTACCGGCAGTCCTTCATTGGCATAGATCACTTCCGAATCCGGATATGTCTTGCTTACGACTTCACTTTCATAACGTACCTGGTGGCCGCTGTCCCTAGTCTCCATTCCGTAAATCGTAAAGCAGATCTGCTTATCCTCCGTGGTATAGCCCTCTATATAAATAGGCACATCATAGTTATTGACGAATTTAAAGTCTTTCCCTGAGGACTCCGCAATGGCCGCATCCGCCGAGGGATCCACATAAGTAACGATCATGGAGTGGTTATGCCGCTCCGTCACTTCAAGCTCCGATAAGAGCACCGCATTATACAGGGTTGTGGAAACCTGGCAGATTCCACCGCCTAAACTGTCCACCACCTGCCCGTTCAAATAAGAACCGGCCATGTAATAGCCATTTGCCTGTGTAAAGGGCGACACATTTTCATAGGTGGAAAATTCATCCCCGGGATACAACACCGTACCATTGATAAGCTCACAGCCGTTGCGGACATTAGCGCTTCTGGAGGGACCGGATGTCTTAAAGCTGGTAGAAAACGTTCCCAGCACATCCTTCACCTTTTCCAGTTCTTCCTGAGTGCCCCTGGGCTCCGACTTGGTAACCGGCAATTCCAAAGGCTCTGCGTCATTTTCCCAGTTCCCGTCAAAGTACTGCTCCAAAAGCTTGTTGGCTGCTTCCGTATCGATCACCTCACCGGCCTGTCCGGGATGAACCACAAAAACCCCGTCTTCCCTGGAAAGCCAGGCATCCTTAGCCTCCACGTTAAATTCGGCACACCTCTCAGAAAGGACCTGCGCTGACAATTCCCTGTCAAAGTCAAAATCAAACTGGTACACCACATTCTGGTGCTCTAAATCCTTGGCAGCTTTATACCGCTGAACCACATTTCCCTTTTTGCCAATAGATGCGGCTTCTTCCAAAATTCCTTGATTCTCCCAATAAAAACCAATATCCGCCGGTGTGATCACAATCTCATTGCCGCCTGCCGCTACTAAAGGGATCTCCTTGCGGGAAAGCTCATCCACATATGCGGAAAGCTCTTTTTGCGCCTCTTCCGCGCTCTTCCCTCCAAGTGAAATATTTTCTACATAGATGCCTGGCAATATCTTATTCTCTTCCTGGGCATGAACCTGTATCCCCATGCTCCCTGAAATAACAAAAAACAGGCCAATACAAACTGATTTTTTTATTAATTGAAACATAGCCGCTCCTTAGATTTGCTTTAATTCAGAAAAGATGCTATAGTTGGTATTATCATAGCAAGCACTAAAAATACTACAATAATCGCCGATGCGATTTTTTTACCTTTTTTATGAAAAAAATGAAACATCAGGTTCCTCCAATTCGTTTCTTTGAAAGGATATTATATATGAAATTCCCCTTTTTTGCAAGTTTTATCGTTTTTTGTATCTGGCTGGGTTATGAGATTCACAAGCACCGTAACATGGAGGCAAAAGCTGACCAGGAGTTCTGGGAAAAGGAAGCTGCCGCTAACAGCACACGGCGGAAATCCTTAGACAACCTTGCCTATATCCGGATTCCCTTTGAGACCCTTCCTATGGAAAACTTTTCTGACGATCCTGTCATAAAAGAATGCCATGAAACCTTAAAGGACTTATCCGCTTTTCCGATCGTCAACCTGACCGGTATCTCTAATACCGATTTAAAGCTTACCTACGGTGCGCCAAACATTGATCTTTTGTCACAATACGACCAGCGCTACACCATTTTGGCCCGGACGCTCCAGGCCTGGGCAAATGCTCTCCATGAAAAAGGCTGTACGGATGCCGCACGGCAAGTCCTTGAATTTGCCATAGAAACCCGCACGGATGTAAGCGGCTCCTACAAGCTTTTATCCGCCATCTATCAACAGATTGGCCAGACGGAAAAGATAAATGCACTGATCCCCGTTGCGGAAAGTTTAAATTCCCCCTTAAAAAATCATATCGTCCAAACCCTTAAGGAAATGAGTAACTCTTGATCGCTCATTATCCAGTTTATGCTGCTTTTCATAGAATATGACAAAAGTTCCGCACAATGCCATGCGGAACTTTTCTTAACGCTTATGTTACTACTTCCAGAATTTCTTTTTCTTTGTTTCTTTTGTTTCACTTTTATCCGCCTGTGCATTTTTTGCCGCGTTCAAACTATCCCCGCATAATGCGTCAAACTGCTTTAGCAGTTCTTTTGCTTCATGAGAAAGTTTATCCGGTGTCTGGATCACCAAGGTCACATAATGGTCTCCCCTGACCTCTTTATTGCGCAGCGTAGGAACACCTTTCCCTTTTAAACGGACCTTCGTATCCGTCTGGGTTCCCGCTTTCACCTCGTAGATCACCTTGCCGTCAACCGTATCCACCACCACATCGCCGCCTAATGCCGCTACTGCAAACGAAACCGGTACCGTGGAATAAATATTATAATCCTGACGCTGGAAGATCGGATGACGCCCTACAATCACCTCTACCAAAAGATCGCCTCTTGGCCCGCCGTTGCTTCCCGGCTCTCCTTTATCCCGAATCCGCACACTCTGTCCGTTATCAATTCCGGCAGGGATAGACACCTGGATTTTCTTACGGTTTGCAATATAACCCGACCCATGGCAGTCGACACATTTTTCTTTGATCACTTTCCCGGTACCGCTGCACTCCGGACAGGTCTGTACGTTGCGGACTGTGCCAAAGAAAGACTGCTGAGTAAACACCACCTGCCCTTTCCCGCCGCACTTCTGGCAGGTTTCCGGGCTGGTTCCCGGTTTTGCCCCAGACCCATGACAAGTCTTACATTCATCTTTTAACGTAAGCTCAATTTCTTTCTCAACGCCAAAAACAGCCTCCTCAAAGGTAATCCTGACACTGGTCCTTATATTTGCGCCTTTCATGGGGCCGTTGTTCCCACGGCTCCTTCGTCCGCCGCCAAAGAAATCGCCAAAAATATCGCCAAAGATATCGCTGAAGTCAGCGCCGTTAAAATCAAAGCCGCCAAATCCGCCACCGCCTTCAAAAGCCGCATGGCCAAACTGGTCATATTGTCTTTTCTTCTCAGGGTCACTTAAGATCGCATACGCCTCAGAAGCTTCCTTAAATTTCTTTTCCGCCTCTGCATCCCCCGGATTCATGTCAGGATGATATTTTTTTGCAAGGGCTCTATATGCTTTCTTGATTGTGGCATCATCGGCACTTTTCTCTATCCCAAGAACCTCATAATAGTCACGTTTCTGTTCTGCCATGTTACTACCCGTGCTCCTTTCCCTGTCTCCTGCACATCTGCGGCGAGGCATACGTTAGTACGCCCCGCCCGCAAGTTTCTATTCTATCGTTCTATATCCAGTGCTATTTTACACCTCTCTGTAGTCTCCGTCAACCACATCATCTGCTGCGCCGCCGTTCCCTGCGTTCATGTCAGGGCCTGCTCCTGCACCCATATCCGGACCTGCTCCGCCTGCCTGCTGCATATTTTCATACATCTTGGTAAACAGCGCCTGTGCACTTGCGGTAAGTTTTTCTCTTGCTGCCTTTAACGCATCCAAATCGGAATCTGACATTTCCTGATCCTTTGTCCGCTCAAGGATATCCTTTACAGCCTGTACGTCTGCTTCCACGGTTGCTTTTTCAGAAGCGTCAATCTTATCGCCGACTTCGTTCAACGCTTTTTCTGTCTGGAATACAAAGGAATCCGCCTCGTTTCTCGTGTCGATCGCTTCTTTCCTCTTCTTATCCTGTGCCTCGAACTCTGCCGCTTCTTTCACTGCCTTATCAATCTCATCATCTGACATATTGGAGCTTGCCGTGATGGTGATATGCTGTTCTTTGCCGGTTCCTAAATCCTTTGCGGATACATTTACGATACCGTTAGCGTCTATATCAAAGGTAACCTCGATCTGCGGTACACCGCGCATTGCCGGAGGAATACCGTCTAAACGGAACTGCCCAAGAGACTTATTATCCCTTGCAAACTGTCTTTCACCCTGCAGGACGTTAATATCAACCGCGGTCTGGTTATCAGCTGCGGTAGAGAAGATCTGGCTCTTCTTTGTGGGTATTGTTGTATTTCTCTCGATCAGTCTGGTTGCAATACCACCCATGGTCTCAATGGACAGAGAAAGCGGCGTTACATCCAAAAGAAGGATTTCCCCTGCGCCTGCATCCCCTGCAAGCTTACCGCCCTGAATAGAAGCGCCTAAAGCCACACATTCATCCGGGTTCAAACTCTTGCTGGGCTCATGGCCTGTTAACTGTTTTACCTTATCCTGTACAGCCGGGATACGGGTAGAACCGCCAACCAAAAGCACCTGCCCTAAATCGGAATTATTAAGCCCTGCATCCTTCATTGCGTTCTGTACAGGGATCGCCGTCCTTTCCACCAGGTCATGGGTCAGCTCGTCAAATTTCGCCCTGGTCAGGTTCATGTCAAAGTGCTTGGGTCCTTCTGCCGTTGCCGTAATGAAAGGAAGGTTGATGTTGGTCGTTGTTGCGGAAGAGAGCTCTTTCTTTGCCTTTTCTGCCGCTTCTTTTAATCTCTGGAGGGCCATCTTATCGTTGGATAGATCCACGCCTTCCGCCTTCTTAAATTCATCAATCATCCACTGGGTCAGCTTGTTATCAAAGTCATCACCGCCAAGATGGGTATCTCCGTTGGTTGCAAGCACTTCAATAACGCCATCGCCAATCTCAATAATGGAAACGTCAAAGGTACCGCCGCCTAAGTCGTATACCATGATCTTCTGCTCTTTTTCATTGTCAAGCCCGTATGCAAGAGCTGCCGCCGTAGGCTCGTTGATGATCCGCTTTACGTCAAGGCCCGCAATCTTGCCTGCGTCCTTGGTAGCCTGGCGCTGTGCGTCATTAAAATATGCCGGAACAGTGATAACTGCCTCTGTCACTTTTTCCCCAAGGTAGCTTTCCGCATCCGCTTTCAGCTTCTGCAGGATCATTGCGGAAATCTGCTGAGGTGAGTACTTCTTCTCATCAATGGTACGCCCTTTGTCAGTACCCATATCCCTTTTAATAGAAGAAATAGTCTTTTCCGCATTGGTGACTGCCTGACGCTTTGCAGGCTCACCAATCAGCCTCTCCCCTGTCTTTGTGAAAGCAACTACGGAAGGTGTGGTCCTTGCGCCTTCTGCATTTGCGATGACGGTGGGCTTGCCGCCCTCCATAACTGCCACGCAGCTATTTGTTGTACCTAAGTCAATACCAATTATTTTGCTCATTACGATCTCCTCCTACATTTATTTTGTTTATGCAATATTGATGTTAACTCTCTTTTTGATCAGTCGCCGACTACGGCTACCATACTGTGCCTTACCACACTGTCGCGATAAGTATATCCCTTTAAAAGCTCCTGGGCAACCACGCCGGATTCATATTCTTCACTTTCTACCTGCATCACAGCATTATGGAAATCCGGGTTAAATGCTTCTCCTATCGCGGGAATAGGCTTTACATCCATCTTTTCCAGCTCAACCATAAGCTGTTTGTAGATCTTCTCCATCCCTTCTTCAAACGCACCTCCCTTTTCTGCCTCGGGAACTGCGGCAAGGCCCCTTTCAAAATTATCCACCACCGGCAGAATCTTTTCGATCACACTTTTCGCACCGGTTTCAAACATGGATGCTTTTTCCTTTTCCGTGCGCTTGCGGAAATTTTCAAATTCCGCCATCTGCCGTTTCACACGGTCTTCCAGCTCATCTATCTTTTCCTTAAGTGCGTCCTGCTTTTTATCTGCTTTCAGCTTCTTTTTGGCCGCCTTTTTATCTGCCCTGGAAAGCGGAGCGCCACTTTCCGCATCGGCCGTTTCCTGTCCTTCCACCTCTTCCGAGGTACCTTCTTCCGAAGATTCTTCCGTGGTCTCACCTTCCATAACATCTTCCCCGGAAGATGTTTCCTTTAATGTTTCTTCTTCCAGCACTTCTTCCGTAACCTCTGCATCAGATAAATCCTTCTTTATTTCTTCACTCATACGTCCTCATCCCTTTCGTCTGCATTGTTTCAATGCTTTGCTATGTTTTCTTTTTATATAATTCATCCAGCTGATGGGTAATTGTCTTTAATGTTCCCACAACCTTATCGTAGTCCATCCGCTTTGGCCCGATAATCCCTATTGTTCCTCTCATACCCTCGCCTAATTCATAGGTTGCGGTGACCACGCTGCAATCCTTCATGGTCTGGATCGGAGTTTCATTGCCGATATAAACCTGAATGCCGGTATTGCTCTCATCCGAAAGTGTATCCTGCACCAGTTCGGTAAGCATCTGCTTTTCCTCGAAGGTATTGATGATCTCGCTTGCCTTCTGCTGATCCGCCAGCTCCGGGTATTTGAAAATGTTATTTGCGCCGCTGGTATATATCTCCAGATCCTCGTCAGCCTTTATGGATTCCGCGATCGCATCGATCACATCCCCAATCACGCTGCTGTGAATCCCTGCCTGATGCTTCATTGCCGAAATCATCCCAAGATTAATTTCCTCCAGTGCCAAACCGTTTAAATGGGTGTTCAGCAAGATATTCAGCTTTAGGAGCGTCTCGTCATTCAGCTCTTCACTGACGGGAATGATATTATTTTTAATCACATTCCCTTCTACCACCACCACAGCCAAAAGCTGATTGCTGTCCACTCTGGAAAGCTGCAGGAATTTAATCTTGTTTGTGTGGATCGTAGGAGCCGATATCATGGTCGCATAATTGGTATTGACTGCCAGAAGTTTCGCCACCTGCTTTAAAAGATGATCCATCTTATCTTCTTTTTCCAGCATCATTTCCTTAAGCTCTTCCAGCTCCTTTTCCTTTTCTTCCATCATGGTATCCACATAAAGCCGATACCCTTTGTCGGAAGGGATCCGTCCGGCGGAAGTATGAGGCTGCAGGATATAGCCCATCTCCTCTAAATCCGACATTTCGTTCCGGATGGTTGCGGAACTTAAATTCAAGTCCGTGTATTTGGAGATAGTACGGCTTCCCACCGGTTCGCCGGTCTCAAGATAATTTCGGATAATGGCCTGCAGGATTCTTACCTTTCTTTCACTTAGCTGCATCGCCACCACCCCTTTCTTATCTGTCAACCCATCTTAATTCCCATTGCTTCCTTTGGTTTTTATTTTGTTAGCACTCAACTTGATAGAGTGCTAACATCTTCTTACCATAAAATATCACTTACCTTATTCATTGTCAACAAATAATGAAAAAAATAATTATTAAAAAAGTATTAAAACCCATGATCGGTCAAAAAAAGAGGCTGCATCAGCAGCCCCACATTTTTTTTATTCTTTTACACCGCCAATCGTAAGGCCGGTGACAAAATATCTTTGAAGAAAAGGATACAAGCAGATGATCGGCAGCATAGTCACTACTGTAGCCGCCGCACGGATGGTAAGTGGCGTGATCGCCGCCGCTGCCCCCCGCTCGCTGGCTGCCGCCGCGCTTCCGCTTTGCTGCATGACTGAGGAAAGCAGTTTCATCAGCTCATATTGCAGCGTGGTATATTCTGTCTTCATCCTGTTGTACAGCATAGCGTCAAACCAGGAGTTCCACTGCCCTACCGCAACAAATAATACCACCGTTGCATATACCGGCTTACACAAAGGAGAAATAATCTTGACAAATATTGTCATATAGCCAGCCCCGTCTAACTGTGCGGATTCCTCCAGGCTGTCAGGAAGCCCTAACATATAAGTACGAAGCACCAGCATATTCCATGCGCTCACCATACCGGGAACCACATAAACCCAGAAAGTGCCGGTAAGACCTAAATTCCTATATAGCAGGAAAACCGGAATCAAACCGCCGTTTACATACATTGTGATCACCCAGAATAAAGATAGCTGGGATTTAAACAGAAATCTCTTACGGCTGACTACATAGGCAAGCAGCGCATTTACAACAAGCGCCGAAGCTGTTCCAAGCACTGTCCTCGCAACCGTAACCTTTGCGCCTGTGACCAGGTTTTCCATGGCAAGCACTGTCTGGTAGTTTTTTAGGGCAAACTTTCTCGGCCATAAATAAATGCCGCCTCTTACCGCATCGATCCCGTCGTTAAAAGAGATTGCCACCGTGTTAAGCACCGGGTAAAGCGTTACGACCACAAAGGAAACCATAAAAACAACATTTATTATCGTAAATATTTTACTTTCTAAAGAACTTTTTACTTTATTTTTTCCCATTTCGTCCACCTCCTAGAACAACCGCTCTTCGCCGGCGCGTTTTGCCATCTGGTTACATACCACGATGAGGGCAATACTCACGACGCTCTTAAAGATACCCGCCGCAGTACCAAGCGAAAAGTCATTCTGGCTGATACCCCAGTTCAAAACGTAGATATCAATTGTCTGTGATACCTTCTGCACCAAACCGTTGCCAAGCAAATACTGAACTTCAAATCCGGCATTGAGCACATTACCCACATTCATCAGGAGAAGGATCATGATCGTAGGCTTAATGCCCGGAAGGGTTATGTACCGAATCTTCTGCAGCCTGCTGGCGCCGTCTATGGAAGCCGCCTCATACAGGCAGGGATCAATGGCCGTGATTGCCGCCAGGTAGATGATCGCGTTCCACCCGGTCTCTTTCCAGCAGTTGGCAAATGCCACGATGGGCCAGAAAAATTTCGGGTAGGCAAAAAAGTTGATCGCCTGATCGATCACACCGAATCTTAAAAGCAGGTCATTAATAATACCGGTGCTGGAAAGGGCATCGTGCAAAATACCCGTAACGATGATCCAGGAAAGAAAGTGGGGCAGATAGGAAATAGTCTGCACCGTTTTCTTGGCAATTTTAGAGCGAATCTCATTTAACAGCACGGCAAACAAAATTGCCATGACAGTGGTGGTCAGGAGATTTAACGCCCCCATGCAGAATGTGTTCCTGATCGCCCTGATAAAGGTAGCGTCCTCAAACAGGAACTTAAATTTGTCAAGTCCTACAAACTTGGATCCAAGAAGGCCGCTCTTAGGCTTAAAATTCTGGAAAGCCATCAGCCATCCTGCCAAAGGCAGGTAATAAAATATAATACCATATACAGTCACAAAAAAAGCAACGATCAACAGCGATTTCTGTCTTTTAATCTCTTTCCATGTAATCTTCCTATCTTGCTTTGCTTTTACCCGTGCCATTCCTTCACTCCTTCCTTACATATAAAAGGCAGCAATAGTCTTCTTATAGGAATAGCTATCACTGCCTTTTGGGGTCATTTCATACTGTCATTTACAGCTTACAGCCGCATCCTATTTAAACGTATCCAGGATTTCCTGCATTTCGCCCAAGAAATCTTCCGGCTTACAAGAACTGTAAACTTCCATATATTCTTCCCATGCCGCATCAAAATCAGATGCCATAACTACTTTAGGAAGATATTCATGCTTAACCTCACCCATCTTGGTCCACGCAACACCGCCGGGAGTCTCTGTGGTGAAGTTGTTTGAAAAGCTGTACATCGGGAACCAAGGGCCATTTGTCTCCACAACAGAACCGATCAAGTCCACATAGTTATCTGCGCCATATGCCGCAAGGCAGTCTTTCAGAGGCTGTGCCATATCGCTCTGGAACTCGGAAGGCTGCTCCTCAGGCTTATTTGCATTCTTGCCGTCCCGGCTTGTGCCGCCCCACTGAGGCAGATAAGAGTACTGGCAGCGGTGGGATGCCTGATAAGAAGTATCAGCCCACTGCATCCTCTGCTCGTCTGTCCTATAGAACAATCCGTTTTCATCAACCTGATAATCAACGCCTTCAACGCCCCAGTATCTTAAATCATGAAGCTCCTGATCCATAGCGCAGTCAACAAGGAACTTAAACGCCTTATCCGGATCCTTACAGTCAACAGAGATTGCAACACCGGATGCCTGGTTAACAGTATCGTCAAAGGTATGCCATCTGTTTTCCATGCCTGCTTCCGTGGTCAGTCCAAGGGGTACATAGTTGCATCCCTTTGCGTCCAGGCCCTGCTGTTTGAACACGTCATTTACGGTGTATGCAAAATTCCACCACTGATCTACCATGCCAAGCACGCGTCCGGTAGAAAGTTTTGCAATATACTCATCGTATGTCTGGGTAAAGCTTTCAGGATCCACGAAGCCCTTATTATATTCTTCATTCAGCTTCTGCAGATATTTCTTGGTATCTTCAGATGTATTGTAATCGCCAATGGTAAGAGTCTCTTTGTCAACCAATACGGAACCGTCATTGGGATAACCTGCCAGGAACTGACCTGCGTTCTCTAAGCAGAAGTATCTCCAGTCCTCACAAAGGATAGTGTACGCAATGTTCTGAGTACCGTCTTCCATGGTGGGGTTTGCTGCTATATAGTCTTCCAAAACTTTAAAATAGTCATCCAAAGTCTGGATATCCGGATAGCCTGCCCACTCCAAAACCCTGACCTGAATCCAGAATGCTTCGTCATTGTGGGTTGTGGTCGTGCTCTCGCCCATGGTGTTGCCAAAAGGATTGATCCAATAAATATGACCATCGGGCTGGCGGAACTTATCCCATTCTTCTTTTGTGAACCATGTATCCCTGAACTCAGGATACTGATCAATATAGTCATCCAGCGGGATCAGCGCTTCTGCATCCACCAACTGGCTCATGTCATCCGTGTCAACAAAATCCGGATACTCGCCGCTTGCGATCAAAGTACCTGTTGCTTCCGCAGCCGTCTGGCCCGTCAGCCATGTTTCTTTAATCTTTACGCCCCACTTATCTGCGATCATCTGCGCAATTTCATTATCGCTGTTGATCTCAGAACCGGGCATGGTAATGAACATCGTAAAATCAGTAACCTCCACAGGCCCATCCGCTGCATCTGTCTGCGCACCAGAGCTTTCCTCACCTGAGCTGCTGCTTTCAGAATTTGTGTCCGTACCGGTATCCGCCGCAGCACCTGTGTCCTTGCCGCCGCACCCTGCCAATATGGAAGCAACCATGGTAAATGCCAGCAGCATCGAAATCACTTTCTTTTTCATACTTTATCCTCCTTCACAAAAATTTTATACTTTATACATTAATTTTATAATTTATTCATATTCTATCAACCTGACAAAGTGTAGAAAAAAGCCCGGCAAATTATAGTTGCACAATGCAATCTATTATTTGCCAGGTCTTTTCGTCAAACTGCCCATATCATTTCACCTGCCTGCGGAACTTAGCCGGTGTGCATCCCTTCAACGCAATAAATTTATTAATAAAATAATCCATATCCTTATAGCCCACTTCCTCAGCTATTTCATAAATCTTCTTGTCGGAATACAATAAAAGCCTTTCCGCCGCCTCGATCCGTATCCGGTTCAAATGATCCTTAAAGGATTCCCCATACTGCTTTTTAAATGTCTGCCCCAAATATGCGGAATTTATGAAATACTTTTTTCCCAGATCCTTCAATGTCAGGTTTTCCTTATAATTTCTCCTTATATCCTCCTCAATCCGGCCCAAAATCTCCCCGCTCTGGTTGGAGCGCAGTTCCATCAGATAATCCCCGTACTCTAATAATAACTGGGCCAGGCCTTCATCATCATTTCTGTTTATCTGCCCTATCGTACTTTCATTTATAAAACGAAGAATCTCCTGCCGGTCAATATTTTCATCCTGCTCCAGCGCTAAATGCAAAAACTCAAACATGAGATGATTGACCACCATATTTACCATATGCACATCCATTCCGCTTTTTTTCATTTCCTGCGAAAGCATAGAATAACTATCCGATATCCCTTCCTTGTCATTCAGCTTCACCGCGCGGACCAGCGTATCGGCAAGCTGTCTGTCCAGCAAGTGTCCGGATAATTCCCAATTTGGCTTTTCCCCTAAATCAAAGCCTTTCAGAGAATGGGCCAGCAGCACTGACCTGCAGGACTCTGATATTTCTTCCACGTGATCTACCCTTTTTCCTATGATAATTTCAACAGGAAAACCCACGCTCTTTTTCAGCTTCCCTTGCAGCTGGTCTATATATTCCTGTTCGGATTCTTCATCAGATCCGCACAAAAGCCCGCCTACATAAATAATGGCCACATTATAAATCTCTTCCCGGATGGATGAATTTAAAACACACAGATATTCCCTTCCCGGAAACAAAAGGATGCATTTCTGATATAGTTCCTTTTGGAGCTTTCTCTTTTCATCCGCCGTAAGCTGCCTGATATTTCTGTGCCCGCCATCAAGCTCTACACTGATATACCGGAAGTTTTTACCTCCCCCCACATACTTTTGGACATATTCCACATTATCGGGACGATATCTTCCATGGCAGATGGGAATCATGTTTCTGGCAAAAGCTTCACACTCCATCACGGAATCATCCTCACGCTTACGGCTGCTGGTCTCGTAAATCTGCCTGACCCTGCCAAGGACATTGACAAGCTCCCCCTGCTCCACAGGCTTTAACATGTAATCAAGGCACTCATTCTGCAGCGCTCTTCTAGCATACTCAAAGTCACTGTAGCCGCTAAGCACTACAAAATAAGCGTCCGAAAGTTTTTCCTGCCGCACTTTTTCCAAAAGCTCAAGGCCCGTCATTTCCGGCATCTTGATATCCGCAATCACGAGGTCGACCTTTTCTTTTCTTAAAAATTCCAGGGCTTCCAGACCGTTTGACGCTTTTCCTACGACCTCAAATCCTTCTTTGTTCCAATCAATGATCACCGCCAGCCCCTGTAAAATAAAAGGCTCATCGTCCACAAGCAATACCCTCAGCATATTCATCGTCCTTTATCCTCTAATCAGTTCCACAGCATCCAAAGGAATGCTGACCACCACCGTAGTTCCCACCCCGATCTCACTGCTCATCTCAAACCGAACCCTGCTATTGGCAGCCAGTCTAAGGCGCAGGGCAACGTTCAATATTCCCACATGATGTTTCTCCTTCAGCATTTCTATCTTTACATTGGACATCTCTTCCACAAACTGCCTGCATTTTTCCTCGTCCATACCGCTTCCCGTGTCCTCGATCTCCATCACCAGTTCGCCCTTCTCCTTATAGACTCGAACGAATACCCAGCTTGCCGCGGTTTTGTTTTCCATGCCATGGGCACATGCATTCTCCACAAAGGTCACCAATGTCAATTTGGGGATCCAATAGTCTTTGCAGTCCTCCTCCACACAGATCTCATAAGTAAGCCTTTCCCCAAAACGGTATTTCTGAAGTTCCAGATAAGCCTCGATAAACCCGATCTCATCCCTGATCTTTACAAAATCATTGCCCAATTCCACGTTTTGGCGCTCCATCAGAGCAAGCTTTTGCACCATGTCTGCCGTCTCAAACTCCTTTTTGATCACACTGTGCATACGAATGCTCTCAAGGGCATTAAACAAAAAGTGCGGATTGATCTGGCTTCGCAACACCAAAAGCTCTGCCTTCTGTCTCGCAATGTCCATTTCCTGGCTCTTTAGCCTGTTTATGTACAGGGTTTGGATCAGTTCGTTCATACGCTCAGCCATCCGGTTATAGCTTGCCATTAATACACTGATCTCGTCCCGCCCCCGGACTCTTGGAAGCTGCTTTAACTCTTCCCCGTCCACATCCTCTAAAACCTTATCCAATTCTTTCAGACGCTGGGTAAACGAACTGTTGATCAGCCGCATAAGCACAAACGGAACGATCACATTGACACAGATCAAAAAAAGGATTAACGGAAGATTATCCTTCAAAATCGCCATAGAATCCATCTTAGGAGTCATGACATAGACATCCCATATACTCCCATAGACATTCATGGACTTATGTACCCCTGCCTTATCCATGCTTTCTTTTGACATCCTCATAAAAGGCACATGCATGCCTCCCCGCCCATCATTGGAAAAAAGGATCGTCTCCCCTTCGCAGACATAAAGCGTTTCTGAATATTTTGCGTTTATAATATTTCTGGATATAGCGCTATAATTTAACTCCATCTTAAGGACACTTTTTTCATACCCCTTATGATAATAATCCATCCTCCGTATCATGGAAACCTTTCTTTGTTTCGTAAATCCATTATTGCTATAGCTGACAAATACGATCATTTCCCTGCCGCCGGTCTCAAGCTCCCGATACCAGGGCGCTCCCACCACCTCTTCAAGCCTCCTGAAACAGCCCCCATTTACTATCCCGGGGTTGTCCCCATAGATCACCGTGTTGTATCGGTTGTTATTCACACTCACCGGATAAAAGGAATCCTTGGTAAACCTTACGTACTTTTCGTAATAATCCAGATGAGAATCGAATTCCACCTTCATAAATTCGTTTATATAACGGTTACTGTAAATATTCTGCACCAGATCAGCGGCATTATCAATGGTATCATTCAACGTATAGATCACCGAGTCCGCCACGTTGTTCATCTCCTGCAGGGCTGCTTTTTTTTCCGCATAAAGAATCAGCAGCCATATAGCGCTGTCCGTGATCAATAAGGGCAGCAGCACGCAAATGACCTGCATTAACATAAGCTTTCGTCCAAGACTTAAATCATTCAACCAATCTACCAGAAAATTCCGTTTCTCTTCTTTCGCATCCATCCTGTTTTCACCGCACACCGTACATTGTTATACTTTCATTTCATTATATCAAAGATGGAGCCAGGTAACAATAACCTGATATAAATGAACAATAAAAATGAGCTGGCATTCCGCCAGCTCTAACTTGTCATAACTTCCCTATCGCAAAATGGATTCTTTTAAATAAAGAAGCTTCCTGTAACATCGCCGTTTATCACATAGTATGTAGTGTTTTCTTCCGGCTTTACGTAAAGCTCCACGCTCTTGAAATCCTCTTCCTTACCGTTCAAATCATATTTCCATACATCCTTACAGATATTTAACAGATCATCAGGTGTATAAGACTTACCGCTGAACTGGAAGTTCACAGTTGCTTTCACCTCTGCTTTTACTTCTTCCGTTTTCTCCGGCGCTGCTGCCTTCTTAACAGTTTCTTTCGCTGCAGGCTCCTTCTTTGCCGCTGCTGCCTTTTTGACAGGTGCTTTTTTCGCAGGTACTTTCTTTGCCGCTTCCTTCTTAGCAGGCGTTTCCTTTACCTCTGCTTTCACTTCTTCTTTTGCAGGCTCTGCCTTTTTCTTTGCTTCTGCCATAATAAAACTCCTTTCATATTCAGAACACTCTTTATTTTCTTCACAGTCTTAACGCATTAATAGTTTTGTATTTATCTCTCCCCCAAAACTTGCGCAAAAGCATCTTATCAAGCAACAGTGTACTCTATATTTCATAGATTGTCAAATTTTTGAAAGTTTGTACGTGGAAAGATACACTTGCGGCCGACAGAACCATATCCCGCAGGATTTCCACAGTGCTTTCACCTTTTATGCTTCTGTAACGTCATCTTTTTTCCAATGCTTTACAAATTTCCTCTACATCATAGCTCCCCACCTGTTTCTGTGCCGCTATGATTCTCTCCACATCAGAAAGTTCCTCTTCCACTTCTTCCGCAATGATTTCCGCCGGTTTATTCTTCTGCAGTTTTTTGCAGACCAGCATTATAAAGTGTTCCTGCTTTTCTTCCAGTTTTCCTTCCAGCTTATAATCCGCAAATGCCTTGCACACCTCAAACCGCTCTTCTCCGTTTCTTATCACTTTATATTCCTCCGGTATCCTTACCTTTGCTACTACTTCCAACAGTTCCTTTGTATCCCTGTCTATGTTATTGTAAGTTTCTTTGTTTTCTTCCATGACCCTCTTTAACTGCTCTTTATCGTTCCCATAGCGGACAGCCTCAAACAGCTGACGCAGACCGGTGTGATATTCATCGAAGGTATCATGCTCATGGCAGTCATACAGGTTCAGCTTGTAGTTCGTGACATATGCCTTTACTTCATCATCAATATCCAATACCTCGTACAGGCATTTTGCGCCATCCCATCGGCGTTCCGTTCCACAATATACCACCAGCGTGATCACAGGTACGAATTTCTCATCCCTGGCCATACCGGAGAAAAATTCGTCCGTTCCAATCTTCAGATCCTTCTCCCTGTCATGGCGCAGCCGCATCTGCTTCCATTGCTTGTGGTAGCTTAAGCTCTCTGAAAGCATATTTCGGATCACCATATGGTAATCAACATGAGTCTGGTTTTCCACCAGCAGAATATGGACCAGTCTCCCTTTCCACATCCGCGCCTTATCCACAATAGCCTTGAAATTCTCCCTGCCGCCTGCTTCCCTGCCAAGATATACCGCCTGGGCATCTGCAGGTTCCAGATCCTCAGGCTTCACTACCTGCCTTCCCCGAAACAGCGCCCCATTCATCTGGTCTGCAAATCTGACATTATCATCCAGATAGTTATAAAAGTATTCATCCGGTTTTCCCATCCTTTGTCCTCCCTTATCTAATTTTCATATAAGGGATTCCGCAAGAAAAAAATGATATGTCACAGATGCGATACCAGAACTCCAGATCCCCAGATATGTATGGAGTTATAATAGCATGTGGAACTGAATTTTGTAAAGTAAATTATGATAAAAATTATTATGCAGTGAACAGAAATTTTTTGTAAAACAAAGCAGGACAGCCCTGCTTTGTGAATAACTTTTTAAACAGCATGAAATCTGTCTTAATCATGCTCGGTTAATCTTTAAATTAGGGTCAGAATATGTATTTATGTTGATCGAGTCTGCAACTTTGCCTATTTCCTTATCAATCACCACTAAATTAACCCCTGTCCTGTTCATGGAATAGTCTATATTATCAACTATAACCTCACTTCTGTCTCTTCCGGCTGAAATATGATATCCCTTGCTTTTTATCCTAATCTTACAATATCTTAACGGTTCACAGCATACCTTTAACTTCCCGTCCAAATATTCTACGCTGTAGTTAGAATGCCCTGCAACAAATTCATAATTCAGATTAAGTTCCTCTTTTGATATTTCATCAATCTTGATTGTTTCTCCGTCCAGCACTGCCACATAGCTGTCACGCCACTGGATATCCGCCCGCAGGCGGAAACCTGAAATCTCCAAAAATCTCTTCCATTGACTGGCACACTCATCTTTGCCGGATAATACAACTACATATTTGGATTCCGCTCTCAGCACTGCACAGTACTTGCGCAGATCATTTATCTCAGTCAGCTTTGAATTTCCAGGAACAATTTTATTTCTTGAGCAAACTACATCTAACCATGTCTTTCCTGCTCTCAGCTTCTCTGTGATTTCCGCTTTTTGATCCTCTTCATAAGCATAGTCCACTTTCATTTTATTTAAAAGATCCGTTTTCGTCCGCATAGATTTAAATATACGCAACATCAATTCCACATCTTCACTGCTGCTTTTAGGTTTAATATCAGCATCCAGCGCTGAACGCAACCAATTTTCGGATTCTACCCGTTTAACTTCCATGCGCTCATAAACATCGTCATAATCTATCTCCTCAAAAATATTTGTTTTCCCCAATAACAGCTTACTATCTTCAAAAAACAGCCAGGGGCACCCCGTCAAATTCGCCAATGAGTCAAAACGTCCTTTGGACCTATTTTTTATGGATACAAATTTTTTCCCAAATATGATCGACATACACGTTCCATGCATGGAATCCGTAATGATATAACTGGCATGTTGGAAATATGCCAGCCAGTCAATAAATTCCGGCCTCACGATTTTATCATCCATATTCATGGCTCGTTTATTTTCTTCAATGTTTAAATCCTGATCTAAAATAACAACAAGCTTTTTATTTGTGCTCTGCGCAGCTTCGATAACAACTTGCCGCTTGTCCGGTGTCGGATCTAATATATATGCGAGAAGGTATTCCTCGTCAAAATTCAGCTTTGACATGGCGCTAAGTTCACTCCATACCTTTCTGTTGCATAATAATACGGGATCTAATACTTGCGCCGCCTGGACATGAAATAAATCCCTGCACATAGCCACACCATAATCTTCACGAACCGATATCGCATCAAAACGTTTTAAGCAATATTCCCCCAACGCCCTCGCTTCTTTACTAATATCCTTTTTTTCCTTCAAGTTCCCAAAAGAGGGAGCATAGGATATCATTCTTTTTTTCTCGTCGGCAAATCCAAGCATCATAAACTGCAGAATCCTATCAAAAGGATTCCATATCCAATCCCATATTATATCCGAACCAATTACGAATGTTCCAAAACACTGATTGGCTGCCTGCCCATCTTCGGTTTTCAAAAAGCCGTCAGTTAATTTCATATGGCTTCTTGCAAATTTAACGGCGCTCCCCCCCATTGTCCAACCCCAATTATTTAAAACCGCAGCCTTTTTCCCCATATCGTTAATCGCCCTATAAAGAGCATAATTTGTCGCAATGCTCCCATAATTACCAGACATATAAAGTATAAGCCCTACATCAAATTTATGTAAGGTTGCATGGACAGCGCTTTCAAATTTCATACTGGAGCAGTTGTTAAAAAACTCTCTCCTTCTTACGGCATCATTATCACCTGTGACCGGATAAAATATATTGCTATTTAAAAATCTTCTGTCACAGTTTTTTTCCGCTTCTTTTCCGTATATTTTTTGAACATAAAATTGGTATTCTGCCTCCGAAAGAACCTTCTGAAAAAGTAACACTCCTTTTTCGTTATTAAGGAGAATAACAGAAACGCCTTTTCTATAATTAAAAGGCAAATTAAGGTTTCCTGCCTCCCACAAATCTCCTATTGTCACATCTCCCTGGCGCGGAAGTCTGCTGTATTGGCATTGAAAACAGGAAGCTCGCAAATTGATATTTTGCAAAAAAGACTGCATGTATACACTATTATTATTGTAGGATGTTATAGACTCTCCATTCTTTAATTTTACCCTAAATAAAACGCTCCATCCTTCTCTGCTGCGAAACTCAACATCATCAATATTATCAACGCCGCCAAAAGAGTTATTTAAATGTTCCAGAAATAATTTCGGCGAAGGAACACCATGGCACACCACATCCACTGTATACAACTTTTCATAATCTTTACCTAAGAAACGTAATAATCCAGCAATCTGACACGGACATCCACAATATAACACATAATTATCTTGTTCCAAAAGTTCTTTTGTCTTTTGAAAAGTATTGCCTGTCGAACTCTGCACGTATTTCGAACGCCGAATCCGATCCAGCTCCTCTATACTATGTATAACAATATGATTCACACTAAACCCTGAATCATAAGCCGCTCCTACAACATAGCCCCCTGCCCTTAAAACATATTCAGCCAAAAAAGTAAATATCCCTCCCGACGAGCTGTTATAAAGTATTTTCTCCTCCGCCGAAAAAGCATAAATATCAGGTTCCGGATCATTAAAATAATGACTATTGATGGCAGGACATACCTGCCTGCATCTCCCACAATTAATACATTTTTCCTCATCTATAACCGGCTCCCAAAAGCCTTCCGTATTATCCTCCATACTAATGGCTCCTGTAGGGCAAGCATTTAGGCAAGCCCCACACCCATAGCAGGCTTCCATATTTTTCAGTATTTGCATACTTTCGTTCCTTTCACAAGACGGTTTGATAGCTTTTTACCGTCTCTGATATCGCTGTCTTTTTTTGCTTTTGCAGATACTTCTTTAATACCTTCGCATCCGACATTGCCGCTTCAACATCCGCAAGCATTTTAGCCATTTCATCTGTTGGATAAATATGTTCCTCAGCCACATAATCTCTATTATGCAGTGTTTCTTTAAACGCCAAAATCAAATGGTTATTTAAAAATGCTCTTCGCACAGCTGAAACAATTTCCGCCTCATGATTGATATCGAAATAGTAATCACACTTTTCAAACAGTTCATCTAATATCCCCGGCTTCACCCCCGGATACAGACTCACATTGTCATAACTGCCCAGTCCTGTAAGTTTTGAAGACATCTCTGTCATGGCCGCAATATGGAAGTGCATCTGTGGCAGTGATTTTATGATTTCTTCTCCATGCTCAAGATTATCGGAGTTAGTACAGATAAGCGCCTCCGGCCGATGTTTGTTTTCCTTTGCAAACGGATAAATGAAGCCAAGCTTCTTCACCATATCTTTCTTTGCGCCAAGGGAGATCAGCTTTTCATATGAAGCCTTATTCTGCACTACGACTGTCGCCGTGCGGCTGGCTTCCCCATTAAAGATAACCTGCATGTTGCCGGGAATTTCTTCTCCTGTAGGCTCCTGCCAAAACAATATATCCCGTTTGTTTGCCTGTGCCTTTAACCGGTTAGAAACGAAGAACGGTGTAGACAGGGAATTAAAGAAAATCCGGCTCTGCTTAAAGCCCGCACGCACAAAAAAGTGCAGGATGAAATCCGTCTTGTTCCGAAAAATCTGCACTTCATTTCCTTCATTTAAAATAATATCGCCGGTCACAAAATTTTCTACAATAACTTCCCGCCCATCCGCTGAAAAAAAAGACCGGTTTACTTTCTGTCCTTTTGAATTGAAAATTGTTCTGCCATAAACAGCCCCATAGCGGTTATAGTGGTCACTGGAGCGCACTATCCCCCTCTCATCATACCAATCCACAATTTTTACCAAACGTTTATGCTTTGGCTCCGCATAAAAAATCCGCCCACGCTCTTTATGCAGATCCTGAACCTTTCCATTATTGTTTGTTCCGCTGATTTCCCAATAATCCGGCACCCTGATCTCATTAAAATATTTCGGTCTGGCCTTTTCTCCCAACACCGCCTTGAAATCACCAAGAAAAAAACCATATACTGACATCACACCATCCGGCAGAAAACCGTCATCCTCAATCACCACTGCAGGGCAGTCATATCCCGCTTCCTTTAAAGATACATACAGACTCCGGCTTCCTTCATTATAGGTATCCATAAGCAGCAGGGCATCATTTATAATACACTTTTCCATGCTTTTTCCACCTCCTCCGTAAGATATGCTTTCGCTTTCTCGTAAGAATGCTTGTGAAACGCTTCCAAATCAGCTTCTGTAAATAATCGTATGATACATTCTGTCAGCTTTTGTATCCGCTCTTTCTTCTCCATCTTGTCATACACCGGTATTAAATATCCGTTTTTTCCGTCATCAATAAATGTTGGGTTGCCATAACGCACGTCAAAGCCGATAATGGGAAGACCGGATCCTACCGCTTCCATCAAGGTAAGTCCAAACCCTTCACTGGTAGAACCCGCAATATAAGCTTCGTAATCTTTGTAAACCTCATCCAGATTTTTTTGACCGCATAAATGCACATAATTGCCACAGCGCAGCTTTGCAATCAAATTTTTAAGCTTTATTTCTTCCGCTCCCTTTCCGTAAATATCCAAAGAAATATTCGGAACGCTCGCCTTTGCCGCCGCTACCGCTTCAATCAGCCAGTCCACATGCTTCTCGTCCGCAAGCCGGGAGGCCGTAATCAAAGAATAGCTTTTTCTCTTTTTCCCAGATGCCTTTAATTCATTCAAGCTGCCTACAGGGATCGTCACTATCTTAGGGCTTACTCCCATATATTTCTTAAACTGCTGTTTTAAAAGCTGATTCTGCGCATCCGTGGACGCCACATAAAACTTCACTTGACGGTGCTGAGAAAATGCATACTCATAATAATTATTCCAAAGAATATGCTCTTCATCCGTACTGCCCTCACTAAAATGATCCGCATGAATCACAATGCCAATACGGGCCGGATAGGCATTCTGCATAATTGCCTGACCGATTCCTGTCGTCCTGTCAATAATGACCACATCTTTTCTGGTCAACTTCAGCCGCGACACCATATAGCCCACCAGTTCTTCCTTTGAGCAGATCAGCCTGTCCGGAAATTGATACATTACTACATCATTATCCGTGATTTCCTCATAAGCTATCGTACCGTCTTCATTAAAAAATCTGCGCTGATAAAGATGGGCCTGGTTAGCTAAAGGCGCATAATACTCTGAATATATTCTGCAATAGGTATAATAATCCTTTCGGATCAGGCAGCCATTAGATACAATCTCCACCCTATGTACCCGGTTTTCCATTTTATTGACCAGATATACCATATAGTATCCGTTTACTCCGGGAAATGTATATTTCGCTGTGTCACCCTTCCTTTCACAGGTAAAGTGTTTCTTTCCAAAAGTCTTTTCCAATTGTTTCAGGGTAAATGTCACCGGAGAAATTTTACAGTCAGAAAAAAAAGTGTAAAGCCAGATGACCTCTGAGTCTAAAAAGCCAATATTCTGTGTCATGTGCTGGATATTTTCCTTAGGAAACATATCCGTGAAAACAAACTTCGCCTCCTGCCCGATGCTCCGCAAAACCTTCGCTCGGTAAGCCTGTGCATACTCTACGCCGCTGCTGGCCCACCCAATTCCTAAATTAAAATTATATACCACTGCCATTTCCTCCTCGCAAGAAAGTTTTATATGAACTATCAATCATACAACAAATTAAAAACCGCATCCGTCAGCAATTTTTTTGTAAAAAATCCACCGCGGACCAACTCTCCAAATTCCGCCACATTTTTAATCATTTGACCATATTGTTCTTCCGTGATACTTTCTACTTTATCAACAGCCTCATCCAATGTGGTTACAGCAAATCCTAAATTTTTTCGTACTATTGTACTTGCCTCTGGAATACTGCTATGGACAATTACCGGAATACCAGCCGCAAGATATAAACTAACCTTGAAGCATGCGCACAATTTCATATATTCCTTTGTATACTCATGTTCTGTCCACAGCAACCCAAATCCCCCGTTTCCCCTGAGTGCATTGGCTAAACGATTTTGATCACGAAACCACCCTATAAATTCAACCTTTTCATCATGCTGCCAATCACCTTCTGCAGCCGTCACCAACAATTTAACAGTGTCATACTTCCATTCCTTTACAAATGAAAATTTATCCTTGTTTGCCGCACCCGCAAAGTTTATTACTCTCTTAAATTGAGGATTTATAGAAAAATCTATCGAAACCGGAAAATCCCACATTTTTTGCACCACAATCTTTGAAACGGTCAATCCTTCAGCACGTAAATAATCAGCCATATTTTCTGATGGCAGAATTATCAAATCCGCATGATTATATAAGCTTATATATCTTTTTAAAAGCCAACGGTTCTCTTCAAACATAAGTGGCGGAATATCATGTATAAAGAAAATTTTTTTAAGCCCTTTATAGGCGCTTAACTGCAACATTAACCTTTCATCAAATGTTATTCCATTCCATGTAGGAGATTGAAAAATAACAATATCATTCCATCCCACGGCCGCTATAATCCCGTCTATTCTCGTACGAAGCATTTCTGGACTATCAGAATCTACCTGATAGCGATAGACCCCAAGCTCATTATAATGCAGGCTATTTTGGGCAATCTCCGTTACCCTCTGCTGAGCCTCTGCCGCAGTTCCCCCTAAACCATACAGATTTGTTATATGAACTCTCATTTTCGTCCTCTTCTCTTATACATGCCATGTTATGCAAACACCAAAACGACTAGGGAAACAATATATGTATCTTACGCTCCTGATCCAAAAACACATTGCTGAGCAGTATATTCCTCATGGCATTTTGATAAACACTGGCCTGCATCTTCTCATAAGATTCAAAAGCATCATTTTGATACTCAAACAAAAGGTTTCTCTGTGCCGTAGCCCTGCCGGAAACCGCTGCCTGTAACTGCTGTAAATAATCCACCTGCTCCACCCAGGCATCATCAATAGCACTCAGCACCGCCATCCTC
The DNA here is from genome assembly GCA_910587295.1 of uncultured Lachnospiraceae bacterium. Classification (GTDB taxonomy): domain Bacteria; phylum Bacillota; class Clostridia; order Lachnospirales; family Lachnospiraceae; genus Suilimivivens. The sequence continues at coordinate 8,780 of CAJULP010000102.1, read as the reverse complement.
ATAAAATCGTTCATGCTTCTCTTACTGCCCAATTTTTTTTCCTGTTCCGCCAGACCCTGTTCAATCTTTTTAAAAAGATACCCCTTTATTTCCTCCTCGTCATCCAACGTTAAATCTGCTCCTTTTTCATCCAGGCGATAAGAAATATTGTCTAAAATGTACCGGTTGATCGATTGACTATCTTCAAATTCTTCCGATTTCAGAAACCATTTAATATTTTTCTCCGCCATTTCCATAAATTTTTCCACCTGCAGATTACCGCCATCAAGAAGTCTGTTTCTGGCCTCGTAAATTAAATTTCTCTGTCTCTGCATAATCTTATCAAAATCCACAGACCTTTTTCGTGACAGTGTTCCGGATTCCTCCGCTATCACCTGCGCTTTGTTGATTATCTTTTTTAGTTTCCGTCTGCTGATTTTCTTTTCTTCCTCTATGCATTTGTATAATTTGGACGATTCATCAACACCCACCACATCGTCTTCAAGAGACACAAAAAACTGACTGGTTCCGGCATCCCCCTGCCGCCCTGCCCGCCCTCTGGCCTGGCGTTCCAGCCTGACATTTTCCATCCGTCCAATGCCGATCACCGCAAGGCCTCCGATGCTTCCCACGCCTTTCCCTAATTTAATGTCCGTTCCGCGTCCGGCAATAGAGGTGGCAACGGTCACCGCTCCTTTCCGCCCTGCTTCCTTAATGATCTCTGCCTCCCAAAAGGCATTGTTTGCATTTAAGACATTGTGGGGAATCTTCTTTTTCATCAAGTCTTCCGACACTTGTTCCGTATCTTTGATGGAAGCCGCTACCACCAATACCGGCCGGCCGCTTCTGTGGACTTTAATGATTTCCGCCACTGCCGCCCGAATCTGCCGATTGGAGTTTCGAAAATAGCGGTCGGGAAGATCCTTTCTCTTCTTAGGACGGTTAGGCGGAATCACTAAAACTTTGGAACCATATATATCCCACAATTCCTCAGAAGCATCCGCCATAGTGCCGCTCATACCCGACATTTTAGGAAACAGCAGAAAAAGATTTTGAAATGTGATTGCTGCAACCGACCGGGTCTCCTGCGTGATTTTCAATTCTTCTTTCATCTCCAGCGCCTGATGCTGCCCACCCCGCAGCTTCATGCCGTTCATCATCCGTCCCGTTGCACCGTTTAAAAGAACCAATTCTCCATCTGCCACTACATAAGCCTCTCCGTTCTGAAACATTGTATGTGCCCGGAGAGCCAGGGTCACGTGGCGGTTGATCTCAAAATACCTTTCATCATAGAAATTATCAATCTGGAAAAACGTTTCCGCATATCGAATCCCTTTTTCCGTAAGCCACACCCTGTCTTTTTCCCGCTCATAATCTACATCTTCCACTAACGTCGTAACAAAAAAGTCCGCAATCTTATATAAATTGGACTGCACCCTGGGTGACCCCGATATGACAAGCGGCGTCTGTGCTGCATCTAACAGTACGGAATCCGCTTCATCGATAATCACATAATAAAATTCCCTCAAAAAACGGTCATTGGCCGAGGCCACTAAATTATGGATCAGATAATCGAATCCTAATGTGCCGTGGGTGGTATATACAATATCCGCCGCATAAATTGCCTTTTTATCCTCATTACTCAATTTTTCCGTTGGATCTACGGTTACCCCCGCAGCTACGGATAACCCCATAAACCGATATACTGGTCCCATTTCCTGCGCATCTCTGGAAGCCAGGTATTCATTAGCCGTTACCAGAATCGTGCTTTTTCCGGTCAGGGCATTTAGGTATAACGGCATGGTAGCGGATAATGTTTTTCCTTCCCCTGTATTCATCTCCGCCAGATAACCCTGATGCAGCGCAATCCCTCCTAAAATCTGCACGTCATAAGGTTCCATCCCCAGAATCCTTTTATCCGCCTCGCAAATGGCGGCAAAAGCCTCCGGCAGGATATCTTCCAGACTCTCACCCTCTGCCAGTCTTTTTTTAAACTTCAGGGTGAGACCTGCCAATCCCTTGTCTGAGAGCTTTGCCATACGTTTTCCACAGCTTCTTACCCGATCTACGATTTTTCTTAACTTCCTCAAGTTCCTTGTTTGTCTCATTTTCAATTTCCCGTATCTTGATGGAATGAAAACGAAACCATGTCATCCCACCATTGATCAACTGCATCCTGTAACTATATGTTCTGAGCGGACATTGAAAATCCGTTACCTTATCCCTGATGGAAACAAATCCTGCCTCTACGTCGTATTTATCGTAAAAGACCAGCCGCACCTGCCATGCCTCATTTTCCATGCATTCCATATTAATCTCAATCTGATAGTTCCCTTCGCCATCTATCATCGGCAACGCCGGTTCTATCCTCTGTGCCTGATAATTTGTTTTGGAATACCATTGTTTGACCACCGTTCCCGCCGGCATCAACTTGTTGCAAAACTCCACGTCATCTATCTTATGATAGGTAATCTCCGAACCGTATAAGTAGGTGTCGGAAGAATATTCATTCCAATAAATCGTCCATTGCTCCCCTGTCATCAGTCTTCCAGCTTTCTTCCAAAATCTTCCCGTAATGTTTTCTTATACTGCGTCACAAACCAGTTTACGATCGCATTGGTATTATCATTATGTCTTCCGTGAATCCCTTTGCCAAAAATCTGCACACCCTCGGATTTTAAATGCGATAGCAGCATATGATAAGCATTAGTATCATAATCATCTTCCAGCATATAGGAAACAATAAATTTCGAGTTTCCCCAATCTGCCGCATCAAATTTAACCCAAAACTTCTTGTTTAACTTCTCAACGGCACTCTCATCAAGACTGCCGCACTGATGACACAGCACATCAAGAGCGGTAGGGAAGCCGCCCGGGCGAAGATATTTTTCATTCGCTGCCACATTCCCGATACTGGCTAAGGGCTTTCCCACAATGACCGCATGGGGCCTGATATCGCAGGCATAATACATAGCGCCAAAGGTTCCCATCGAGAGCCCTGACAAAATCACTTGCTCCGAATTAAATCCAAGCTCTTTCATATACTTTTTGATCATATCCACAAACAGCCGCTCGTACTCGGGTGTGCCCATGTAAAAACCGCCACCTTCCAAGCGAGGCTCTGATAGCAGCAGAAACGGACTTTCCATACCCTTCATCATATAATATCCTTCAAATCCCTCCTTCGTTTTATAACCGGAAAAATATACATTTAAAGGCGGTTTTAAATCTCCGGGATCAAAATAGCAGAACGCCTCTTCCCGTTCGGAAGATACATACCGTTCGCCTCCAGGTAGAAAATAACCGTGTTTTCCCCTGGAATACCTGCTATGTAATGCTATCACCTCCAATGCCCCCTGCCCTCTTGCACTAAGCGAAACAAAAAGCACATCATCTGTCTCCCCCCCTTGTATTTGTATCACATTTTCCAAATCCTCTTCGTTAAATTCCCACTGATTTGAAATTTGAGCTATCCCCCTCCTGACATAACTCACTATCCTTATTATAATATTCACATTTTTGTTTTTTCGATATTCAATCCAAAGATCTAATGACTGACCACGAGGCAAAAGAATATTATATCGCCAGCATACCGCCTGTCTGAAATCTTTCCCGAAATCTCCTTCCAGGGTCACGCTATAATTCCCATTCCAACGTATCTTTCCGGAAAATCCATGGGCAATTTCTATATCTTGGAGAGCAAATTTCTCCCCATAAGGCTGTGGGTAATAGTATCCGGCCTCCTGCCGCAAAAAGTCTTGTACATCTTCTGACGGAATACACTTTGCCTTTTTACACTTACACAGCCATTTTGTCCGATCTGTTAATCCAGTGTCTCTTTCATAGATTTTATCTGTAATAAACAGTGTATATGCTTTAATCTCCCGATGCAAAATTTCTATTTCTTTTTCCAATGGCTCTCTGTCCAAAAAACAAATATCGTATGGCTTCTCCGGCGGTTTTGTCAAACACTCCACATGATCCAGCCGAACATTAGACGGTAGTTGATATAACTTATTCCAGTTTTCTTTCCCCAATTGTAAAATACAAATCTCCGCCAACGGAATCCATCACCTCTTTCCATCTCTCTAACAGTTTGTCCGTGGTATACTCTTTCATCAGTTCATAAGAAAATATTCTTGCCTGATTCCAGTTCTTCAACCCGCCAAGATAATAATGCAATGCCTTAGGCAGCCCATGGACATTCTTTAAAATTTTTCCATTCAACCCATCAGTTACAAATTCTGTCTTGGTGCGTACAATCTGCGGAATCCCGATGCTAATAGCTGTGATCTGCAGATACAATTCCGGTACTTCCCGCAAATCCACAAACAAGCGCTGTTCCCTCATGCACTTACTGACAGACAGTTCATCCACACATTGTTCCACAACAAATTTTACCGGTACTGATTCTTCCATATTTATATTGTTTTCCGATATTGTCTCATCAGCTTCCTTAGCCCATCCTTCTTCCATGCCATCCTTCAAGAGCTCTCTCCGAACCGTCTCCAAGACCCTTTGCTTTCTGTCATAATCCGCTTTCCTGGTCAAAAGGCAGATTTGGACATTCTCATTTATCCGCAGATACTCTCCCAGCAAGCGTACTAATTTCCCAAACCCTTCGCCCTCCACGCCGTCTATTGCCACTAATATCTTCTGCACATTAAACTGTAAACTCAGTCCGGAATCCTCTCTTGAATCATAAGGCGGGATTGCCATACTGTTTTTCATAAAGCCTTTCCATACTTTTTTTAATTTATTTAATGTATTCCCTGAATCCGCAACTACGTAATCCGCTTCCTTCACCATTTTACGAACTGCAAGGCTGCCCGTATCCAAACTTCTTCCTGAAAAAAAGGATAAAATTAATTTCTTATCTCTTAATACCTTTTCCAGCAGTCTGATATGCTGCTCATGCATCGCAACGCAGAAAATATCTTCTCCTCCCACCATTTGTAGATAAAACAAAAGCACTTCACATATTACCTGTGAAATATCATCATATCGCAATCTGGAAAATCTTCTCTCCTCTTCCCTGCCTTGATCTCGCAGCAGGTACGCAGGGTACTTGGAATTAATCTCCACATGTCCATCCTGGTAAAAATACCGCAGCTTCCATACGCCATTTTCCATCAGGTAGTCGCAATGAACAGGCTGTTCATTCTCATAAAGTATTGTGGCTGATAAAAATCCTCTGTCGTCATATAGATTACGCCGGCAAATTTTATCATCCTTGTATAAGTTCACCTGAATTGGATTCCCGTCTTCTCCAAAGTCAATCTGCGCATACTTTTTTCCTTTTAACATCGCAATTATCACAAACTGCGTATATCTAAATTCAATGCCATCCGGCCACTTAAACTGATGAAAAGACAAGGCCGCCACTTTCCTTCGCTTTATCTCCTGTATCGCATCAAAACAGGACCAATACGGCGCCCGGTATACACTCTGTCTGTGTAGAAAATGACGAAAATTTGGTGCATACCCAAGTAATATAATTTGATACCGGCATGCCTTACTACGATGAAAAAGCTGTATCTGCTTTACCGTATCGTCAAATTCTGTGTGCATGCGCCGCTCATACCAAATCTGCTCATTTTCTCTCCATTTATTCTGCTGATACCACGCCGGAATAAAATATAACATATACCGTTCAAAATCTCCTTTTAAAACAACGCTCTGCAAGAGTCATATTTATATATAGAAAATAATTCCCTGAATATATTACATAAAAAACTGACCAATAGCATAATGGTCACAGGCAGCATTGCGGGCCCGCCATCCACATTAAATTCCGCCTGCAAAATCAGCGGCACGGCTACACACACACCCATTACCGTAGCGGAGAAAAAACTGATGACCAACACTGTCCTGCGAAGATATCGTCTGGTATCCTGCCCTGCGTGGATGTTTACAATACTATCCCCGCTTTTCAGAAACTGTTCCGAGATATCTTTTGGGCTGATCATGATCATAGAAAAACCAATGGTAATCAAATACTCACACGCAACATATACAGCAATACCAAAAGGGTTTGTCAATACCACATTTTCCTGCCACCAGACCACCCACGCATTTTGCGGGAAAAAATATGCCAGTAAGGCAATTAAAAGCTGCGGCAGCATAAATACTGCCGATGTAAACATTAACGGCATAGCCCCCACCGGATTTAATTTGATCGCCATGTAATTCTTATCCGCATAAATATTATGTATGGATACTCTCTGCACAGGGATTCGCATTTCTGCGTTTTCCATAACGATCATAACGACCATCATAACAACCCCTATCATTAAAGGAAGCAGAAGAACCCTCACATGATATTCCAAAAAAATAATCAGCAGCCGTTCCAAAATATTGACCAAGGCAAAGACCATTCTTCCGCCAATTCCATATCGTCCATTTCTGCCAGCCATCCATAAGATGACCATTACGCCTGTCACCATCTCAATTCCCGCTACCACTTTCGTCATGGCAAGCATTTCTGCCGGAACCGCAAATTTTAGTTTCGGTATCTGAACAACCGCCTGCAATATGGCAATTGCCAATGTTACAAATGCCGTCGCATATCCCATCGCCTTAGGAGACACTCTTGCTTTCGAAAATAGATTCCTAATCGCATATGCCAGCTGCACCAGTATATTGGAGATCATAAAAGGAAAAATCCCTAACGCAAAAATTGAACAGCGGTATGTGTCACCACTGATCATCTGCATCAATATCTCTCCTGCGCCTGCTGTTTCAACAGTATATGCAGACATATCAACTCCACATAAAGGAATGTTTTTCCCAAAAATATATATCAAGAAGATCAAACCTGTATAAACAAGTTTATACTTCATTACATTCTCACTTTGTTTCAAATTCTTTAACATAATCCTACATCTTTTCACAAATCGGCGGTTACCCAATTTATGGCAACCGCCGATTGTATTTTTATTAAACTATTTGGTCATTTGGTTTTTCAGTTCCTCTTTTTCTCTCTTCAGCTTCCTCTTAGTTACCAAAAACCAAGCCGTTGCTCCAATCAAAAAAAGTAATACGGGAACATCCCACCAACAAGCCCATGCTAAATTTTGAAAAAAATCCATCAAATTATTTACCTTCTCTCTTTGTCATCAATATCCTTTTTCAAGCCGGTAATTTCTTTCTTCTCCTTCTTTGTGCTTCCCACATAGTAAAGTGATAAAACTCCCGCTATGATCAGCTCTATGAAGTGCGTGATACAATGATGAACATTTTCAATGATACCTGTGTTAGCCAATGGAACCTCTTCATTTTCTACTTCAAAAAGCTCCTGATCATCTGTTATCTCATCCTCAATATCATCTTCAATATCCATAACTGCAAGAGGAACTTCCTCATCTTCTACCTGTATAGCCGGTGCTGCTAACGGAGCTGCTCCTGGTGCTGCTAACGGAGCCGCTGCCGTATCTACTTCCACTTCTACGACCGGTGCCGCTGCTTCCGCCACTGCCGGTGCTACTGCCGCAACATCAGCTGCGGGTCCTGTCTCTCCACCACCTGCCGGATCTGTTCCATCTTCTGGACCTGTTCCTTCGCCACCTTCAGCCGCTGAACTATTGCTGCTTGATGTACTTGCGCTCTCACTTGCTGATTCACTCGAACTTGTCGATGCACTTTGACTGTCAGCTACGCTCGTGCTCAGGCTCTGGCTATCCGCTACGCTCGTTGACAGGCTCTGACTATCTGCTACGCTTGTGCTTAAGCTTTGACTGTCAGCTACACTTGTGCTCAGACTCTGACTGTCAGCTACACTTGTGCTCAGACTCTGGCTATCTGCTACGCTCGTGCTCAGGCTCTGGCTATCCGCTACGCTCGTTGACAAGCTCTGACTGTCAGCTACGCTCGTGCTCAAGCTCTGGCTATCTGCTACGCTCGTGCTCAAGCTCTGGCTATCCGCTACGCTTGTGCTCAGACTCTGACTGTCCGCCACACTTGTGCTTAAACTCTGACTGTCCGCCACACTGGTTGACAGGCTCTGGCTATCCGCTACGCTCGTGCTCAAGCTCTGACTGTCCGCTACACTTGTGCTTAAGCTCTGGCTATCCGCTACGCTCGTTGACAAGCTCTGGCTATCTGCTACGCTTGTGCTTAAGCTCTGGCTATCCGCTACGCTCGTTGACAAGCTCTGACTGTCCGCTACGCTCGTGCTCAGGCTCTGGCTATCTGCCACACTCGTACTCAAACTCTGACTGTCCGCCACACTTGTGCTTAAACTCTGACTGTCCGCCACACTTGTGCTTAAGCTCTGGCTATCCGCTACACTTGTGCTCAGACTCTGACTATCCGCTACGCTCGTACTCAAACTCTGACTGTCCGCCACACTTGTGCTTAAGCTCTGGCTATCCGCCACACTTGTGCTTAAGCTCTGGCTATCCGCTACACTGGTTGACAGGCTCTGGCTATCTGCTACGCTTGTGCTTAAGCTCTGGCTATCCGCTACGCTCGTTGACAAGCTCTGGCTATCCGCTACGCTCGTTGACAAGCTCTGACTGTCCGCTACGCTCGTGCTCAAGCTCTGACTGTCCGCTACGCTTGTGCTTAAGCTCTGGCTATCCGCTACGCTTGTGCTTAAGCTCTGGCTATCCGCTACACTTGTGCTCAGACTCTGACTGTCCACTACACTGGTTGACAGGCTCTGGCTATCTGCTACGCTTGTGCTCAGACTCTGACTATCCGCTACGCTCGTGCTCAAGCTCTGGCTATCTGCTACGCTTGTGCTCAGACTCTGACTGTCCGCTACACTGGTTGACAAGCTCTGGCTATCTGCTACGCTT
>CAJULP010000101.1 GCA_910587295.1 uncultured Lachnospiraceae bacterium | reverse complement strand
GCTGCTTAACAGGTTTTCATGAATTTTTAACATTTCCACGTGAGTGGGCTTATTAAAGTTACCCTTTTTTACATCAACTGCTTGAAAAAAATTTCTTTAACATTTTTCATTTTACCTATTGACATTTCTTAGCTGGACTTTACCGTTGAGATAATGATTGTCTTGTACTATCCTTATCTTAATAGAACGAAACCATGATCTCAATAACCCGATAAGAGAATATGATATGATAATTCACCTGATGGTTGAATCCGTCTAAGCTCTTTTGTTCATTCCTCAATTTAAAAAACCCAAATACTCATCGAACACATTAAACAGCATGTTCCCGGCGCACACGGGGATTTCCGCTGTACTCCCTTTCAGCTGCACATACCTGTATAAATCATCGGCCCTGGTAAGCACCAGTACCGGTATCACGTCATATTCCGGCCCAAACAGCACTTCCTGATATGCGCTGTATTTCGCCGCCTGCGCCACTTCCTCTTCCTCAATCTTGTCATTCATCTTAAATTCCAGAGAAAACACATACCTTTCCGTGATCACCAGCACATCCGCATAAATCCGGATCGCCCGTGACTTTTTGATCCGAAGTTCAAAGACAATCTCCCAATCCCCGTAAGATACTTCTTCCAGATCGTCAAACAAAGCCCGCATGACCTGGGCACTGTCCTTGAAGGAATGAAACAGCCCCCGGGTGTCGTTCAGGTTCCGCCCAATCTGTCTGCACCCCTGTTTCAGCATTTCAAACCATTCCTCTTCCGAAAGAGCCAAAAACTCCTTTACCGTAGAATAATAACCGCAAAAATCCTCCAATCCCCGATGGGGCCTGGCCTGACGGATATACCCATGCCAATTGTACGCCTCATCCCGGCAGCACAACTCATGCATATAAGGCGAAGCATACAGATAATGATTCACCAATTTTCTATCCTTATTCAATTTCTTTGCAATCTCTTTTGCCTTGATCCCGTCACTGCTACAGATCAGAGCATAAATATCCCGTTCAATGATATCCATCTTCCACCCCAAAGCAGCTCCGCATTATATAAAGCGGCTCATTTACCATACGGTTCCTTTCCCGGCAGCCTGGCACAGACTACCTTAATCTATTTGTAAGAGTAACATTTTTTCACTCATATTTTCAATTGATTTCAACATTTTTGATCAGAGTTATTTATTGGCAGCCGCTCAAATGAATAAGGTATAAAAAAGTACTGAATATTATTTCTAATGATTGTAAAGGCAGATTTGGTTAATATTTACTTATCAAGTCAGAAATACCATCAAAAATTAGTCAAAATGAACAGCAAGGAGGAAACTGTATGAAAAAAGTAACAGCATTTTTTATGACTCTTACGTTAATTGTGGGAATATTGACCGGCTGCGGAAACAATAATGGAAGAGCAAGCACTGCCAAGGACGAAAGTACCAAGGCAGCTGCAAAAGATGAAATTGCAGGAACCTTGACAGTTGCAGTGACGGAGGATCGTGTAAAGTTCTATGAGCCGGTATTCCAGGAGTTCATGAAAAAATACCCTGATGTAAAAGTGGAATTTGCCACCTTTGCGGATTTTACGGCAACAAACCAGGGGGTACAGGCGGCACATCAGGCCGGAGATGATTACGATATTCTGACAGTAAATCATGTGGATACCATGACATATCAAAAAGCAGGAATGCTGTATCCCATCGGAGACCTGGCGGAGCGAGACGGCGTTAATTTTGATGAAGTGTTTATGGGATCCTTGATGGAACCCTGTAAAATTGGCGGAAAGGCCTACACGATTCCGACAGACACGGATACACGGGTCATCTTCTATAACAAAGATCTGTTTGAAAAGTATAATCTGGAATATCCTGCCACACTGGAAGAGATGCTGGAATGTGGCAAGGCGATGACGAAGGATGGGGATTATCTGTTCACCAATGCCCTGACATCCAGTGCGTATCAGTCTACTTACGAAATGGGTGTATTTTTGCAGAGTATCGGTGGATCTTTGTACAAGATTGACGACAACGGAAAACCGGTTGCCACGGTAGATACGCCGGAAATGAAAAAATATCTGGAATTTGTAAAAGAGTTACAGAACTATATGCCGGAAGACTCTGTAACAATGGAAGGAACGGAACAGCGAAATCAATTCTGTAATGGAAATATCGGAATGATGGAGTCGGGTCCATGGGAGTATGGCGAGATTGATATGGAAGGACTTAGCTTCACCGTGGAACTTGGTTTGATTCCGGCAGGCGATGCCGGTTCTTATTCAACTTCCGGCGGATTTCAGTTGGGAATCGGCTCTAAAAGTAATAATGTGGAGACTGCCTGGACTTTTATCAAATGGCTTACCGAAAATCCGGATCAGGCAGCGGCATTTGGCGGAACAAACCTTCCGACCATTGAAGCGGCATACAATGAGGGAACCTTTGCGGATTCTAAATATGATATTTTCAAGGAGCAGTTAAAAACTTCCAATATCCCCCAGATTCCGGTGGCAAATCTAAACGAGGTCATGAATACCTTTGACGAATATTGGCAGAATCTGTTGTTTGACAAGATGACGCCGGATGAGGTTTGCCAAAAAGCCCAGACAGCTATACAGGAAGTATTAGATGAAAATAAATAAACTGTCTCCAAAAAGAAAGAGGGTGCGCCTGTGAAGAGCAAGAAAAAAACTTTATTTCCCTATCTTTTGGTAATACCGGGAATCATTGTCCTTGGATTGATCATCTTCTTCCCGTTTATCCGAAATGTGCTGTATAGTTTTACGGACTATCAGCTCACCAACCCGGATTATGAATTTGTGGGAATTGAAAATTATATACGGGCGGTGACAAAAGGAAATTTGTTCGCGGCGCTAAAAAATTCTTTTGTATGGGTGAGTCTGAATATTGTGCTGATGATGGCCCTGGGAATGCTGGCAGCTTTTTTGCAAAATTCCAAACACATCAAAGGTGTCTTGGTCTTTCAGGTATTTCTGCTGCTGCCCTGGGTCATTCCGGAGGCAGTAACAGGTTATATCTGGAAACTGCTGCTGAACTATGAAACGGGTATTTATTATCAGCTTCTGCAATTTTTTCATATCATTCCTGAAAAATATGATATTTTTGCAAATGATTTTCCCGCAATGCTGTCATGTGTCATGGCAAACGTCTGGAGAAGCTTTCCAATCATCGCCATGACTGTGCTGGCAAAGCTGCGCAGTATTCAGATTGATCAGCTGGAGGCTGCCGTACTAGACGGTGCCGGACGGAAGGATATTTTCTTTTTCCTTGAGCTCCCCCATATCAAGCCGGTATTACTGTCCGTGGGAACACTGTGTTTTGTATGGACGTTCAACTCTTTCGGCATTATTGATATCATGACAGGGGGCGGCCCGGCGAAGGCCACAGAGACTCTTCCGGTGTTCTTACAAAGAGAAGCCTTCCAGTATTATGATTATTCGGGAGCATCTACTTATGCAGTCATTGGACTGGTGATCTTGGTAACAATTGTTTTGGGCGCAACATTTCTTCCGAGGATTCTCGGTAAATGGAATGAAGAGTAAGGAGGGAACGGTATGAGAAGTATGAAAATCAGTAAGGCAGGGTATGCATTTCGTTACCTGCTGTTTGGGCTGATGTTTTTCTTTCTGTTTTTTCCCATCTACTGGACTGTTTCTACTTCATTAAGAGAAACAGCGGAGATTCAGAAGCGTTCTGTCAGTATTGTTCAGAAAACATTTACTCTGGAACATTATCAGGAAGCGCTGACAGGAGTGGATCTTTTATCCAGTATAAAAAACAGCCTGATCCTTACTGTGGTCACTGTTGTGGTGACGATACTTGTAGGATTTTTGATGGGATACGCATTTTCCAAGCTGCATTTTAAAGGAAAAAATATGATAAATTCCCTGATATTGCTGACCCAGTTTATTCCCATGGTGTCATATATCATTCCTTTGTATCTAATCATGGCAAAGATGCACCTCCTGAATACACTGTGGTGCCTGATGATCACCTACATCGGCTGCTCCTTCCCTATGGCCACTGTACTTTTAACCAATTATATCCATGACGTTCCGGATTCCCTGGAGGAAGCGGCAAAGATTGACGGATGTAATTCCTTTCAGGCAATGTTCAAGATCATCTTCCCACTGGCTAAGCCTGGAATCTTTTCTACGGCAATTTTTGTGTTCATCAGTGTGTGGCAGGAATATCTGGTGGCAGTATCTTTCATCACAAAAGATGAATACAAAACGGTGTCTGTAGCGCTAAAGCGTTTTGTTCATGCCCATGGCACCGACTGGGGCGGCTTGATGGCGGGAGCCGTTTTGATTTCCATTCCAGTTGTCATCCTGTTCCTGTTCGCAAAGGAAGGCTTCGCAGATAACATCGCCGGAGGCGTAAAAGGCTAAAAAAATACATAATAAAGTGAGGAAAATTACATGACACCAAGAGATTTGGTAAAGACAACACTGAACTTCGAAAATAAAACCGAAAGGGTTCCAAGACAAATGTGGACATTGCCCTGGGCGGAGACCCATGCAGGAGACATGATCAAGAACATCCACGCGGAATTTCCAGATGATATTGTAACGGCACCTGCAATCCTGGCAAAACCCACTATTGCAAAAGGCGATCCCTATGCCCTTGGAGAATTTACCGATGAGTGGGGCTGCAGATTTACCAATATCCATGAAGGCATTATCGGAGAAGTAAAAGAAGCATCAGTAAAAGACGAGGATTGGAACGATTGGGAAAATATCCATATCCCGACAGAGTTACTGGATTTTGATGTCAATCAGGTCAATGCATTTTGCAAAAGCACAGATAAGTTTGTGCTGGCAGGCTGTAATCCGAGACCTTTTGAGCAGCTGCAGTTTATCCGAACCACACAGGAATTTTATATGGATCTGGCAGATCCTCCGGCAAATATGCTGAAATTCATGGACAAGATGTTTGCGTTTTATTGTGAGCTGGTGGAAAAATGGGCGAAGACCGCCGTGGATGCCATCACCTTTATGGATGACTGGGGAAGCCAGAACGGCCTGCTGATCAATCCGGCTGCATGGGATCAATATTTCCGTCCGTTTTATAAGGAATTTATCCAAATTGCCCACCGCAATGGGAAGAAAGCGTTCATGCACTCCGATGGCAATACCCTGTTGATCTATCCAAGACTGATCGACCTGGGGCTGGATGCTTTTAACTCCCAGATTTTCTGTATGGGTCTTGAAAACCTGGAGCAATTCAAAGGAAAGATCACCTTCTGGGGAGAAATCGACCGCCAGCATCTGCTTCCGGAAGGAAGCGCGGAAGATATCTGCCGCGCGGTAACGGCTGTAAAAGAACGGCTGTGGGATAACGGAGGCTGCATTGCACAGTGTGAATTTGGACCCGGGGCAAAAAAGGAAAATGTTTATACCGTCTTTGAGACCTGGAACAAGTTTCCATCTTAGTAGATATGGGAAAAACGCTGCTGGCGAAAATCCGTTGGCGTGTATCCTGTATGCTTTTTAAAAACCGACGCAAAGTAATTGCTGGATGCAAAATTAAGCCGAAACGCAATATCGGTCACCGACACATCCGGATTCTTCAAAAGGACTTTGGACGTATCAATCTTCAAAGAGATTATATAAGCATGAGGCGTGATTCCAAGTTCTTCTTTAAACTTCGCCTTGAACCGGGAAGGGGAAAGCCCGCAGAATTGGGAAATACGCTCAATACTCAGATCTTCTGTCAAATGGGCGTGAATATAAGTCAATGCCTCTTGGATATCCGGGCTGTAGAGTTCTCTGGTCATAGGGATATCGTCGGTACAGATATTGTTCATAACAAATTGCAGAAAGCAGCTGTATCCAACAATCTGTTCCTGAATCCGGGAAGAACTGAGGCATTGAAAAGCCTGCAAAAGCAGCGAAAGCTCCTTTGAGCAGGCTTTTTTCGTCCGGTGCCGGTAATTGAGCAGCTGCTGAAAAAGGTACTGTCCATATCTTGGAGAAAGTCCCAGAAAATCTTTGGCCGAGGACAGGTCAAACTGAAACCAGATAAATTCACACACTTCCTGAGGTCTGTTTCCGTTTCCATGGTTTTCGTAAGGATAGGTCATAAAAATATCTCCTCGGTACAACATATAGTGCTTGTCGTCCACCACGTACTGCTGCCGCCCGTTCATGATCACGACAAATTCGGGATTATTTAAGTTTTCAGTTAATTGTTTCTGCATGGCAAGAAAGCGGTCAGCGGATTCTTCATGGTTGGCGTACAGTATGTTCCCGTTTGCCAATACGATTGTCATTTCGTCCAAAGTGATAGATTTTTCCATACGCTCCCAGGATCGGGGATACAGGTCATGGCCAATGCCGTCTAACAGGAAAGTCCGTGAGAGCTGGTACCCTCTTTCGGTTTCTGGGATAAAGTAATCAAAAACTTCCCCGTGGCTGTCCCCGTCCGTCGCATGCCCGGTTACGGCAATAAGGAGGGCGATGTCGTCTTTGTATTCCGCTTTTATTTTGTTGATTGCCCATTGGGTCAAAGGGTGCGGTTTTTCCATGGTTAACTCCTTTCAGGGTTTTGGTGTGATGCTTGCAAGCTTTTTAATTCCAGAAATTAAAGTTTACGATAGTATCATAACCGTTAATCCCCTGGCAGGGAAGGGGCGAGAATAAATTAAATTAATGTTTCGGTATCCGGCATGGCTGTCTGCCCTTTGGAAAATTCCTTGGGTGTAACATCGTAATACTTCTTGTACACGGTATTAAAATGCTTCACGGACACAAAACCGGCCTGCTCCGCCACGGTATACACCCGGATATATTTTCCTGATAGTGGGATAAGATATATTTTTTTGCCTTTGCGGTCATCTCCACGGATTCAAAAGCGGGCGCTTTGAGGGGGAGCGGAAATAAGGGCGCAGACGGCATTGGTGAGGATTTGGATATTTGTCTGCGCATCCGGGAAAACTGCATGCATGGCTACGGCGTTACCTATAGATTCTGGATCAATAACTCCGCATGGAAAATGTAAATAAAATCAAAAAGTGCGGCTTAAAAATGTTGAAGATGATTGAAAGTGCGACTAAAAAGTGTTAATCTTACCTATATGAGAAGCGGAATCAAATACCCCGCCGCAAGCAGCGGGGCATCAAACTTGAAATGCCCCAAGGGGCGGGGCATTTGACCCTTGCGGCAATCGCCAAATGCTTGCAAGCAATCACTTGGCTCGTTGCTCGCGGGAATAAAAAGGAAAATCCAGAGAAAGCGCAGAAGGTGCAGAATGGGGGGAACGGAGCTTGGAACGGTTACTGATGCAGGAGCTGGTAAGATGGAAGGACAAAAAGAACCGGAAGCCGCTTGTCATAAAGGGTGCTAGGCAGGTGGGGAAGACCTGGCTGATGCAGGAATTTGGGCGGCGTTATTTTGAAAACGTAGTTTATATCAGTTTTGACAATAACCAGCGGATGAAGAATGTGTTTGAGATGGATTACGACATAGGAAGAATTTTGTCAGCCCTTAAAGTGGAGTCAAAGAAAAAGATAGAAGCGGGAAATACGTTATTGATTTTTGATGAAATACAGGAAGTACCCAAGGCATTAAGTGCGCTGAAATATTTTTATGAGTGTGCAAGGGAATATGCGGTTGTTGCCGCCGGGTCATTATTTGGGATTGCCCTGCATGAAGGAACTTCATTCCCGGTAGGGAAAGTTGATTTTTTAACGCTGTACCCATTGAACTTTACGGAGTTTTTGATGGCTGCCGGAGGTGGTGGCCGCCTATTTGGAGACGGATGACCTGCAGGAAGTAAGGGCGCTGCAGCATCAGTTATTGTTGTACTACGCCAACGATTTTTCAAAACATGCGCCTATAGAGGTGGTTCCGAGGATCCAGATGGTATGGAACTCTATCCCCATGCAGCTGGCAAAGGAAAACCGTAAATTTATTTACGGGATGGTGAGGGAAGGGGGCAGGGCTAAGGAGTTTGAGCTTGCAATCCAGTGGCTTTTGGACTGTGGGCTGATCCATAAGAGCCACCGGGTCCGAAAGCCCGGGATGCCGCTGGTTTCTTATATGGATATGTCTGCATTTAAAATTTATATGCTGGATGTAGGGCTGCTTGGTGCAAGGGGGAACCTGGATGCCATCACATTGTTGGAAGGCAGTGCGGTGTTCACGGAATTTAAAGGGGCTTTGACGGAGCAGTTTGTGGCACAGGAATTGGTTTCTTCCGGCATGGAATTATTTTACTACAGTGCGGAAAATTCTTCCGGCGAAGTTGACTTTATTGTGCAAAAGGGGAATAAAGTGATTCCGGTTGAGGTGAAAGCGGAAGAAAACCTGCAGGCGAAGAGTTTGCGCAGACTATGCCAAAAGTACTGTTTGCCGGATGCGGTCAGAAGTTCTATGTCAGGTTACCGGGAGCAGGATTGGATGGTAAACGTTCCGCTTTATCTATTGCGGAATTATTTGGGGTTTCTACAATGACATCAATGATAATTGGAGGTGGTCCTTTGCTTCACATTGCCGACGACTGTCCTAAGTGGACGGATGAATACAAGCTTTTAACCAGGGAACAGTTGAACATTCCTGCGCTTCATATGATGGGACATGCTGATTTCCGCAACGCATCTACTAAATTAGAGCCTCATTTTCACTGTAACATGGAATTCTGATAAGACATAATTTATGGCATTTATTAACTGTTATATCTTATCTTCAAAAAGTCCGCAAACCCTTGAAAACGCTAAATTTATAGCAAGTGAGTTTGCCCTTATGCTTTCCCTTGTGTTATATCCTTTTCCCTCGTATTACGAACCCTCACAAGGGCAAAAATAAGGGAAAGAAAAACCTGTAACAAATTATAACATGAAATGAACAGGGCAGGAAGAACTGGTTGGAATGCTTTCACAAATTTCTCCAAATCAAGACAAAAAAGGACTGATAAGATATGAGATTTATTTATGCAACATATAATATGCTCCATAACTGCATTGACGTAACCACTTTTGACGGATATATTCTACGGATAGACTGCGAAAAAGCGGAAGAAGGTAAGCGCATAAATACTGGGCGTATTGAATAGCCCTAAATAGTGATCCATAATAGTAGAGCCAAGAGTAAATTTTTACTGCTCTATCTTTCATCTTAATAGACTAACTGTTAGATTTTCACTATATTTAGGAGGTGTTAT
>CAJULP010000100.1 GCA_910587295.1 uncultured Lachnospiraceae bacterium | reverse complement strand
TTGCAGTTGTGTGTGGTAACTCAACAATACAACATAAACCAAAAAACTGCTACTTTTATTTTGAGAAAACGAAAAAATTTTGAAAAAGTAGTGGAATCACGTACCTAGGGCTAGCCACCGCGCTAGCGGTTTGGTACAATAATAGCAGGAATGAAAAACTTTTAACGGAAGGTAAAGAATGCTTGAGATCATATGTTTGGCGGCGGCCGTAGCAGCAGTGTTTTTCCTGCTTGTTATGGCTTATGACAACAGCCGTTTTGTCATTAGAAAATACCATTGCAGTGACAGGAGGATAAAGAAGGACCTTAACGTGGTCCTTCTTTCTGACCTCCACAGTAAGTCTTTTGGAACCGAAAACCAAAAGCTCATAAAAGCAATTGATAAGCTAAGCCCGGATCTGATCCTGATCGCAGGGGATATGTATACGGCAGGCAAAGGGCAGGAAACGGATACGGCGGGGAATCTGGTCTGCCAACTGGCAAAGCGTTACCCGGTCTATTACGGAAATGGGAACCATGAACACAAGACAAGGTTTTCTCCCGAGGTTTATGGAAGGATGTATGAGAAATACGCGGAGCGGATAGGAAAGTCCGGCATTCGCCATCTGGTGAATGAGAAAGCCGCGCTTTTAGAACTTGGCGTGGATATTTACGGACTGGAGCTTGGGCGGGAGTACTTTGGGAAATTCCGGTCACAGAAGATGGAGGATGGGTATTTAGAGCGTCTTTTGGGGAAACCCCGGCAGACGTTTTATTCTATCCTGATAGCCCATAACCCGGATTATTTTAAAGATTATGCGGCATGGGGGGCCGATCTTGTGGTGTCCGGCCATGTCCATGGGGGATTGATGCGGCTTCCTTTTTTGGGAGGCGTGATTTCTCCTGCCATGAAATTATTTCCTGAGTATGACGGCGGGATCTTTTCAGAGGGGAATGCCAAAATGGTCCTTAGCCGGGGTCTTGGAAGCCATACCCTGCCAATCCGGATATTCAATCCTGGGGAGCTGATCTTGATCCGCCTTACAAAGGGCGGCAGGTAATTGCGGTGGTGTTGACTGGCAGGGGGATACATGATAAAATAGGCAGGCTGGATAGCAGCGTGCAGGATTTATGACAGTCAAAAGGAGACAAGCCCTGAAATGGCATTATCAGTAAAATTGCAGGCTTTTGAAGGGCCGCTGGACCTTCTGCTGCATTTGATAGAAAAGAATAAGGTAGATATATACGATATCCCTATCGTGGAGATCACGGAGCAGTACCTGGATTACATAAAAGCCATGGAAACGGAAGATATGAATGTGATGAGCGAATTTCTGGTGATGGCGGCCACACTTTTGGATATCAAATGTAAAATGCTTCTTCCCAAGGAAGTAAACGAGGAAGGAGAAGAGGAAGATCCAAGGGCGGAACTGGTCCAGAAGCTGTTAGAGTATAAGATGTATAAGTATATGTCTTATGAGCTGAAGGACAGGCAGGTGGATGCGGCGCGGACTTTGTTTAAGGGAAAGACGATGCCAAAAGAGATTGAGGATTACAGGCCGCCTGTGGATATGGAAACGCTGATAGGGGATGCTGATCTTGGGAAGCTTCATGAGCTTTTTAAGATGGTCATCCGCAGGCAGGAAGATAAGATTGATCCGGTAAGGAGCACCTTTGGGAAGATTGAAAAGGATGAGGTGGACATGGATCTTAAGACCGCTTACGTGGAGGACTATATCCAGACCCACAAAACCTTCAGCTTCCGTGAACTGTTAGAAAAGCAAAGAAGTAAAATGGAGATCATCGTCACTTTTTTGGTGGTGCTTGAAATGATGAAAACGGGGCGGATTTCCATTGTGCAGGAAAACACGTTTGATGACATAATCATAACGTCAATAATTTGACACGCCCCAAATTTGACGTGTTAAGAAATTGATGTCAGGGGGATCGCAGGTGGAAAGACAAAAGGAAAAGGCCGTTCTTGAGGCCATTTTATTTACTATGGGTGAGTCGGTGGAGGTAGAGCGGCTTGCTTCGGTCATTGAAGAGGATAAAAAGACCACAAGGCAGCTTTTATTGGAATTAAAAGAAGAGTACGAAGGGAAAGAATGTGGCATAACGCTGATGGAGCTTGAGGATTCTTTCCAGATGTGCACCAGGGCGGAAATGTATGAATACCTGATCAAGATTGCCAAAACGCCCAGAAAATATGTCTTGACGGATACACTCCTTGAAACCTTGTCCATTGTTGCTTATAAGCAGCCTATCACAAGGGCGGAGATTGAGAAGATAAGGGGCGTAAGCTGCGACCATGCGGTGAACCGGTTAGTGGAATTTGGACTGATCAGTGAAGTGGGAAGGATGGATGCACCGGGCCGGCCTTTGTTATTCGGCACCACGGAAGAGTTCCTGCGCAGTTTTGGGGTAAAGTCTTTAGAAGAACTGCCGGAGCTTTCCGCAGTGCAGATTGAAGAATTTAAGATTCAGGCGGAGCAGGAAGCAAACGTCCAGCTGGACATTTAAAATTTAGTAAATGCTGAATCTTTGTAAAACCTGCCTGATGCACCATGGGTAATCAATTGCAGGGATATCTTTTGCAGTCATTATGTATTCAACCCGGTAGGGCGTATCATCCACCAGATACCGGATGCGTCCTACTTCCGTTCCGGCATAGACAGGGGCGGAAAGTTCTTGCTCCATCTGAAGATCCACCTGGATCGTTTCCCCTTTTTTTAACAAAAGCCCGGTCTGGCTGTCTATGGCATCCTGGCCGGATGAAGGATTTCTCCGGAGTTCCACGGGAACAAAAGCATGCCCGTCAAGCTGATCCGTCTGACCGCCTGATACAGGGATTGGTTTGAGCAGGGCAGGGTCATAGGAAACTTCATCAATAAGATGGTATTCAAACTGGTCAAGACCGTAACGCATCAAGGCTTTGGTGTCGCTCCATTTATAACTTTTATTGTTCGGCCATCCGCAGGCTAAGAGGGCTACCACAAAGGTGCGTTCATCCTGCCTGAGTGCGCCTACATAACAATAGCCTGCATTTCCGGTAAAGCCGGTTTTTCCGGACAGGGCGCCGTCCATCATGGTAAGGAAAGCATTGTGGTTGCTGCAATGGAAGCTCCGGCCGCTTGGCACAAAGCTGCCGTTTTCTTCCTTGTAGCTGTTAAACGAATAAGAAGCGGTCCTTGTGATCTCCAAAAAAGCGTCTTTTTGGGGAGAATCCATGATGCAGTAAGACATGATGCGGGCCAGATCGGCCGCGGTGGTTGAATGGGATTTGGCGCTGCCGTCAGCGGCGGACACAGTGGCGTCCAGCCCGTTAGGGGTGATGAAATAAGTATCAAAACATCCCAGATCCCTTGCTTTTTGGTTCATCAGGTTTGCAAAGCTTTCCGTGCTTCCCGCAATATGCTCGGCAATGATCACGGCGGTATCGTTATGGGATTCCAGCATAAGAGAATGGAGCAGGTCTTTTAACTGGAAAAATTCCCCGGGTTTAGCATAAAGCTTTACTTTGGGCATACTGGAGGCATAGGAGGATGTTTGGGCATAGTCGGCAAGATTTCCGTATTCTAAAGCAAGGATACAGGTCATGATCTTGGTGGTGCTTGCCATGGGGAGGATCTTATCACTGTTTTTCTGGTATAAAATGCGCCCTGAGCCGGCATCCATCAATACCGCAGCCCCTGCATACAATTTTATGTCTTCGCCGGAATCGGCTGCTGCGGCATTTTGGATATGGCCGGATCCGGCGCTGGCGGTGGTTCCGGATACAGCCCGGGTTGGGAGTGGAGTAAGAAAAACAGACAGGATGAAAACCATAGCTGTCAAGATAGAAATTAATTTTTTAAAATGTTTCATAGCTGCTTTCAAAAGAGGGGTTCTTTTCCTTATATATATGTTTTTTCAGGAGTTTGTATGAGCGTCTTGTAACCGGGAACGGGATAAAAATAAAAAATCTTTAAAAAATCTTAAAAATTGTCTTTGCTGCGGGGCGCATTTGTGATATACTTCTATAGAAAAATTATGGGGAAACTATGTCCCTGTGAGGTTAGTTATAATTTTTTTAATATAAAATGGAGGGCTGAAAACATGAGTACTACTTCACAAGCGAGTCAAAGAATAGCTGCTTTGCTCGATGAAAACAGTTTCGTTGAGATTGGTGCCCGCGTTACGGCGAGAAGTACTGATTTTAACCTGAAACAGACAGAAACTCCTTCTGACGGTGTGATCACCGGTTATGGGGTGATTGGCGGGAATCTTGTGTATGTATACAGCCAGGACGTGTCTGTTTTAAACGGCAGCGTTGGCGAGATGCATGCAAAGAAGATTGCCGGGCTTTATGATCTGGCGCTTAAGATGGGGGCGCCTGTGATTGGTTTGATCGAATCTGCGGGGCTCAGGCTTCAGGAAGCAACCGATGCGCTGAACGGTTTTGGTGAGATTTATAAGAAACAGGCGTTATGCTCGGGTGTGATTCCACAGATCACGGCAATTTTTGGAAACTGCGGCGGCGGGCTTGCACTGATCCCCACGTTGACGGATTTCACTTTTATGGAGACGAAGAAAGCGAAGCTTTTTGTCAATGCGCCTAATGCCCTTGATGGCAATGTGGTCACCAAGTGCGATACTTCCGCAGCGTCTTTCCAGAGTGAGGAAGCAGGGATCGTGGATGTAGTGGGTGAGGAGGCTGAGGTCCTTACAAAAATAAGGGAGCTGGTCATGCTTCTTCCTGCTAACAATGAAGAGGACGTGCCCTTGGAAGAATGTACGGACGACATTAACCGTTCCTGTGAGCAGATTGAAGGCTGCACGGGGGATACTTCCATTGCGTTATCCCAGCTTGCGGATAATGGAGCAGTGTTTGAAGTAAAGGAAAATTATGCAAAGGATATGGTCACGGCATTTATCCAGTTAAATGGCGTTACCGTTGGCGCTGTGGCTAACCGCAGCGAGGTTTATGGGGAAGACGGAAAAATTGCGGAGAAGTTTGACCCGGTTCTTTCACCGAAAGGTGCGGATAAGGCAGCGGATTTCGTTACATTTTGTGATGCGTTTAATATCCCGGTGCTTTCCCTTACCAATGTAAAAGGATTTAAAGCGGATCTGTGTTCCGAGAAGAAGATTGCCAAGGCAGCAGCAAAGCTTACATATGCTTTTGCCAACGCTACCGTTCCGAAAGTAAATGTAGTGATCGGGAAGGCATTTGGAAGCGCATATGTGACCATGAATTCCAAGGCAATTGGCGCCGATATCACCATCGCATGGCCGGATGCTGAAATTGGCACCATGGATGCGAAGCTTGCGGCAAAGATCATCTGCGACGGACAGGGTGCGGATGCGATCGAGGCTTGTGCAAAGGAATATGCGGCGCTTCAGTTGAGCGCGGACAGCGCGGCAAAGAGAGGATATGTTGATCAGATCGTTGAGCCTTGTGATACAAGGAAATATGTGATTGGCGCATTTGAAATGCTGTATACAAAAAGGGAAGACCGTCCTGCAAAGAAACACGGTACAGTTTAGAAAGGATGATTGCTTCATATGAAAAAATGGTTGTTAGTTTTAGGTATGGTTGCCTGTATGGCACAGCTTACGGCCTGCGGAAGTAACGTGCAGGAAGAAGAGGCCCTGATGTCGCAGGAAATGGCGGAAGGGATTGCGAACGACACCGTAAGTTTCTTATCCCAGAGGGTAGGCAGCCAGTCGGAAGAAAGCTATATTTTTATGGTAGAACAGCAGGGTGGTGACGGCGCCATGTATGCCAGTGCCTTTGAAAGCTGGAAAAGCGCGGTAGAAGACATGGGAAGCGTTACAGGCATCGAAGGAATCACGGAAAATACTGTTCAGGTCATGATGATCGAGGGCAATATGTATCCTACGGAAGGAACGGTAGTGGCGAAATTAAATGGGGAGACCCATGACGCACTGCTGGAGATCCTGATCGAAGGCGGCGAGATCACCAGTATTTCCACCAATGTAATTTTTTCCTTTGGTGAAAATATGCAGAAGGCAGGATTGAACACACTTCTTGGTATGGGAACCGTGTTTGTTGTATTGATCCTTATCAGCCTTATTATTTCCCTGTTTGGGTTCATTCCCAAGATTCAGGCTAAGCTCAGTAAAAAGGAAAAGGTAAATGTTGTAAAACCCGCAGCACCGGTTCCGGCGCCTGTTGTCGTGGAAGAGGAGCTTTCGGACGATCTGGAATTGGTGGCGGTGATTGCGGCGGCAGTGGCAGCAAGCGAGGGCGCTTCCTCTACAGACGGATTTGTGGTAAGGAGCATCAGACGCGCCGGAAGCAAATGGCAGCAAGCCGGAAGGACCGGACTTATATAATGCGCAGTTCGCAATGCGTAAAACTCATTGCAGTTAAAAAATGTGAATGAAAATTACAGGAGGATTTTAGTAATGAAAAATTATACCATTACGGTAAACGGAAATGTATATGATGTAGTAGTAGAAGAAGGTGCGTCTACAGGCGTTGCAGCGCCTGCGGCTCCCAAAGCGGCACCTAAGGCAGCTCCCAAAGCGGCGCCTGCCACAGCGGCTAAGGCAGCCGGCGCCGGCAGCGTGAAAGTGGAAGCCGGTGCGGCAGGTAAAGTATTTAAGGTAGAAGCAAAGGTTGGCCAGGCTCTGAAAGCCGGAGATACCGTTGTGATCCTGGAAGCAATGAAAATGGAAATCCCTGTTGTTGCACCTCAGGATGGTACCGTGGCAAGTGTTGATGTATCTGTTGGTGATCCTGTAGAAGCAGGCGCATTACTGGCAACATTAAACTAAAACGGTGAGGGAAGGGCATGTGGGGCCATTTCTTCCCGCATGCGGCTACTTTAAAACAACAGGAGGTAAAAGAAATGGATTATATTGCATCTACACTGTCCAACTTGATCCATCAGACGGCATTCTTCAATCTGACCTGGGGAAATTACCTGATGATCATTGTTGCCTGTGTATTTCTTTATCTTGCGATTGCCAAGGGCTTTGAACCACTGCTTTTGACACCGATCGCATTTGGTATGCTGCTTGTCAACATTTATCCGGATATCATGATGAGTGTTGAGGACTCCGCAAATGGTGCGGGCGGCTTACTGTATTATTTTTATCTCTTAGATGAATGGGCAATTTTACCGTCCCTGATCTTTATGGGGGTCGGTGCGATGACGGACTTTGGTCCGCTGATTGCCAACCCTAAGAGCTTTTTACTGGGTGCTGCGGCACAGTTTGGTATTTTTGCGGCATATTTTGGTGCGATCGCCATGGGCTTTAATGATAAAGCGGCAGCGGCAATCTCCATCATTGGTGGCGCTGACGGTCCTACTTCTATTTTCCTTGCGGGGAAATTAGGGCAGACGGCGCTGCTTGGACCGATCGCGGTAGCGGCATATTCCTATATGTCACTGGTGCCTATCATCCAGCCGCCTATTATGAAGCTGCTTACAACGGAAAAGGAAAGAAAAATCAAGATGGGGCAGCTGCGTCCGGTATCAAAACTGGAAAAAATCCTTTTCCCTATCATTGTTACTATCGTAGTATGTATGATCCTTCCTACCACGGCACCCCTTGTCGGTATGCTGATGCTGGGTAACTTGTTCAGGGAATCCGGCGTGGTAAGGCAGCTTACCGATACCGCTTCCAATGCGCTTATGTATATCGTGGTCATCCTTCTTGGTACTTCCGTAGGAGCTACTACCAGTGCAGAGGCATTCTTAAACTGGGATACATTAAAGATTGTCGCGCTTGGCCTTATCGCATTTGCGTTTGGTACGGCGGCAGGCGTATTGTTTGGTAAACTCATGTGTATTGCCACAAAGGGCAAGGTCAACCCGCTTATTGGTTCCGCCGGTGTATCGGCAGTTCCTATGGCAGCCCGTGTTTCTCAGAAAGTTGGTGCGGAAGCAGATCCCACAAACTTCCTGTTAATGCATGCAATGGGACCGAATGTGGCAGGTGTTATTGGTACAGCCGTAGCGGCTGGTACGTTTATGGCAGTGTTTGGAGTATTCTAACATGA
Organism: uncultured Lachnospiraceae bacterium; assembly: GCA_910587295.1. Lineage (GTDB taxonomy): Bacteria > Bacillota > Clostridia > Lachnospirales > Lachnospiraceae > Suilimivivens. The sequence goes on along the minus strand of CAJULP010000100.1, from coordinate 14,574 downwards.
GAAGGATGACTTTAGAGGGTCATTCTTCAAAAAAACAAGGAGGATTTAGAAATGGCAGAACAGGTTAAAAAACCGGTCGGAATTATGGAAACCGTTCTTCGTGATGCGCATCAGTCATTGATCGCAACGAGAATGCCCACCGAGAAGATGCTCCCGATCGTTGAAAAAATGGATAAAGTTGGTTACCACGCAGTGGAGTGCTGGGGTGGTGCAACATTTGACGCATCACTTCGTTTCCTGAAAGAGGATCCGTGGGAGAGACTTAGGAAGCTGCGTGATGGTTTTAAAAATACGAAACTGCAGATGCTTTTCAGGGGTCAGAACATTTTAGGATACAGGCCTTATGCAGATGACGTTGTGGACAGTTTCGTGGAGAAATCCATCGCAAACGGTATTGATATCATTCGTATTTTTGACTGTTTAAATGACCTCAGGAATTTACAGGCGGCAGTGAATGCCACTAACAAGATCAAAAAGCAGGAAGGCAGGGGTCATGCCCAGGTAGCGCTTTCCTATACGTTAGGCGATGCCTATACCATGGAATATTGGACCGACATGGCAAAGAAGATCGAGGAAATGGGTGCGGATTCTATCTGTATCAAAGATATGGCAGGGTTGTTAGTTCCTTACAAAGCATCCGAGATGATCGCTGCCATGAAGTCCGTGACAAAGCTCCCGATTCAGCTTCATACACATTATACGTCTGGCGTGGCCAGTATGACATATTTAAAGGCAGTAGAAGCCGGTGTGGATGTGATCGACTGTGCAATCTCACCGTTTGCAATGGGAACTTCACAGCCGGCTACAGAGGTTATGGTTGAAACCTTTAAGGGAACTCCTTATGATACTGGTTATGATCAGAACATTCTGGCTGAAATTGCTGATTATTTCAGGCCATACAGGGATGAGTGCCTTGCAAGCGGCCTTTTGAACCCGAAGGTTATGGGTGTGGATATCAAGACACTGCTTTATCAGGTGCCCGGCGGAATGCTTTCCAACATGGTAAGCCAGTTGAAAGAGCAGAATGCGGAAGATAAGTATTATGATGTGCTCCGCGAAATCCCGGCAGTCCGGAAAGACTTAGGTGAGCCGCCCCTTGTTACTCCGTCTTCACAGATTGTTGGTACGCAGGCCGTATTTAATGTTCTTATGGGCGAAAGATATAAGATGGCAACTAAGGAGACAAAGGCAGTGCTCCGTGGCGAGTATGGGCAGACGGTTAAGCCCATGAGCCAGGAGATCATTGATAAGGTCATCCCGGGTGAGAAGAGGATCACTTGCCGCCCTGCAGACCTTATTGAGAATGAAATGGATAAACTGGAAGCTGAGATGAAGGAATGGAAGCAGCAGGACGAGGATGTATTGTCCTATGCATTGTTCCCTCAGGTTGCAACTGATTTCTTTAAATATCGTCAGGCACAGCAGGAAAAGGTGGATATGACACAGGCTGACACCAAGAATGCAGCTTATCCGGTATAATATAAGATAGTATAGGGGATATAACGCAAAGGCAGTCTGAAAATGGACTGCCTTTCGTTTTCAGTATTGAGAGAAGGAAGGAAATTAAATGGAAAACAAACGTTTTGCATTGCTTATAGATGCTGATAATATTTCGGCAAAGTATATCAGTGATATCTTGGAGGAGTTATCTACTTATGGTATCACCACATATAAAAGGATTTATGGGGATTGGACCAGTACACAGGCAAACAAATGGAAAGGGGAGCTTTTGGAAAATTCCGTTATTCCGGTGCAGCAGTTCAGTAATACCGTGGGGAAAAATGCCACGGATTCCACGCTGATCATTGACGCCATGGATATTTTGTATACCGGGAATGTGGAGGGATTTTGTATTGTATCAAGCGACAGCGATTTTACAAGGCTTGCCAGCCGTTTAAGAGAGTCAGGAATGGAAGTTATTGGTATGGGGGAAGAAAAAACGCCCCGGTCGTTCCGCGTGGCATGTACCCGGTTTGTCAATTTAGAGAACCTCAGCAGCCAGGACGTGGATGCTGAGAAGGAGGGCAAGGATAATACCATAAGCAGGGAAGTTATCTTTAATTCTATTACCAATATCATCAATGAAAATGAAAACAAAGGAAAAAGTGTGGAACTTGCGGCGGTGGGGAACCGGCTTGTGAACATGTATCCTGATTTTGACGTGAGGAACTATGGATACAGCCTTTTGTCACGTTTTGTTGAAGATGCAGGGCTGTTTTTGCTGGAGAAAAACCAGAATGTAATCACCATTTCTTTAAGAGACAATGAACAGTCGCAGGAGGAAATCAGGAATTTTGTGAGGGATGCAATTTATAAAGCCGGATCAAGAGGGATAGGGATCAGTGAACTTAGTAACCGGGTGTATAATAAATACAGTAATTTTAATGTGAAGGATTTTGGGTACAGCCAGTTTTCCAAATTTGTACAGGGGATTGAAAATGTGGAAGTGTACCAGGATAGAAATCACCGAAAACACGCCAGAAGGTGTAACGATTAAAAAAATATTAATGAAATATTTATATAAATTTCCTTTTTTTCTGCTAAAATTCTACATGGTAATTTATTTTTAGTGGGGGATAAAGAATGGATTTGGAGTTTATTGATATTTCACAGCCCGGCAGGGAGAGAAGGACTTCCGAAAACAGGGGCAGGAATTACGTTAGTGGCAGCGCAGTGCGCGCAGAAAGACCTGTATCAGAAAATCAATACCGCCAAAAGAGATCTGCATCCGGAAATATGCGCAGGACAAGCACACCCGGGCGGCAGGTACGAAGAAGCACCGAGAGACGAGAGATAGAAGAACCAATCCGCAGAAGATATGATGGCAGGAGGCGGCAGGATGCAAGGCGGCCATTAAGGACACCGGAGGAAATTGAGCGGCGCAGACAGATTATACTGAAAAAGAGAATGCGGCAGCGCCGGCGCAGGATGGTTAAAGGAATCATTCTGTTGTGTGAGACGGCATTCATCATATTGGTATGTGTTTTGCTGTATCAGTTTGTCAGGTCTTACCGGGAAACAGATAAAGAACCGGTGGTAAAAAGAGCGGAAGAGCAGGCAGTCTCTAAGGTGATAGAAGAAAATCATTCGCAAAAACCATCGATGACAGAGGATTTTCTGACAGAAAATCCTTATTCAAGGCCGGGAGAGAGGCTTGAAGGGGTGCGCAATGTTTTCGTCCATTATACGGCGAATAAAGGAACAAGTGCCGCACAGAACCGGAGCTATTTCGAAAACCTGGGAACTACCGGAGAGACATCGGCCAGCGCTCATTTTATCATCGGATTTGAAGGAGAGATTATACAATGTGTGCCCCTTGATGAGATTGCGTATGCGGTAATGGGAAGAAATTATGATTCCGTTTCTATAGAGTGTTGTTTCCTTGATGATGACGGGGAATTTACCTGGGCGACTTATCAATCGCTGGTACGGCTTTGTGCATGGCTTTTAGATGAATATAACCTTTCCTCGGAGGATATCCTGCGCCACTATGATGAAGGCGGTAAGAAATGTCCTTTGTATTATGTGGATAATGAAGAAAAATGGGAACAGTTTAAACAGGATGTGGAAAAATATATGTTGGAGAAACCGACGGTGTAGAGCCGTCGGTTTTTTAGTTCTTCAGGTTCCGATTTTGGAGTTTGACCTTCATGAAGGCAAGGATGTCGTCCTGGTCACGCTGGTCCAGCTGCATAAAGTAGTAAAGTAAAAGCCGCTCTTTGTGGTCCAAATATTTCAGTTTTTTTTGGACCGCCGGCAGGTTCGTGTATTCTAAGTAATTGGCTAGATCGTCTGAGGAGTCCAAATTGCCAATCTGCTTTTTTTTGGCGAAATCCATATTGATATTATATGTTACAACCAGATCCAGTAGATTTTCTACAGGGATCCCATATAATTTGGCGATATTGTAAAGTGAATTAGTGGGAGGAATGATCCTCCCTGTCTCATAATGAGAATAAGTCTGTCTGGTGATATTTAAATGAGAGGCTACAAATTCCTGGGAATAGTTGCATGCCTTGCGCAGCTCTTTTAAATATTGGTCTAATGTGGTGTTCTGCATATCCATACCCCGTATTATTAGATTGTCTTATTAGTATTGCCTTGCATTTACAAATTGTATTAAAAATAGTACTTGAAAATATATTATTAATAGCGTATTATGTAATAAATGCTATTAATAATAGCATTTAGTGCTATCCATAATAGCATTTTGGGCGGAAAGGCGATTGTTCCTGATAGTTTCCGGTGCGGGAATTACAGGGTCGCAAATAAATCTTATAGGAGGAAAAAATGAAAGCAAGTACGATCAAAAGAATGATGACTGGCGTGTTGACCGCAGCTTTGGTTATGGCACCTGCAATGAGTGTTGGTGCTACAACCGTAACGGGAAGCAGCGCAAGCGCAGCTGAAGAAGTGGTCGCATCCAGTACATCAGGGGAAGTTACAGCTGTTGCTGAAGTTCCTACCACAAGCGTTGTTGCAGGCGTTAAGACGACTACAGCAGGCGTTTATCTTGCAACCAGTGTAAACGGCAGTGTCGTTACAACTGGCGTGGCAGCAATTGCAGAAGGGTATGGCCTTACCGGGTCTGAAAGACCTTATGCAAAATTCTTTAATCTGGACGCAAAGAAGAGCAATCTTGCTGCATCAGCTATCAACGCAGCCGCAGAAGCAAAAGGGGCTGTAGTTGGGCCTATGCTCAACATTGAGCTTGGCAAGATGTCAGCAGGCAAGTACAGCTTACTGCCTTCCGACGGGGCAGCGATCAGGCTTTCCCTGGGTGTTCCTAAGAACTTTGCACAGACAGGCGCAACTTATGCAGTTGTTTGTGTTCGTCCGGGCGGAGCGGTAACTATTTTGGAAGACCTTGACACCAATCCCAATACTGTTACTTTTGACACAACCGGTGGCGCTGGCGCTTATGCGATGATCAAATACTAATTGATCTTGGCATTTGAGAGAAGCGGTAATGATTTGAGGATTTTGGCGCCGGCGTATGGAAGTGATGCTGGCGCCATTCCTTCTAAGGAACATATTGAAGTGAAAACATGAGAAATATTGCTCATACCAGGAAAAAAATAAATAGTTATCTGCTGTTTATTCTGTTGATCATATTTGGCGTATATCAGTTTGGAATCGGAAAAATATGCGGTTTCACAATGGTGCCGGATGAATTTGGATATTGGGCCAGTGCGGCAAAAAATGTGGGATACGACTGGTCGGAAGTGGCATCTCTAGGATCCTACTATTCCTTTGGATACAGTTTCCTTTTAACGCCAATCCTCTGGTTTTTTCGTGACGGGGTAATGGCATACAGGGCGGCAGTTACCGTCAATATGATCTTGATGTGTGTGGGCATGTTCTTAATCTGCGGGATCACAAGGAGATTGTTCCCGGAAACGGACCGGACAAAACAGATATTTGTTGGCGGGATAGCGGTTTTTTATCCGGTTTGGATTTTTAATATGCAGATGACAATGGCGGAAGCGCTGATTATGTTTTTGTTTGTACTGGTCACTTATCTGTTTGTATGCCTGATACAGGAGACCAAAGCGGTCACTGCGGTATGTTTGGCGGCATCTCTTGCTTACATTTACTGTGTACATATGAGGACGGCAGGTGTTTTGATTGCGTGCATGATCACATTGTGTTTATGGGCAGCTTCAAAGCATCCCAAAATGGTAACGGTCTTTGCTTTTGGCGTGGCATTTTTGGTCTTTGCGGTATGTATCGCGGTGATGAAGCAAAACACGGTTACGGAAGTTTTTTCTAATGCCGACAGCCAGGTCCTGGCAGGAAATGACTACGGTGGGCAGAGAGGTAAATTGGCACAGATTTTAAATGTTCGGGGAATGACGCTTTTTATTGAGGAAATAATAGGGAAGGTTTTTTATCTGGGGCATGCAAGCTTTGGGCTGTTTTACTGGGGCATTGGCTGGACAATAAAGCAAAGCTGTTTATTGTTTGGAAAATTCTTCAAAAAGAAAGAAACAAAAGATGTGGAATGGTTTTCCCTGTTTTTATTACTGGCAGCCATCGGAGAAATCCTGATCAGCAGTATTTACATGCATCCGGCAGGCACGGTGGATGCATTGATCTATGGAAGATATGATGAATTTTTAATACCGGTCTTTTTGCTGGTTGGCGTGATCGCCATGGGGAGAAGCCGGTGGATTTTTAAGGGAACATTGGCTTTGGGAATTATGACAGGCCTGATGGTGCCGGTGCTGTTAAGAGTGATAAAGGCAAAGGAACTTACTGGGCTTAGAGGATATATGGTGGCTGGTATCAGCTATCTTTTGGATGAAAGCAATCCGGATGTGCCCCGCTTTTTTAAAGAGGCCTGGGCGCTTGGCATTGGAATCATGTTTTTGACCGCATTTTTGGTGTGGTTCTCAGATAGGGGTAAAAACCGGATCTGGATTCTTGCCGGAATGATAGTGATTGAAGTTGGTGCCGGTCTGCAGATCAGCGATCACTATGTTTATCAGGTCAATCGTTCTAATTTTGCGGACTTAATGGTTGCGGAGGAAATTTCTGATTATGCGGGAGCGGAAGATTCCGTGGTGTATCTGGATGAAGGAAACCATCCATATATTGATTTTCTACAGATGCAGCTAAAAGAAAGGTCTATAAAGGTTATAACAAAAGATGATTTCTATCTTTTGGAAGAGGGAAGAAGCAATGCGTTTGTGATCGTGCATTGTGACTCCGGATATAAAGAGCAGTTAAAAACAATGTTTGATAAGTGTACGAAGGCGAATACGTTTTATTTATATTACAACGGAAAGGACGCTGCTTTCAATGAAATTGATTATACAGATCCCCTGTTATAACGAGGCGGAAACATTGGAAATTGCATTAAACGACCTGCCAAAGAAGCTGGATGGCGTGGATGAAATCGAATATCTTATCATTAATGACGGAAGCCGTGACAACACAGTGGAAGTGGCTGAAAAATGGGGCGTCCATCATGTAGTCAATTTCAAACAGAACAAAGGACTTGCGAAAGGATTTATGGCTGGGATTGACGGGTGTCTTAGGAATGGGGCAGATATCATAGTCAATACGGATGCCGATAACCAGTACTGCGCAGCGGATATTGCCGCTTTGATCCGGCCTATTTTAGATGGCAGGGCGGATATGGTGATCGGGGCAAGGCCCATCGACCAGACAGAACACTTTTCCTTTATCAAGAAAAAGTTACAGCATTTTGGAAGCTGGGTAGTGAGGAAAGCGTCTAACACTGATATCCCGGATGCGCCCAGTGGATTCCGCGCTTATTCAAGGGATGCCGCTATGCGGCTGAATGTGGTGAATGATTATACCTATACGCTTGAAACCATCGTCCAGGCAGGACGGGAAAAGATTGCGGTCACCAGCGTACCGGTCAGGACCAACGAGGAGCTTCGCCCCTCCAGGCTGTTTCACAGTATCTGGAGCTATGTGAAAAAAAGTATGTTGACGATCCTGCGCGCTTATATGATGTACAAGCCTTTAAAGTGCTTTAGTTATCTGGCGGTGGCGCCGATCTTGGTGGGGATTTTGATAGGATTCCGGTTTTTGTATTACATGGCAATAGGGCAATCCGGCGGACATGTTCAGTCGCTTATTCTGGCATGCACGCTTGTCATCATGGGATTCCTTACTTTTATGATAGGGCTGGTGGCGGATGTGATCGCTGCCAACAGGAAGCTTCTTCAGGATACGCAGTATCATACAAGGAAGACGGAGTATGATGCTATCTACATGCAGATGAAGATGGAGAGGGAAGCGGTGAAGACCTATCGAGTGGTCGGAGATTTGGAGAAGGAAAGGGAGAGCTTTGAAGGTGTGAGCGTATCCCTGTGACATAAATTTGAGAACCTTGACAATTGAATACTTTACATTAGGAAAATGATATCCTATAATAAATCCAACAGGTCATGGGGGTATATTATGGGAAAAAGGAATCTTCCGGTTGGCATTGAATTTTACAAAAAGATTATAGACGAGGATTACTATTATGTCGATAAGACTTTGATGATAAAAGAACTTATTGACAGGCAAAGCTATGTGAGCCTTTTTACCAGACCCAGAAGATTTGGCAAGACGCTGGCCCTTGACATGATCAAAACATTTTTTGAGCAGGAATTGGACGATCGTGGAAATAAGATTGATAACAGCCATTACTTTGATGGAATGAAAATCGTATTGGCTGGCGAAAGGTATATGCAGAATATGGGGCGATATCCGGTGGTATTTCTTTCTTTGAAATCAGCAAAGCAGCCGGACATGGCTACTGCCGTTTGGATGATTAAAAAACAGATAGCAAATGAATACATCCGCCATCGGTATGTGCTTGGTTCTGATGCCATGTTGGAATCTGAAAAAGAGTTGTTTCAAAAAATTATGGCATTGTCTGATGATGATAAGCTGTATGCGGATGCAATTGCCTTTCTCTCAAAATGCCTTGCCAAGTATCATGGACAGAAGACGATTATATTGATTGATGAATATGATGTACCCCTTGAAAATGCTTATTTTGCAGGGTTTTATAAGGAAATGTCTGATTTTTTGCGTTCATTGATGGAATCTTCCCTTAAGACAAATGTAGATTTGAAGTTTGCGGTGATAACAGGATGTATAGTCTCGGCTAACGCCGAGCCATTAGAAGAAGTTGCACTTCTTCACCGGAAGATAGTGGGAAGCATTTTTACCGGGCTTAACAATTTGAATGTTATTTCTATCATCAGTGACAGTTTCGCAGAGTATTTTGGATTTACCCAGCTTGAGGTATCCGGGCTTTTGGAATATTATGACCTGGGTGATAAGACAGAGGAAGTACGGAAATGGTATGATGGATATTGCTTTGGAAAAGCGGAAGTTTATAATCCATGGAGCGTAACCGGTTTTTTGAATGGGATCATAGCTGACAAAGTCGTATATCCAAGACCATATTGGGCAAACACATCGTCAAACAGTATTATCAAGGAGCTGATTGAAAAGGCGAATGATTCTGTCAAAGCGGAACTGGAAGATCTGATGTCGCAAAAAACAATAACTAAGCCATTGCGGGAAGAGATTACTTATGAGGATATCCACAGTTCTTCTGACAATTTGTGGAATTTCCTGCTTTTTACCGGTTATCTGAAAGTGGCAGGCAGCTATTTCGACGGTATGCAGGCATATGTCACAATGACAATACCTAATACGGAAATTAGATATATCTATGAAAACCATATAATGGAATGGCTGAAGCAGAGGATGAAGGCTGTGGATTTTTCGGATATGTATGACGCACTGTTAAAAGGTGACGCAGAAGGTGTTGAAGGTGCGGTTAAAGGCTGTTTGAAGCGCTGCATCAGTTTTTATGACGAAAAGGAAACCTTTTATCATGGATTCATGATAGGGGTTCTGGCCAACTTGGGAGAATACAGGCTCCTTTCCAACCGGGAAACGGGGGATGGAAGGGCTGACCTTATTTTAAAACCATTGGATGAGCAAAAGCCGGCTGTTGTATTGGAACTTAAGTATGCAAGTGATGGCAGAAAGCTGGAAGAGGAATGTGATAATGCTCTGCGGCAGATAGAGGAGAAGCATTATACAGATGAATTGGCGGAAGATGGATGCTCCGGTATCATAAAATATGGTATATGTTTTTATAAAAAAAGCTGTAAGGTAAAATGTGACAGAAGTTAATATAGTTTAGGGATAAGCAAAGATTTTACTCCTGATGCAAAGTATTCAATTGTTGGAATGGTTGGATACGGCGTGTTGGGAGTTTTTTTGTGGGGTTAAAATGGAACGAAAGAGAAAATTGCTTGTAACAGCATCAACGTTTCCCAGGTGGGAAGGAGATACAGAGCCGAGATTTGTTTTGGATCTTGCATCTCATATGACAGATGAATTTGACGTGACGGCACTTGTTCCGGCAGCGCCGGGGGCAAAGAACAGAGAAGTACTGGATGGGGTTGAAGTGATACGATATCATTATTTCCCGATTCATAAGTGGGAAACATTATGCTATCCGGGAGCAATTGTTCCCAGGATAAAGGAAAAGAAAATCAGGGTATTATTAGTTCCGTTTTTATTCTTGTCTCTATATTTTCATTTATTAAGGTTATTACCGCAATTTGATGTTGTACATGCGCATTGGTTGATTCCACAGGGAATTGTACAGTCTTTTTTTAAAAAGCCTTATATAGTGACAGGGCATGGTGGGGATGTGACTTCTTTAAACAAGGGAATTTTCAAAAGGATGAAAATCAGATGTCTGAAAAGAGCCAAAAAAGTCACAGTAGTTTCAGATCATTTAAGAAAAAGGGTAATAGAGCTAGTGCCTGAAATAGAGCCGGATGTTATTTCAATGGGAGTGGATATTTCTAAGTTCGGAAAACAACATTTTGTGCCGGACTATTTTGGACAGGGGAATAAGAAGGTTGTATTGTTTGTTGGCAGACTGGCAGAGATAAAAGGGGTTACCTATTTACTTGAAGCTATGAAAAGTATTGATGCGCTATTGGTTATTGTGGGTGATGGACCTCTTAGGGCAGATTTGGAAGCGCAGGCAATTGCAATAAAAGATAAAGTTGTTTTTTTGGGAGCAAAAACGCATGAAGAGTTAAAAACGCTTTATGCATCAGCGGATATTTTTGTTGCTCCGTCTGTAACTGCAAAAGACGGGGGTCAAGAAGGGCTAGGATTAGTAATTTTAGAAGCATTGGCTTCAGGATTGCCTGTGGTTGCAAGTAGATCGGGGGGGATAGTTCAGTTAATTAAAGATGGGATTAATGGTTTTTTGTGTGATGAAAAAAATGTAGAGCAAATGATAAGTTGCATAAATAGTATGATAGATGATGAGAAGATATATTATCAGTTTGCAGAAAATAGTAATAAGTCTATTAGGAACTATGATTATTCTATAACTGGGGAAAAATATATTGAGATATTGAAATGAACATTATAGAGAATATGGCGTTCAAAGTTAATTTGAATCATAGATAAGTATAAAGTATTTACTAAAATATGATGTTGATAGATAGAGGGAAAAGTGTATGGATGTTAATTTGAGTGACTTGCCTTGCGTTAGTGTTGTTATACCTGTTTATAATGTTGAGAAATATTTGATACGATGTCTTGAGAGCGTGATTTTACAGACCTATCGAAATTTGGAAATAATATTAGTAGATGATGGTTCAACAGATAATTCTGGGAAGATATGTGATGAGTATGCGGAAAGAGATAGCCGCATTAAGGTAATTCATAAAGAAAATGGTGGGTTGTCTGATGCGCGAAATATAGGGATTAAATCAGCGTCTGCTGATTATATTGCTTTTATTGACTCAGATGATTATGTGAAAAATGTATATATACAAAGTTTAGTAGAAATTACGTTGAGATATGATGTAGATATAGCAATATGCAGATATTTTAATGGCAAGAAAAAAAATTTTCCATTAACTATACGACATTATAGAAAAGTTAAAAGTTTTGATTCAAAAGTAATGTTGTACAATTGGCATGGAAAATATAAACATGTTGAAACAATAGCATGGAACAAGTTATATAAAAAAGCATTGTTTATAGATAATCAAATATATTATCCGGTAGGGTACTTTAATGAAGATGTACAGACGACACATTTGTTAGTTGATAAAGCAAAAAAAATAGCACTGATAAATGATAAATTGTATTATTACTATAACAGAGAGGAAAGTATAATAAATACAATTTCAGAAAAAAAATTAAGAGATAATATTTATTCTCAGAATGTTAGATTAGATTATTTTTATAAATGCGGATATGAAATGGCATATGAGAGATTGGCTATTAAAAGACAAAAGCAGTATATGCTAGACTATTTCAAGTGTATAAAAGTTACAGGTATGGATAGTATTTGTGAAGAAGTTATAGAACTATTCAATATAAGTTACAATAATGTATCTAAGATGAAGGAAATACATATATGGGAAAAATCTATTTTTTTTGTATTTAAATATTTATATTGTTCAGCAAAAGTAAAATTTTTTAATGCTATGTAGAATCAAGGTTACGTATTGCTGTATAGGGGGATTAGATGATGGGAGAAAATAGAAAAAGTATCTTGATTTTAAAGAGTGATAAAGATTCTTTTGAAAATTTTTATATAAACCATATGCAGGAAAATAATATCAAAACAGTACCCATTTATCGATATAACAAAAGAGTTGCGCTGTGGATATTAACAATATGGATGGAATTATTGCATTTACCTTTTCAATGGATTTGGTATGGGAATTGGAAAAAATTTTTATATAAATATGATGTGGTAATAGTTTTTGATAACATTTCAAGTTGGAAAGTTCTTTCTTATATAAAAAAGAAAAATCCCAAAGCTCGCATTATAGTATGGTATTGGAACATGATTACAAAGAAAAATGTAATCCCAGGGAAATATCGAAAGACATGTGAAGTTTGGTCATTTGATCAACAGGATTGTATGAGATACAAGTTGCAAAAAAACATACAATTTTATTTTCATAGTGAAGTAAGACAAGATATCCTTCCCCAATATGATGCAATATTTGTAGGCAAAGATAAAGGAAGATGGGAAGTGGTAATGGATATGAAAAGGAGATTAGAAAATTGTAATTTGAAATTATATATAAATGTTGTAAAAGATACTAGTATGATTAAAAAAATAAATATTAGAAATAGAAGAAATAAATATGAAAGGTTATTGGATTATAAAGAAGTATTAAGAATAATAAATGAAAGTAGTTGCATTATTGATGTTCCTCAACCTGGACAAACGGGTTTAACAGTGAGAACGTTAGAAGCGCTTTTTTATAAGAAAAAACTCATTTCTACAAATATGTCATTGCGCAGTTATGAATTTTATAGACCAGAAAATATTTTAATATGGAATAGTGAATGCGATAATGACACCATTATAGATTTTTTTAGAAAGCCTTATAAGGAAATTGCGGATGTCCAGTTTGCATTTGAAAATTGGATTGATAATTTTGGATTGTAATGTAGGAGTAAGTTTGAAACAAAGAGGAGGTGGATAGAGAATAAATTTGAGTATCACAAATAAGCCAGCTTTTGGTGGATAAAAAATTGAATATAAACGCAACACCTAATCAGGAAGCCGGGAAAGGGTCATCTTTAATAAGATAACCTCGTTGCTTAAGTAGATTAAGCGCCTGTGAAGTAGTTAATACTTTTTCTTTATTCACAGGACGGGATTCAAGAAAACCATCTGGTGTGTATGACTTTAAATCCGTAAGTATGTGCCAGATAGCGGTCAGGATCATACGACGGATAGCAATGATGGCTTTCTTGTTGACCACAGCGTGCTTTAATTCGCTTATAGCGAGTCATATACTAAGAATGTTTCTTAGATTTTATTAAAGCATTTGCAACTTGTACCAGAACTGGTTTAAAATAAGAACCAGCGCAGGAAATCCGAGTGGATTTGATTTTACGATCGCTTTTATCATTTCTGGAACAGCATCCAGCCCAAGAGACGAGGTGTTTAGCTGTGGGGAAGACAGACATATCACCGCCAATCTCTGATAGCACTTGGATAGCGGTCAGTGGTTTATATTGAATCCGGGAATAGTCCTTATTAAATTTAGTGCAGTCTCGTACTTATCACTGAGACGAAGGATTTCATGTTCTATTTCTGAAATGTGCTTTTTATTTTCATCAATGTGGTTAAGGCACTGTCTAAGTTTCACAGCTTGCTCTTGTGAGATGTCACCATCAATGGCAGCCTGTATTTCTTCAATGGGAGTTTTACAGCGGCCATCAACAAAAGGCGCTACATCAAATGTTTCTCCAGGGTGTTGCAAAATCTGTTCTGTAATGGTACGGGAAGATTTGTCGAATACATCAGAAAAATCATCATCAATCTTTAGGTTGGATACAGTGAGACAATTCTGAGCGCAATTCTTCTCGCCAGAAATCATACTGGTGAGCTTATATCGGTACCTTACAAGATCCCGAAGTTCTCTGATGTCAGCTGGGGGAATAAAAGAAGGTTTAACCATGCCGCACATGTAAAGATCACAGATCCATTTAGCGTCTTTGTGGTCGGTCTTGTTTCCTTTCATGGGTTTTGTGTATTTGGGGTGTGATAGGGTAACCCAAAGGTTGTGTTGCTCTAAAACATTGAAAACAGGGATCCAATACTTACCGGTATATTCCATACAAATATCTTTACAGTTGTATTTTGCAAGTCAGTCACACAGCTCATTAAATCCTTTTGTGAAGGAAGAAAAGCGAGCCTGCTTATACTCTATACGATTATTGGAATCGGTGATACCTATACAGGCATAAATCTAAGTTTTGTGGACATCCAGCCCACAGCAATTAAATTTTAAGATTTTAAAAGACAAGTAACTGCCTCCTGATTTTATAGTTATAAAACTGACAGTGACTGGTCATCCGGAGAGATCGAGTCGACTTCGGAAGAGATGAGTTTACGGGCTACTGCTATGCGCCACTCATTGATGCCTTAACGGATGACCGACAACAAATATATATACGAGGTCGCCGCTATTCAGCCCCGCCACTCACCTCCACGTGTTCTGTAGTGTGTCAGTC
>CAJULP010000099.1 GCA_910587295.1 uncultured Lachnospiraceae bacterium | reverse complement strand
GGACAGCCCACTCACCTCCCCGTGATTTGTAGTATACCGAGTTCCCTACAAGAAGAATTATAAAGAAAAAATAGGCTCAGGGAAACCATTTTCATTACGTTTTGTGCCTGAGCGAAGCGAAAGGAATGGATATAAACATGAAAGTTCTGGAATCTCTGTGCATTGGAAAATTTGATAAGGAACGGTGCGAAGACGCACTGTTCCGCTCTGAGAACTTTATCGCTGTCATTGATGGTGTATCCTCTAAAACAACTTTTCGGTATCAAGGGAAAACCACCGGCAAAATAGCTGCTGAATTGATCGACGCAGCCTTACAGACTCTTCCTGCGGATGCGGATCTTTCTGATTTTATAGCTGCTGTAAATTCTGCTTATAGCGATTGCTACAAAAAAATCAATTTCCCTGAACAGGAACGCCAAGAAAAAGGATTACAAGCAGTCTGCGCCCTTTACTCCAAACACCGTCGGACCATCTGGCAGATTGGAGACTGCCAGGTCCTCGTAGATGGAAAAGAATACAAAAACTCTAAAAAAAGTGATCGGATCATTTGTGAAATGAGAAACCTGATTCTCGAAGAGCTTCAACAGCGAGACGGGAATTTTCTACCCTCCGAACACGAAGCCAAGATTCTGGATGTACTGTTTCCCTGGATGATCCAAACAATCAGGTTTGCTAATTCTACCGCAACAGACTATGGATATTCTGTCCTGAACGGAACACCTATTCCAGAATCACTGATCCAAACAATACCTCTGGACCTTTCCGTCCACGAAATCGTGCTTGCCTCTGACGGATATCCCCAGCTTTGTCAAACCCTTGCCCAATCGGAACAAGTTTTGGCAGAAATGCTAAAGAAAGATCCCCAGGGCCGCAAACTGTTTGATACCGTCCGCTTGATCAAAGAAGACCAAAAAAGTTTTGATGACCGCACTTATATCCGATTTCTAACAGATTGAGAGCCGGGATTTCTTTTACAGCATCATATCAGATCCACCAGTGCCTTTGCCAGCCCGTCATGATCGTTATCCGCCTGCGTAATGACGGTAGCTGCCATTTTAACCTGCTCATTCCCGTTTACCATTGCAATCCCCATACCGGAAGCTTCGATCATGGAAAGATCGTTCTGTTCATCCCCCGCCGCCACGCTGAAGCAGGGATCAATGCCAAGGATCTCACAAAGCTTTAACACAGAAGCACCCTTCCCGGAACCGGCTGGGATAAATTCCAGATAATTGGGATTGGAATAAAGTACCGTGACCCCTTCTTCTTCCGCCCAAGGCAAAACAGCCTGCCGGAACGCTTCCAGCCTGTCATGATCCTTAATTTCCACGGCAATACACTTACCGCTGCCTTCCGTCATTACCGCAGTCACATCCTCACTGTAGATTACCGGCGTTTTGATCACCCTGCGATAAAACCGAAACTGCTCATTATCCGCCGGGGATACGATATGGGTAGAAGTATACGCATGACAGTGGATCCGGTATTCGCCTGCTACTTCCATAATATGGCGCACCTGAGGGATGGAAACCGTTACCCGGTACAAAGTCTCCTTTTTTTCACAATCAAAAATCTCCCCACCGTTATAGCCGATCAGGTACATACTCTGATCCGGCAGCTTAAGGTATTCCTTCACATTTGCCACGCTGTTGATATCCCTGCCGGAACACAAGACCAGCTTGTGCCCTGCCGCCGTCCAGTCCGCCAAAACCTTCCTTGTATAATCACTGATCTGCTTTTTGCCATCAAGCAGCGTGCCGTCCAAATCGGTAAACAAGATCTTCTGAGGGCGCAATTCTTCCGGATGGTCTTTCATCCACTCTCTTCTTTCTTTGATACGCCACAGTATCTTTTCCGGCACAAAAAGATTTCCATAGCCTGTGCCAAGTTCCAGCCCCGGCTTCGCCTTCCCGTGAAAATCCGATCCCCCGCAGACGCACAGATCATACTTTGCAGCAAGACGGCGCATATCCCTCTCATCAGACGCCGCATAAGTGCTGTAAAGCACCTCTATCCCCTGCAGACCCATAGCTTTTAAGCGGACCACCAGCCGCTCCAAACATTCCTTTTTCATCCCGTAAAGCACTGGGTGGGCAAGTACCGGGAAACCGCCTGCCTTCAAAATGATTTCCACTGCCCGCATGGGAGTGATCTTTTTTCTTGGTACAAAGCAGGAACATCCGTCACCGATATAGCGGTCAAACGCTTCCTTCCTGCTTTTCACATAACCATGGCGAAGCAAATATCCCGCAAAATGGGAACGGGTGATCACACAGTCCGGATACTCCGCCGCCAGCTCCTCATATTCCACCGGCATACCGTGTTCCGTCAGCCTGCGGCACATTTCCTTATTGCGGATCGTCCTCCCGTTGACAAAATTGACCAAACGCCGCTTAAAATACTCGCTGTGATGATCAATATAAAGGCCTACGATATGGATATCTTTCCCCTCATATTCGGTAGAAAATTCAATCCCCGGAATCAATTCAATATTCAGTTTTTCTGCCTCTTCCATGGCCTCGTCAATACCTTCCGTGGTATCGTGGTCCGTAAGGGCAATGGCCAAAAGCCCCTGACCGGCTGCATGGCGTACCAGCTCGGCAGGGGATAAGCTTCCGTCAGATTTATTAGAATGGGTGTGTAAATCTATCCTGTCCATAATTAATTATCATCTTCTCCGGCTTGTTTTGTGTAAACAGTACGCTTCCTTGCCATTTCATCGCTTTCCAGATATTCATCGTAAGTGGTGATCTTGTCAATCAGCGTACCGTCAGGCAGAATTTCCATAATTCTATTTGCTGTGGTCTGGACAAATTGATGGTCATGGCAGGCAAAAACCGCCACCCCCGGGAACTTGATCAGACCATTGTTCAAAGCCGTGATCGCTTCCATGTCCAGATGGTTGGTAGGCTCATCCAGTATCAGGCAGTTTGCGCCGCTGATCATCATTTTAGATAGCAGACAGCGTACCTTCTCACCACCAGAAAGCACCTTTACCTTTTTCACACCGTCTTCGCCGGCAAACAACATCCTGCCAAGAAAACCGCGCACATAAGTCACGTCCTTAACCGGAGAATAGCCGGTGAGCCAGTCCGCAATGGTCAGGTCACTGTCAAATTCCGTCGTGCTGTCCTTGGGGAAATATGCCTGAGAAGTGGTCACACCCCATTTATAAGTTCCTTCATCCGGCTCCATCTCTCCCATGAGTATCTGGAACAGGGTGGTCTTTGCAAATTCATTACTGCCCACAAAGGCTGCCTTATCATTATGCCCTAAAATAAAAGACACATTGTCCAAAACCTTTTCGCCATTTATGGTCTTTGAAATCCCTTCTACCGTCAGCACCTCATTCCCAATTTCACGTTCCGGCCGAAAATCAATATAAGGGTACTTCCTGCTTGAAGGCTTGATCTCGTCCAGCTCGATTTTCTCAAGTGCTCTCTTTCTGGAAGTAGCCTGTTTTGACTTGGAAGCATTTGCCGAGAAACGGGAAATAAATTCCTGCAGTTCCTTGATCTTTTCTTCCTTCTTTTTATTAGCTTCCTTCATCTGCCTGATCAAAAGCTGGCTGGATTCGTACCAGAAATCATAGTTCCCTGCATAAAGCTGGATCTTGCCATAGTCGATGTCCGCCGTATGAGTACATACCTTATTTAAAAAGTAACGATCATGGGATACCACGATCACCGTATTTTCAAAATTGATCAAAAACTCTTCCAGCCATGCAATAGCGTCTAAATCCAAATGGTTGGTAGGCTCATCCAAAAGCATGATATCCGGATTTCCGAACAGAGCCTTGGCAAGAAGCACCTTCACTTTTTCATTACCGCTTAAATCTTTCATCTCACTGTAATGGAGAGCGGTATCAATTCCCAAGCCGTTTAAAAGCATTGCAGCGTTGGACTCCGCTTCCCAGCCGTCCATCTCCGCAAATTCCCCTTCCAGCTCACTGGCCCTTATCCCGTCCTCGTCCGTGAAATCTTCCTTGGCATAAATGGCGTCCTTTTCCTTCATAATCTGATAAAGCCGCTCATTACCCATGATGACCGTATCCATCACAGAATAAGTGTCATATTTAAAATGATCCTGTTCCAACACGGAAAGGCGCTGCCCCGGGGTGATCACAATATCCCCCTTGGTGGTTTCTAACTGACCGGATAAAATCTTTAAGAAGGTGGATTTCCCTGCACCGTTTGCACCGATAAGCCCGTAGCAGTTCCCTTCCGTAAATTTAATGTTTACATCCTCAAATAAAGCTTTCTTCCCTACACGGTAAGTCACATTGTTTGCACTGATCATGTTTCAATCCTCTTATCTCATAAATCCTTTTTTGCGCCGTCCATATCATTATACACAAAACAGGATTTTTTTCAATGGGATTTTCGATTTCATGTATAATATTTTGCCTGTGCATCCCAAAGCTGCGCATATTTTCCTTCCGGCTTTGCCAAAAGCTCTTCATGGCTTCCCTGCTGGATCATTTTCCCTTCATGGAAGACCAGTATCTCATCGCAAAACCGGCAGGAAGAAAGTCTGTGGATGATATAGACCGCGGTCCGGTCTCCCACGATCTCATTGAACTTTGAATAGATTTCATACTCCGCTACCGGAAATCCATATCCCGTCCTCCTCAAAATCTTTTCCTATATTGGTATCGATCCCTTTTGGCAGTTTTTCCGTCATTTCCGCAATCCCTGCTTTTTGCAGGCATTCCAACACCCTTTCCCTGTCAAAAGCTTCTCCTGCCTGTCCTGAACTTTCGGATCTTCCATAAGCGGGAGGAACAGCATACACCATTTTGCATCCATATACCAATGGAAACTCTTCCACATCCACTTCCAGACATTGCGTTTTGGCCCACTCGCTGACCCTGCTTCGTATATAAAGCAAATCCGCTGATTCATCATCGCATATTACAAATCGGTATATCCTTCTCTCTTCTTTCCTCACGACACAAAATCAAACAAACTGATCTGGTTAGACTCCGGCAAATTCCCTAAAAGGTTTAGATTGTCCATCATATCCACCACGGTCTTAGAAGTTTTCGTCCTTTGCCTGAAATCGTCCTTGGAAAGGAACGGGCCATCTTTCGCCGCCTCCACTATGGCATCCGCCGCCTTTTCTCCCAACCCGTCAATACTGTTTAGAGAAGGCATCAGTTTGCCATCAACAATCTGAAAGTTTCTGGAATGGGCAGAAAAAATATCAATCGGAACAAAATCAAATCCTCTGGCATACATTTCCTGCACAATCTTCATATCTTTAAAGGAGTCCTGTTCCTTTTTAGACAAAACGTCCGCCCTCCTCTTATAATCCGCCATCACATTTTCCAAATGGTGCTGCCCCTGGCACATCAGCTCATAAGAAAATGCCGATGCCCGGATGGAAAAGTAAGAGGCATAATAAGCAAGGGGATAGTTGATCTTACAATAAGCAATCCGCCAGGCCATCATCACATAAGCCGCCGCATGGGCTTTCGGGAACATGTATTTGATCTTTTTACAGGACCAGATATACCAATCCGGCACATCGTGGGCGGTCATTTCCTTCTCCCACTCCTCCTTTAATCCTTTCCCTTTACGCACACTCTCCATAATGGTAAAAGAAAGAGCGCTGTCTACCCCTTTGTGGATCAGATAGATCATAATATCATCACGGCAGCAGATGCAGCCGGAGATATTAGCTTTCCCCTCCGCAATCAATGTCTGGGCATTCCCAAGCCACACATCCGTACCATGTCCAAGTCCGGAAATTCGAATCAGGTCAGACAAACTCTGGGGTTTGGTGTCAAGAAGCATTTGGATGACAAACTCTGTTCCAAACTCCGGTATTCCCAAAGACCCCAGGGGGCAGCCGTCAATCTGCTCCGGCGTGATCCCAAGAGCGGATGTATTCTGGAATAAAGACATGACCCCTTTATCATCTAACGGTATCTTTGTAGGGTCAATGCCTGTCAGATCCTGCAGCATACGGATCATGGTCGGGTCATCGTGCCCGAGAATATCCAGCTTTAACAGGTTGTGGTCAATGGAGTGATAATCAAAATGAGTGGTCACAATATCCGTTGTCATATCATTAGCCGGATGCTGTACCGGAGTAAAGGAATTGATATCTTCCCCTACCGGAAGAACTATAATTCCTCCCGGATGCTGTCCGGTACTTCTCCTGATCCCGGTGCATCCCCCTACGATCCGATTGATCTCGCATGTACGCTTCCGGTTTCCCCGCTCCTCATAATAATTCTTCACATAACCGAAAGCAGTCTTATCCGCCAGGGTCGCTATAGTTCCTGCACGGTATGTCTGCCCTGCGCCAAAGATCACTTCCGTATATTTATGAGCTTTACTCTGGTATTCACCGGAAAAGTTCAGGTCGATATCCGGCTCCTTGTCCCCTTTAAACCCAAGAAAGGTCTCAAACGGGATATCAAACCCGTCTTTGATAAGGGGCGCGCCGCATACCGGACACTCCTTATCCGGCATATCGCAGCCCGCATTCCCCGAAAAAGCCCTTACCTCCGGGGAATCAAAATCATAGTATCTGCATTTAGGGCATCGATAATGGGCACTTAAGGAATTTACTTCCGTGATCCCTGCCATAAAAGCCACCAGCGAAGAGCCCACCGAACCACGCGATCCCACCAGGTAGCCGTCCTCCACCGACTTCCACACCAGTTTTTGAGCAATGATATACATCACGGCAAAACCATTCCCTATAATGGAATGAAGTTCCTTTTCCAGACGCTCTTTAACAATGGGCGGCAGCTCTTCCCCATACAGTTCATGTGCCTTACTATAACAGATTTCCTTAAGGGTCTTGTCACTTTCCGGAATCACCGGCGGGCATTTATCCGGCCGCACTGGCGCCATCACGTCAATCTGATCCGCAATCTTATTGGTATTGGTGATCACCACTTCTTCCGCCTTATCACTCCCAAGATAAGAAAATTCCTCCAGCATTTCCTCCGTGGTCCGAAAATATAACGGTGCCTGGTCTTCTGCATCCGCAAACCCTTTCCCTGCCATAATGATCCGCCGGTACACCTCATCTTCCGGGTCTATGAAATGCACATCGCAGGTAGCCACTACCGGTTTATTAAATTCTTCCCCCAATTCCACAATCCTCCGGTTCATATCCTTGATATCTTCCATACTGTTGATCTCGGATATCCGTTCCGATTCGATCATGAATTTGTTATTCCCTAAGGGCTGTATCTCCAAATAATCATAAAAGTTCACAAGCCTAGCTATTTCTAGCTCCGGCTTCCCGTCCAAAAGTGCCCGGTAAAGCTCCCCTGCCTCACAGGCGCTGCCCAAGATCAGACCTTCCCTGTGCTTTAACAGAAGGCTTTTAGGCACCCGGGGCCTTTTGCTGTAATAAGTAAGGTGTGACTCGGAGACAAGGGTATAGAGATTTTCCCTGCCGATATTATTCTTAGCAAGAATGATTGCATGGTAAGAAGGAAGTCTTTTAATAATATCCGGACTGGCTTCCCCCATTTTATTTAGCTTCGCTAAAGTATCCGCCCCCGCTTCTTTAAGCTTCGGAATAAACTTCACAAAAATCTCTGCCGTTGCTTCCGCATCATCCACCGCACGGTGATGGTTTTCCAGAGAAACATTCATAGATTTTGCCACTGCGTCTAACGTATGCTTCGCCTGATTGGGAAGGAGTATCCTTGCAATCCCTACCGTATCCACATAAGTAAACTCCCGTTTGATCCCCTGACGCTGAGCATTTTCCATGATAAAGCTCATGTCAAAATTTGCGTTGTGGGCAACCAGCACGGCATCGCCGCAAAATGCCAAAAAATCTGGCAGCACCGTCTCAATAAAAGGAGCATCAATGACCATGGCGTCATTGATTCCTGTAAGCTTTTCTATCTCAAAAGGAATGGGAACGTCCGGGTTCACAAAAGAGGAAAAACGGCCACTAATCTGTCCGCCGGAGACCTTCACCGCCCCAATCTCAATGATCCGGTTTTTCACCGGGGAAAATCCGGTGGTCTCGATATCAAACACCACAAAATCCACATCAAAATCCTGTCCACACTCCCCGGTCACAATCTCATGCAAATCATCTACAAGATAAGCCTCCATGCCATAGATGATCTTAAAGAAATTCTGCTTGTCAGGGTTCCCATCCCCCGCTTCCTTTCGTTTTCCCTTTTCTGCTTTCCAAAGGTCTTCCCATACATGGTTAGCATCCGGGAACGCCTGCACCACTCCATGATCCGTTATGGCAATGGCCGGGTGGCCCCACTGAAAGGCACGCTTCACAATATCCTTCGCCTCGGAAACGCCGTCCATATCACTCATCTTTGTATGACAATGAAGCTCCACCCGCTTCCTTGCACTATTATCGCTCCTGGAACTGGTAAAATCCGGTATTTTCTTTACTCCGACCAGAGAACCAATAGTAAGCTCATTGTCAAATTTATCAATGGTGGTCAGACCCTTAAGCTTTACAAAAGCGCCTTTTTTAATCCCTTCCGTCAGCTCCGTAACCTGCTCATTGCGGGCAAAAAGCTTGATCGTCATCGTATCCGTAAAGTCCGTCACATCAAAGATCAGGATTGTTCTTTCATTCCTGATTTCTCTGGAATCATAATTAATGATCTTCCCTCGGATCACCACCTCGCCCATCTCGCCGATGATATCCTCTATGGGCATTGCTTCCTCTTCAAAATCTCTTCCATAGATCACATCCGGGTTATCGGAACGTTTCACGGCCCGTTTAAAGTCACTCCGCCCGCCTTTTCCCAGATCCCCTTTTCGGAAATTCTTCTTTTCGCCGCCAGAACCTGATCCGCCTTTTTGAAGTTTGGTGACTTTCCCAGTCTGCCCGTTATTATTTTCCCTGGAAAGTCCTCCTGCCAAAACAGTATCTGTCAAAGGTTCCTTTGCTGAAACCTGATCCATCCGGGCAGCATCCGCAAGAGCCCCGTCAGTTTCCACATTTTCTGGTACCTCTTTTGTCCGGGGCAGGCTGCTTCCAAACGCCCTTACCGTAATCTCCTGGATCTGACGGGCAATCTTGATATCGTCTTCTTCTTTCCTGCCGCCTTCTTTCTTTTCTACGTATTCCATCTGACAGGAAACCGGAAGGCCGCACCGCTCCGTAAAAATTTTTTCCAAAATCCGTTTCAATTCATCAGCCTTGCTGCGTGCCGGAACAGAGTCCTCAACTAAGAGAACCATTTCCCCTTCCCTCGGAAATTCTATTTTAGCACCCTTAAACAGATTGTACTCTATCGGACTGTAGCCACGAAGTTCCAAAAGAATGCTGTCTTTATATGCGTCCATCAGCTTTTCCGGATTATATTGCTCCGAAAGATGAAATTTCTCATAAAGCTTTACCGTCACCTCATGGGCCGCAAAAAGCTGCTTTTTGATATCCTTTTCCACCCGGAAGACCATATCCTTCTGAATCAGGTAATCACTTACAATGGTAACGCGGATCAGGTCTCTTTGCTTCGTTGCAGAGACCTTTTCCACTGTTACCTGTTCAAAAATATCCCTGACTTTTGCATCCAGCTTAAGGGCCGGAAATACTTCAAAAAATTGCTTCGCCATCTATGTATATCCTCTGCTGTTTCCGGCATCAGGCCTGCCCGCCCCAGTTCTTTAACTCATCTTCTAAGACGGCCAGAAGCTGATCTTCCGGAATTTTTTTTATGATTTCACCCTTTTTAATAAGAAGCCCTTCCCCAATTCCACCTGCAATGCCGATATCCGCTTCTTTTGCTTCTCCCGGGCCATTGACAGCACACCCCATCACTGCCACTTTTATATCAAGGGGATACTTCGCTGCCATAGTCTCCACCTGATTAGCAAGGCTGATCAGATCAATTTTCGTCCGGCCGCAGGTCGGACAGGATATCACCTCGATTCCTCCCTTTCTAAGCCCCAGAGTCCGCAGAATCAATTTTGCCGACTTAATTTCCTCCACCGGGTCACCGGTCAGGGATACGCGGATAGTATCCCCAATCCCCTGATTTAAAATCAGGGCAAGCCCTATGGAAGACTTGATATTTCCACTGATGATTGTTCCAGCCTCCGTAATCCCTACGTGAAGCGGATAGTCTGTCTTTTCGGCAAGAATCTCGTGAGCCCGGACACACATGAGCACGTCAGAAGACTTAATGCTGATAACCATATTTTCATAACCGAGTTCCTCTATCATATGCACTTTGTTCAAAGCGCTTTCTACTATCCCCTGGGCCGTAACGCCATGATATTTCTCCACCAGCTCCTTTTCAAGAGAACCGCTGTTTACTCCCACGCGGATTGGAATATTTCTTTCTTTTGCCGCCGCTACAACTGCCGCTAATTTATCCTTCCCACCTATATTCCCGGGATTGATCCTTATCTTATCGGCACCGTTTTCTATGGCGGCAATCGCCATCTTATGGTCAAAGTGGATATCCGCCACAAGAGGAACCGAAATCTGCCGTTTGATCTCAAAAAGTGCCCTGGCCGCTTCCATCGTCGGCACAGTACAGCGAATGATCTCACAGCCCGCCGCTTCCAACTGATGGATCTGCCTTACCGTAGCTTCCACATCTTCCGTTTTTGTATTTGTCATGGACTGGATCAGGATCGGGTTTCCTCCCCCGATCACCCTATCCCCTATATGGATCACCCTTGTACTTTCTCTCGTCATATGCGCTTTATACCTCCTGCTTAATTATGCTGTATGTACCCTTTTATCTGCTTTGTGCATGTCCAAAATGCTATGCACCCTTTCAACCTCATCAAGAATCAGGTCACTATATCGATGTAAATGAATGATCTCACCTTTCATTACCCTTACCTCTTCCTTCAATACCGTAACGTCTTTTTTAAGTTCTGACACATCTTTCTTTAGCTCCGACACATCCTTTTTAAGCTCCACGATATCCGCTTTCACTTCTACCATGTCTTTCTTCAATTCCGACACATCCTTTTTAAGCTCCACGATATCCGCTTTCACTTCTACCATGTCTTTCTTCAATTCCGACACATCCTTTTTAAGCTCCACGGTATCCGCTTTCACTTCTACCATGTCTTTCTTCAATTCCGACACATCTTTTTCAATCCCCGTTACTTTCTCAAGTAATAAATCAAGCTTTTTGCTATCTGTCATTTACAATCCTCCTGTATGATTAGTATATCACTGGTAAAAAATAAAGTCTACGTGTTTCATCTATGAATCTGGTCACATTTTATCACAAAAATGATATGTATTCAATTGTATTTAGTTTATTTTTATTCATTCCTTCCTCCGATTAGAAAAATTCTGCTTACGTACACACCTCCCTCCTCCCCCTCCGCCACCATCTGCAGTCTAATTTCCTCCTGTGGGAGCCTGTCCGCCGGAATTTCAAAACGTATACATTCCTCCGGCACATAAACAGCCCCTTCCTTAAGCAGCATCTTTCTTCCTTTGTCATCCCGCATTTCCACCCACAATTTTTCTTCGCTCTCACTGGCATAGGCTTTATTCCCCCTCCAAGGGCAGCAGGGGGCCCACCGTGCTGATGTCATTTCCCACAAAGCCCCTCCCAGGCCACTGCCAAGGAAGAAAATTATAATAACATACAGCCCTGAAAATTTCTTTTCCGTAAGCCATACATTTTTTTCCTGCTTTCTAAGATGGTTCTGTTTCTTTCTCCTTCCAAACCAGATTTTCTTTAAAAGTACTGCAAGACCGGCTAATACTAACGGACCATTCAAAAAAGGGAACGGGATTTCACTTTCCGCCACTCCTTTATGCAAAGGCCAAAGGACGGCCACTCCTGCTGCCAAAAAGAAAAGAATCACAAGAAGTTCTTTCATCTTCCATAATGCCTTCTTGCGCCAATCCTGTTTATTGTATGACAAAAGTGCCTCTTTTAATTCTTCCACCGTCTGGTAGCGGTCTGCTTTCTTTTCACTGGTTCCTGTCTCGATCACCTTTTCCAAGCCCCGGGGCAGACTGCAGTCATACTGCCGGATTGGCAGACGAACGCAGGATTGCTTTGCCGGCTTGATCCCTGTAAGCATTTCATGGAACACTGCGCTTAAGGCATACACATCCCACGTCTTATCCCCCTTTTTTTCCCTCCACTGTTCCGGAGGGCAGTAGCCAGGCGTTCCTGCCAGGTTCCCTTCACCTCTATGTCTGCAGGCATAGCGCATGGCACCGCCTAAATCCACCAGCTTCAGGCTGCCGTCCGGCTGTATCATGATATTTTCCGGTTTCAAGTCACGGTAAATCACAGCCTGCCCCCTTCCATGCAAATAAGCCAGCACGTCACACAACAAAATCACCCATTGCAGAGCCTGCCGGATTGGTACGGTTCTATTTTTTTGCAGATAAACCCTTAATGTGATCCCTTCCACATATTCCATAACCAGATAAGTCTTGTCCTCTTCCTGAAAATAATCATATACTACAGGAAGCCCGGGATGTGACAGTTCTTTCAGCAATTTTGCTTCACCTGTAATCTCCTGCTCTGCCGCTACAGGGCCTGTACTTTCTTTCACAGCTGCCAACCTGTCTAAATGCAGATCCTTTACCAGATAAACCTTCCCTTCAGTTCCCTGCCCCAACTTCCCAATCATCTCATATTTTTGAAGTAAAATTTTTGTCGATGCTTTTTCTTTCAAATTACGCCTGTTCCTTTCTGTTTTAACATACTTTAATATAAACAGCCGACATGTTGTCCTTCTCTCCACGCCGCAGAGCTGCCTGCCCCATTTCCTCAAGCCGTCTTTCAATCTGCTCTTCCCCTCCTGCCTGCTCCGGAGATAGTAATGCAAGGTTTTCTACGGACTGTTTCCTGTAAAATCCGTCACTGCATAACAAAAAACCACATTTCCCACGTATTTTCCCAAACCGGATATCCGGTTTCTGGAAGGGAAAGGAACCTAAACACTTGGTCAGGCCATTTTTTCCATCAGAGTGATCCGTCGTTAATATTTTATATTTTTTTCCACAATAGTGGTAAATGCGGCTGTCTCCCAAATGAAAAATCAAATAATTTCTTTTCCACAAAAGAAGTAACGAGACGGTTGCGCCAAGCATAATCTCCCGCTCCTGCCCGTACTGTATAAATGTCTGCCTAATCTGGTAGAAACACCGCAGCAGGCTTCTTAGGAGCAAATGCTTCTTTCGTCGCTTCCCCGTAATCGGAATCAGCTGACTGTAAAAATTTTCCACCATCTTTTCCCCGATATACCCGCTGGCATTTTCCCCCTCCGATAGCCCGCCTATTCCATCAGATACCGCCGCCAGAAGTATCCTGCCATAGTCAGTCACCACCTGCTGTAAAACAATGGAGTCCTGATTGGCCTTACTCCTTCCCCGTTCCCAGTAAAAACCGGATAAATATTTCAATTTTTTACCACCCTCTCCATCCTTTCCTTATTTTCCACTTAATTCTTTCAGCCTGAAAACCGCAGCGATGCCTGCATTTGAAATCCAGAAATATAGAATGATTTTATTTTACTTCTTTTGTAAGAAAAAAACTATTGTACATAATTACCAAAAAAGCAATTTCGTTAATTCTGCACAATAGTTTTACTTTAAAAATTTATTTTCATCCAAAAAATTTCGTTATATCATTAAATAGTACAAGCACCATCAACACCATTAAAGCCATCATTCCCGCTAAATGTACCATTCCTTCCTTCTCCGGCGGAACCGGTTTGCCGCGGACCGCCTCTATCAGCAAAAATACCAAACGCCCTCCGTCAAGTGCCGGAAGCGGGAGCAGATTTACAATACCCAGGTTCACGGAAAGGAGTAACGCAATATTGATCATATTAAGGACAATGTCTAAAATCCCGTAAGGCTTTACCGTGTCGTAAACTTCATCCACCATCTTTACGATCCCCACAGGACCGGAAACATCATCTTTGGAAAGCTGCCCTGTCACCAGCATTTGAAGACTCTTAAATGTTGATTCCACATAAAACTTCATGGTATAAAAAGCATACTGAAAAGTCTGCGGTACATTGCATTTTAGATATGCCCCCACTCCGATTCCCATATAATAACGTCCGTCTGCTTCGTCATAATACGGATTGATCACGGTGGTGTGTTTCTCCCCATCCCTTGTATAAACAATTTCAAGCGGTTCACCTTTCCTGTTCAACTGGGAAATCAGCGAAACTTCCCCGCTTAAGTGGGTACTTTTTCCATTAATCTTAACTATCATATCACCGGCTTTCATTCCGGCCTCCTGAGCACTGCTGCCCTCGTTCACCGAATGAACTGCCGGAAGCGTCACCCCGCAGCTTGAGACAATAATCAGCGCCATGACATAAGCAGTAAGAAAATTGAAAAGCGGCCCCGCAAAGATGGTTGCGACCCTGGACCATACCGGCGCATT
Source organism: uncultured Lachnospiraceae bacterium (assembly GCA_910587295.1). Taxonomy (GTDB): domain Bacteria; phylum Bacillota; class Clostridia; order Lachnospirales; family Lachnospiraceae; genus Suilimivivens. Next base: position 46,779 of record CAJULP010000099.1, on the reverse strand, counting down.
GGGAAATGCCCCTTCCGACAGCTCCCCTTCCTTTGCGGCAAGCCCGTCTTCCGCTTCAAATACACAAGCTCCTCCTATCGGGAAAAGCTTCAAAGAATATTTCGTGTCTCCTTTGGTAAAAGACAATAAAGATGGACCCATGCCGATAAAAAATTCCACCACATGGATTCCATTTTTCTTTGCAATGATAAAATGTCCAAATTCATGGGATATGACCACAACAAAGAAAATAAGCAAAAATAAAAGTATTGAAACTACCAATCTACCAACCTCCTGTGACAATGTATACTAATAATACTTCACTGCGCCAACCGCATGATATATTCATAAGCTTCCGCTTCTGCTTCAAGGATCTGCTCCACGGACGGGTTTTCAATCACCTGATGATGTTCCATCGCCCCTTGTATAAGATCGTATATTTCCAGAAAGCAGATCTTCCTGTCCAAAAACAAGGCCACTGCTTTTTCATTTGCCGCATTAAACACCGTAGGCATGCTTCCTCCGGCGGCGGCTGCCTCATATGCCATAGAAAGCCCCTTAAAAGTTTCCACATCCGGTTCTTCAAAGGTAATGGAACCCAGACTAAAAAAATCTACCCTTTTTCCATTCATCGGCCTTCTGTCCGGATAAAACAGCGCATACTGGATTGGTAGCTTCATATCCGGCGTACCAAGCTGCGCCATGATCCCCCCGTCCACATATTCCACCATAGAGTGGATAATGCTTTGAGGATGTACCACCACCTGGATATCAGACGGCTCAACGCCAAACAGCCATTTTGCCTCGATAACCTCCAACCCTTTATTTACCAGTGTGGAAGAATCCACTGTAATTTTCCTTCCCATGGACCAATTTGGGTGCTTTAAGGCGTCCTCCACCGTAATATCAGAAAGATCCTTGCGCTTTTTTCCCCGGAATGGGCCTCCGGACGCAGTCAGCAGTATCTTACTGACCCGCTTTCTATTTTCCCCATGCATAGACTGAAAGATTGCACTATGCTCGCTGTCCACCGGCAGGATCGGCACCTGCATTTTTGCCGCTAAAGGCATAATGATATGCCCAGCAGTGACTAAAGTCTCTTTATTGGCAAGGGCAATGGTCTTTCCCGCTTCGATGGCAGCAATTGTTGGCCTTATCCCTATCATGCCCACAATTGCCGTAACCAAAACCTCCATCTCCGTTTCCACAGCCAGTTCCAAAAGCCCTTCCATGCCGCTTAAAACCCGTGTACCTGTATCGGAAACCCTCTCTCTTAGCTCTTTTGCTTCTTCTTCGCCCCACATCACAGCCAATTTAGGCTGAAACTCCCGAATCTGCTCCTCCATCTTTCCCGTGTTTCTGCCTGCCGCCAGAGCTGTAACCTGAAGATCCTTATTGTTTCTTACAATTTCCAACGTCTGTGTTCCAATCGAACCTGTCGATCCTAAAATTCCGATTTTCTTCATTCTTATCCCCCTGCATATCGCAAGCATATCTTGCGATACTGCGCCAATAGAAAGTTTGGAAGTTAACTTCCAAACTTATCCCCCTGCGGCGCCTATCCGTGTATCAGTAACAATGTTAAAAAATAGATCATCGGTGCTGTAAAAATAACACTGTCAAAACGATCCATCACCCCGCCATGGCCCGGGATCAGCTTACCGTAATCCTTGATCTCATGATTCCTCTTGATTGCGGAAGCCGCCAGATCTCCAACCTGGGAAATAACTGCCCCTACAGCGCTGATCAAAACAAATGCCCACAGAACATTCTGGTCACTGATCACTGATTCCACGACAAAATGAGCATATAATGCCCCTACGACCGCCGATCCCACAATCCCGCCTATGGCGCCTTCAATGGATTTTTTGGGACTTAATACCGGCGCAAGCTTGTGTTTTCCAAACATCATCCCTACCGCATATGCACAGGTATCACAAATCCAGGAACTGATAAAAATCATCCACACCGTATAAATGCCATGGGGAAGCTCCCTCACCAGATAAATGAAAGAAAGCATAACCGGCGCATAAGCCACACAAAAAAAAGCACACATTATCTGCTCCGCACGGTAACTCGGAAACGCAAACACATAAAGGAACATAAAAGCCGCTAACATAACGATCAGCATAAGAAATAAATATTCTCTCTCTTTTGAAAAAACCATCAACAGGTAATATATGATGATCCCTGCATAGCCAATAACCTCCAGTCTGTCCGTTTTCCCTGCTTTTCCGGTCAATTTACAAGCTTTCATCAGTTCATGGAATGCCATAAGCGCCAAAAAGAGCAGCACTGCAGCCAGCAAATACCCTCCTGTTAAAATGAAGAGCAATGCAAGCACCACGAGAATCGCACTGCTCATGAGCCTGGTCCAAAACATACCTTACTCCTCCTTTACAAGGCCGTATCTCCTGTCTCTATGATTATATGCTTCCACGGCCTTAATCAATTCTTCCTTTGTAAAATCCGGCCAGGCTGCCGGTGTAAAATAAAACTCCGTATAAGCCAGCTGCCATAATAAAAAATTAGATATCCTCTGTTCATTACAGGTCCGGATGAGCAGATCCGGTTCCGGAAGCCCGCAAGTATCCAGCATATCTGACACATACTCCTGAGTTACTTCTTCTAAGGAAATCTCTCCCTCCTTAACCTTTCCTGCAACCTTTTTCACCATACGGACAATCTCATCCCTGCCGCCGTAATTTAATGCGATCTGGAAATGAAGACCGTCATTATCTTTCGTGGACTCCTCCAACTGTGCAATCCTGCTTCTGATATCCTCATCCAGACCGGATTTATCCCCGATCACCCTGACACACATACGATTTTTCTTTGCTGTGGCAAGACAGGTCTTCATATAATTGCGCAGAAGTTTCATCAAGGCATCCACTTCATCTTTCGGTCTGTTCCAGTTCTCCGTACTGAATGCATACACGGTAAGATACTGGATCCCCATCTTATATGCTTCCTCACAGATGACTTCCACATTCTTTGCGCCCTGTACATGGCCGTAATTCCTTGGCATTCCCTTGCTTTTCGCCCATCTGCCGTTTCCATCCAAAATAATCGCCACATGCTTAGGCATTATAAGCTCTTTTTCTCCTGACATGATTATACACCTTTCTTATCGCTTTTCAAAGCCCGTTTGATTCTGAACGTGACAAAAGGGCAACGACCCAAACCTGATCGTATGCCCCTTCCTCGTCACCGTTTATACCGTAAGGATCTCTTTTGACTTTTCTTCCATCAGCTTGTCAACATCCTTAATATATTTATCTGTCATTTTCTGAAGGTTATCTGTAAGCTCTTTTATTTCGTCTTCAGAAACCTCCGCCTTTGCAAGCTTTTTAAATGCATCATTGCCATCCCTCCTGATATTACGGACCGCTACCTTGCATTCTTCTGCCTTTTTCTTAATATCCTTTACCAGATCTTTTCTGCGTTCCTCTGTAAGCTCCGGAAATACCAGCCTGATCACTGCCCCGTCATTAGATGGCGTAATCCCAATGTCCGAAGCAAGGATTGCTTTTTCTATACTTTTAATCAGCGTTTTCTCCCAGGGTGCAATCTGAATCATCCTCGCTTCCGGTATAGTCACATTCCCTACTTGCTGGATCGGCGTCGGCGTTCCGTAATAATCCACACGCAGCTTATCTAACACATGAGGATTAGCGCGCCCTGCCCTGATTCCTAAATAATCATTCTCCAAGTGCTCGTAAGTCTTTTTCATTTTATCATCATATACTTTTAATCTCTCATCCATTTCACTAACCATGCCTTTCCGAAATCCGTCTTATACTGTCACCTTTGTTCCGCTGAAATTTCCTTTAACGGTATTCACAATACTGTTCTCTTCATTTAAACCAAATACCCACATAGGCACTTTGTTATCCCTTGCAAGAATGGAAGCGGTCATGTCCACTACCTGAAGATTTCCCGCAATCACCTGATCAATGCTGACCTCATCGTATTTTTTTGCATCCGGGTTCATTTTCGGATCGCTGTCATATACCCCGTCAATAGACTTGGCAAGCAGGATCACATCCGCTTCCACTTCAACCGCCCTAAGCACCACGCCAGTATCCGTGGAAAAATAAGGATGTCCTGTTCCACCGGCAAAAAACACCACCATTCCTTTTTCAAAATATTCATTGGCCTTGTCTTTTGAAAAAAGTTCCGTAAATGAGCCGCATGTAAATGGAGTCAGCACCACGGTTCCCATCCCTGCGCTGCGGAAAATCTCTGATACGTAAATACAATTCATGACCGTAGCAAGCATCCCGATCTGATCTGACTTTGTCCTGTCCATTCTTTCGCTGGTTCTGCCCCGCCAGAAATTTCCACCTCCGGTAACTATGCCTACCTGGATGCCGTCATCTATTAACTGCCGTACCTGAAGCGCCACTCCCCTGACAGTATCCTCATCAAAACCTGTCTTCTTTTCCCCTGCCAAGGCCTCTCCGCTTAGTTTCAGTAAAATCCTCCGCATATCCATGCCCCCTTATTTCATCTTTTTCAGTTCTTCAAAGAACGATGTGGGGTTCACTTCAGCATAACACTGTGAACACATACCTTCTATCACGGCACCATTATTGATTTGCACGGATTTGGATTTAATATCACCCATTACGATTGCTGATGTATCCAGGATGACCGGCCCCCGTACATCAATATCACCCTTGATCGCACCTGCGATCACTGCGCTGGCTGCAAAAATATTTCCAATGATCACGGTACTTTGCCCTACCTTAATACTTCCTTCGCTTTTCAGATCACCTGTAATTTTTGCACCTTCCGCATAAATCTCCGCCGCCTGGGAATTTCCTTGAATTACACCCGTAATGTTCAGCTTGCCCAGTGCCTCCACATTACCTACAATGCTTCCCCTTACTTCAAGAGACCCTTCTGTTGCCATATTACCATTAATGATCATAGACTCCGTAAGGATAGAAGTCTCGTCTATATTTTTTCTCGTTCCTGAAAGCTTTGACTCGGACACCACCTTTTCAGCTACCGGCGCAACATAGATTGGTTCTTCCGGAACCTTCACGGTTTCTTCCTGCTCCACTTCTAAATTATCAATCATCTGACTATAACTTGTTCCAAAATCCATTTCCATCTCTTTCTCGGGAGCCGTCTTTTCTTCCTCCGGCCATACCGTCTCCTGCATCATCATAGTTTCTTCTTTTTTGGTTGTTTCCATCTCTTCTTCCGGTATCAATTCATTTACCGCCTGTGATAAGTCCTCTTTTAAATCTGAGAAAAAACCCATCTTATCCATCCTCCATTCGTGTCTTATTCAATGCTTATATTATCTGCCGTCACATGCTGAACCGGAACCGTTTCATCTGTAATCGGCAAAAACACGGTATCTCCCCTGCCCTTGATCTGCTCAATGATCCTCGGCAATGCATCTACCGTTGAATTCTTTTCTGATGCGTCATGCATTAAAATCATGCATTCGCTCACATTGTCAACCCCGCTGACGCAATTATTGACAATCGTTTCCACAGGAAGCTGAACGCTTACCGCATCACCGGAAGCAATGTTCCAGTCAAAATAAGTTATATCATTTTTATTCAGATAAGAAATCAGCTGCTGCATATCCACTTTGCTCACAGCATTGGAGCTTCCTCCCGGAAACCTGTAAAATCTGGACCAAACCCCCGTCACTTGATAAAGATGTTCCTGAAGTTTCTCCAAATCCTGGACAAAGCTGTCTTCGGATCTGTAAATTTCCCCATACTTATGACTGTATGAATGCATTGCCAATGTATGCCCTTCCTCCACAATCCTCTGATAAGACTTGATGGAATTTGCATCTGTCTTTCCTAATACAAAAAAAGTTGCTTTTACGTCATATTCTTTTAATATATCCAAAATCCGCCCGGTATTAGCACTTGGCCCGTCATCAAAAGTCAGATACACCTGCTTATCCCAATTTGCCGCATCTTCTTTTTCCATAAGCTGTGGTTCATCCGCCTGGCTTCTCGAAAAGGTTTCCACCGAAGCCGTTGTATAAATGCCTGTCTCCTCGCTGCTGATATTCCGCAGACTTGCCAGCTCCTCCTCTAACTCGCTGATCCTTCCCTTTAGCCGGGATACATAAATCCCTAACGCAATGCTTACAGTTAATGGAATGATCATCGCTGCCAGAATACTTCCTGCAATAATCTTTTTCAGCCGCCGGATCCTTCTCCTCCGGTCATAATTGCCCTCCATGGGTATTCTCCTTGCACATGATTTATATTTATTGTATCACATGCTAAACTCATTTGGCAATGAAAAAATCCCTACAGACGTATTTCTACTATCTGTAGGGAATCATCAAGCATCCAGCTTATCAGGGCAGATTACATTCCTGCCTGTGCCGCAACTTCTGCCGCAAAATCATCTACCTTTTTCTCAATACCTTCGCCCGTTTCAAAACGTACAAAACTCTTTACGGAAAGATTTGCATTATTTTCCTTTGCTACCTGTGCAACATACTGCGCAACAGTCTGCTTACCGTCTTCCGCTTTAACATAAACCTGCTCTAACAGGCATACTTCTTTAAGCTCTTTGTTAAGACGTCCGTTGACCGCACCTTCGATTACTTTTTCTGGCTTGCCTGCCATCTTAGGATCGTTGGCAATCTGTGCCATCAAAATTTCTTTTTCATGTGCCTTATATTCCTCGGAAACATCTGCTGTGGATACATATTTCGGAGAAAGAGCTGCAACCTGCATTGCAAGATTAGTCATTGCCTCCTTCACGGAATCGTTTACTACATCCGTAGCAGCTTCAACGATAACGCCAATCCTTCCGCCGCCATGTACATAGGAAACCACACATCCATCCTCTGCAACTACTTTTTTAAATCTTCTGATATTTAAGTTTTCACCGATTACGGAAATCTTCTCAACCAATGCGTCCTTTACTGTTTTGGAAGAATCAGCGTTCCAGCTCTCAGCCATAAACGCATCCATATCAGTGGATTCAGAAGAGATTGCCTGCTGTGCGACTGCAGCAACAAATTTCTGAAACTCCTCATTCTTTGCAACAAAATCTGTCTCTGAATTTACTTCCACTACTGCAGCAGTCTTGTTATCCTCTACTACTACATGGCAAAGCCCCTCAGCCGCAATTCTGCCTGCTTTCTTTTCCGCTTTTGCCTGTCCGTTCTTTCTAAGATATTCAACAGCCGCATCCATGTCACCGTTGGTTTCCCCAAGCGCCTTTTTGCAGTCCATCATACCTGCTCCGGTCATTTCTCTTAACTCTTTTACCATAGCTGCTGTTACATTAGCCATTTTATATTCCTCCTGCCAAACTGTAATTTTAAAATTATTCTGCCTGCGCTGCGACCACTTCTTCTATATCTGTAGCTGCCGCTTCGCCTTCTGCCATAACCATCTCTTCCGTCAGAGCCTCTTCACCCTGATTTGCTTCAATAACGGCATCCGCCATCTTAGAAACAATCAGCTTCACGGCCCTGATTGCATCATCATTACCGGGAATGATGAAATCCAATTCTTCCGGATCACAGTTTGTATCGCCGATACCGATCAATGTAATTCCCAATGCATGAGCTTCCTGTACACAGATCCTCTCCTTCTTAGGATCCACTACAAAAATCGCATCAGGAATTCTGGTCATATTCTTAATACCACCAAGGTTCTTTTCAAGCTTTTCCCATTCTTTCTTAAGAGCGATTACTTCCTTCTTGGGGAGCACGTCAAATGTTCCGTCTTCAGCCATAGTCTCGATCGCTCTTAATCTTTCAATTCTGCTGCGGATTGTCTTGAAGTTGGTCAGCATACCACCCAGCCATCTCTCATTTACGTAATACATCCCACAGCGTTCCGCTTCTGCCTTAACCGCATCCTGCGCCTGCTTCTTTGTTCCCACAAAAAGAACCGTTCCACCCTGTGATGCAATCTCAAATACTGCCCTGTAAGCCTCGTCAACCTTTCCTACCGACTTCTGCAGGTCAATAATATGGATACCGTTTCTCTCCGTAAAAATATAGGGAGCCATCTTAGGGTTCCATCTTCTTGTCTGATGTCCGAAATGGACACCTGCTTCCAGTAACTGCTTCATTGAAATAACGCTCATGTCTCTACCTCCATTTGGTTGTTCTTCCGCATATTCTCCTCTTCTGCAAACCTCTACGTCCTAAGGCACCGGCAGACCTGAATATACGTGATTTATTGTTTGATCATGGCAACACCATTGATAACGCCATAACAGAAAAATTGTACCACAAAAAAATATCCCTTGCAAGGCATTTTCAAGAAAAATGAAAAAAATTGGTAACAATTCAGTAACAATGTCCATGTCTGCTACTCAATGCCGCATATAATCCTAGCAATCTCTTCCTGGCCCGCACCGGCAGGGATTTCAACTGTACCTGCTCGTATTTTTTTGTCATACCCGTTTTGATATAAAAACAAATCATATTCTGAAGCGGATTCAATAAGCCCTGCCTCCTCTAGCTTCTTACACACAGTATGGGAACCATCCCCCCTGGCAATCGTTAATGTGATTCCCTCATTTCCGATCCGGTCATCCTCTTTCTGATCTGCAGGGTCGGTTGTTTCCTCTTCCTGACCTTCTAGCTCTTCCTGATCTCCTGTCTGGATATTTTCATTTGGCATGTCTTTTTCTTTTGATATGTCATCCTTTGTTGACATGTCATCTTTTGTTGACATGTCATCTTTTGCATCCGCCATGCCTTCTGCTTCATCCACCAGATCACCTTCTGCCTCATTGTCCATCTCCGCTTCCGGTGATGCCACCATCCCCTGCACATCATCAGCAGAATCATTTTCCTTAAGCTCTGCATCCTTTTGGGCCACTTCCGGTTCCGGTTCTTTAGATGCTTTTGGCTGAGCATTGTCCGGCTCTTCCAAGTCTATCAGGTGCGTACTTTCTTCCTCCACCATCCCCAATGCCCTTGCGCGCTCTTTTATTTCCGCATTGCTCATAGGCTCTTTACGTCCTGCCGCAATCCCCATGATCAACGCAGTCACAACAATGCCCGTGCCAAGTCCCCGTAAATAATAATTCAGATTCATAATTTTATTGTCCTTCAAATAAGTCAATCACTAGCTTTACTTCCCCAATACCAAGCCCTAACTCTTTTGCTATTGCCATATTGGATTTTCCGATCTTATGCAGCTCCAAAATCCTTTCGTTACTGTTCCTGCCGCCTGCCCGTCCTGCCGCATTTAATGTTACTTCCACTTCCTGTGATGCGGCCGGTGCTTCCGATGTTCCTGTCGATACATTTGCCGCCGGAACTGCCGTCTCCTGCTCCGGTTTCGTGTCAGCCCCTTCCTCTACTGCCGCTTCTTTAGGCCATGGTTCCGTCATCCCTTTTATCTGCCCGGAAAGTTCCGTACTTGCAACGGCTGCCACCTGATCTACATGTTCCGCTTCCACCGGCCGGTAAAGCACGTCTACTTTTTTTGCCTCTATAGGTTTAAACTCCGGTTCCGGCTTAACAGACTCCGGCACCGGGGCTGACGCAGGAGCAGGAGCCGGAACTGGCATAGGCACAGGTACCGGGGCTGCCTGCTGCGCTGCCTGCACCGTGTTAACGGCCTCTTCCGTACTGCTTTCCACTTCTTTTGCCAGAATTTCCGCATCCTTTACCGTTTGCTTTACTTCACTGACCGTTTTTTCCACTTTGCTGACCGTAGATTTGATATTTTCATGCTTATCGTTCAGCATATCATATAAAAATACGACTTCTTTATGGTTCTTATTGATCTCTTCCAATACAGTATCCGAATACTCATTGACTGCCATCATTTTTTCATTGGTCAAACGATCCATGGAACGTTCCGTCTTTTCCATTGCATAATTGACTGTTTCGTCCACGATTTCACCAATCTGCGCCTTCGCGCCTTCCATCTCCTTTTCCACCATCTCTTTGATGGCCTCTTCACTTACCTGTTCGCTTACCTGCTCCGGGGTATTTTTTCCTGCCGGAAGCAAAAAACTCCCTATAAATGCCGCCACACCTAAAATGATGAGGACAATTTCCATTACGCCCACAATAAACCTCCATTAAATCTTCATGTCAAAACCGCCCATTCTTTTAGGCACAGCCTTTTCCTTGGTTTCCTCTTCTTTCTTTCTCCTTTTGCCGCCATCGCCAAAGTAATTGCCATTCCCTTTTTCCTTAGCGTCAAATTTCTTCCCTTGATTTTCTGCCTGCTCCCCCCGATTTACATGACGGAGCTTTAAGTCCACAGCCTGGCCAAACTCCCGTTGAATATTCGTCTGGTTAACCGTCACTTTATTATCTTCATTGTGTTTGATTGTCGTAAAATCCTGCGCTCTTGTCACCTGGCCCTGAAGCTCTACCCTGCTTATCGTCATCTTAACCCTCCATCCTAAAATACATTAAAGCGGCGCTGTCTTTACCTCTCCCTGGGATTTGATAAACCTGCAATAATGCATACTATCCCTTACAGTCATGTAAGCGTCCGCAACACAAATCCTGGTTCCTGCATACACACGGTCAGTCACTTCAACTCTCGCCTTTTCGCTTTTCACTAAAACGATCTGCAATTCCTCCAATTTGCGTGCGCAATCCTTAAGTTCCTGCTTCTTTTTCTTATCGGCAGCAATCATTTCTTTTATATTTTTGATCTGCTCCGGTTTGAACTTCGTTCCCTGGGAGAGCTTTTGCGCCATCACATTCAGCACTGGCTGCATGGATTCAATCACACGCTTACACTCCATCATCTGCTGCTGGAGCTTCTTCATCTGTAATCTTGTCTCATGAGTGGCTCCCACCTCCACAAGCGTATCTGCTCCCATAACAGATCCTAATGTCTTCACTTGGATCAGATCCATTGCACTCACCCGTCCTCCGGTGATAAACCCTCTTTTCCCGGTTACCTGGATATCCGTTCCCGCAACCACCTCACTGTGCAGGATAGATTCCGTGGATACATATCCGCCGGTCCTTACCTTGGCGTTTTCAATAAACTTTGCCACCACGTTTCCCTCTGCTTTGAGAATCCCCTTTGCCATGCCATTCATTCCCCTGGCAATGATGATATTCCCACCGGCTTCCATCCATGCGCCCTCCACAACGCCGGAAACTTCTATATTCCCTTTGGCCTTCACGGAAAAATTTGCATAAACATTCCCTTTCACCACGACGCTTCCGTCGTAATCAATATTTCCGGTAGACATATCCACATTATCAACCTGCAGAACATTGGACACAGAAACCACACCGTTTAGCAAAGTCACATGTCCGTTGACCGCCGCCGTAAGCTCCAATCTATCCTCTGACAAAACAACGTTCTTCCCAAAATTAAGCTTTTCCTGCTTTACCTCCCTGGGGCTGATGTTCTCATCATATATACTTCTTCCCGGCTCCCCCGGATCTTCCGGAAACAGCCTTGCCAACACATCTCCTTGCTTACAATGGCTGATCGTGTTTAAATTATAAAAATCCACACTTCCGTCATCTTTTAAAGTGGGTTTCGTATTCAAATCCGTCTCAAAATAATATTCTATTTTTGCATCCGTTCCGTGCCTTGCAGGCTTTCCTTCCGCCACCTTGATATTCGTACAATACTGAGGATTGACAAAGAAACTGCTGATCTCATCCTCCAGGATCCCAAACCGGATACTTTTGTGCACAAGATCACCTAAAAACTCTCCGGCACTCATCCGTTCCCCACCTGCGGAAGGCGGATAAAATCTGGCATACACATGCATTTTATCCGGGCTTATTGCCAGGGAATAACTTTCCCGAAGCTCAAGGTTTGAATCCAGATTCAAGGTGAATACATGTTCCCCCTCTGTGCCAAAAGAATTTGTAATCCCCTGGTTCAGCATGTGAAGGTCATACTTGATCCCAAAACGGTTTAAATATTCCATTATTTCTCTGATTGCTACCGGAGTTCCCCCGTCCTTTGCCGGGAATACTTTTAACGCCGTAGCATTATTATCGCATATTAACTGGAAATATCCATTCTGCATCCGAACCTCCTATGATTTAAGTCGTCAAAATACCCATATAATTTCCCATCTTGGACCTCATCTTCTGCAAGGCTCTTGTATGCAGTTGAGAAATCCTCGATTCAGACACTTCCAGCACATAACTGATTTCCTTAAGAGTCAAATCTTCATAATAATATAATAAAATAACCTTCTTTTCTTTTTCCGTGAGAAGCTCAAGAGCCTGCGTCAAAACCTTTTTCAGTTCTTCCTTTTCCACCACTTCCTCAGGTCCTTCAAAGCGGTGCTGGTTGCTTTGCTCTGCCGGTATCTCGCTTCCTGATTCCATAAACTCATTTAAGGAGACGATTCCTGTGATCTTCATCTGTGACTGCCACGTCTGATATTCCTCTTCCGAAATCCCAAGGCTTGCGGCAATCTCTCCGTCTGTCGCTGCCCTGCCTTTATTTTGTTCGATCTCTTTCATGGCCACGTCGATTTTTTTCTGTTTTTGGCGGATTGTCCTCGGTATCCAGTCCATTTTACGGATCTGGTCAAGGATCGCCCCTCGGATGCGCAGGCTGGCATAAGTCTCGAATTTCACTTCCTTCATACTGTCAAACTTATCAATCGCATCAATCAGCCCGAATATCCCATAGCTCACCAGGTCGTCATATTCCACATTATATCCCAGATACATGCTCAGACGTCCTGCCACCAGCTTTACTAGCGGTGCATATTCCAATATCAGCTTTTCTCTGATATCAGGCGATTTCGTTTTCGTATAATTTTCCCAGAGTTTGTTTCTGCCTGCCTCGTCCATCGCTGCCTCCGCCACTTAATCTAAATATCTTCCTGTACGGCATCCGTATCCTTGCCTTCTGCTTCTGCCGCCTCATTTTCCAGTCTTTCCTGTTCTAATCGTTCCTGCTCCAGTCTTTCACGCTCTTTTTCTTCCCTTTCCAAAATCTGTTCCACAAAAGACACCACCTTCTTTTGCGTAAAACAGCCGATCAGATAAAAGACCACCAATACAATGACCAGCCTGGGAAGCATTTGCTTAGTCGTATACTGAAAATAGTACATCATGATACTGGCAATCGCGCCTGCCAGAAGCATTAAAAATGGTGCAAATAGCTTACTCTTCTTCATATGACCTTTTCCGGCATACCGATTGCGCGGATAATAAAATCCCCACTCTTCGGGTAAAAAACAACCGTCCTTCCATATGTTTTTCCTGTGTCCTCGGCAAGAATCGGTATTTTCAGCTCACTAAGCTTCTTTTTGCTTGCCTGGACATTTCTTTCCCCTACACGCATCGTCGCATTGCTGGCATTTATCGCAAACATCTGGGCACCCCCTGCGATCTTAGCCACCAGCCGGAAACGATTTGCGCCTTTTTTTACAATCTCTGTTACCAAATCTTCAATTCCTGTGTCTGCAAATTTCGGTCGGTTTGAATTATTTCTGATTTCAGTGCTGTCAGGCAGCATGATATGTGCCAGCCCTCCGATTTTTGCAATAGGATCCCTGATTGCAATTCCAACACAAGAACCTAACCCTATCGTTGTAACCGCATCTTCTCCACCGCATGTTTTCAAATCGGCCATACCTACTTTAATGACTTCACCCATAATTTTCCGAGTCTCCTGTTTACATAACGCCAAGTGACGTCAATATTTTTTCATAAGATTCCATATCCGGGATCAGAAGGAAAAATCCATCCAGGTCTATGTCGTCCGAAAATTTTGTCTGAATCAGCAAAATATGATCCCCATATATGCCAAATTCGATTGCCGGAACACTAAGCAGCGCCCCTGCCATATCAATGCCCAGATTGGGCACGGAAGGATAAATTTTCATATTTGTCAGTCCGGATAAAGCATTTAAATATGCCCCCGTAATGATATTACCGATCTCCATGATAGCGGAGCATTCCATTTCCCCCAGTTCATGGTCCTGCGCATTTTCCGAGCAGACCCCCAGCATACCGCACATCAGCTTATTTGCCAGGTGCACCGCTGCCGGCTTCGGGAGCATGAACATGATGCTGCCTTCCACATCCCCTTCCACGCGCAAATAAATACTTGCCATGATCTGTTCCTCGCCGCCTACCACTTCCCCAAGATCCTTAAATTCCAGCAGACTGACCTTCGGCACAGACATATCCACCCTGGCATCCAGCATTTGGGCAAGGGCAGTAGTGGCATTTCCGGCACCAATGTTCCCCAGTTCTTTTAGTACATCATAATACTGGCTGCTGATATCATGCATATTAATGTCCTTCATAGGCTCTCTACCTCCTTTGAAAGCTTCTTACAATACTTTCTTCCGTTTGCGCTGCTTTCTCTCTTCTTCAAAAATAAAACGAATGATTTCCTCCCTGTCAACCGTATCAATATTCACATACTGGGCACGGTGTTCAAAAACCCCCGGCTTATTTTCCAGTTCCCTTACAGTCAACACCTTAGCTACCAGGGTATATTCCTTTGCTTCCCCGTCAATGGCCAGGTTATACTTACAATAGATCAGGCTCTCCGGTTCATAAGCGTAATTTCCCACAAACCGGATCCCACCGCCGCTGATATCCACGATCACGCTGTTTTTCAACGCTCCCCCGGGCAGAAGATAATCCTGCGTTTTTTCCACCGCATCAGACTCTGACTTATCAAGGGGCCTTGAACTCATCTCAAGAGCACAGCTTAAACGGTAATACTCTCTTCTCTGGTATCTCCTTAAGTTACTGGTCAGTTCCATTAAAAGGACAAACTGGTTGTTGGATTTATACCTGTCTATTACATTGGCAAAACACTGGTACAACCCTGCATCCGTATAAAAATACAGATCATACTCCGCATCAATCGGTAACAGGATCAACTTGGACTTTTCCATTGGCATGTAGATTTCTAACTGGTCTTCCGAAATGATATCGCAGACTTGTGTTTTGAAAACCTTCCTTCTGCCTTTTTTTCCATCCTCTTCCTGATTTGTACGGTCCACTGCCTGAATTTCAAGCTTATTTCCCGGCATAACATATTTTGACAGCATGTACAACACCCCCTATGAATTAATTTTTTTACCGGTTACAATATGGGAAAAAAATGCCGCCATTCCCCGTTTTTTTACATCCTTGCTTACTTCCTTATTCATAAGTATCTCTGCGATCGATTCAAATGCAACGGCTGATTTTGCCTTAGGCGCCTGTATGGCCACCGGCACCTGCTGCATCACCGACTTGGATAATTCCGTATCCCTTGGAACCGCCCCTAAATAAGTGATCGGAAGTTTTAAATAACGGCTTACCACTGCGTTCAGCTTTCCATAAAGCGACTGCGCCTCCTCCTGAGATTTCACTTTATTGGCAATCACCTTGATCTGGCAAAATTCACTGGAAAACCTCGGGTGCCGGTGTAACGCCTTTAGCAGGGAATAGGAATCCGTAATGGACGTAGGTTCCGGCGTAGTGACTAATAAAATCTCTCCGCTGGCCACCAAAAACTCCAACACCGCATCAGAAATGCCTGCCCCCGTATCTACAATGATGATATCCGCAATGGCATCTAACTCTGCCAGATTCTGGACAATATAGGTAAGGTAATCCCTGCTCAAATTAGAAAGCCCCGCTATCCCTGACCCGCCTGAGATAAACCCCACCTCCATAGGCCCCCAGGTGATAATCTCCCGGATATTCTTTCCCTGATAAATAAGGTCACACAGATTATGCTTAGGTACAGTGCCAAACATGATCTCTATATTGGCAAGCCCGAAATCCGCATCTAAAATAATTACCCTCTGCCCCATTTTTTTGAATTGGATAGCCAGATTGATTGCCGTATTTGATTTTCCTACGCCGCCCTTTCCGCTTGTTACCGTGATAATCCTTGCAAGCGGCCTGTTCTGGGATGCGGCCCCTGCTTTAATAATATTCCTTAACTGCTGTGCCTGATCCATCCACGCAACTCCTACTTATCTCTTATCTGCTGTCTCTAATTCTTCTTTCCTCCAAGAAGCTGTTTTACCGTTTTTTGAGGATTAAAAATTTCAATATCATCTGGTACATTCTGCCCACATGTCACATAAGAAAGAGACGCATTCGTATATAATCTTAAATTGAGAAGATTCCCCAAAGTGGTCGTTTCATCCAGTTTTGTGAAAATTAACTTATAGTCAGTCATTGCCGAGTAAGTGTCCGCAATGCTTAAAAGATCCCTGTATTTCGTAGTGGCCGAAAGCACCAGGAATACCTCATGCTCTACTTTCCCATCCACAGAATGGATAAACGTTCCCATTGCCTCCCTCTGAACCTCGTTTTGATGGGAATGACCCGCCGTATCCACTAAAATAAAGTCATAATCCTTAAAATCAATAAGTGCCTGATCCACTTCCTCTGCAGCATAAATGACCCTGAAAGGAACTTCCAGAATATTGGCATAAGTCCTGAGCTGTTCCGCTGCCGCAATCCTGTATGTATCCGTGGTAAGGAGCGCTACCTTTTTTCCGCCTTCCACGCTGAACTTAGAAGCAATCTTTGCAATGGTGGTAGTCTTCCCCACACCGGTAGGACCTACAAAAAATACCATCTTAATTCCTTTTTTAGCAGGAACGATCTCCGCCGGTTTCCCAAACTTCAATATCATCTTCTGGTAAGTATTCGTCAGGGCATAATCAAAAGGCATATTGGGTTTATTGCTTTTTTCTATTTCATCTATGATCTGATTGGCATAATGCTCATTTACCTCATTATCCATCATGGCATTATAAAGCAGCTTGATAAACCGCTCCATCTCGCTGGTCTCTTCTTCTTTTTCGTCTTCCTTCTGATCTTCTTTATTTTCGTCCGACTTTTGCAATTGCTGCTCCAAAAGCGTATGAAGGCTGTCAAGTTTTTCCTCAATGGCATTTTCCTTTTGCTTTTCATCTGAAAAAAACGGCCCCGGCTTATTTTCCGTATCCTCTTTCACCACCGGCACCACAGCTTTCTCCACGGCAGGCTCTGCACTAACCATTTCCGCTATGGCAGAAGGCTGCGGAGGATCCGCCTTTTTTACTACAGGGGCTGCAATACGCTCCGGCTCCTCCTCTAACGCTACCGTGACCTCCGTAAGCTGTGGCAAAAGGAAACTAAAAAGCCCTTTGCGTTTTATACTCCGCACATTCATGATTACGACCGCACTGCCAAGCTCTTTTTTTGCATTTTCCACTGCTTCAGCTTCTGTTTTGCCTTGAAATTTTTTAATGATCATACCGTCACCATTCCTACAGACTGCAATTCAATGTTACTGTCTATTTCATTATAAGAAACCACTACCAAATCTTTATAATAGTCTTCCGTCAGACGTTTAAAATACATCCTGACGATCGGGGAAGTAATAACAATGGGATTTTTCCCAAGGCTTTCTAACTTATCCGTTTCATTCCCCACCGACTTAATGATTGCTTTGGTCTTTTCAGGGTCAAGAGTCAGGTAAGCGCCTGTTTCCGTCTGCTTCACACTTCCCATGATCTCCTGTTCTAATTTGGGATCTAACGTCACCACGCTGGTAGTCTCGTTAGGCGGGAAAAATTTACTGGAAATTGCCCGCTTAAGGCTTTGCCTTACATATTCGGTAAGGATATCCGAATCCCTTGTGGTAGCCGCATAGTCGGCAAGGGTCTCAAAAATCGTAAGCAGGTCCCTGATTGAAATACCCTCCCGTAACAGGTTCTGCAATACCTTCTGGATTTCCCCGATTCCAAGCAGTTTGGGATAAAGTTCATCCACCAAGGTAGGATTGGTTTCTTTGATATTGTTGATCAGGTTCTGTACATCCTGCCTTGTAAGCAGTTCGGAAATATACTGCCTGATGATCTCCGTTAAATGGGTTGCAATGATAGAAGGCGGATCTACCACAGTATAGCCCATGCTTTCCGCTCTCTCCCGCTGTCCTTCCGTGATCCAGATAGCAGGCAGATGGAAGGAAGGTTCAAATGTCGGGATACCTGTGATTTCTTCTTCCACATATCCGGGGTTCATTGCCATATAATGATCAAAAAGAATTTCACCTTCACTAACCTGTATCCCCTTGATCTTTATAATATATTGGTTCGGATTTAACTGTATGTTGTCACGCAGACGTATGATCGGCACCACGGTACCTAACTCCAACGCAATCTGCCGTCTAATCATTACCACACGGTCAAGCAGGTCGCCGCCCTGATTCACATCCGCTAACGGAATGATACCATAACCAAATTCCAACTCGATAGGATCCACCTGCAGCAGGCTGTTGACATTTTCCGGCTGCCGGATCTCCTCCGCTGCCGCTTCTTCCGCCCCCACTTCACTTTCAATCTGGGCTGTTTCTATGGTTCCGGCAATCAACCTGCCGGTAACGATAAACACAATCCCAAGGGCGAGAAAGACCACTGTGGGAAGAGGCGTAATGATCCCTAACCCTGCAATGACCGTTCCCACAATATAAAGTACCTTTGGTATCCCGAAAAGCTGCCTGATCAATACGCTTCCAAAGTCTGCGTCCTTAGATCCTTTGGTGACCAGAATACCTGTGGACAAGGATATCAGCAAAGATGGGATCTGGCTTACCAGTCCGTCACCTATGGTCAGTATCACATATTTATTCAATGCTGCCGAAAATTCCATATTCTGTCGGAGCACGCCCATAGCGATACCGCCTACGATATTGACAAACGTGATGATAAGGCCTGCAATGGCATCTCCCTTTACGTACTTCACCGCACCATCCATGGAACCGAAAAAGTTTGCTTCCTCCTGGATCTTATCCCTGCGTGCCTTTGCCTCTGCATCCGTGATCGCACCGGTGTTTAAGTCTGCGTCAATTGCCATCTGCTTACCGGGCATGGCGTCCAGCGTAAATCTCGCCGTTACTTCCGCCACCCTCTCGGAACCTTTGTTGATGACCATAAACTGCACCAGCAAAAGTATGATAAATACAATAGCCCCGACGATCAGGTCGTCCCCACCTACGTAACTTCCGAATGTGGCAACCACCTTCCCCGGATTTCCTTTCGTCAAAATCAGTCTTGTGGATGAAATATTAAGACCAATCCTGAAAATCGTGGTGAACAATAAGATAGTCGGGAAGAAAGATAAATCCAGCACTTCCTTGGAAAACATCGTGGTAAACATAACCGTAAATGCCACTGCTATATTGCAGGCCAGGAGCACATCCAAAAGCTGACTGGGAATAGACACGATCATCATAATGAAAGCTGTCAATATATATGCGCCTATTGCAATGTCCGCTTTTTTCATACCTCTTCCTCCTTTTCCAGCTTAAAAGCTCCTTAGACTTTTTAAACTTTTTTAAGCTTTTCCTTTCAGATGGTATACAAATGCCAAAACCTCTGCTACCGCCTGATACAATTCCGGGGGAATCAATCCCCCTATATCCACATTGGCATAAAGCATTCTTGCCAATGGCTTGTTTTCTACAATTTCAATATGATTTTCCTTTGCCACATCCTTGATACGCTGGGCCAAGTAATTTTCTCCTTTTGCCAGCACATAAGGGGCATCATATTTTTCCGGGTCATACTTAATGGCTACCGCATAATGGGTAGGGTTTGTGATTACCACATCCGCCTCAGGGAGCTGCTGCATCATACGCCGCATAGAAGCTTCCCTCATACGCTGCTTTTGTTTCCCTTTGATCTGCGGATCACCTTCCTGATTCTTATATTCATCCTTTACTTCCTGTTTGGTCATCTTCATATCCTCATGGAACTTCCACTTCTGATAACCAAAATCCAGAAAAGCAATGATCATATAGATAGCCGCAATCCGGATTCCCAAGTCCACCACAATCTCACCGATCATGCCGATTGCCTGATTTAATGTGATATCATAAAGCAAAAAAATGTTGCTTATCTTATCTTTTAAATAAGAATAGACCATATACCCGATCAGGGCAAGTTTCAAAACGGACTTTAGTAACTCTACCAGAGAATTAGGAGAAAATATCCTCCCAAAACCTTTCATTGGATTTAATTTGCTGAATTTAGGCTGCAAAGGTTTGGTGGTTGGTTTCCACTTCACCTGCGCCACATCACAGATGATCGCAATCGCTACCCCGATCAAAAGGACTGGCGCCATGATAACCAGAATCTGAAACATCATCCCCCGGATCAATACATGCAGGGAGGCAACCGGGAGACCACCGTTGTACATTTTTGACACATCCGGTATCTGCTGGTAAACTGCCGAAAAAACTTCGATAAAACGGGTTCCCATAGTGCCCAAATAAAGCTTCATCACCAAAAACAACGCCAGCAGACTAAATGCATTCCCAATTTCCTTACTTTTGGCAACCTGCCCTTCCTTCCGGGCGTCGTCCAGCTTTTTACTGGTAGGTTCTTCTGTCTTTTCGCCCCCCGGACCGTCCTTCGCAAAGAACTGCAGGTCATATTTCAATTGTATCATGCCTTCTTCCATGAACATCTGCCTTTCTTTTACGGTACTAAATAGCTTCCACGAAAGTGACTACCATACGTTTCATCTGCTCGTAAATAAAATTGGCGGCTCCTGGAAGCATTGCCGTTGATAAAAACAGCACACTGATCCCCACAAGCACCTTCATCTGGATACCCACCGCAAACATATTTAACTGTGGCGATACTTTAGCCAAAATACCAAGCACTGCATTTAAAATGATCATCACTGCAAAGATCGGGAGACAAATCCGAAATCCTATTACGATATAATCCGACATAAACCCTGCCATTGCTGACATAAGATTGTCGGTCTTAAATATTGCACCATTGACCGGGATCAATACATATGTTTCTGCCAGTGCTTTTAAAAGATACCTGTGAAAACCGGAAATCATCAGCATAAGCAGAACCATATAATTATAATAGATACCGGAGATCGTTGCGCTTTCCCGTGTCGAAGGATCCATCATGCTTGCCATGGACAACCCCATTTCCATATCCGCAATATGTCCGGCAAAGGATACCACAGTACTGCACAAATTCGCCGCAAAACCTATTAATAGCCCTGTAAGCACTTCCTTCATCACGATGATGAAATACCCAAGCAGTGTCCGATACTCTATGGCCTCATGAGGGATAACCTGATACAGCAGGACCGTGATAAAAACACTAAGCCCGATCCGCACCCTCCGGGGCGTGTTGCTCATACTGAAAAAAGGAGCCACAAACACAAAACAACTGACCCTTACCAGTATCAACAGAAAATATTCCAGATTGTTATAACTAAATGTATATTCCAGCATAAAAAAGCTACCTTACATACCGGCTGAAATCAGACCACAACTCTACCATAAACCCTGACAGTTCACCAAGCATCCAGTTTCCCAGTAAGATCAAAGAAAGAAACACCGCAATGATCTTCGGCACAAACGTAAGCGTCTGCTCTTGAATGGATGTTACCGTCTGAAAAATACTGATCAAAAGACCTACCACTAAAGATACCAAAAGCACCGGTGCCGCCACTTTGACTACAAGATAGAGCGCAGAGCTGGCAATGGCCGTAACCTCATCTATTGTCATATCTTACCTCCATGTCTAATGATAAAAAGTCTCCACTAAATTTGCAATGATCAGATTCCATCCATCCGCCAATACAAACAGCAATATCTTAAACGGCATGGAAATGGTCGTCGGCGGCAGCATCATCATACCCATACTCATCAAAGTAGAAGCAACCACCATGTCTATCACGATAAACGGTATATAAATAACAAACCCGATGATAAAGGCTTCCCGGAGTTCTCCTATAATGAACGCCGGAACCAGGACTGAAAGGGGAATGTCTTCAAGGGAGCCACTTTCCCACTGATCCCCGCTGATATCTAAAAACAGCCTTACATCTTTTGTCTGTGCCTGAGTATACATAAACTGACGCAAAGGTTCCGCACCTCTCTCAAAAAACTCCTCCTGAGTGATGGTACCTTCCTCCAGAGGTATCACAGCCTCATGATAAATCTCTGTCATATAAGGTTTCATGATAAAAAACGTCAAAAACAACGCCAATCCCATAAGAACCTGATTAGGCGGTGCCGACTGCGTATTCAGCGCAGCCCTTGTAAAATGAAGCACGATGACAATCCTTGTAAAAGAAGTCAGCATGATCAATAAAATAGGTGCCAGCGAGATCATCGTTAACGTGATCAAAATCCGTAAACTGCCGTTCACCTGCCCATTGTCACCAGTCTGCTGTATTGTCAAACTGTTGGCAATGTTGATATCCAACAAATCTTCCCCGCTCTCGGCGCTTCCCGGCTCATCAATATAAGTCCGGGTCTCTGTTTCGCCTGTAACAGCGCCATCAACCGTAGCCTGCACATCCAGCCGGGGAATAATACACAATATGCCTACCGTCATCAGCAGGCATATCAGCTTTATTATCCTTTTGTCGGCAAAATCTTTTTTCATATTGCCTCATCCCTTAGTCTCTTTCTTTTTCCTTCATATTCCTGACGCGGTCCAAAATCCCCGCAAAGCTTATTGGCTGTTCCTGATTCCCTTCCTTGAGCATCAGTTCTTCCTTTGATACCTCCGCCAACATATGGATCTCATCTTTTCCCACTGCGATAACCAGATACTTCTCTCCGGTGCGGACAATCTGGATAAATTTATTTTGTGTTATCCTGCAGGTTTCCACAACTTCCAGATTCCCCACTCCAATATTATCTTTCTGGATCTTCGCAATCCATCTGGTGACAAAATAAGTCACTGCCAAAATAAGCACGAACAGGATGAGTACGGTTATGAACTGAATATAACTGTCTTCCCTGCTAGTGATCATTAGAAGCATAATCAGCCAACGACTTTCTTCACTGCTTCTATGACACGTTCAGCCTGGAACGGCTTTACAATAAAGTCTTTAGCACCCGACTGGATTGCCTCAATAACCATTGCTTGCTGCCCCATAGCGGAACACATAATGATTTTTGCATTAGGGTCTGAGCCTTTGATCTTCTTTAATGCCGCGATACCATCAACTTCAGGCATGGTAATATCCATTAATACCAGGTCAGGCTTAAGCTCAGCATACTTTTCACATGCTTTTGCGCCGTTTTCAGCCTCTCCAACTACATTGTAGCCATTCTTCGTCAAAATATCCTTGATCATCATACGCATGAAGGCTGCATCATCAACAACTAAAATATTTTTTGCCATGTCTTCTTCTCCTAACTTTTTACTTTACTATTTCTGTTACACGAATACCAAAACTTTCTTCTATTACAACAACCTCGCCTCTTGCCACAAATTTACCGTTTACCAATACATCTATAGGTTCACCGGCTATCTTATCAAGTTCGATAATTGTTCCCGGTGCGAAGTCCAAAATTTCTGCAATAGATTTCTTCGTCCTGCCAAGCTCCACCGTTACCTCTAACGGTACGTCTCTGATCAGGCCAATATTCTCATCCCCTGGCATTGGGGCCGAATTACTTGAAAAGCTCTGGAACTGTGCTGGCTGAATATTCATATTCTG
The DNA here is from genome assembly GCA_910587295.1 of uncultured Lachnospiraceae bacterium. Classification (GTDB taxonomy): domain Bacteria; phylum Bacillota; class Clostridia; order Lachnospirales; family Lachnospiraceae; genus Suilimivivens. Next base: position 23,363 of record CAJULP010000099.1, on the reverse strand, counting down.
CATAGGCATCATCTGAGGGCTCATCGGCATCCCGCCATTCATCATTGGCATTCCCATCTGCATCCCATTATTCATCATCGGCATCCCCATCTGCATCCCATTATTCATCATCGGTGCTCCCGTCTGCATACTCATCTGAGAATCCACCGCCATACCTCCTGCCTGCATCATCCCCTGCTGGCCCGCAGGCATTTCTGCCGCAGGCGGCGTATGGGGCGCCGGTTCAGGCGCCGGTGCCGAAGCCGGTGCCGAATCAGGTGACTGCATCGCTATAAATGTATCATACAATCCCTTTGCAAATTCTATCGTATAAAGCTGAACGATGCTGCTGTCAACCAGATCGTCAATCTGCATACGGAAAGCAATCTTTACGAAAGTTCCGTTCAGGAAAGAAGCAATCTCACCGCCCTGCTTAAACTCATCTAAGTCAACCAGCCTTGCCTCCGGGGGGCTGATATCAATCATCCTCCCAAGCATTGTAGACATTGAAGTAGCGGCAGCTCCCATCATCTGGTTCATTGCCTCGGAAATTGCACTTAAGTGTAATTCCCCCAATTCCCCTTCTGTGTTGCTCCCGTCACCTCCCATCATCAAATCAGTAATGACTTTAACATCATGTTCCTTAAGCACCATAAGGTTAGAACCATCGAGCCCTGCCGTATATTTAATCTGGATAAACACACAAGGCCTTTCATAATTGCCTACTACATCTTCCCACTTTGCAAGGGATACCTCCGGCGTAGTAATGTTCACCTTCCGGTTAACCAGCGAATACAGCGTAGTTGCGGATGATCCCATACTGATATTGGCAATCTCCCCAACCGCATCCCTTTCCACTGATGTCAGCAGGCTTTCATCTACTTCCGGAACTGCAGGCTGCTGCTCTTCGGCCCCTGCGGGCGTGTCGATACCGCTTAACAACGCATTAATTTCATCTTGTGACAGCATACCGTCCATGCCTTACTCCTCCTCTCTGATTACTGTAGTCAGTCTTACAGCATACTTATCTCTGCTGGAACCCGGAAGTGCGGTAAACTTTTTAATATTCCCTACATAAATATCCATTTCCGAATCCACTCTCGTATTTAACCTGATAATATCACCAACCTGGAGCGTCAGGAAGTCGTTAACTGACACCAGATTCTTCCCAAGAACAGCCTTGACCGGTACATCCACTCTCTTGATCAGAGATTCTATATGCCCTTCATAGTCCATCCTATCACTTTTTTCTACACTTGAATACCAGTACTTGGTATTTAGCTTATCCATGATCCCTTCCACTGTAAAATATGGAAGACAAATGTTTAAGAACCCTTCTGCATCCCCAATCTTGAGGCTTAAGGAGACAAGTGCGATCATATCCGTCGGCGCAATGACCTGCGCAAACTGGGCATTCGTCTCAATCCGATCCATTACCGGATCAATATCTATCACTGTTTTCCATGGTTCACGCATAAGCTGCATACATAAAACCATCATTTTTTGAATGATAGACATTTCTATATCTGAAAAGTCCCTTGTTTTCTCAAGCGGAAGCCCTTGTCCGCCCAACATACGGTCTATCATGGCAAATCCCAAGTTCGACGAAAGCTCTATGATAATATTGCCGTTTAACGGTCTGAAATCCACAATTCCTAAGATAACAGGATTGGAAAGCGCATTCGTAAACTCTGAAAATGTAAACGTCTCCGAACTAGATACTGACACCTGTATGTTCTTTCTCAAATAGACCGGAAAATTGGTAGAAATTAACCGTCCATAATGTTCAAATATAATTTCAAGCGTTCTTAAATGTTCTTTGGAAAACTTCGCAGGACGTTCGAAATCGTAATCCTTTACTTGCTTTTCTGTCGATTCCTGAATCTGGTCCGCATCCAACTCACCGCTGCTTAGTGCCGCAAGCAAACTGTCAATCTCACTTTGAGATAACACATCACCCACGAGTTTTCACCTCCTTTATTAATACAGCCATCCTTTGCTCCATTTTCATAGCCGCTTACTGTAACAGCTTATTGCTGATTGTCACAGCAAAGATGAAATCTGAATCAAAAAGCTTCTGTACTCTCTCAAGGATATCGCTCTGTATCTTTTCAGGATTGCTCTGCGCTTCCTCCAAAGTATACTGCTGCACCACTTCAATAATCTGGCCTCTGATCAAATCTTCACGGGTTGCCATTTCTTCTCCATAAGTCTTATAATCCTTATGCTTACTGTTCATGGATAATGTAATGGATAAAACTGCGTAATGATCTTTCCCTTCTCCTTCTTCCCCTTCAGCCGGTGCATCTTTTTTAAGAAGGATCTGCATATCGGCAATCGTATACGGAACCACGTCCGCAATAGGCACATTCACCTGAGCATCTCCTTTACTTCCTTCCAGATCAAGGTTGATGGCAGACGCAATATCCGTGACAAGAGCCGCTGTCTTACCGTTTGTGCCGATCACACTGAACATCATAATTGCCGTCAGGGCAATATTGACGATCAATAACGCTAAAATGATGATGGAAACTAAATTTTTCTTCATGATCCTAACCTTTCCGCATCCATTAATAAGAGCTTAATGAATTATATATTTTTATTTCTACCCGTCTGTTCCGGGCTCTTCCTTCCGCCGTCGAGTTATCCGCAATAGGAGCATATTCTCCTCTTCCCGTATGTTTCACACGCCCCATATCCAGTGTAGTATTTTCCTCCAGATAATAGAACACTGAAAGTGCACGCCCGCTGCTAAGTTCATCGTTATTGGAATATTTTGCCCCTGACATAGGAACATTATCAGTATGTCCCTCGATCTCAATATTCCCTTCCGCAAACCGTTGCAAAATCAGAGCTACCTGATTCATCAAAGGCAATGCCTCCTCTTTAATCACAACGCTTCCCGAATCAAACAAAAGGGCGCCGTTTAAGGTAAGCTGCACATATTGCGCTGTAAATTCTATATCAATCTCATTATTTAAATTTTTCTCATCAAGAGTCTCTTCAACCTTCTCCGCCAGTTCTTCCGACTCCTTCAGCTTCGCTTCTTCAATCTTTTCCGTCGCTGACTTAAGATCTTCGGGAATATCATCCCCCTCCGCATCCCTGCCCGTGCTGTTGATATAATCATCCAGCTCGTTTAGCTGGCTCACGCCCATACCCGGCAGCATACCATCCCCGATCGCCGTAGCTCCGCCGGAGAGAATGCTGAAAGTCTGGTTGAAAGACGCCGCCAAAAGCTCGAACTTCTGTGCGTCTACGCTTGACATGGAAAACAACATAACGAAGAAGCAAAGAAGCAGGTTCATAAGATCCGCAAAAGTGGACTGCCACGCCGGAGCGCCTTTAGGCGGTTCGGGCGGTTTCCGTTTAACCATTCTCCTCTTCACCTCCGTCACCCTGGATTGCCCGGTCTGCCGGTGCCAGGAAGGATTTCAGCTTTTCTTCTATAACTCTAGGGTTTTCACCTGCCTGTATAGACAAAAGCCCTTCGATCATGATCGACTTGATCAGGATTTCATTGGCATTATTTGATTTCAACTTACTTGCTACCGGTGCGCAGATCCAGTTTGCAAGCAAGGAACCATACAATGTAGTAATAAGTGCGACCGCCATGGAGGGTCCGATAGAGGAAGGGTCATCCATTTCATACAACATGTTGACCAGACCAACCAGCGTACCGATCATACCCCAGGCAGGACCCATGGATCCTAAATCTTCCCAGAAACCAATTTTCTTCGTATGACGTTCTTCGATGCTCACCAGCTCTGTCTCCATGATGCCTCGTACCAGTTCCGGATCCGTACCGTCCACGATAAGGAGGATCCCCTTCTTCATAAACTCATCATCCAGATCCCCTGCCGCTTCCTCAAGAGAGAGCAGCCCCTCTTTCCTTGCCACGTTAGAAAGCTCTATAATCTTTTGGATCATCCCTTTCACATCCGTGTTGGAACCTTTAAAGATCAGAAGGAAACTTTTCAGGCCGCCTATGTAATCAGCAAGTGAGTTGGATGCCAGAACTGCAAAGAAGGCACCACCAAAGGTAATGATCGCTGACGGTAAATCCAAATAACGGCCAATGTTTGCTATACCGGCATTATCAATAATACCATACGCACACATCGCAAAACAAAGCACTATACCTAAGACTGACGCTATATCCACAACTTTCACCTCTTTTTACGTTAGTTCGCAAAAATATCCTTTCTATACGATTTTACAAGATTTTTTATCTCTTGTCTACTTTCTTTTACAATTATTTTTCTGCCGGTGGTAAATGCAATCACCGTATCCGGTGTTTCCTCCACCAGCTCCATTAAATCCGGGTTCACTAAGACCTTGACCCCGTTTATTTTAGTCAATTCTATCATATACCTCTCCCCCATAAGGCGTGGTAATACAGCTAAAGGGAACTCCAACAATAACGGAGTTCCCCTGCTATGAACTTATTAAACTTACTTAAACACTTATGCCTGACATAAGCATGCTCCTTTAATGATTATCGTTTCAGGTTCGTCAACTCTTCAAGCAGTGTATCGGAAACCGTGATGATTCGGCTGTTTGCCTGGAACCCTCTCTGGGTTGTGATCATCTGGGTAAATTCAGAAGACAAATCCACGTTGCTCATCTCCAGCACGCCGGATTCCATGTAGCCGCCGCCTTCCGTGATGTCATCGCCAATCCCGTTAAACTCACCGGAGTTCATGGTTGCGGAATACAGGTTATCTCCTTCCTTGGCAAGGCCGGACGGGTTAGCAAATGTCGCTACCGCAATCTGGCCTAACAGCTTGGTCTGGCCATTATCGTAATCCGCATAGATCATACCATCCTTCTGGATCGTGATACCGCTTAAGTCACCTATCGGACGTCCAGAACCGATTCCATTATCCAATCCGCCTTTTTCTGCGTTTAAGGTGGATACCTTATTTACATTATAGTTGGTGGTGGTAGAAAAATCAATTGACACTGTATGGAAACTCGGGAAACCTGCTCCAAACGTCAAATCCACAGCCTTCTGGTCTGCTGCTCCTACAAAGCTGAATGTTCCCTTGCCGTCTACATATTCAAGAGGAATCCCCGTTCCGATCGCAGCTCCCCCGAACTTAACGTCTGCAGCTGCCTTATCCGCATCTGTCTCGCCTAAAATGGACTTGCCGTTTACATCAAGGATATCGTCAACCTGAACGGTAAACTGTCCATGGTCACTGCCGCCTGTAGGCGGTGTGCCTGTTGAAGCAACTGCATGGACGCTCATACGCACGGTATATTTATATCCCTGGTCATCATAGATCTCCAGGTTCATTCTCTTACCGTCTTTGCTGTTGATATCCGTGTCATACTTATCCACGGAACCGCTTACCACTGCCTGCTCGGTCGCTGCAGGCGGATACTGCATATTGGTTCCATCCATAATCTTAAGCGCCTGCACGGTATCTCTCTTGATATTTCCCGGATTTTGAGGATCCGGCTTCCATCCCATTACATTATAACCGTTACTGGTCATAGCAAGATTTCCGGCGCCATCAATATAGAAAGAACCATCCCTTGTAAAGAAGTTCTCTGAACCGTTGCTTACAACAAAGAACGCATCCCCGGAAATCATGACATCAAAAGGATCGTTGGTTGACTGAGCTGACCCGGGATCTGAAATTGCCGTCTTGATCGCCCCGGTCTTAGAACCAAGACCAATCTGCCTTGCGTTGACACCGCCCACGCCGGTCACCGCATTCGCACCGGACGCTGCCCTAGTTGTCTGATACATCAAGTCGCTGAATGTCATCGACTGGGATTTGTATGCTGTAGTATTAACGTTTGCAATATTGTTACCGATTACGTCCATTCTTGTCTGGTGTGTCCGAAGACCTGCTACACCAGAGAATAATGATCTCATCATAGTGAAATGACCTCCTTAATTCCTGCCGTATGTTTCCTCTGTCATTCGGAAAACGTAAGCCTCCCTAAGGTCCGGCTAAATGATTACGGCTCCATCAATGTTAGTGAATATGTTTTCTGCTGCGTCCTGTCTGTTCATAGCTGTCACTACCGTGCTGCTTGGTATGTTCACGATAAATGCCAGTTGATCTACAATGACCAGCGATTCTTTAATTCCTTTCGCTCCTGCCTTCTGGGCACCTTCCTTAAGCCGGTCGAGCTGGTTTTCCGTAAGCTCGATATTCCGGTCCGCAAGTCTGCCTGCCGCATGCTTGGAAAACTTAACCTGGCTTTCTGCTTTTTGCTGGCTCTCCAGGATCTGCCGGAAGCTCTTTTCATCAGCCTTGGCCGGCGCCATGGCCTGACTTTGGTTTAAGTACTGATCTTTCAGTTGTTCAATTGAAAAATAAGTATTATTCTGAACCTTCATTTCCTACACCTTCTGTCCCTTCCGTGGTCTCGGTGTCATCTGTTTCCTTATCGCCTTCAGTTCCTTCTGTCTCGGTGTCGTCCTTGTCTCCCCCTGCCGCTTCTTCAAGCTTTGCTATCATTTCCACATACTTTTGCAGCTTTTCAATCAGGGAATTTGCAATAAATGACTGCTGGTAGCTGGTCATGCTGTTAAAGCCCTTCTGCAGAGTCTCAATTGCTTCCTTGTCATTTAAGGTGATATCTTCAAGCGCCGGAAGCTTATTCATTGCTGCCACAAACGCTACCGCAAGGTCGAGCGCTGTCTGATAGTTTCCGTCTATCACAGCCTTAACATCGTCTGCCGAATATAAATTACCGTCAACCGATACAAAAGCCTGATTATTCTCATAGACTACATACTCTACGGTTCCCTGTACAGATTTCGCATTCCCGTTTGAATCCGTGGTCTGAATCTCTACCATTTTTCCTACCAGAGAAGAAGCTCTTGTAAGTTCCATGGTAGCTGCCATATTCTGCATCTGCTCTACCTGTGAAAAGGTTGCGTACTGCGAAATATATTCCGTATTAGATGTAGGCTCCAATGGATCTTGATATTTCATCTGTGCTACCAAAAGCTGTAAAAACGCGTCCTTATCCATCCCGTTTTTGGATGCGGCCTTCTTTACGGAACTTTGTGTAGCAGTCTCAAGAATCTGTCCGTTGTCAACAATTGCCGTTACTGCCATTTCATTTCCTTTCCGTGCCGTCTGTTATCGATCCAGATAACATAGCACATGTTATACTGTGTAATCCAATGTGTTACCGTTCATTTCCATCATCTGGGCATTTAAAAGCTCTTCTTCACTGGCTTCTTCCTCAAAAAGCGCATCCAGATCGTTCAAATTGATCCGTCTTGCTGTCTTCTTTTCATTCTGAGGCGCAGCGTTTTCTTCTCTGCTCTGCCCCTGCCAGAGATTGCTTTCAAATCCATGATTTTCCACCGTAACCTGTACTGCCTCTACCTTAATGCCCTGATCTTTTAAAGTTTCCTTCAGTTCCATGATCTGGCTTTCAATAGCTGCCTTTACGGTTTCATTCTGTACCTGGAACTGTGCCGTAATCTCACCACCCTTAGATGTGATCTGAACATGTACATTTCCCAAACTTGCAGGGTGTAACTGCATTTCCAACTGATCCATACCAGGCTTTAACTGAATTTTCATGTAATCCATGATCTGATCCATGATATCCTGGGTCTGGCCGTTAAAAAACGATTCCACACTCTGAGGTGCCTGTGCCTCCTGAACTTGCTGCCTGTTTTGAATCAGCGCATCGATCAGCGGGTTGCCGCTTTGGCCGTTTCCTTCAGATTTTCCTTTTGCTCCGCCATTTTGCTGGTCATCACCTTCCGGTCTTTCTGTAGCTCCCACCGCTTCCTTAGACACACCAATGGTCTTTTCCACGTTGCCATTTTCATCAGTGGAAAGCTGCACATTCTCACCGTTTACCTTCACTTCCACGGTGATCTTAGAAGCATTCTCTTCCACGGCATCCATATCGGGCTGCCCCTGCTGCACACCGTTTCCATCATCCGGCGCTGTCAGCTCTTTCATTTGCTCCAAAACAGACTTCATCTCTTCCAACGACAGATTAAGCTCCTCCATCAAACTGCGCTGTGCATCCGCTGCCAGCTGTAAAATATCCTGCAGTTTGGCAAATAAGCCTTCATTCGTAAGAAACACCGATGCATCCGTCTCACCGGAAATGGCAAGTACGAGCTGGGTTAAGTTTGCAGGATCTAATAACTGATATGCCGAAAGCCCTAAGCTTTCCATTGCACGAAGCACTTCTTCTTCCGGAATTTCTAATTTTTCCGCAATGTCCTCGACCAGTTCTTCCCCTGCTTTGTTTACTGCATCTGCCTGCTCTTTTTCTGCAATCTCATTTTTAGCCGACACTTCTGCCGCCTGGCTCTTCACCAAGTCCTTCCGGCTGCCCACAGGATCTTTGATCGTCTGCTTTGCTGCCGGCCTGCTCTGGCTGCTTGGGTCACTTCCGCCACTTTTGGTCTTTGACATAATATCTCCAAAGCCGCCTGCCTGATTTGCAGCACCCGTGGCCATGAAATTTTTCCCGCCTACAAAATTAATCAGCGAATTTACATTCTTTACAGGTGTGCTTGTCATTTGCATTCCTCCTTTCCCTATAAGCCGTTTCGGCTCTTTTTCAAGGTACATCATTTATATCGGTTTAAGGCGCAGCTTCCTTAAGATTCGGGGTCCATGATTTTCGTGAGCCTTGCTGCGGTTTCCGCATTCATTGCTCCTAAAATCTTTCCCCTGGACTCTGCATCCATTACACCCAGTATCCGGGCCACCAAATCCAGATTATCGGTCATTTCCTCAAAAACCGCCGCCGCTGCTTTTGGTTTCATTTCCGAGTATGTTTTGGCGTAATCTTGTATTTCTTCGCTTTCTTCCATCTCCTGAACCACCTGTTTGTACAGGTATTCTGCCATGGCTGGATCCATTTCCTCATAGTATTTTCGGTACTCTTCAATACCGGGGCCTTTATCAGCGTAGACCACTTCCTCATAAAAATCCGTGGTGAGCCGCTGAAATTCCATCTGTTTTTCCTCGAAGGTAGAAAGCCTGCTTACTTCCTTCTCAAGATCTTCTATCTCTTTTTTACTGTCCGCCTGGGCTGACTGTGCCCGTTCCAGTTCCAGCTCAAGCTCCTTGATATAATCCACGGCTTCCCGAAGGTCAGCATAATTGCTGTACGCTTCATCCACCGTGCCGTCTTCGTTTACCGGAACATCTGTCTGGTTTGGCAAAATAAGGTTCAGCACCGGCACATCCTTTAAAATAGGTGTAAGCACGTTACTGCCAAAACCGCCAAAATCAAGCTTCACCACCAGACACAAAATTGCAATCCAGATCAACACAATCACAAAAGTCACCATAAACACGGAAGCGGTACTGGTACCGTCTTCATCAGAAAGATCCGCCTCCCGGTCGGCAATTTCCCTTGCCCGCTCCTTGGCTTCCTTGCGCTGTGCTTTCCGCTCCTCTTTAAATTTTTTCTTTTCTTCCTTCAAACGCTGCTTTTCCAGCTTTGCGTCTTCCGGTGTCAATCCTTCATCAATCGGCATAATCTAAATCCACTCTTTCCTAATGTGTTCGGCTATGTACATAACTGGTAAGCTCATCTATCTCTTTTGCTTCCTTGACATTTTCCTCATGGATAAACTGGTCAAAGGCTTTTTCCCTGAGCCGCTCATGCGTCTTGCTCTCCTGCATGGCTTCTTTCAGGTGTTCCCTGGCTGACTCTAACTTCTGCCTGGCCTTTTCCACACTTTTCAACTGAAACGAAATATATTCGTCCATCCTGTCTATGGCTGCCCTGTTTTCAAGGATTTCCCGAACTTTCAGGCTGTCTTTGCGAAGCATTCTTCCCTGCTCCACGTAAGCTGCCCTTCTATCCATTAAAAACCGGAGTTTTTCTTCCTCCTCATCTAAATGCATTTTGGCAGTTGCAAACTCTGTTTTCGCCTGATCCTCTATTTTAAGCTTAATTTCAAGGACATTCTGCATCCGGTAAATAAATCTGGCCATCTATATCTCCATTCCGGCATCAATCCTTCGGGCCTTCATCAAAAATTCCCCGGAGCAATACCAATGTATCCTCAAATGTAAATTTCTCATTTACCTCCTGCATCAAAAATTCATTCACTTCCTGAATTTTCTGTATTGCATAATCAATCCCCGGATTGCTTCCCGCTTTGTAAGCCCCGATGTTGATCAGATCTTCTGCTTCATTATATGTGGCTAAAACATTTTTAAGCCTGCCCGCATAAGCTTTGTGCTCCCTGTCCGCCACCTGGCTCATGCATCGCGATATGCTTTGGAGCACATCCACAGCCGGGTAATGGTTTTTATGAGCCAGCTTCCGGTTTAGCATAATATGACCGTCTAAAATACTTCTGGCGGTATCCGTGATCGGCTCATTAAAATCGTCACCATCCACCAACACGGCATAAAGCCCTGTGATCGATCCTTTGTCAGAACATCCCGCCCTCTCTAAAAGCTTTGGCATTTCCGAATAAACGCTGGGCGGATACCCCCTTGTCACCGGCGGTTCCCCGCTGGCAAGCCCGATTTCCCGCTGTGCCATACAAAAACGGGTCAGGTTATCCATCATCAAAAGAACATCCTTCCCCTGATCCCTGAAATACTCGGCAATCGCCGTAGCTGTCTGTGCTGCCTTTTTACGCTCTAAGGCAGGCTTATCGGAAGTTGCCACCACTACCACGGAACGCTGCATGCCTTCTGGGCCTAAGTCTCTTTCAATAAACTCCCTTACTTCTCTTCCCCGCTCTCCGATCAGGGCGATTACATTGACATCCGCTTTGGTATTCCTCGCAAACATTCCCATCAGCGTGGATTTGCCTACTCCGGAACCGGCAAAAATACCGATTCTCTGTCCTTTTCCCACGGTAATAAGGCCATCAACCGCCTTAACCCCCAAAGTAAGGACATCACTTATGATCTTACGGCTCATAGCCTCCGGCGGGGCTGCTTCCACAGGATATTCCTCCCCCGTAAGGCGCTCTCCTTCCGTCGGTCTGCCAAAACCATCAAGGATCTGTCCAAGCATCCCGTCATCCACCCGGACTTTTAGGGATTCCCCGGTATTTTCAACACTGCTTCCCGGACCGATCCCCTCAATCTCCTGGTAAGGCATCAAAAGGGTCATCCCTTCCCGAAAACCTACTACCTCTGCCGGCGTAAGTGTATCATGCGCATTCCCCGTTCCCGGATTGACCATACAGATATCCCCAAGTTTAGCGCTTGGCCCTGCTGACTCAATGGTAAGACCGACTACATTGACTACCCGCCCTTTTAGCTTAAACAAATTGTCATTTATCACATTGTGGTATTTTCTAAAATCTATTTCCGGTACAAGCAACTTATTTCCCACCTTTATATGAAAGCAGTGTAAGCTTTTTCGTAAGCTCTGTAAGCTCCGTATCTAATGAACAGTCATAAACACCGCCTTGTGTTTCAATCATGCACTGTGAAGGTGCCAGCGTCATATCCGGCACGATATCCAGCCGTTCAGCCAAAAGCCCTGTCATTTCCAACATTTCCGGTTTTGCTTTACTGACTGCCGCATAATTCTTTTTGGCTACATGAATAATGATATTTCCGGTAGATTCCACTTTTCTCATGGCATCTGACAATAACGTGATCACCAATTGGCTGTAATCACTTAAATCCATCTTAAAAATATGTTCGTAAATCTGTGTCAGATTTTCCACAAATAAAGGCTCAAGCTCTTCCATCCGCCGGGAATACTCCTGCTCCAGCTGTCTTTCCATTGCCTGACATTCCGCTTTCATAGCGCTTACTTCACTCATTCCCTGCTGATAGCCTTCCTGATATCCCTTTGCCTTTGCTTCCTCCGCTGCCTTTATTTTCAAGGCTTCCGCCTCGGCGTGGGCTTCTTCTATCACCGCTCTTGCTTCTTGCTGGATTTCTGATAACTCCGTCTTTGCCTGCTCCAGCTCTTCTTTTACCGCATTCAATTCCTCAGAAGCATTACCTTTGATTATCGTCTCTTCACTGGTCAACGCATCCAATTCTTCCACTGAAAGCCCTTCATAAAACCCGTCCTCAGGTTCCCTCTCCTTTAAAGGGGAAGCCTCATGGGTATTTATCGGAAACTTCTTTTTTATTAATTCATTGCTGTCAATGATGCGGGTGTCCTGATTGATCACAATCTGCCCCGCTTTATATAAACTACTATACAACGATCTCGTCACCTCCGCCTCTGGAAATGACAATCTCTCCTGAATCTTCCAGTTTCCTGATGATATTTACAATCTTCTGCTGTGCCTCTTCCACATCCTTCATACGTACAGGACCCATAAATTCCATGTCTTCCTTAATCATAACTGCCAGACGTTTGGACATATTGTTAAAGATAGAAGCCTGAACCTGCTCATTTGCACTCTTCAATGCCAATGCCATATCATTGTTATCCACATCACGCAGCACTCTTTGTATTGCACGGTCATCAAGCAGCAAGATATCTTCGAAAACGAACATCTTCTTCCTGATCTCATCCGCAAGCTCTGGTTCTTCGATCTCCAACGTTTCCATAATATGTTTTTCTGTACTCCGATCTACGGCATTTAAGATATCCACTACGGCATCCACGCCGCCGATGATTGTATAATCCTGATTTACCAGAGAAGAAAGCTTTGACTCCAACACCTTTTCCACTTCCTTTACCACATCCGGGCTGGTCCTGTCCATCAGCGCAATACGCTTTGCAACATCCGCCTGTCTGTCCGGTGGCAGGGATGACACGATAATGGCCGCCTGTGACAACGGAAGATGTGACAAAATAAGGGCGATAGTCTGGGGATGCTCATCCTGGATAAAGTTAAGAAGCTGAGATGCCTCCGCTTTACGTATAAATTCAAATGGCTTAACCTGAAGGGATGCCGTAAGCTTCCCGATCACGTCCATCGCCTTGTCTGCACCCAGCGCCTTTTCCAAAAGTTCCTTCGCATAACCGATACCGCCTTCTGCGATATACTGCTGTGCCAGACATACTTCATAAAACTCATCAATAACCTCTTCCTTGATCTGAGGGGTTATACTCCGGGTATTTGCAATTTCCAATGTTAATTCTTCAATTTCGTCTTCCTTTAAATGCTTAAAGATCGTAGCCGATTTTTCCGGCCCAAGGGCAATTAAAAGGATAGACGCCTTTTGAAGACCCGATATTTTATCGTCAGAACTTCTGGCCATATCTTGTTCCCTCCAACATAAATCAAAATATGAATACCTGTAATTTATTCCTCATTCAGCCAATTGCGCAACAAATTGGCAACGGCCTCCGGATTTTCATCCACAAATTTTTCAATCAGCCTTCTGGTCTCAGACATTTTTTCAACGCTGATATCCTCTAATACCACCTCAGGCTGAGATTGCAGCAGGGTTTCCACGGAAAGCTCTTCCGGCTGTTCCTCCTGCTTTTCGGAGCGCATGCTGCGCAATACCACAAATGCCAGAAGCGCAAGTATGATCACGATCAAAATGATCTGTACGATATCGGAAAGTGATATATTTAAACCTTCCTTGTCGAAGAACACATTTTCCGAATAAGCAACGAGTGCAATATTTTCCCTGGGGAACCCGGTAGCTTTTGCCACAACATCAAAAATCTCATCCGGCACCTCGATCTGGGTCTGTCCTGCATTGTTGATCTTATACTCTTCCCAGGAGATTCCGTCAAGAAGCCCCTGTGCTTCAACGTCCTCTTCCCTTATGATGTTCATGGTTATGGCGGAAGCCGATACCGAAGAACTGTCGTAATTGACTACACCGGGACTTATATTCTTGTCTGTGATCCGTTCACTGGGTAGATAGTTCTGCTCTTCCTCGGTGGTCTCCGAACTGCTGTTGTCATTATCACGCCACTCATATTCCACCTCTCCATTGGTGTCCGTTCCCGGCACATCCCCACCGCTGTTCTCGGAAGAGGAACTAAAGCTCCTGCTGGAAGACAAATAACCCTGACTGTTCCCATCAGGAACAAAATATTCATGTGTCCTTTCCGTTCCCGAAGAAAAGTCCAGATTTAAGTTTACCGCCACTTCTACTTTATTATATTCATTGGTTCCAAGCAACACCTGCCGTACACTGTTTTTGACCCTGGTCTCCCACTGAGCCTTTACGCCAAGCTGGGTGCTTGCGCTCCCTGCCGTACTATAGCTGTCTTCCCCGGAATACAGGATATTTCCTTCCGTGTCCATGATCACGATGTTTTCGGGTGTCTCATTTCCCACGGCAACCGCCGCAGCCTTTGCAAGCCCTGCCGCCATCTCCTGGGACATCTCACTGGAAAGTTCTAAGGTAATCCACATGGAAGTATCTTCTTTTGTGGCGATCAGCGTTCCGTCCTGTTCCGGGATGTCGCATATCACCACCGCTCTTTCAACAGGCGAATACATGGACAAGATATCATTTGCAATCCTGTCCTCCATGTATTTCTTGTATCGCTTTTGTTTATCTGCCTCCGTAGTAGAAAACCCGCCTTCCGTCACCATATCTATGGTGTAAGAAACGGATTGTATATCGTTCGCCGCAAGAAGCAGGTTTGCCTGGGACTCCTGGTCTTTGTCTATCCTGATCTGGTAGGCATCATCCGACACCTCATAATTAAGCCCTTCTCCCTCTAACAGCTCCGCAACTTCCGATGCCTGTTTCGTAGTCTCGCAATTTAAGAGCAAGACATACTGGGTACGTGTCAAAACAGTAATCAAAATGGCAAGGGCAAGTATGATCCCCGCCCCCGCTGATATGATAAATGTCTTCTGCTTCGTGGAAAACTTATTCCACCATTCAAGAATTTTACTTAGTAGTTCCTTCAATCTGTCTGCCATGACCTGCTCTTCTCCTGTTTCAACACCTGCACTTAAATCTGCATCTGCATAATCTCACGGTATGCTTCCAAGAACTTATCCCTAACCGCAACCGTATACTGCAACGCTGTTGAAGCCTTCTGGAGCGCAATAGAAAGCTCATGGGTATTTTCCGTCTCCCCTAACGCCCACCGTATCTTTTCATTTTCCGCATCAGAAAGATAGGCATTTGTGGTATTAAGGCTTGACATTGCCTTATCAAAAATGTCAGCAAACTCTCCCGTGCTTTCCGTCTTACCGGCCTGGAAGCTCTCGGCCGCCTCCCTGATCGCACCGGAAGAAATATTATAAAATGATGAGATATCCATTTATGTAATCCGCCTTTCTAATCTATGTTTATGACTGCCCTGCCATTTCAAGCCCCTTGACCGCAATACTCTTACTTGCATTAAAAGCAGTTGCATTGGCCTCATAGGCGCGGCTTGCGTCGATCAGGTTTGTCATTTCTGTCACGATATTTACATTCGGGCCTGTCACGTAACCGTTCTCATCCGCATCCGGGTGTGACGGGTCATAGACCATGTTCATCTGTGTCCAGTCATCCTCAAGCACTTTGCTTACCCGCACGCCCTGTCCTCTGTAGGCGCTGCTGGCTTTGCCCAAAAAAGTACTGAAATTGCCAACCCTCTCGCCCCTTTGTTCAAAAGTCACCACTTTCCGGCGGTAAGGTGTACCATCTTCCGTCCTTGTGGTATTGGCATTTGCCACATTTTCAGAAATAACATCCATCCGATAACGTTCCGCCGTCATGCCGGATGCATTAATACCAAAAGAATTAAAAATACTCATAATGCCCCCTTATCTCATCGCCATTTTCAGATTAGCAAACTCCTGGTTAAAACAATCTATCAGGCCGTTATACTTGATTTGGTTGGAAGCCAGCTCCACGCCTTCCGTATCAATATCCACATTATTCCCGTCAAGACGATAGGAAAAATTAGCCATGTCCGTATAAACCTTCGCTTCTAATTCCGTGCCGTTTAAATGGGAAACCTTACTGTCCACTGTCTCATATCTGGATTTTCCAAGAGCCCTCCTAAGCTGTGACTCAAAGTCAATATCCTGGCGTTTATACCCCGGGGTATCTACATTAGACATATTATGGCTAATAATCTCATTTCTCTGCCAGGCAGCGTCTGCCGCCTTCCCAAGTACATTCACATAATCAAACACGTTACTGTTAATCATACAATGCTCCTTTCCAAAGATGACCCTGTGCCACCCCTGATTAAATTCCGAGACACAACAAACCATCCTATTTCATTATAAATAATTTAACTAAAAACACAAGGTCTTTTTACAAATTCTAGATAAAAATTTCATAAAACACCTATATCTTGGGTGTGAACCTCTCAAAAAAGGAAAAAAGGACCATGACCGTTTCATAAATCCTTTTATATCCCGATAATCCTTTATCTTTTTATTTATATAAACTAACATGTTTTTATTTCAGATTTTCTTTCTTAAGCTTTTCCACTTCATCAAAGACCATATCATTCAATACTTTGATATAAGTGCCCTTCATCCCGGAAGATCTGGATTCGATCACGCCGGCGCTTTCGAACTTGCGCAGCGCATTTACAATCACGGAGCGGGTGATCCCAACCCGGTCTGCAATTTTACTTGCCACCAGAATCCCCTCCATGCCGTTTAATTCTTCAAATATATGTACCACCGCTTCCATCTCAGAATAAGACAACGTGCCGATGGCAGACTTGATCACGGCTAATTTCCGGTTTTCTTCCGCATTTTCTTCATTTACTGCCCGAAGCATCTCAAGCCCCACTACCGTTGTGCCATACTCACACAAAATGATATCGTCAATATCATACTGCTGCGCACACTGGTATATAAACAATGTTCCAAGCCTCTCGCCGGCAATCTCAATGGGGGTGATGATGGCCTGAAAACGCTTCACATCCCCTTCCTCAAAGCCCAGGGTCTCAAGGTTCACATTTTCCTTTGTGGATAATATACCTAGAAGCCGCTCGTTCAGCATACCGTCAATAAAACCGCCTACCTGGTCCACGATCAGCTCCGTTATGGAATCCACACCCGGGCAATCCCCTACGCCGAGTACCTTGCCCTTTTTACTGATCACCAGCACATTAGAGGATAAAATCTCACATAATACAGAGCAGATATCATTAAAGACAACTTTACTTGAATTATTATTGTGTAAAAGTCTCCCGATCTTTCTGGTCTTATCTAATAATTGTACGCTGCTCATGCCGCCCTCCCCCTGAATCCATTTCCAGCATTGTATCATACAATCGTATGAATTTCAATTGTTGAGGGATAATTTCCAAATACTTTCAATTATTAATGCAATTTTCAGAATTATTTATCTAATTCCGGTATCTGGGTCACATACCCACAGTTCTCATTCATGCAGGCAAGCTTATTCCCCTTATAAAGCAGCATGGAACCGCACTCAGGGCATTTGTTCCCTGACGGCTTCTGCCAGACCATGAAATCACACTCCGGATTATCCACGCAGCCATAATACTTCCTGCCCTTTTTGGTCTTTTTCAGCACGATATCTTTCCCGCATTTAGGACAGGCAACTCCAATTTTTTCCAGATAAGGCTTGGTATTTCTGCATTCGGGAAATCCAGGGCACGCAAGAAACCTGCCATGAGGTCCGTATTTGATGACCATCTGCCTGCCGCAGACTTCGCAGACCTCATCAGATACCTCATCGGCAATGTCCACCTCTTTTAATTCTTTTTCCGCAACACGGACCGCCTCATCCAAATCCGGATAAAAATTTGATACAACTGTCTTCCAGTTCACGTTCCCTTCCTCAACGCCGTCAAGGAGGGCTTCCATATTTGCGGTGAAATTCACATCTACAATGCTGGGGAAGGCATCTTTCATCATATTATTGACTACTTCCCCCAATTCTGTCACATACAGATTTTTATTTTCTTTCGCCACATACCTTCTGGCTAAAATAGTCGTAATGGTAGGTGCGTAAGTACTGGGCCGTCCGATTCCAAGCTCCTCTAATGCATGTACTAAGGACGCTTCCGTATAATGGGGGGCTGGCTGGGTAAAATGCTGTTTTTCTTCCAAATCCCTGCAGGTCAGCCTCTCCCCTGTCTCCACGCTTTTTACCAGCGTGTTTTCCTCTTCCTTGTCCCCTTCCTGGGTATAAACGCTCATAAATCCGTCGAACAACAACCTGGAAGCAGACACGGTAAAACAGTGCTCCCCGGCATTGATCTTGATGGAAGTGGTCTCATATTTTGCAGCCTGCATCCTGCTGGCCGCGAAACGCTTCCAAATAAGCTGATACAGCCTGAGCTGATCCCTGGAAAGAGATTCCTTTAATTCAATGGGTGTCCTTCCGATATCCGTAGGCCGGATCGCCTCATGGGCATCCTGAATCTTTTTCCCGTTTTTTACCGCTTCGCTTTTCCCTGCGGCATATTCTTTCCCGTAATTTCTAATGATATATTCTTCCGCCCCGCTTTCCGCTTCCTCAGAAACCCTGGTGGAATCCGTACGCAGGTAAGTGATGATACCTACCGTGCCATTGCCCTTGATCTCAATCCCTTCATATAACTGCTGGGCGATCCGCATGGTTTTCTGAGTAGAAAAGTTTAACACCTTGCTGGCTTCCTGCTGCAGCGTGGACGTGGTAAACGGTAAGGGAGGCTTTTTATTCCGTTCCCCCTTTTTTACCTCACCAACCTGAAATGTCTCTTTCTTAATTTCACTGATGAGCGCTTCCACTTCCTCCTTGGAAGAAAGTACCGCTTTTTGATTCTTTTTTCCGTAATATTTGGCGGTCAGCGGCTTTTTGGCACCGGGCAGATCAAACAGCGCATCCAATGTCCAATACTCCTCCGGAATAAAGCTGTTGATCTCATCTTCCCTGTCACAGATGATCCTTAAGGCTACCGACTGTACCCGTCCTGCACTAAGGCCCCGCTTTACCTTCGCCCAAAGAAGGGGGGAGATACGGTATCCCACCATCCGGTCAAGAACCCGCCTGGTCTGCTGCGCATCCACCAGGTTCATATCAATCTCCCTGGCATTTTTTAAGGATTCTTTCACCGCGTTTTTTGTGATCTCATTGAACGTGATCCGGTAGACCTTTTTATCCTCCAGTTTAAGTGCCTTTAATAAATGCCACGAAATTGCCTCCCCCTCACGGTCAGGGTCAGTTGCAAGATATATTTTTTCCGCTTTTTTTACTTCTTTTCGCAAATTTGCCAGAATGTCACCTTTTCCACGGATTGTAATATATTTAGGCTCATAGCCATTCTCCACATCAATTCCCAACTGGCTTTTAGGCAGGTCCCGCACATGTCCATTACTGGCCGCCACTTCATAGTTTGTTCCCAAAAACTTCCTGATCGTCTTCACTTTTGCAGGCGACTCCACGATTACCAGATACTTTGCCATACGAATTACCATTCCCTCTTTATTTTAATTTGCCTGTCACTCTATTTCGAAAGTATCAAAAACCTTTTCCTCATGACGTGCTAAACTATACAACACTTTTTTTGTGCACGCAAGTAAAAATTTTATTAAGATTGGGATTACCGTCAAAATCCATATCCATAAGATATTATCACAGAATATGGACTTCTTCCTAATTATATGCACGATATCATAAGACTGCAAAAAATCCCAGCGGCCAGATACGGCCCAAAAGCAAACATGTGCCCTTTCTTTTTACGGATCATGAGGGCTGCATGAACCCCCAGCGCCGCCCCAGATCCCACCGCCAGTGCAAACAGTATCTTTTCGCAGCCAAGCAAAAGCCCTGCCGCTGCCATCAGCTTGATATCGCCGCCGCCAATCCCCTTTCCTTTCGTTAAAAAGTAGAGCACCACAAAAATCCCGCTGACCGCAAAAAAGCCGGCAGCATAGTCCTGCCAGTTAGACAGGTCAAGAAAAAGCCTGATAAGCCCTAACGCACCTATAAAAAGATTACAGCCCAAAGGGATCTCATAGGTCCTAAAGTCAATCACGGCCAAAACAAGCAGTGCGGAAACACAGAGCCCATACAATATACTGACCGGACTAATCCCCACCACATGAACGAGCAAAAGATACGCACATCCGTTTGCAAGCTCTATCAGCGGATATTGCCATGAAAGTTTCCGGCCGCAGCCCCTGCATTTCCCCTTTTGTATCACAAAACTTGCTACAGGGATCAGCTCGTGCCACGTAAGCGTCCTGCCGCAGTAAGGGCAGCGGGATCGTTGATACACAATATCTTCTCTCCGTGGAATACGGAATATACATACATTCAGAAAACTCCCAATGATGATCCCTATCGTAAAAATGCACAGATCAAATAATTTCATACTGCATCCATTCGTATTTCAATTTTGTTCCCTCCATGATCTCAGGCGGAAGAAGGGCTCTTGCCACCAGTTTCAGCTCATCACTTTCTATGTCTGTCCTTTTTAAATTTGCATAATCTCCGTCGATACGGACGACTTCATATAAAAATGTCTCCATCTGCATTCTCCTCCATACTTATCCATTAAAACATATTGTCTCCTTCCGCGCAAGCTAAGGAACTGTAATACCCGCCTTCCTGCTTCGCCAATCCCTCCACGCAAAGCCGGGTCAAACCCGCAAGGACTTCCGAGATTTCGGTCTTTTCTTCTTTTTTCAGCATAAGTTCCAAGATTTCGTCGGCTCTGCGGGGCACAAAATCCAGACAGGACAGCAGCCCTTTTTCCGGCTCATTTTCCCTTATTTCACCCTGGAAAACCTTTTCATCCCCGGATTTTCCGATACCACCGCTTCCCTGCCGGTTTCTAAGCACACGGATTTCCTGTAACAGATCCTCCGGCGAAAGAACGATCCCTGCCCCCTGTCTGATCAAAAGATTGCAGCCATCGCTCAGCCTGTCTGTAAGCCGCCCCGGCACGGCATAGACATTTTTCCCCTGCTCCAAAGCCATATCCACCGTGATCCACGTGCCGCTCTTCTGCCGGGCTTCCACCACCAGCAAAAGGTCCGAAAGTCCGGCAACGATCCGGTTCCTTTCCGGAAAAAATCTTTTCTGCGGCTTAGACCCAGGCGGGAAAACCGATAAAATACCGCCGCCGGACATCAGAATCTCGTCGTACAGCTTCCTGTTAGAGGCAGGGTAACACACATCTACCCCGCTTCCCAATACCGCAAAGGTAGCGCCTCCCTTATTGACTGCCGCCTGCTGGGCAATCCCATCTATTCCCCTTGCCATGCCGCTTATGACCGCTACCCCTGCGCCGGAAAGCCTGCCTGCAAAAGATTCCGCCATATACCTGCCGTACTCCGAGCATTCCCTAGCCCCGATAATGGCTGCCGCAACCTGATCCTGCCTTGGCAGACTCCCCAAATAATATAACCCGTAAGGGGGATATTTCAGTTTCCGAAGGCGGTCAGGATAAGCCATATCATCATAAGTTAAAAACATGATTCCGCACTCCTTTAACCTCTCATAAGCCCCTTTCAAATCCCAGCCTGCCGAAAAGCGCCGGATCTCCTTACGTATTTCTTCCTTTTTTATGACCTGTTCCAGCTTTTTGTCATCTGCCTCATAAACCCCCTGCGCACTGCCAAAAAGGCAAAGGAGCCTGCCGATCGTCCGGTCTCCTATCCCCGGCAGGTTATGGAGCCAGAGCTGATATTGCTTTTCCTGTTCATTTTGTTTACTTTTCAAATAGCTCTCCTTGTCTATAGCTTACTGCCTGCTGCAAATGTTCCTCGTTGATCCTCTCACAGTCCGCTAAGTCCGCAATCGTCCTTGCAACCTTCAGGAGACGGTGATAGCTCCTTGCGCTGAAATCCATGACCCGGAACAGCTTTTCTAAAAAACCCTTTTCTTCCTTCCCCAGCGCACAGTATTTTTCCACCTCATCAGGCCCTAATTCCGAATTAAAGCAAAATGCCGTTCCCCGGTAGCGCTCTTCCTGCCTTACCCTGGCCTGCATTACTTTTGCGCGCATTTCTTTGCTGCCCATCCCTTTTTTATCACTCTGGAGCTGCCTGATCCCCACCTTCCCTACCGGAATACATATATCAATCCGATCTAACACAGGGCCGGAAATGTGGCTTAAATAATTGTGTACCTCATAAGGCGTACACCGGCATTTATTCCGGTCAGGGTAGTACCCGCAGGGGCACGGGTTCATCGGTACAACGAAATTGATACAATTCAACGATGCACCCCCAACCTTATAACGATGCACCCTCTCACAAACAGCTTGAAATCTCAGCATTTCTTCATATATAAATGTACACCCTTTCCGGGCAATAAAAAATCCAGACCGAAGTCCAGATTTCCTACTATATTATATCCTTCGTTCCTCCTCACCCTCACGGATAAACCTGTGAGCCTCGCTTGGCCACAAATTCCAATATTTGCACAGAAGCCTTTTGATGGTTTCTTCCTCAACATCTGCATCGAGCAAGGCTGCTGCCGCCCTCGTTATATCCATTTTTGGGGGGGGACTCTAAAGACTCCACTGTTCGTTTATTCCCATACCTTCTCTTGAACAGCATCCCGTGCTGCACCCAATAACTCTCTTCCAACACCCAATGACATATGTATACCCTCCGTTTTATCATCAGACAATAATATATCCGTTCTGTACATCTTTAACTTTCTAAACCCTATTTAAAATACTTTGATATGTCTGTTTTACAAAAATTTTGAAAATAATTTATGATTTCTTGCAAATCACAATCTGGCAATCCAGAGGCTTTATCATAGAAATTTGCATCGATACTGTCATTGTACAATAACTGCTTTATAAAATGATCGGAATAGATTTTTCTATTAAAACTAGAAAAATCAGTATTAGCTCCTGTTTTCCTAGCACTGTCCGAAACCACCATGATTGGAATACCAATGATCTTTTCATATTTTTTATATAATGCTTTATCTAAGTGAAGAACAATATTGGGAACGACCAAAAAAGCCGGACACTCTAATCTGATTTCAGAAAACCTACTAAGTTGTTTTGTACAAAAATGAATGCTATCGTAATGCACTTTCTCAGTATTCTCAGATGGTAGCTTCTTATCAATAATCATTCGAGCAATTTTCATAGGATTCTCAAGTAAGGAATATTGGGCAATAATATCGTATATCTCATATATAAAAGCATTTAAATTCTCTATACTTAAATTTCTGAAAAGAAAACCCCCAATATTTTGAATGCCAAACTTGTCAAAAAGACTATCAAAAGTAATTATTTTTTTATCAATTACTAATTTCAGTGTTTCGATAATATTCATAAATCTAAATTGTGGAAGCGAAAATCGCGGTTCTAATATACTTGAATATAGTTGCTCATGATCAAATAGTGGTGGTAATACCGGATTCAATGCATAATCACACACTGCTGCAAATAATATCTGTGAATACAATTCATCTTCTAAAACTACATACTCGCAAAATATCTTATACGCTGAAGCATATAAGCCATTACTTGTTAAGTCCTTTTTTATTTTTAGATATATGTCATCACTCGGATGCTCGATATATAATAAGTCTAATAGCAAATAATCATTGACTCTT
>CAJULP010000098.1 GCA_910587295.1 uncultured Lachnospiraceae bacterium | reverse complement strand
TCATTTCTTCATAATGGTCTCTAAAAATATCCTGTAGTACGCTCATGAGAACATTATGCAGGAAAACGATAAAAAAAGGAACCCCTAATTCCCCCATGAATGGGGGCTAGGGGGTTGAGGTGTCGAAGACACTTTTTTATATAGGAAAGGAAGGATTGGAAATGGTCAAGGAGAAGAAGGAAAGTTTATGCCCGGTTGCAAAAAAGTGTGGAGGATGTCAGCTTCTGCACATGAATTATAAAAAACAGCTTGCGTGGAAGAAGGAACAGACCGCACAGCTTTTAAAACCTTATGGCAGGCTGGAAGGAATCATAGGAATGGAAAAACCGGAGCATTACCGCTGTAAAGTGCATGCTGTCTTTGGCAGGGATGGCAAAGGAAATATCATTTCAGGAACTTATCAGGCGAAAACGCATAAGATTGTTCCGGTGGAAAAGTGCCTTTTGGAGAATGAAAAGGCAGATATGATCATTGCTACGATCAGGAAATTGGTCAAGTCTTTTAAAATCAAAATTTATGACGAGGATACGGGATACGGGCTGCTCAGGCATGTGATGATCAGAGTAGGATATGAGACAGGTCAAATCATGGTAGTGCTGGTACTGCGTTCTCCTATTCTGCCATCTAAAAATAATTTTATCAAGGCACTGATAAAGGAACACCCGGAGATCACCACGGTGGTCATTAATGTCAATGATCAAAAGACCAGTATGGTCTTAGGGAAGAGCCAGCAGGTGGTCTATGGGCCGGGATATATTAAGGACAGGCTGTGCGGCATGGAATTTAAGATTTCCCCCAGGGCATTTTACCAGGTCAATCCGCCTCAGGCGCAAAGGCTCTATGAAAAGGTTATCGAGTATGCGGACTTATCCGGCACGGAGACGGTACTTGACGCTTATTGCGGAACGGGAACGATTGGCATGATTGCTGCGCCCCATGCGGGCCATGTGATCGGAGTTGAGTTAAACCGGGATGCGGTGAGGGATGCCGTTGCGGGCGCAAAGGAAAACAGGATTTCTAATATCCGCTTTTATCAGGCGGACGCAGGTGAGCTTGCGGTGGAAATAGCCGAAGAAGGAGATCAGGTGGATGTGGTGCTGATGGACCCGCCCCGTACAGGCAGCAGTGAAAAGTTTTTGAAGGCGCTTACTGTGTTAAAACCAAAGAAGATCGTGTATGTGTCCTGTAATCCGGAGACGCTTGTAAGGGATCTGAAGTATCTGTGTGGGAACGGATACCAGATGAAAAAGGGAGTTGCCGTGGATATGTTCCCTTTTACAGACGATGTGGAGGTTGTGTGTCGGTTAGACCGAATAAAATAAGGGTTTTCAAGGTTTTAGGGGTGTGGAAATGGGTCATTTGCCACCGATTTGCCACCGTAATTCTGAAAAACCGCCCCAAACGTTAAAAGAGGGCTAAACAGCAGTGAACTTTTGCTGTCAGCCCTCTTTTTGCTATGTTATGAGGTTTTCAGGCTGGTTGCCTGTTCAAAGATATCAACGGAACGTGATGCCATCACGTCAGTATCATGTACATAGGTCTGCAAGGTGGTCTGGATGTTTGAGTGGCCAAGCCGGGCCTGCACGTCCTTCACGTCAGCCCCGGACTCGATCAGGATCGTGGCGTGGGTGTGCCGTTACGGTATAATAACGACAAACGGAAAAAGCCTTGATTTTCAAGGGGTTTGAGCGTTTGCCGTCATTTATTCAATTCCTTTTCCAAGTTGAAATCTGACGAGAAAAATATCGAAAAAAGGAGGCTGTTTCATTAACAACAAAATTTAATAACGCCAGCGGTCCGGTGTATTGCCTGGCCGCTGATTGCTGTGGGCGTTTCACTTTTATAGGTGGACGCCCTTTTTTCATATCCATTTTCAGGAGAAAGGAGATTCACATGGAACTGAACGAAATGGAAAAGCGCCTGATCTTCCAGACGGAAGGCTATGGGAAATCAGGTGTCACTTATGAGCTGCGCATGTGTCTCCCCTATATACCGGACCCGGTAAAGAGGAAAACGGCGGCGGAGCTTATGCGAAAGCTGGACGCCATGCCGGAAAAAGACTGTCTGGCGCTCATTCAGGATATTCGGAAAAACTACCGGATTCCGGCAGGACCTAAGACGATGGGGGAACTACTGGCAGAGGCCAGGCAGAAATCCGGTGCGGAGAAATTGAAGGGGCATGACATCATGGCCCTGGAACGCTTTGACCCGGAAGTAAAGCACATGATTGTCTTTGACGTGCTTTCAGGTAATGCCCCTGTCGGGGATAAAGGCGACAAGATGCGCCTGTTCCTTACGGATGCCGGCTACCAGAAATTTTTAGACAGCCAGGAACGGGGCGAGGTCAGACTGAAAAACCATGCGAAGGTTGCACCGGGCGGCCATCTGCACTATGACCGCAGGGACCGCGCCTTGTAACCCGGAGGAAAAGGAAGGAGGTTTTTGTTATGGCTGTATTCCGGGTAGAAAAAACAAAGGACTTCACGATCATGTGCAACCACCACCTGCGCAATACGGAACTGTCCTTAAAGGCAAAGGGGCTCCTCTCGCTCATGCTGTCGCTGCCGGAAGATTGGGATTATACCACAAAGGGGCTCGCCCATATCTGTAAGGATGGCGTGGATTCGATCACTACCGCCCTGAAAGAGCTGGAGCGGCACGGGTATCTCACCAGGCAGCGCCTCCGCTATGGGAACGGACAGCTCGGAGACATTGAGTATACGATCCATGAAAAGCCTGTAAATGCTGAAAAACGGGAGTATTCACCTAAACGGGAAAATCCAAGACAGGTAAATCCAGGACAGGCAAAACCTGAATAGGCCGAACCTGGACAGGAAAATCCCACACAATTAAATACTAATCCACTAAGGACTAAAAAATCAAAAACGGATAT
This sequence comes from uncultured Lachnospiraceae bacterium, assembly GCA_910587295.1. Classification (GTDB taxonomy): domain Bacteria; phylum Bacillota; class Clostridia; order Lachnospirales; family Lachnospiraceae; genus Suilimivivens. Next base: position 300 of record CAJULP010000098.1, on the reverse strand, counting down.
ATCAAGGACCCATCAATCAATCTATCCGGCAGAGCCGGAGGCGGCAGGCCGCCCGGATAGGATGGATCGGATAGAGCTGACAGACGCCTACCGCAAGATCATCAAAGAAAATATTGAGTATGACTGTATGGTTTCCCGTTATGGGAAAGAACGCTTAGACGAGACTATGGAGCTTATGCTTGAAGTTGTTTTGTCCAAGCGTCCATATATCCGTATTGCCGGGGATGATTTTCCCAGGGAGGTGGTAAAGGGCCGTTTCCTGAAGATCAATTCCGGCCACCTGGAGTATGTCTTTGACTG
>CAJULP010000097.1 GCA_910587295.1 uncultured Lachnospiraceae bacterium | reverse complement strand
TCATTTCTTCATAATGGTCTCTAAAAATATCCTGTAGTACGCTCATGAGAACATTATGCAGGAAAACGATAAAAAAAGGAACCCCTAATTCCCCCATGAATGGGGGCTAGGGGGTTGAGGTGTCGAAGACACTTTTTTATTATCCAAATTCAGGAAAAGGTCTGGAAAATATGTTAAGTGAAGAAGTATCCATTCAGTTAAGGCTAAAGAAAACCTATATACAGGTAAAGAGAAATTCCGGCGAACTGACTTATGGCGGAGACCAGGGGTTTTTTAAGGGCGCGGCGCCAGGGTCGGTTGATGCGAAGAAAAATGCCATGGGATGCGGTGTGATCGCCTTTTGCGATCTGCTGTTATATTTGGGAAATGGTAATCCGGATATGGTCACGGCGGAGAACAGAAGTTATGTAAACCGAGTGAACAAGGAGGAGGATTACATAGCGTATTATAACGGCATCTATAAGTTTTTAGGCGGTGTATCCATGAAAAGCGGAATAAGCGGTATCAGGCTGGCAATGTGCTTTAACCGTTTGTCCAGAAGAGAAAAGTGGGGGCTGCGTTCACGGTGGGGAATCAGCGACAGGAAGCTCTATAAGCGTATGGAAGAGATGCTTTCCAAGGATCTGCCGGTAATTTTGTGCATTCCTATGATGGTCTTGAAAAAAGACAAAAAGGATGAGCTTGCTTTTTATGTAAAGAAAAACGGCAGGATGGAAAAGGCCTGCACGGTTTCCGCCCATTATGTGATGGTGACGGGAATGATAGAAAGAAACGGGGAAGCCTTTTTGGAAATTTCCTCCTGGGGGAAAAAGTATTATGTAAACTGGAATGAGTATGAGGACATGATACAGACTCATTTTCTGGGAAATATATTAGGGAATATTTTATATATCAGACAAAAAAGGAAATGAAGAAATGAAAAAGTACAATATGCTTACAGACTCACCGGGAAGATCCCTTTTCTTCTTTGCCCTTCCAATGATCTTAGGGAATCTATTCCAGCAGTTCTACACTACGGTTGATTCCATCATTGTGGGACAGTTTGTAGGGGAAGATGCCCTTGCGGCCATCGGCGCTTCTTACTCCCTTACTACGGTATTTATTATGATCGCCATAGGCGGCGGGATCGGTGCTTCCGTGATCACATCCCAGTATTTGGGGGCAGGGCTTTTTAAGAAGATGAAGACTTCGGTCTATACGGCTTTGGTCAGCTTTCTTTCGGTCAGTGTCTTTTTAGGGCTGTTTGGGCTTATTTTTTCAAAGGTAATCCTGCAGGGCCTTAACACGCCGGAAAATATTCTTTCGGATGCCATGCTGTATTTGCGGATTTATTTTTTTGGTCTGCCCTTTCTGTTTATGTACAACATTCTTTCATCTATCTTTAATGCTTTGGGGAATTCCAGGACCCCGCTTTTTTTACTGATTTTTTCCTCGCTTTTAAATATTGTGATGGATTTGGTGCTGGTAAGGGGATTTGGATACGGGATTGCCGGTGCGGCGGTTGCGACTGTGCTTGCCCAGGGATTATCTGCTGTGATCTCATTTACAATCCTTATGGGCACACTGCGGGGATACGGTGCGGCGGATGAGGACGAAAAGAAGCAGGGTATGGGAGAATGCCGGCCGGAGCTTCGACAGGCGGGAGTCAAAGAGGGAGTGCAGCGGGTAGAGGAAGGGAGAACGGCGCTGTTTGATATCCATATGTTAGGGAGTATGGTCAAGGTGGCAATCCCGTCCATGCTGCAGCAGTCTATCGTGTCGATCGGAATGCTTCTGGTGCAGTCTGTGGTAAACGGATTTGGGTCTTCCGTGCTTGCAGGGTATACTGCCGGGATGCGGATTGAATCAATCTGTATCGTGCCTATGATTGCATCGGGAAATGCGGTGTCAACGTTTACGGCACAGAATTTAGGTGCAGGCGCCCCGGAACGGGTAAAAAAAGGGTATCAGGCAGCGGTAAAGATGGTGCTTGCCTTTGCGGTGGTCATATGCCTGGTGCTTACGCTATTTCATGAGGAGATCACACGGTCATTTCTGGATGAGGGAAGTGGCGCGGCGGCATTCCAGACAGGCAATGATTACCTGTCATTTATCGCGTTCTTTTTTGTCTGTATCGGGTTTAAGGCGATCACGGACGGCGTGCTAAGAGGAGCCGGTGATGTGCTGGTGTTTACCCTGGCGAACCTGTTAAACCTGACAATCCGTGTGACATTTGCTTTTGCCTTTGCCCCGGTTTTAGGTGTACAGGCAGTGTGGATTGCAGTGCCGATCGGGTGGACATCCAATTTCCTGATTTCGCTGGTCAGGTATTTATCCGGTAAATGGAGTGAAAAGAGATTGATTCGAAAATAAGCTTTCATAAGATTTTTCAAAGGATAAAGGAGGGGATAAGCGTGCGGCTGTTGGAGGAAAGGATCCGTAAGGACGGGATTGTTAAGCCGGGGAATGTACTGAAAGTGGACAGTTTTTTAAACCATCAGATGGACGTGGAGCTGTTTGGGGAGATGGGAAAAGAGTTTTACAGGCTGTTCCGGGATCGTAAGGTCAATAAGATCCTGACGATCGAAGCATCGGGGATTGGAATTGCCTGTATTGCGGCACAGTATTTTCAGGTACCGGTGGTGTTTGCCAAAAAGTCACAGAGCATTAACTTGGACGGGGAACAGTATGTGGCAAAGGTAGAGTCTTTTACCCATAAGCGGGTTTATGATGTGATCGTGGCAAAGAAATTTTTAAAAGAAGAGGATCGCGTGCTGATCATAGACGATTTCCTGGCTAACGGCTGTGCCGTGGCCGGTCTGATCGATTTAGTCGAGGCAGCTGGCGCGGCGGTGGAAGGGGTAGGGATCGCAGTAGAAAAAGGGTTCCAGGATGGCGGCAGGCTGCTTAGGAGTAAAGGCATCCGCGTGGAATCTCTTGCCATAGTGGAAAGTATGGATGAAAGGACAGGAGAAATCCAGTTCCGTTCCTGAAAGATACCATTAAAAAACCGGAAGGTCAATATGATCTTCCGGTTTTTTACGGCGCATATGCGCTTGATTTTTATTGTGCGCCTCCATTGCTGTCATCCATCGGGGCGGGTGGTGCGGGATCTGCCGGAGGAGGAGCGGCCCCTTCCGCCGCGGCCGCAGCCAGCGCAGCCTGTGCATTGGCGATTTCTGTCCGCTGCTGTTCGATGATAGCCTCAATTCCGGGCTGGGTCATAAATTCGACATTGTGAGGACAGGTATTGGTGGTCTGCCCGGGAACAACTACGGTTGATATACTTCCATCCTCGTTCGTCACCTGCTGGGTGACGGAAGAGCCCTGTTGTAACAGCGGATCCTCTAACGGGGTAAGTTCTAATACACCTTCTACCTTGAACGGACAAGGCTCGCTTGCAGGCATATTGGTATACTGGCAGATAGAACCTTGATAATGGACATCGCAGCTTTCCGTGGGAACGGTTCCTTCCGCAAAGTATTCCGTTTTCAGTGTGCCGTCGCATAATCCCGCAATAGGAAGCTTTCCGGACCTTGCGCATACGGTAGCCTGTACAATGCCGCTTGCAGGCATTTGGAAGGATGTGCTTGGCAGCTCTTCATGGATCCGGGCCATGACAGCCCTCCAGAGTTTCTTTGCCACATTGCGTTCTTCCCCTTTGCGGAGCTTTACATTGTTGTCATAGCCGGCCCAGACGCTGGCTGTGTAATAAGGGGTATAGCCGCAGAACCAGATATCATTGTAATCGGAAGTAGTTCCGGTCTTTCCTGCGATTGCCATATTGCCAAAGTTGACAGATGCACCGGTTCCCTGGGTGACCACAGTCTGCATGGCATCCGTTAAAAGCCAGGCGGTGGTTTCCTTGATAACCTGTTTGGAATCCGGCTGGGTATTGTCTAAGATCACATTTCCGTCATGATCCACAACCTTAGTGTAAAGTTTAGGCTTGATATAAGTACCGCCATTAGCGATGCAGGCATATGCGGCATTTAGTTCCTTATTGGTTACCCCGTGGGTCAGTCCACCAAGCGCTAATGACTGCTGGATATCTGAGTAGATCTGTACTTCACCGTTTACCATGATTTCCTCCCGGTCTACCACCGTGGTAAATCCAAAATTTTTAACATAATCATATCCAAGCTGGGGAGTGATCAGTGTTAAAACCTTAACGGTGACCACGTTCATGGACTGGATGATGCCCATACGGATGGAGTTAAGACCTCTGTACTCAGAACCCCACCAGTTGTTCACCGGCCGCCCGCTTGCGTAATTAAAGGGCGAGTCATTGATCATTGTGGCAAGGGTAAGCCCTGCGCTGTCTAATGCCGGCGCATAAGCGGAAACGATCTTAAAGGTAGAACCGGGCTGGCGTACCGTGTCGGTAGCCCGGTTTAAGGTACGGCTTCCTTCCTTGGGGCCCCTGCCGCCTACCATGGCTACCACATAGCCGGTGCTCTGGTCTTCCACGGTAAGAGATACCTGAGGCTGGGGGGTAAGGGAAATTTTTTCGTCAAAGACCGCATCGCCGCTTGCTAATACGGCACTTTGGTACAACTCAATATCCGCATAAGCTTCTTCCTGGGAATCATAGATCAGGTTATAGGAAGAATTTTGTTCTTTGAAATAAGCCCGGAGCATTTCGGTACTGTGGTTTTCATAGTCGCCGTTTGCTTTCTTGATGGTAAGTGCGTAATTTAAGTACCACCGGGTGTTAGCCGGATAATTTTCCTCATTGGAGAACACTTCATCGCAAATGGACTGTATGTGCGGATCCTGAGTGGAATAAATTTTGAGCCCGCCGCTATATAAGAGGGTAAAGGCCTGGGTTTCATTGTATCCGGCGGCAAGCAGATCGTTCATCACGTCATCGGTCAAAGCGTCCACAAAGTATGTATTGACCGTATCTTCCTCAGAATCTTCGTTGACGATCTGGATGCGGGAGTAAACGTCATCCGCTAAGGCTTCATCATGTTCTTCCTGAGAGATATACCCTTGTTCTAACATATGCTTAAGCACCTTTTTTCGTCTGTCCGCATTGTTATCGGGGTGGGAAATAGGGTTGTACCGGGAGGGGTTTTGGGTGATGCCGGCGATCACGGCGCACTCCGATAAGGTCAGGTTGTTGACTGACTTGTTAAAATAGCGCATGGAAGCGGCCTGGACCCCTAAAGTGTTCTGACCAAGGTTGATGGAATTCATGTAGTTAAGCAGTACTTCATCCTTGGACATAGACTTGGTCAGTTCAATGGCAAGGTACTGCTCCTGGATCTTACGTTTCACGCTTTCAATAAAGCTGTCCTCATTGGTCCAGTTGGTAAACACGTTGTTTTTTAACAGCTGCTGGGTTATGGTGCTGGCACCTTCCATACGCTGGAACCCGGTAGTTATGGCGATATATCCGGCACGGAAGATTCCCTTAATGTCGATACCGTTATGCTCATAGAAACGTTCGTCCTCAATGGCAACAAAGGCATGTGCCAAATCCTCCGGGATCATATCCTGTGAGACCGGGATACGGTTGGAGTTTTGAGAGACTAATTTTGCGGTCTGGTTGCCCTCTAAGTCGTACACAAAAGTAGAAAAACCGGTGGGAGTGACTTTGACGTTTTCAATGCTGGGAGCAGTGTCAATGACGCCCCTGAAAATGCCAAATGCCATACTCATACCAATGATACCTACGGCAACTATGCCAAGCAGAGAAAGATTTAAAATCGCAAGAAGCAGTTTTTTGCCCAGCTTGGTAGTTTTTGCATGCAGGGATTTCTGCTTGGCACGTATTCCTTTCTTCGTATAGTTCATTTATATGCCTCCATAAATCTTTAGAAATTTCTTGTCATTACAACATAAAGAGTATACCAAAATGTGGGGTTGAAATAAAGTTTTTTTATGATTTATTAAGAATTGTTCACAATTCGGTACACTTTTATTCCCGGGTGTGTTAAACTTTTGATAAGGAAATTGCTGTTTTTAAGGATACGGGAGGCGAAATGGAAGATGGAAGCGGATAACAGGAAGACGGAGTTTCTCCCTTATAAAATAGTGTGTGAAAGAGGTTATGGTGAATATGAGGAAAAAAAGTCACGCTTTCTTGCAGAGATCGTGCCGGCTTCGTCAATAGAGGAGGCGATGGCGTTTGTTGAGTCCATACGGAAAAAGCATTATGACGCCCGGCACCATTGTTATGCCTATGTGATAGGCAGGAATAAGGAAATGACCAGATACAGCGACGACGGGGAGCCCGGCGGAACGGCAGGAAAGCCGATCCTTGAGGTTTTGCTTGGCGCTGATGTTACGGATACCGTGGCAGTGGTCACCAGATATTTTGGGGGCACGCTGTTAGGAACGGGAGGGCTGGTACGTGCTTATACCCAGGCTGCGAAAGAGGGGATGGCTGCCTGCAGGATTGGAAGGATGTGTTATGGCGCAAGGATGACGGTGGGGATCGCCTACGGGGATGTGGGCAGAGTGCAGCATCTTTTTGAGACGAAAAAGGTCACGGTGCAGGATTCCCGCTATACGGACCAGGTGGAATACGATATCCGGGTTCCGGATAAGGAGTGTGAGGATCTGGAAAAAGCGATCATCGAGGCCACGGCAGGGCGGGCAGATCTTGTTCTTGTCGGAAAAGAATATTATATGGAGCAGATGGAAACAAATTAGATTGACAAAATGATTTTAATGGAGCTAAAGTAGAGTAATAAAAAAGTTGCAAAAGCAATTTTCCGAAAGGTGGTGGTTTTTATGAAAAAGAGTATAGCGTCAGGCAATACGGATATTCCTCCTCATGAACGGGGCATAAAAATCACATACTGTAAAGGAGAATTGTTATGGAAGAGATTAGAGGGCTTGAAGAGGTAAAGGCTCTTCTTGAGACAAAGCAGTATACCAGGCTGCGCCAGAGGATGGAGGAGGCCAATAGCGCTGATATCGCTACCGTTATGGAGGAGTTTGAAGAAAGCGAACTGTTAAAGATTTTTCGCATTTTACCCAAAAACATGGCGGCGGATGTATTTTCTTATCTGGAGGTGGACAAGCAGCAGTTCATCATTACCAGTTTGTCCGAAAAGGATGCGGCAGGGATCATTGACAATCTGATGGCGGACGATGCCACGGATCTTTTAGAGGAAATGCCCGCTAATATTGTGAAAAAGCTGCTGGCTAATGCAAATCCGGAGACCAGGAGGGATATCAACCACCTGCTGCGTTACCCGGAAGATTCTGCCGGAAGCATTATGACGGTGGAATATGTGGATTTAAAAGAAAATATGACGGTCCAGGATGCCATTGACAGGATCAGGCTGATCGGGCTGGACAGTGAGACGATCAATATCTGTTATGTGCTGGATGCCCAAAGGACGCTGGTAGGCACGGTAGCGCTGCGGTATCTTCTTACTAACCAGCCGGATGAGATCATTGGGGAGATGATGCATGAAAATGTGATCTATCTTAATACCCTGATGGATCAGGAGGAGGTTGCAAGGCAGTTTCAGAAATATGACTTTACCGCCATGCCGGTGGTGGACAATGAAAAGCGTCTGGTGGGGATCATCACGGTAGACGACGTGGTGGATATCCTGCAGGAAGAAGCTACGGAAGATATGGAAAAAATGGCGGCGATCGTACCGTCGGATAAACCTTATATGAAAACGGGTGTGTTTGAGACATGGAAAAAGAGGATTCCGTGGCTTTTGCTGCTTATGATCTCGGCGACCTTTACCGGGAGTATCATCACATCTTTTGAAGATGCCCTGAGCGTATGCGTGATCCTTACGGCGTACATTCCTATGTTGATGGATACCGGAGGAAATGCAGGCGGCCAGGCAAGCGTGACGATCATCCGCGGGTTGTCTTTGAACGAGATTGAGTTTTCGGACGCACTGCTGGTGGTGTGGAAAGAATTCCGTGTAGCAATGCTATGCGGGCTTACGCTGGCAGTTGCGAATTTTGCCAAACTTTTGCTTTTTGATAAAGTTACGGTCCTTGTGGCTGCAGTGGTATGCCTTACTTTGATGGCGGCAGTGTTGATTGCTAAGGTGGTGGGGTGTATCCTGCCTATGCTTGCAAAGAAGATCGGGTTTGACCCGGCGGTGATGGCAAGTCCGTTTATCACCACGATCGTGGATGCGCTGTCTTTGCTGATCTATTTTAGGATTGCGACGCTGTTTCTTAATATCGGTGCCGGGTGAGGTAATCTAAATATGGCATATTCGAGGAAAGAGGTGCGGTATGGCAGGAAAAATGAAACTCCCTGTGGGGATTGAGGACTTTGAGCAGATCCGCAAGGATGATTTTTACTATATTGATAAAACCGGTATGATCAGGGAGCTCCTAAACAATATGTCGTATGTAAGTCTGTTTACGCGTCCGAGGCGTTTCGGGAAAACCTTGAACATGAGTATGTTAAAATATTTTTTTGAAACAGGCAGTGATCCCACACTTTTTGACGGATTGGAAATTTCGGGGGAAACAGAGCTGTGCGGCAGGTATCAGGGAAAATTCCCAGTGATTTCCATCAGTTTAAAAAATGCCGCAAGTAATACATTTGAAGGTGCAAAAGAACTGCTCCGTAGCCTGATTGGAAATGAAGCGCTGCGTTTTTACTTTCTGAAGGAGAGCAGCAGATTATCGGAAACGGAGCGTAAGCGGTACCGGGCACTTGTGGAAGTTGACGACCGGGGGATATTTACCATGGCGGACAGCCTTCTAAGTGACAGCCTGCTTTTACTGTCAAGCTGCCTTTATAAACATTATGGGCAAAAAACGATCATCCTGATCGATGAGTATGACGTTCCACTTGATAAGGCCTATCAGTCAGGCTACTATGACACTATGGTAGATTATATCAGGACCTTTTTTGGTCAGGCGCTTAAAACCAACAGCAGCCTTTATTTTGCAGTGCTTACCGGGTGTCTTAGGATTTCCAGGGAGAGCGTCTTTACTGGTTTTAATAATTTTAATGTATATACGGTAAAGGATGTGCAATATAAGGAATACTTCGGGTTTACGGATAAGGAAGTAAGGAAGATGCTGGAGTATTATGGATTTATGGAGAAATACGATACCATAAAGGAATGGTATGACGGCTACCGCTTCGGGGAACTGGAGGTATACTGCCCGTGGGATGTGGTGAGCTACTGTCATGCTCTGAAAATGGACCGTTTTGTGACACCCCAGAATTACTGGGTGAATACCAGCAGCAATGGCATCATCAGAAAGTTTATCAATCAGGCAGACGGGGTAACAAGGGATGAGATTGAGCGGTTGATCAACGGTGAAAGCATTGGAAAGAAAATACGCCAGGAACTGACATACAGAGATTTGGATTCCCGGATCGATCATTTATGGAGCATCCTTTTTACCACAGGCTACCTGACCCAGTGCGGGCAGGATGAGGACGGCATGACGCAGCTTATGATCCCCAACAAAGAAATCCGGTGGATTTTTGAGGAACAGGTACGGGAATGGTTTGAGACAGAAACCAGAAAAGACAAACAAAAGCTGGAAGACTTCTGCCGGGCATTTGAGGAAAACGATGCACAGGCTATTGAGAAAGGGTTCACCTCCTACCTGCGGAAAATGATCAGTATCCGCGATGCCGGTGCAAGGAAGGAAATGAAGGAAAATTTTTACCACGGGGTTTTGCTTGGGCTGTTTGCGGGGATGGACGGATGGAAAGTCAGGTCCAATGCGGAATCCGGCGAAGGGTACAGCGATATCAGCGTGGAGGTTGAAGATAAGGACATCGGTATCCTTATTGAATTGAAATATGCGGAGAAAGCAGCCTTTGATGAGGGCTGTAAAAAAGCTCTTTGCCAGATCAATGACAGGAATTATGAAGAAATGCTTCAAGATGACGGTATGACCACCATCCGCAAATACGGGATTGCGTGTTATAAAAAAAGGTGCCGGGTGATCTCAGGGTAATCTTGTTATGGAAGAAAACGAAAAGCAGCCTTTTCACAGGCTGCTTTTTACTATGCTGAATTGCCACATCAATTGGCTTTGCCTGCCATGGAGGCGTTGCGCATTGCCGCCCGTTTCCTCATAGTCGGGTCAAGGATCTTCTTGCGGATCCTTAAGGATTTCGGGGTGACCTCCAGCAGTTCGTCGGTATCGATAAATTCCAGCGCCTGTTCCAGGCTTAAAATTCTGGGCGGGGTGAGCCGCAGGGCTTCATCGGCGCTTGAGGAGCGGGTATTGGTAAGCTGTTTTTTCTTGCAGACATTCAGCTCAATGTCTTCCCCTTTCCCATTTTGTCCAACCACCATGCCGGAGTAAACCTTTTCCCCGGGGGTGATAAAGAGCGTTCCCCGTTCCTGAGCGTTGTAAAGACCGTAGGTGATGGCTTCGCCGGACTCAAAGGCGATCAGGGAGCCTTGTTTACGGTACTGGATATCTCCTTTATAAGGGCCGTAGCCGTCAAAGATAGTGTTCATGATGCCGTTTCCCTTGGTGTCTGTCATAAACTCGCCCCGGTAGCCGATCAGTCCTCTTGCGGGGATGGAAAATTCCAGACGGGTATAATTGCCGCTGGCGCTGCCCATACTTTGCAGCTCTCCCTTGCGCTGGCTTAGTTTTTCTATCACGGAACCGGAAAACTCTTCCGGTACATCGATATAACAAAGCTCCATGGGCTCTAATTTTTTTCCGTTTTCATCTGTATGGTAAAGGACTTCCGCCTTGCTGACGGCAAACTCGTAGCCTTCCCTGCGCATATTTTCAATCAGCACGGACAAATGGAGTTCGCCTCTGCCGGATACCTTGAAGGCTTCCGTGGTATCGGTTTCTTCCACCCGCAAAGACACGTCCGTATTTAACTCGCGGAACAGGCGGTCGCGCAGGTGGCGGCTGGTCACGTACTTGCCCTCCTGGCCGGCAAGAGGGGAATCGTTGACGATAAAATGCATGGCTATGGTAGGCTCTGAAATCTTCTGAAAGGGGATCGGCATCGGATGGTCGGGAGCGCACAGGGTATCGCCGATATGGATGTCGGAAATACCGGAGATCGCCACGATGGAGCCAACCTGGGCCTGAGTCACATCTACCTTATTTAATCCGTCAAATTCATAGAGCTTGCTGATCTTTACTTTCCGTTGCTTGTCCGGTTCATGGTGGTTTACGATCACCACTTCCTGGTTGACTTTAACGATTCCGTTATCTACTTTGCCAACACCGATCCTGCCCACATATTCATTGTAATCAATGGTGCTGATCAGAATCTGGGTGCCGGCATCCGGGTCTCCGGCAGGAGCGGGGATATAATCTAAAATCGTTTCAAAAAGCGGAACCATGTTATTGCCCGGCTTGTCCATGTCCAAAGAAGCCGTGCCGGTTTTGGCGGAGGCAAACACGAAGGGGCAGTCTAATTGTGCCTCATCCGCATCCAGGTCAAGGAAAAGTTCCAAGACTTCATCCACCACCTCGGCGGGGCGCGCTTCCGGACGGTCGATCTTGTTTACACAAACAATGACCGGGAGTTTTAATTCCAGTGCTTTCCGAAGGACAAACTTTGTCTGGGGCATAGCGCCCTCAAAAGCATCCACCACCAGGATCACGCCGTTTACCATCTTAAGGACCCGTTCGACTTCTCCGCCAAAATCCGCATGTCCGGGGGTGTCGATGATATTGATCTTGGTTCCTTTGTATGTGACGGCGGTATTTTTGGATAGGATGGTGATCCCTCTTTCCCGTTCGATATCGTTGGAGTCCATGACCCGCTCTGCCACTTCCTGATTTTCGCGGAATACGCCGCTTTGTTTTAGCAGTTCATCCACAAGTGTGGTCTTGCCATGGTCAACGTGGGCTATGATCGCAATATTTCTTACATCTTCTCGTTTTTGATTCATATTCTACCTCTTTTATACAGAACTTGTTGATATTTTTGTAACCTTGCCTTTTTCAAACTGCTTAAGTATAGCACTGCCGGAATGGGTTGTAAAGAGGAGAAAGGGTCGGAATCTGCGGTAAATGAAGGTTCTATAAGAAAAAAGATTCCATATAAATAGTAATACATGACAGAAAAAATTCTTAAGCAGTAAGAAGGGAGAACAAAAATGACAGATAAGGTAATTGAAAACAACCAGGTGGTAATCATGGGGGAGATCGTAAGCGATTTCCAGTTCAGCCATGAGATTTTCGGAGAGGGATTTTACATGATCGATGTAAAGGTTCCCAGATTGAGCGAATCCAGTGATATCATCCCGCTTATGGTGTCGGAGCGCCTGATTGATGTTGAGGAGGATTATAAAGGCTTAAACATCACGGTGCAGGGCCAGTTCCGGTCATACAACCGGCATGAAGAGCGCAAGAACAGGCTGGTACTTTCTGTTTTTGCAAGGGAAATCGAGTTTGTGGATGAGACGCCGGAAAGTTCTAAGACAAATCAGATTTACTTAGACGGGTTTATCTGTAAAGAACCGATCTACAGAAAAACGCCTTTGGGCAGGGAGATTGCAGACCTTTTGCTTGCAGTGAACAGGCCATATGGGAAGAGCGATTATATCCCCTGCATCTGCTGGGGCAGAAATGCCAGGTTTGCCAGCAATTTTACAGTAGGAACCAGATGTGAGATCTGGGGAAGAATCCAAAGCAGGGAATATATTAAGAAGATATCTGAGGAGGATGCGCAAAAGAGAGTGGCTTACGAAGTGTCGGTAAGCAAGCTGGAGCTTTTGGAGTAGTAGTTGCGTTCCACCCGCTTTTATGGTATACTATGCAAAATACTTTGGGATTTAGATAGGGTGTTTGCAAAATACATATGAGGTGGGATATGAAACAGGGACTGATCTATATATACACCGGGGACGGGCATGGAAAATCCCCGGCTGCATTGGGAAAAGCTGTTCTGGCGGCAGCCCAGGGAAAGAATGTGGTGATCTTGCAGTTTCTGAAAGAAAAGGGACTTGCGGATTCTGATTTCCTTCAACGGCTGGAGCCGGAGATCAAAGTATTCCGTTTTGAAAAGTCGGCATTGAATTTTTTTGAACTGCCGGAGGAAAAACAGACCGAAGAAGTCATCAACATCAAAAACGGGATTAATTTCGCTAAAAAAGTCTTATCTACAGGCGGGTGCGACCTTTTGATCCTGGATGAGGTTTTAGGGCTTGTTGACAATAAGATCATTTCAGTGGATGATCTTAAGGGGCTTTTGGATTCAAAAGATGAAGAGACGGATATCATCATGACAGGCATTTCGTTAAATGATGAGATCTGTATGCTGGCAGATGAGGTTTCCCGGATTGAAACCTTAAAGTTTAAGTGCTGGTAAGAACATGTGCCGGTAGCATTTTTTGCAATATTGTAAGCAGGAAATCATAGCATCCATGCATTGACAGCCCTCATGCATGGTGCTATGATTATTGTATTAAATAACAATTTCATAAGGTTTAGAGGTAGAGGTTGCGTGTTTTATGAGTAATTTTTTGGATGTGGCAGGCACAGCGGAAGAAAGATGAAAGGAAAAAACGCCGAAAGGGCCGGCATCCTTGCAGGCAGGTCCTTGGGCATACAGTTAAAAGCTGTATGACTGTCATCAGCAATGATGTTGCGCTATCCGATAATGAAAGTTTTGTAGTAGTCGGTGCGCAGATGGGATGTGTGCCGATTTTCATTTACAATTTATATGAAGGAGGAAGGGCTATGGCTATTTTTACAGGTGCAGGTGTTGCGATCGTTACACCATTTTTGGCGGACGGAAAGGTAAACTATGAAAAATTTGCGGAACTTATCGAGTTTCAGATTGAAGGCGGTACAGACGCGATCATTGTCTGCGGAACTACCGGCGAGTCTTCTACGCTGACCCATGAGGAGCATTTGGAGGTGATCAGGTTCTGTGCCGAAAAGGTGGCAGGGCGGATTCCGGTAGTGGCTGGAACCGGCTCTAATTGTACGGAAACAGCTGTGTACTTATCAACGGAAGCGGAAAAATTCGGGGTAGACGGGCTTTTATTGGTCACACCTTATTATAATAAGGCGACCCAGAACGGGCTTTATGCACATTTTAAACGGATTGCGGATTCTGTTAAGATCCCTTGTATCCTGTATAATGTACCCAGCCGTACCGGATGCAATATCGCACCGGAAACGGTGGTAAGGCTTTGCACGGAAGTGGAAAATATTGTGGGGGTCAAGGAAGCCAGCGGCAACATCGGCCAGGTTACAAAACTGATGGCTTTAGCTGATGGCAGGGTGGATCTGTATTCCGGTAACGACGACCAGATCGTGCCCTTATTGTCGCTGGGCGGCAAGGGCGTGATCTCCGTTCTTTCCAACGTGGCGCCAAAGCAGACCCATGAAATCTGTGCAAAATATTTCGCAGGGGATGTGGCGGGAAGCTGTGCGGAACAGCTGCGTGCGATTCCTTTGTGTGGGGCACTGTTTTGCGAGGTAAACCCAATCCCTGTAAAAATGGCGCTTAACCTGATGGGGAAGGAAGCGGGCACTTTGCGGCCGCCTTTGACGGATATGGAAGAAGCAAATGTGGCAAAGCTTAAAAAAGTGATGGAAGAGTACGGGATTTTATAAAGGCCAGGAGGTTATGGATGATGATAAAGGCAATTATGCATGGGTGCAACGGCAAGATGGGGCAGGTGATCGCAGGCCTTGCTGCTGAAGATGCGGAAATTACATTGGTGGCAGGCATAGATGCCCACGATGAGGGAAAAAACCCGTTTCCCGTGTTTACCAGTATCAAAGACTGTGATGTCTCGGCTGATGTGGTGATTGATTTTAGCGTAGCCCCGGCTGTAGACGGACTTTTGGAATATTGTATGGAAAAACAGCTTCCCTGTGTGCTTTGTACCACGGGGCTTTCCGAAGAGCAGTTAGAAAAAGTGGAAGAGGCATCCAAAAAGACGGCGGTCCTTCGATCCGCCAATATGTCCCTTGGAATCAACATGTTGATGAAGCTTTTGAAACAGGCGGCTTCAACGTTAGCGCCTGCAGGTTTTGACGTGGAAGTAGTTGAGAAACACCATAAGTTAAAATTGGATGCACCCAGTGGAACGGCCCTTGCCCTTGGGGATAGCGTGAAGGAAGCTTTAGGCGGCGAGTATGAATATGTGTTTGACAGAAGCCAGAGGAGGGAGAAACGTCCTCAGAAAGAAATCGGGTTTTCTGCGGTAAGAGGCGGGACCATCGTTGGCGAGCACGACGTGATTTTTGCCGGAACGGATGAGGTAGTCACATTTTCACACACCGCATATTCTAAGGCTGTTTTCGGGAAAGGCGCAATCCAGGCTGCCAAGTTTTTGAAAGGCAAACCTGCCGGTTATTATCAAATGAGCGATGTGATCGGCTGACGGGAGAAAGGTTTTAACATGAATGAACTGGAATTAATGGAACTGAAATATATCAAAAGCCTTGCCCACCAGTATCCCAATATTGCGGCGGCATCCACGGAAATCATCAACCTGCAGGCAATTTTAAACCTGCCGAAAGGAACGGAGCATTTCCTGACCGATATCCATGGGGAATATGAACAGTTTAACCATGTACTGAAAAACGGTTCCGGCGCCGTACGCCGCCAGATCGATGAACAATTTGGCAATACGCTGAGCAATAAGGATAAAAAGTCGCTGGCAACCTTGATCTATTACCCTAGAGAAAAGCTGGATATTGTACAGCAGGAAGAAGATAATATTGAAGACTGGTATAAGATCACGCTTCACCGGCTGGTTCAGATCACCAAGAAGGTGGCATCCAAGTATACCCGTTCAAAGGTCCGTAAGGCGCTGCCGAAGGATTTCGGATATATTATTGAGGAATTGATCACGGAAAAGTCCGATATTTCTGATAAGGAAGGATATTACAACGAAATTATCCATACGATCATCAGGATTGACAGGGCGCAGGAATTTATTGAGGCAATGTGCAATCTGATCCAGCGTCTGGTCATTGACCATCTCCATATCGTGGGGGATATTTATGACCGGGGCCCGGGACCGCATGTGATCATGGACACGCTGATGAACTATCATTCTGTGGATATCCAATGGGGAAACCATGATATCGTGTGGATGGGAGCTGCCTGTGGTCATCTGGCATGTATTGCCACGGTACTCCGGATGGCAGCCAGATATGGAAATCTGGATACCTTAGAGGACGGTTACGGGATTAACTTGATTCCCTTGGCCACCTTTGCGCTTGACACTTACCAGAATGTAAATTGTGATACCTTTGCGATCAAATATAATACGGATTATAACACCAAGGATTTAAGCCTTGATATGAAGATCCATAAGGCAATCGCCATCATCCAGCTAAAGCTGGAAGGCCAGGTGATCAAAAAGCATCCGGAGTTTGGGATGGATGAGCGTCTGCTCCTTGACAAGATTGATTATGAAACGAAAACTGTCATGGCTTACGGGAAGCAATACCCCATGAAGGATACCGAGTTCCCTACGATAGACCCGGCGGATCCCTATAACCTGACACCTGACGAGGAACAGGTGATGGCTAGGATCCAGCAGGCATTTTTGAAATGTGAAAAGCTGCAGCGGCATGTGCGCTTTTTATTTTCCAACGGGAGTCTTTATAAAGTACATAATTCCAATCTGCTTTACCATGGCTGCGTTCCGTTAGACGAGGAAGGGGAATTTAAGTCCGTAAACGTGGACGGGAAGCGTTATAAAGGAAGGGCGCTTTATGATGTTTTGGAAAATCTTGCCAGGAAGGGTTATTATGCAAAGAATGATCCGGCAGGCATGAGGAAAGCGCAGGATTACATCTGGTATATCTGGGCAGGACCTAATTCCCCGGTGTTTGGAAAAGATAAAATGGCTACCTTTGAGCGTTATTTTATTGAGGATAAGGAAAGCCACAAGGAGACTAAGAACTGTTATTATTCTATGTTGGACCGGGAGGAGATCTTAAATAAGATACTGGAAGAATTTGGGCTGGATACGAAAAAATCCCATATCATCAACGGGCATGTTCCGGTGGAGCTGAAAAAGGGAGAGACGCCCATCAAATGCGATGGTAAGCTTTTGATCATTGACGGCGGTTTTTCCAAGGCATACCAGAATAAGACCGGTATTGCGGGCTATACGTTAGTTGACAGTTCCCACGGGATGCGCCTTGTGGCCCATGAACCCTTTGAATCCACGGAAGCCGCAATCATACGGGAGTCGGATATTTTTTCGGATTCCACGGTAGTAGAGATGGCGCCGGTTAGAGTCCGTGTATCGGACACGGATGTAGGACGGGAGCTTCGAGAGAGCATCAAACAGCTTGAACAGCTTCTTCAGGCATACAGGGATGGAACGATCATAGAAAAATGAAAACAAGGAGGCAGGTAAGACCTGGACCTCCTTGTTTCTTGCTTTATGCCGGGGAACCGTTAGCCGGCGCTTGTTGTGCCTTTACCGGTTGTTCCTGTTCCGGTGGTGTTTGTGCTGTTATTTGTGGTGCTGTTGTTATCTTTCGTGTCACTGCCTACCACGTCATCGGTAAGGTCAGAGACGCCGTCCGTGATGTCGTCCACCACGTTCCCCACAGCATCGCCGGCATCTTCTAAGATAGAGCTGCCGTCGTTATTGGTTCCGGCCGTGGCGTCATTTAGGTTGTCGTCGTCGTTGATGCCATTGTTGTCGGTGCCGTTATTTGTTGTGGTTCCGCTGCCGTTTGTGCCGTTGTTTGTGGTAGTGCCGTTATCGGCAGTGGTTCCGTTGCCGGTTGTGTTGTTGCCGGCTGTTTCATTATCGGTAGTTGCGTTGTTTTCAGTTCCTGTTCCTGCCATGTCGTTTGCGTTATTTTTTTTGTCAGTTCCACAGGCAGTAAATAAGCAAAGCATAGAAAGGACAAGAGACACCGAAATAAGTTTTCTCATTTTTCTCATAATGACCTCCTTATAGATAAAAGAACCGCATGATATCAGTTCTCTTGCTATTATGTGCAGGAGGCGGAAAAATATACTCTGAAAGAATCTTAAGAATAAAATTTTTTTGAAAGGATAGGATAATAAGTATGAAATTCAGGCCATGCATTGACATCCATAACGGAAAAGTAAAGCAGATTGTGGGAGGGAGCTTACATGACCAGGGGGATCAGGCGCTGGAAAATTTTGTTGCGGAGCAGGATGGGGAATTTTATGGTGGCCTGTATCGGGATAAAAAGCTGTCAGGCGGACATGTTATCATGTTAAATTCCGTTGACAGTCCATTTTACGATCAGACAAAACAACAGGCGTTAAAGGCTCTTTCGGCTTATCCAGGGGGGCTCCAGGCAGGAGGAGGGATCAACCCTTATAATGCCCAGGAGTTTTTAAAAGCGGGTGCGTCCCATGTGATCGTGACTTCCTATGTGTTCCAGGACGGGAAATTTCATGAAGGGAGACTTAAGGAGATGCAGCGCGCTGTGGGCAAGGAGCGTTTAGTGCTGGATTTAAGCTGCAGGAAAAAGGGGGATTTTTATTATATTGTTACCGACAGATGGCAGAAGTATACGGATGTGCGGTTAAATAAGGAGACTCTTGAGGAGCTGGCGGCTGCCTGTGATGAATTTCTGATCCATGCAGTGGATGTGGAAGGGAAGTCGGAGGGGATTGAGGAAGAGCTGGCAGCTATGCTTGGGCAGGGGATACGGATTCCGGTCACGTATGCAGGAGGTGTACATAATTTCAATGACCTGGAGAAGCTGAAAAGACTGGGACAGGGGAAGATTGACGTGACAATAGGCAGTGCCCTTGATCTGTTTGGAGGCAGCATGGAGTTTGACCGGGTGATCACATATTGCAGGCAGGGTTTGTGAATGCAGATATCAACTTTGACAAAAGAACGCTTTCCGATCCTAAACCGGGAAGCGTTCTTTTGTAGTAAATGTAGTAAAATTAATCTGCTAAAACAATATTGCATATTCTAAATAATAAATAAAACAATTTATATTAAGAAGAAGCACATCGTGTTACGGATTAATGCATTATAATCCAGCTGTCTGAATTATAATTTAGTTACGTTTACTGCCTGAGGTCCTTTTTCGCCATTGATTACTTCGAACTCAACTGCAGCGCCTTCTTCAAGAGATTTGAAACCTTCCATGTTAAGTCCTGAGTAGTGTACGAATACATCATTGCCTGACTCATCGGAAATGAATCCGTAACCTTTTTGGTTGTTAAACCATTTTACTGTACCTTTGTTCATTTTAGATACCTCCAAAATATGTGTTATGTCATGCTACGTATGCTGTAACATTAACAGAATAGCATAGTCGTTTCTAAAAGTAAAGAGAATTATGTATGAATTTCCATTATATTTTCAAAGTTGTTCTATTTGGCTAACTGTGATAGAATATATAAAATTGACCGATTTTTAAAAATCAAGTGGGAGATTAGTTATGGAACAATCAAGAAGAAGAAAATTTGCATTGCTTTTGGTGATCGAGCGTAAGGATGGCACCATGAAGCAGCATACGATCGGCTCAGCATTATTGGAGTTGATATTGGGTGTGGCTTTTTTGGCGGTAGTTGCGGCAGTCTGTAAATTTGTCTATGACGGGATTGTGATCAAGGATGCCAGAAAAGAGATTGTGACGCAGATTGTCATGATCAATAATCTGACAGATGAAAATGAAGCGTTGTCGGTGGAAAATTCCACTTTGTCAAACAAGGTGGCGGTCCTTAGCGAGACCGTAAGCAAAAAAGCAGCCACGGAGGATGCCATTTCTCAGGAAACAGCAGAAAACGCCCTTCCCAAAGGCTTTCCTTTAAGCGGGTCGGCAGCCATGGAAGAGGCCGGGGGTGAAGAACTGATGCTGATCTTTTCTGCGTCTCCGGGGGTGAATGTGATCACCAGCGGCACCGGAACGGTGGTCAGCGTTGATGCGGATGAGGAATACGGAACAAAGGTGATTATTGACCATGGGAACGGATATCAGTCAGTATATCGGAATAATGGAACGGCGCTTGTAAAGAACGGGGAAGAGCTGGGGAAAGGGTACATTTTATTCTCCATAGAGGAAGAAAATCAGAAGCTTGGCTATCAGGTCTTGAAAGATGACGTGCTTATTGACCCTATGCAGGTGATCGAAATAAACGGATAATCCGGTGGATTATCCGTTTATTTCGGCTAGATTTCCGTTACTTTGATTCAGAGGATGCTTTTTTCAAACGCTCAAATATCAGGTCATATCCTTCATTGCCATAATTTAAGGAACGGTTTACCCGGCTTATCGTGGCGGTGGAAGCGCCTGTTTTTTCTGCTATTTCCAGATAGGTCTTGTGGTTTTTGAGCATGGAAGCGACTTCATAACGCTGAGAAAGCGAGAGAAGTTCGTTGACTGTACATAAATCATCAAAAAAATTATAACATTCTTCTTTACTTTGCAGACACAGAATTGCTTCAAAAAGATGGTCTACGGCTGGGGTCTGTATTTTTTTGTTCATTATGGAAGTACCTCTCAATAAATGTCTTTATAAGGAAAGTTTATCATATTAAAGTTTTAAAGTAAAGATAGATTTAAACGGGCTTGTCATGTAGTTTTAAATACTATATAATAGTGATGATGTAATGTGTAAGGTTCGCAAGGCGATTTGATAAGGAGCAGGAAAACATATGACAATCGACAGAGATGATTTATTAAACAGTATCCTAGCCAGTTTAGGGAGGATCAAGCATATTGAGCTGGAGGATATTCCTAATATTGATTTGTATATGGATCAGGTGACCACTTTTATGGACAAGAAATTAAAAAGTACGGTCCGGCACCCGGAGGAAGATAAAATTTTGACGAAGACAATGATCAATAATTATGCAAAAAATAATCTTCTTCCACCTCCGGTCAAGAAAAAATACAGTAAGGAGCACATGATCCTGTTGATCTTTATCTACTATTATAAAGGGATCCTTTCCATTAATGATATTCAGACGCTGCTTAGGCCAGTGACGGAGAAGTACTTTAAGGCTGGCGGAGAAATCAGCCTTGGTATGGTGTACGAGGAAGTATTTGGGCTTGAGAGGGAAGAGGTTGGGAGCCTTAGAGAGGACATTGTCAAGAAATTTGAAATATCACAAAATACTTTTCAGGATGCACCAAAGGAGGATCAGGAAATTTTGCAGATGTTTTCTTTTATATGCATGTTAAGTTACGATGTGTATGTGAAAAAGCTTCTGATCGAGAAGATGGTGGACAGTTTTGGAACGGCGGTGGCTAAGGAAGAAAAGGCAGGGAAGCCGGAGAAAAAAGGATAGAGGCATTAGGATGATGGAGCTAAAAGGAATTGCTGTGTGGCAATTCCTTTTTTAATAATAAAAAAGTTTAATTTTTTTGAAGAAGATTGTAAAATAGATTCGTTATAGTTAATGAAAGATGAGAACAGCAAAAACAAACAGAAAGCGGGGTGGGGAAAATAAGTACGGCAGTAAAGGTATCAGCTTGTACGGAAAGCAGGCTGGAAGAATTGATCGACAGCTATGAGAAGCTTGTTTTTTCCATCTGCTATAAGACCACCGGTGATTATTTTGCTGCGGAAGATCTTGCGCAGGAGACATTTTTGGCCGCATTTCAAAAATACGACACGTTTGATGGCGCTAATGAAAAGGCGTGGATCTGCAGGATTGCCACTAACAAGAGCATTGATTACCTGCGCAGTGCCAGCCGCAGGAATGTACCTACGGAGGACAGTTTTTTTGAGTCGGCGGTAGAAGAGAGGGGGTCGCCGGAAGAAATCTGTATGGAGGATGAGATCAAAGGGGAATTAGAGAGGTATTGCAGTGAGCTGAAACCGCCTTATAATGAAGTGGCAAAGGCGTACTACCTTAAGGAATTAAGTCCGGGTGAGATAGCGGCAAGACTTGGGCAGAATGTAAAGACCATACAGACTCAGATCTACAGAGCGAGGGAGATGCTTAAGAAGCGATACAGAAAGGAGGAACCGGTATGAGAGAATATCTTACGGATGAAGAATTGGAACGCATGATTGATCAGCTGGAAGGCCAGGAGTTATATGCGCCAAAGTATTTGAAAGAAGAGATCCTGAACAAGGCATTCCCAAAACAAACGGAACAGGTGTTACCGAAATCCAAAAGCGGAGGGAAAAAGCCGGTTTCACTGCTTACGTATCGTCTTAAGATTATAGCGGGCATGGCGGCGGCTCTTATTATGCTTGTGTTGATTCCAATGACAAATATCAATCAGGGAACAGATGATCTGATGCGCAGACAGAAACGTCTCGAGGATATGGAGCAGGAATATTTAGAAGGCAGGAACGCAAGTTTTAATTGCTTTTTAAATGAAGGGGCAAGAAAGATGGATGAAAAAATTAATTCATGGTTTAACTTGCCGGGATGGATACAGTTTAACGATTAAAAATAGAATTGATATGGAGGATCTATCATGAAAACAAAGAAAAAAAACAGATTTCTAACTTTTTGCTTTTCCTGCCTTCCAGGGGCAGCGGAAATGTACATGGGCTTTATGAAAATGGGAGTCAGCCTGATGCTTTTGTTTTTCCTGGTGTGCATATTATCTGCATGGCTGAACCAGGGGGCGTTGGTGGCAATTGCCGTAGTGGTCTGGTTTTACAGCTTTTTCCACGCAAATCATCTTGCAGGGCTTTCGGATGAGGAGTTTGTCCGGGTGGAAGATGATTATATGATGGGGATGGAAGGGCTGCCGGGAATCCGTTCAGTGGCAGAAAAAAATTACAAATGGATTGCGGGTCTTTTGATCTTTCTGGGCGTCTGCTTCTTATGGAATTCGGTGGAAGATCTGCTCCGGGATATCCTTCCTGAGGCATATATGTTTATTCCAAGGATGATGTGGAGAATTGGCAATTACATTCCCAGTTTGGTAATTGGAGTAGGCATCATTTATATAGGAGTCAAGATGATCAGTGGGAAGGAAAGATCCCTTCCGGATGGACTGCCGGAAGAGGAACAGGATCAGAAGTCAGATTTTTAGCGCTGCATCGGAGAGGAGTTGCAAACAAATGGGAAGACAGACAATAAGGGTGCGCAGGGTAGGCTCTGTGACTTTTGGGGTAATTTTGGTCGTAACGGGTGTTATATTTTTGGCTCAGAATTTTTTGCCACATATGGACTGCAGGGTTTTGTTGAGATTTTGGCCAATTGTGCTGATAGGGCTTGGGGTTGAAGTTCTTTTAGGAAGCAGACAGAAGAATGTGGATGTGCTTGACGGGGAAGGGAAGATCGTGGAACAAAATAAGGTGGTCTATGATGTACCGGCGATTTTGCTTACCGTGGTGTTACTATTCTTTTCCATGTGTATGGCGTTGATGGACTGGGCGCTGATTTATTCACCGGATGGATATTTCAGGTGGTAGCGGGAAGAAGATATAATATAAAAAGAACGGTTTTAGGCCGTTCTTTTTTTGAAGCTATTTAGCTGATGAAGCTTTTTGTGCAAATTCTGTAGTCACCAATTTATCATAGGGTACCCGCTCCGGCAATTCACCTGACTGTTCTAAGATATTTTGGAGGAGCATAAAGGATTCTTCTTCAAAGATCAGGTTATCTTTCCAGGTGTCCTGCTGGTAATAACGGGTAATGATGGTGGTAAGTGTTTCAAGGTCTGTTTCTTCAAATTGTGGCTGGATCGTCTTGGCGATTTCTTCCGGAGTATGAGTTTTTACGTAGTCCATGCCTTTTTGCAGTGCATTGGTAAAGGACTGGATCAGTTCGGGGTTCTTTTCCATGTAGCTTTTCTTCGCACTGAAAGCGGTATAAGGAACATAGCCGGAGTCTTCCCCTAAGGAGGCGACCACGTAGCCGTCACCTTTTGCTTCAAGGGAGGTGGCGTGTGGTTCAAATTCAACTGAAAAATCTCCTTGCCCACCGGAAAATGCCGCCGCAGTGGAACCAAAGTCTATGCTCTGGTCGATGGTAAGGTCTGTTTTGGGGTCAATGCCGTTTTTCTCTAAGATAAATTCAAACACCATCTCGGGCATACCGCCAGTCTGCCCTAGCATGATGAACATTTTTTCCACACACGTCAATTTCTCCCTGGAAGCCACGATTCTGTATGGATAATGGTAGATTCCCGTCTTTTCCACCAGCCCCAGATCCAGCAAGTGCTCCATGTAGGTGGCAAACTTTTTCTTGTGCATGGGATACCCCATATCTTTCAGGCTCTCTGCCAGGAATTTTACAGAGGTAAAACCTGTCTCGTCCTTTTCCAGAAGCCGGATTGTCTCTATCATCATGGTGAGCTTCAGATTTTCCTTGTCGGCTTTGAAATCATAGACCGCCAGGTTGCCGAGACCGTGTTTCAAATAGATGTCAACATTTCCGTCTTTGTCTACGATGATTTTTTCTACGAGTACCTCAATGTCTGTCCGGGTCAGACTTTTTTGCTCCAACACTTCATTCAGAATATCCAGTGCGGTTTGAAGTCCCGGCTTGATTGCCACAGCGGGGATATGGGGCTCCTTCGTCAAATCTTGCAGAGTTTTTTCAATAGCAGAGATACGCTCCATTTTTTCAGTCTGTAGAGAGGCGTATGTTTCATTGATAATTTCCGCCATTCCCGGATTTGCCGTGAACTCCTTTACCTTTTGGGTAATCAGTGTTTTCAGCTCTTTCTTGATTCTTTCCAGCTCGTTCTCCAGTCTCTGCTGGCCGTCGTCTGCGGAGTAAGTGGGAGCCTTTAAGTTTGACAGGTCGAAATTCTGTATGATGTCTGCCAGAGAATCACGGCAAAGGATGAGATACTTAACCAAAGCATCCATCAAGGTTTCTTCTGTCACCAGATGGGCATGTTCACAAAACTGCTTTCCCTTTTTGTTGTAGGTGCCGCACACATAATATTTCCCACGGTTCGGGCGGTTGATTGCGGTCAGCTTCATGCCGCAGTCTTTGCAGTACAGACATCCAGAAAAGAGGTTGACATGTTTTCTCTGGCCCCGGTACTGGCTGTGATGGCGGCTGTCCTTCACCTCAAAGAGCAGCTTCATGGTATCGTCATCAAATATTTTCGGGTGGTGGTCCGGGAAAACATATTGCTGGTCTCTGGAAATCTTTTTGTCTTTACCGTTGATGGTCATCCTCTCTCTTTTGTGGGTTCGCAGTACCCCGTTATGATAATCGTTAAAAAGGGTATCTTTCACCATGCCATAGCTCCACATATGGGCGACTTCCCGGTGATAGGGCAGGCCCAGGGCCTCGTAGCGTTCCTTTTGCAGCATGGTAGGCGTGGGGACGCCCCGGTCTGAGAGTATTTCCGCAATTTTTCGTATGCCGTTCCCTTCCAGATAAAGGTCTTTTTCAAGGTTCAGGATGGCGGCGGCTTCTTCATCAATTAAAACCATCTGCTTGTTCAGGGGGTGTCTGGTGTAACCGAATGGGGGAGCACATTTTAAAGTACCGTTTTCCTGCTCCATTTTCTTGATTCGTTTTACCTTCCGGCTTGTGTTCTTCACATGGCGCTCATTATCCCATGTCTTGATTCCGATAATATCATCATCAGAGTAGAGGGAATCATAATTGTCATCAATCAGAATGACACGCTTTCCCTGTTCCTCCATTTCTTCGAGAAAAAGCAGTACCTTCGCATTGTGCCTTCCGATTCTTGAAAGGTCTTTCGCCACGATTACATCTATGGAACCGAGATTGGCCATCATGTTCTGAAACTGGGGACGGTTGAAGGAATAGCCGGAAATGCCGTCGTCCTCGTAGATGTGGCGTACAATCATGTTGTTTTCTTCTGCGTATTTCTGGATAATCAGTTTCTGGTTTTCGATAGAGGAATAATTTCTCTTGTTATCGTCTCTGGAGAGGCGGACATAACCGTCTATCATTGTGGGAGTATGGATTGCTGTCATCATAAAAATCGTCCTCCTTATCTTGCTTTCTACCTATATTTTACCATATAGGCAGGATAACACAATGTTGTCGCCAGTTAGCGAAAATGGTTGCGAACCACATCCCGCAATCCATTTTCCATTGCCTGATTGCCCTCGATAATGGTAACGACCAGATACCCCCGTCTGCTAAGAGCTTCCTTTTTCCTTGCGATTTCATAACTATCAGAATCCTTTTTTTGAAGTAAGTGGCAAACCTCCTTTTGCTTTCCTATGACAATCACCTCAAATTCTTGCTTCATATTATTGTATGAAAAGTCAGGCTTATCCTATCAATCAAAAACT
This sequence comes from uncultured Lachnospiraceae bacterium, assembly GCA_910587295.1. GTDB lineage: Bacteria > Bacillota > Clostridia > Lachnospirales > Lachnospiraceae > Suilimivivens. The sequence goes on along the minus strand of CAJULP010000097.1, from coordinate 783 downwards.
CCGCTGCAAGCAGCAGGGTTTTTGATCCTCGCGGCATTCGTCAAATATGCGTGCAGGCACGCCTACTTGGCTCATTGCTCGCGGGAATAAAACAGCTTTCTTCATACAAAATGACATGGTGGCTGATATGGAAAATACCATCAGAAACAGACGAAAGGAGTTAGGGCTATCCCAAGAAGAATTAGCGAGAAAATGCGGTATTTCCAGACAGTAAATACAATCGAAAACAACAAGTATGACCCTGCATTAGCATTAGCGTTTCCTCTTGCGCTGAAATTTTTGTTTCTTGTTCTGTCATGCCAGTTTCCTCCTTTCCGGCTTCGGGCCAGGTTGGCCCGGAGCAATAAAAAACCGCCAGCGTCAGCCAGCGGTTCCATCGTTACTATATTTTGTTTTATCCTTCGTTGTCATTCTGCGGCAGATCAGGAAACAGAATCCGAAGATAATCCCGTCTGCCGTAGAGAACACAGTCAATGTATGGGATTCACTCCACTGGTGAGAAATCGGCAGTCACTTTCTATATCTGTCGCAAAGGACAGCGAAGCGCCGGTTTCTGAAAATTTTTCCAGTTCATCAATTGTATCCATGATTTTTTTACGGTGTTTCAGCGGCCTGCAAAATGCATCCCCGGCCAAAATCGCATATGTCACATCCTCTGTCATTATCCGTGCAGTCCCGGAAAGATCCACCTTTTGATCTTCCAAACTAACAGTCGCTAAGGAAGTTGTTCCAGGAATTACATAGATCGGAAGAGCGTCGTGTAGGGAAAGAGTGTAGATCTCG
>CAJULP010000096.1 GCA_910587295.1 uncultured Lachnospiraceae bacterium | reverse complement strand
GCACTGAATAAATGGAAAATGGCAGGCGAGGTTTTAATTCCCGGCGTATTAAATGTTGGCGATATAGACAAAACCGAGGGCTGCAAAAAAGCGGCTGATTTAGCCAATGCAATTTAAGGAGGTAATTATGAGCAAAAAAATCATTATTCTTAATGGAAGTCCAAGGAAAGCCGGAAATACAACGGCATTAACGGCAGAATTTAAAAAAGGCGCAGAGGAAGCCGGAAACACCGTGACAGAGTTTTTTCTTGACGGTATGAACATAAACGGTTGTAAAGGCTGTTTTGGCGGCGGTAAAAACCCGGACAGCCCTTGTGTCCAAAAAGACGATATGGATAAAATCTATCCTGTTTACAAGGAAGCGGACATAGTTGTCCTTGCAACACCACTTTACTATTGGACTATCAGCGGTCAGTTAAAGACTGCCTTTGACCGCTTATTTGCCGTTGCGGAATGTGACCCTAATTATCGAAACCCTAAAAAGAAAAGTGTTCTCATTATGGCAGCCGAGGGCTGCGGCTTTGAAGAAACTCTTTATTGGTATGAACATCTTGAAAAACATTTAGGGTGGAAAAGCATTGGAAAAGTGCTTTGCGGCGGTGTAATGGCTATGGGGGATATTGCCGGGAAACCCGAATTACAGGAAGCCTGCAATTTAGGAAAATCAATTCAATAAAGAGAGGCATGGATAAGGCAGAGAGGTTTGGTATTGAACTTGCAAAAACAGGGGGGGTATCCTCACAAACGAAGAACTTGCAGAAGCCCTGTCCTCTCTGCCGAAGTACGGCACGGCATCACATACACAGTGTCTTGCATATGCCGTATGAAGAAATGGCGGTATTTTTCCATGAGGAATATCCTAAACCCAAGAGTTATGACCGCAAAATTTCCCTGTTCCAACTTTATTTTATTTCTTCCTGTCCGTTAAAAATAAGTTTAAGACAATATCTCCTTCATAATCATAATATATGATGATTTTCCTTTTATTATATACAATGGCCCATTTAACTGCTTCTTTGACGCCCTCTAATTCCACTGCCACATTTCGAAATTCAATGTAACCAACATCCAGTTTCCCCAAAACCTCGTCTATCATGCATGATTCTGTGTGGCTATTGGGCTTTAGTTTGTTGCCCTTCCCACTACCGGGCGGATTCGGAACGTTAACCCGTTAGAAACGCACACCTCTAGGCGCACAAAAAGTGCTATGCAATCCGTGGAACTTTTGCATAGCATTTTCTGTTTTTCCGTTTACTCATGATACATTTATTGAATTTTAAATAGTACCCTGACCACAAACAGATCCGCATCCGTCTCCCAGGAAAATTCACCTCCGCAGGCCTCGGTAAAGCTCTGGGCAATAGAAAGCCCTAACCCGCTGCCGCCGTCCGTACGGCTTTGGTCACCACGGGTAAACCGCTCCGCAAAATCCCTGCTCTTATCAATCTCCTGCCGGGAAGTATTCTTAACACTTGCCTGTGCAAGCTGACCTTCCACCTCCAGCGTGACATAGACCCTGGAGCCCTGCAGGGAATATTTGATAGCGTTCTGGAACAGGTTCTGGAATACCCGGTACATACGCTGGCCGTCAGCTAAGATCATCACCGGCGCATCCGGAATCTCTGTGCGGAAAGTAACGTCACTGCCCATGATCTGTTCTTCCATATCTGCCAGCGTCTGCCACAGGAGTTTTCCAAAATCCAACTCCTCCATCTGCATAGGCAGCTCCCCGGAAGCGGCTTTACTCACTGCAAATACATCCTGGACCATCTGGTGAAGCCTCTGAGATTTTTCGTCAAGGATCTTAATATAATCTTTTACGTAATCCGGCAGTCCTTCTTCCTGCTTTAAAATTTCCACGTAGCTGATGATAGATGTTAAAGGAGTCTTAATGTCATGGGAGACATTGGCAATCAGCTCCACCTTCATGCGCTCGCTCTTCATCTGTTCGTCCACCGCCATTGCCATGCCATGCCGGATATCCTCCAACTGCGCCATCACCGATTCCAAGCTGCCCCCTGTTGACTCTTTATCCTCTCCGCCGCCGCTTACATCCCCGTAATCGCCATTTCTGATCTGGGTGATCCGGTCTGACAGCGTCTCCACATCCCTGGCCACTTTCATGTTCTTCGCTCCGGCCAGATATAAAAAGACCAGAAAAAGGACCGTTCCCAGTACCGCTAAAATACGAACCGCTGTCAGAGCACCCCAGCTGCCGCTGTATTCGCTGACCGCCATCCCACCCAGCATCAAAATTCCATAAACAATCGTTATCGCAAAGACTGCCCCGTTCCGGCGTGACATTGTTTTTGTCATAGGCTGGGTCAGCGCCTTTGCGCTGAAAGTCCGATACACCTTTGCCATAAGGCTGCACTGCCAGATCTTTTTATGATGCCGCAGATCGTTCCAGATAAGCCATATTCCCCAAAACAGGGTAATCCAGGCCAACGGCGGAATGCTGCCTGCCAGATCCCGGGCAAACCAGACAGCGGCCTCCATGTTGTAATCATAAGCATATGCCTGATACCATTCTTCCCACAGGTCATACCCATAGCTGTTTAGCATAAAGATCCGGCACTGTATATACAGTCCGCAAAGAAACATAAGAAGTAGAAATACCTTACATTCCAGCCAGATCTTTGCCTGAAATCCGGCAATTCCTTCCGCTGCCTCCTTGAGACTTTTTCTCCAGAGGAATGCTAAAAACAACAGAACAAGTCCTGCGGACAGACCGTAAAAGCCGCGCACAATGTTGGCCCTCCTGTCCTTTTGGTTTGCGTTCATCCAATAAAGACTGTTGTCATACTGCCTTGCCCCGCCGCTCCCGTAAGCGCCTTCCGTATAAAGTACCGGGTCTTTTGCCACGGCGATACAGACAGATGCCTTTTTCACGGTATCATCCGCCTGGAAATTGGCATAGCCGGGTAAGTACCAGTCGCTCTCGTCACGATAATAACCGTCCCCATACACATCAATTTCCTCACCGTCCTTATAGATTCTGGCCTTCTCCCCGTCAAAATACAGCAGAAAATTATATCCTTCCGGAACGGATGGTATTCCTTCCGGAACGGATGGTATTCCTTCTTCCATCAGGGTATCCGAATTACCGTACAGCACTTTACCATCATAAGAAACCGTATAAAGAAGGTTTTTATCCCCTTTTATGCTTTCATGATACTTCTGGGCAAGCTTTTGCTTCTGCTCATCCGTAAGGGGCTTTCGCTGTTCCGCAAATTCCGGATAAGATTCCATTTCCTCCTGACACACTCCCAGCTCGGATTGGATGCCCTCCAGCTGTCCTGCCTCCAATAGATCACCTTCCACAGCCTGTGTGGGAAGATTCCATCCCCCATACCCAAAATCTTCATAAAGATAGCCGTCATATCCCCATATGCCCCACAATCCATCCCCGCCTGCCGCCATCAGCAAAAAGTCCTCCAGGCGTCTTTCCACATATTCCCGGAACCTTCTGCTTTCCTGGTAATCATCTTCCAGCATCCGGTCCAATTGCCAGATCCTCACACCGGCAGGCTTCAACCTGAGAATTTCCGCAAAGCTTCCCAGGCTCAGGCTGACCCCCAGAAAAAACATGATAAAGCTAACTATTTTTTTCCTTTTTTTCCATTTTGTATCCAATTCCCCACACCACCTTTATATATTCTGGCTCTTTCGGATTCAGCTCCAGTTTTTCGCGGATGCGCCGGATATGCACCATCACCGTATTTTCCGATGCAAAGGCGTCTTCCTCCCAAACCCTGCGGTAAATCTCTTCCGCGGGAAACACGCGTCCTAAATTACGCATGAACAGGTCAATGATCTTCGTCTCTGTGGCCGTAAGCCTGACAGGCTCCCCATCCGCATAAAGGACTTTTTCTTCCGTGTTATAAAGAAGCCGCCCGTTTTTGATCTCCCCGGCCCTGTTTCCGGCATGGATATCACCTAAGCTGGTGTATCTGCGCAGCTGGCTTTTCACCCGGGCTGCCAGCTCCTGGGGATGATAGGGTTTCGCCACATAATCATCAGCACCCATGGACAGTCCTAACACCTTGTCCGTCTCCTCGCTCTTAGCGCTTAACACGATGACGGGGATATTCTGCTTTTCCCTGATGCGCATGAGGGCGGACAACCCATCCAGCTTCGGCATCATCACATCGATCAGCACCAGCCTTACCGTCTCTTTGGACAGGACATCCAGCGCCTGAAGGCCATCGTAAGCCTTAAGCACCTCATATCCTTCCTTTTTTAACAGAATATCAATGGCTTTTACAATCTCCCTGTCATCATCCACTACCAAGATACGTTCACCCATCTTATTTACCATGCCTTTCCGCTGTTTTTTCTGTCGCTGTTCCTCTGAGCTGTCCTTAGGATAACTTATATTCTTTTCAAAAATCATGGGATATTTCTTACAGTTTTCTTACAACCATGCCTGCCTATTATTTTACCACATATGATCGGGGAATATAGGGAAATATCTCCCAAAGAATCTGAATGAATTCTCTTGCAATCTCCCCTGACTATGCTATAATTTAAATCACGGGGATATAGCTCAGCTGGGAGAGCGATACGTTCGCAACGTATAGGTCACGAGTTCGAGTCTCGCTATCTCCATCTAAATCCGTGGGCGTGAAAGTACCACGGATTTCTACGTTACTATAGTACATTTGGGCCAAAGGGAGCACACATATGGCAAGGACAGTGGCAATCGGTATTCAGGATTTTGAAACTATAATTACAAATTCCTACTTTTATATTGATAAAACCAACTTTATCCGCGAATGGTGGGAAAACGGAGACCCGGTAACACTGATCACCCGCCCCAGGCGTTTTGGGAAGACTCTCAACATGAGTATGGTGGAACATTTTTTTTCCATTGATCATGCAGGGCGAAGTGACCTGTTTGAAGGCTTGAAGATATGGCAGGACGAAAAATACCGAACGCTGCAGGGCAGCTTCCCTGTCATCTCCCTAAGCTTCGCCGATATCAAAGAAACGTCCTTTCCTTCCGCAAGGAAGTCCGTTTGCCGCAACATTAAGAAATTATATAATAAATACGATTTTCTTCTTCAGGGGAATTACCTGAATGCAGACGAAAAAGAAATGTTCCGTAAAGTATCTCCTGAGATGGAAGATTATGTTGCCGCCGACTCCATACGATCGCTGGCCGATTACATGGGGCGTTATTATGGCAAAAAACCCCTGATACTTCTTGACGAATATGACACGCCAATGCAGGAAGCGTATATCAACGGATATTGGGATGAAATAGTTAAATTTTTTAGGATTCTGCTTAACGCAGCCTTTAAGACCAACTCCCATTTCGACAGAGCCATCCTCACCGGCATCACGCGGATCAGCAAAGAAAGTATTTTTTCTGATTTAAATAACCCGGAAGTCGTAACCACGACCTCCAAAAAATACGCTGATTCTTTCGGTTTTACACAAGAAGAAGTGAATGCGGCCTTACTCGAATTTAACATCCCTGATATGGAAACCGGAGTCAAGGACTGGTATAACGGGTTTACTTTCGGCCTAAGAAGCGATATCTACAATCCATGGTCAATCATCAACTTCCTTGATAAACAGAGATTTGCCGCTTACTGGGCTAATACCAGCAGCAACAGTCTGATCGGGAAGCTGATCCGAAAGGGCAGTAAAAATATCAAAATGATTATGGAAAACCTGTTAAACGGCGGCATACTCCAAACAAAAATAGACGAGCAGATCGTCTTTGACCAGCTTGACTACAATGAGTACGCCATATGGAGCCTGTTGCTTGCCAGCGGATATCTTAAAGTGGAAAAACATACATTTGACCTCAATACGGGCAAAGAAGAATATAGTCTGAAACTCACAAACAAAGAAGTACGGCTTATGTTTCAAAATATGATAGAAGGCTGGTTTAAAAATTATACGCCGGCATACAACGACTTTATCAAGGCACTTTTGCAAGACGATGCCAAAGCAATGAACCATTACATGAACCAAGTTGCCCTTGCCACTTTCAGCAGTTTTGATACCGGAAACCATCCTTCTGACACTGCCGAGCCGGAACGTTTCTATCACGGGTTTGTTCTTGGCCTTATGGTAGAACTTTCTGACCGGTATACCATCACTTCTAACCGCGAAAGCGGTTTTGGACGTTATGATGTCATTTTAAAGCCTAAAAATAATATGCATGACGATGCTATTATTATGGAATTTAAGGTACATGATCCCGATGACGGCGCAACGCTTAAGGACACTGTCGCCGCTGCTTTACTGCAGATTGATGAAAAACGTTACTCTGCTTCCCTTGAATCGGATGGAATCCCGGCAGAGCGCATCCGCAAATACGGTTTTGCCTTTGAAGGAAAAAAGGTGTTGATCGGATCGTAAAAATCAACTTGACATTTTCGGTTTTATTGTTATACTAAGAAGTCGGAAAGCCTGAAGACTTTTCGATTTCAAACGTCAGTTCGAGACCTTCCTGACGAAAAACAAAACTAAAGGAGAATTTTATATGAAAAAATCAAACGCAAGGATCTTATTTCTAACCCATGCGGCGCTGATTGCCGCCCTCTACGTGGTGCTCACCTACATTGCCAATATGCTTGGCATTGCCTCTGGCGCTATCCAGGTACGTTTTTCCGAAGCACTCACTATTTTACCTTATTTCACGCCGGCCGCCATACCGGGATTGTTTGCGGGATGCCTGTTAGCTAACCTGCTCACAGGGGCTGCCCTTCCTGACATCGTTTTCGGCAGTATCGCTACCTTGATCGGTGCGCTGCTTACCGCCAAACTCCGTCACAATAAATATCTTGCGCCGGTGCCGCCAATCCTGGCTAATGCCATAATTGTTCCGCCGATGCTTCTTTTTGCGTACGGCATAAAGCCTTTATGGCTGTCCTATATCACCGTCACCATCGGGGAAGTGATCTCCTGCGGTGTCCTTGGTATGCTGCTCTTATTTGCATTGGAAAAGTCCATGAAGCGTTTTTTTGCGGAGCTGCCGTTTGCGTACACAAATATGCCAATGGCCAAGCGCTGATCAATATGCCGGTTTTTCATACATATCTTTCAACGTAATCAACCGAAGTTCCCTGCTGCTTCCCTGCTTTGTCATGGAAGCAGCAAAACCGGACTTTCCCTGAATTTACACGAACCTACGATCCCACTGTCATCTTCTCAAATACCAGCCCCATATAGTCCGGCAGCCTGCTCCCTACTCTGGAAGCATAAGAACCTTCCATCCGCCCTGAAAGTATTGCCGACATGTTTTTAGGCACAAAAGTATACCAGAAACGAAAAAACTGATCTTCGATCAGATAGATCGGCCTTTTACTGTTCGGGTCAGTCACCGGCGTCTCCCTTTTTATGATACCTAACGTGATCAGGTTTGCTATATACTTCGTGCACAGACCTGTTTCAACGCCCACCGTGGATGCTATTTCGGATAATTTTGTTTTCCCGGAAGCCGCCGCCGTGACCACCGCATTATACATTGCCGGTTCCCTGAGCTCCTGCTTCAGCAGGTTCGACGGCTCCTCAAACAATACCGCATTTTTATCAAACAGATTTTCCAATAAATTTTCTTCCACGGTCATTTTGGGAGAAAACTGTTCCAAATACATGGGAATCCCGCCACTGATACCGTACATAAATGCTTTGTCTTCATAAGAGTAATCAGGAAACCACTTCCCTGTATCCAAATAGTCAAAAGGCTGTATTTTAAACTGGGCAGTCCTTCGCCCATACAAAGGACTTTGATAGCCTAAAACCTGATTTTCCATAAAGCTCATGGAAGACCCGCACAAGATCAAAAACAATTGAGTGCCCTTAAACTGATGATCAAGATAATTCTGCAATAGGGAAGAAATTCCACGGTCCGCCTGGGCAAGGTATGGATATTCGTCTATTACCAAAATAATCCGCTCACTTTTTGCCATTTCCACAACCTTGGCAAGGGCGCCGGAAAAGCTGCAAAATACCATATATGCCGAACTTTCCCCGGCAGGCACTTCCATAATTGCATGGGATAATGTTTCCAGATTCTGGTCTGCGCTATTTTCCTGGGCCGCAAAAAAAATTGTTTTTTTATCTTTGCAAAACTCATTGATCAATGTTGTTTTTCCTACCCGGCGGCGGCCATAAATAACAGCAGCTTCCAGTTTACCACTTTGATACATCCGATTTAACTTTTTTAATTCCTGCTCTCGTCCAATACCTTACCTGACATGAATCGTCACATTCCCACTTCCTGCCTGACAGGTAACCTGGCACACCGGCGCACCGCCTGTCTGCCCTGCCGCCTGATTTCCTTTTTTATTATAATCCAGCAGATCATCAAAATCCGTGTGGATATTACCGCTTCCGGTTTTTACCTGAAATGAACAGGAAAGCGATTCGGGCAGGCCAAGCCGTTGGTTTCCGCTTCCGGTATGGAGGGTGATATCCTCCAAAACTTCCACTGCATCCACCCGGATGTTACCACTTCCGGCTTCCGCCCCGCACCCGCCGGAAAGCCCCTCTACCGTGATATTCCCGCTTCCTGCCTGGGCTTTCAGAAAACCTGTCACATTTTTGACGGTAATGTTCCCGCTTCCGGTATGCACATTGGTATTTCCCCTGATCCTATCCCCACGCACGTTTCCGCTGTTTGCATAAAGAATGACCTCATCCGCACCGGTATCCATCCACCGGATATTACCGCTTCCTGCCTGTATACGGGTTTTCTTCGTTTCTATGGAAAATCCCTCCATGGCGTTGATATTGCCGGATCCAGTGACAAGCTCTAATTCGTTGATTCCCTGCGCCGGGAGATAGATCTCAATCCGCTCATTTAACCCGCCCCAAAACATATTCCTTATGCTCCAACGCCATTTCCCACCGGAAACCACTGCCCTGTTTCCGTCAAATTCCACAGTTGCTTTGGCCTCCTCCCAGTCATCGTTTAAATATTCCTTGATGACTATCTTCTCTTCCTGCCATACATATACCTCCAGATTTTTGCTCCCATAATCCGCCAACAGACTCTCTGCCTGGGAAAGCGGGATTTCAATGGTATTTTTAAGACTAGCACCCATAACGGCCAATGGCCCTCCTTTTTTTACATAGTTTACCGATAAAACAGTTACTATCCCCGCCAGTATGACCACTACCCCGGCAGCGATCGACAACATGATTCTATTTTTCATCATCCTGGTCCTCCATTTTCTCCCCCTTATACCAGGAAACCAGGGAATAATAAAGGGGAATTGTCATAAAGACGACCCAGCCCGGATGCCATAGCCCCCAAAAGAACCCAAGGCATAAAAACACCAGCGTCGCCAAAACAGGATAAGCAAAATAATTAGGATTTTTCTTCTCCACTGCTTCCACAAGGGAATGCCAGATGGGGGCAAAGAGAAATAAAAGCCAGCCCGGATGCCATGCGTTCCACACCGCCCCGGCCACGATATACAAAACGCAGATTACCGCCCACAAGGGAAAATGCCGCAGCCCTAACCTGCGCCAGCCGCTATACCAATCAGCCCCCTCCCAGCTTTCCCTTTCCATATGTTCCAACCGGCTTTCAACATTAACATTTTCCGCCAAAGCTTCCACCGAAACTTCTGACACAGCCTCCGGCATAGGAATCTCATCCTCCGTCTTTAAGAGTTCATCTAAAGAAATCCCGTAAAGCCTTGCCAGCAAGATCAGGTTATCCGTATCCGGGGAAGCTTCCGCCCTCTCCCATTTACTTACCGCCTGCCTGCTGATCCCCAGCTTTTCCGCCAGCGCCTCCTGTGAAAGATTATTTGTTTTTCTTAAATTAACAAGCCGATTTGCAATCTCAATATTCATATATAGTCCTTCTCACTTTCCGCCTCACACAAGGCTGTTTTCCTCTCCACAGTTTTATGTGGAATTCTCACCGGCTGAGATGAACTCATTATAGCGGTCTTTTTGTCAGTTGCACCAGAAACTTTAGCTTGAAACCGCCGCAACTATTGGTTGCAGCCGCTAAAATACGCATGTTTCCTACTTTGTATCCCTGATATAGGTAATAAAATGATTGCCGTTTTGCTCGAACCATTCCGTGGAATCATTCATTCCCACCTTATAAACGTTGCCAATTTCCGGATTCATAACAACTGTATTTTTTTCGTTAAACCCTACGATCAGCACGGCAGTGCCGTCCTGCATCATGGCAAGAACCGGGATATCCCTGTTTACATAGTAAAGCACCGCATCTAACGTGCACCCGGTCAGATCCAGCACCCTGGCATCCTCCAGGCTTTCTTTTAAAATATCCAGTACGGAATCTCCCCGCCGCAGCATATACTGGGAGTTTCTTACCACACCTTCATAGGCAAGGATCGTGTCCAGACATACTGCAAGGGAATCCCTTCCCTCACTGATCGATTCCCCCTGGATCGCCATGATCTGGTTTCTAAGACTTCGGTTCCCCTTCTGCCAGATATAACTGCCGTCCTGGGCCGTTACCGTACCGGAAATGCCATCCGCAAGCTTGACTGCCCTTCCCTCATTGGTGCAAACCGTCTCAATACCATACTTTCCATACACATAATACCGGTCCAAAGGCACAGATACCTCCGGCAGACTGATGTTTCTTCCCCCCTCAAACAACACTTCCTTTGGGGTCAGATGCAGCAGCGTGCTCACATCAATCTTACTTTTCAGCGCAATCTGGGTCAGCTTTTCATATTTATCCACTGCAGCCACTTCTATGGTATTTTTGCTTTCCTGGGCGCTTTCCGCATTCATGATCTGATCATCGGCAATCTCCGTAAAAGTTCCGTCTTCCGTTTTTTGCAGACGCTTTAAGATGATCTGGTTTCCCTCTACTGTTCCTGAAAGCACATAAACATTTTCCTGCCGGTACTCCATCAATACGCCGGATGACTCATTGGCGATCCTCACCAGATACATAGGGATCACTTCATTCCCTGCATAATCTTTCTGGATATCATCCTCCCTGGCAATCCCGTAAATCAGGTCTTCCCCCATAAATCCGATGGGGATGATTCGCTCCCTTGTGCCTGCCTGAATGGTCTTTTGCGCGCCGGAGATCAGGTTCATCAAGATTAATTCCTCATAGGCTGCCGTTTCCTCATCTTTGCCAGTTCCGGCACGGTTCTGCCAGACGACCATCCGGTTACTGTCGGATACTTTAAAATTTTCTTCCGTGAGATTTTCCACGACGATCTCACTGCTGTGCTTTACCACATCCACGGCATAAATCTGGTCATCCCACAGCAAATAAAGTTTTCCGTTCCTGTTGATGTAAGAGAGCTGGTCTACTTCCTTCATCAAGATAGCCTGGGAATGACTGCACGGGATATAGGCCATCTCCTCCACCGTATTGACAGTACTGTCATAATAGTAAACAGAAATCCCTACCTGCCCTTCATGTCTTCCCCTGTTCATATAGCCATAGACCAAAAAGATCACATTTCCCCCTTCGTCCACATTCAGTATCTTGATCTTATGGCCGTCATACAAAGTCCTTGCATCCATATTTTCGCCGTCATAAAATCCAAACAGCAGCGCAAGCTTGTTATCCACAATATTATAGCTGAAAAGACGGTTTCCTGACACAAATACCGCTGCGTTCCCACCATCACTTTCCCGAAGTATCGGTTCTTCCCCAACAATCCCCAATAATATTTTGTTATTGGCGTAGGCATTTCCCTTTTCGTTAAAAATCTGGTTCATGGTGCGCTCATAATCCAACAGGTAAATCCGGTCCGCCGTATGCCTGATCCTGTAGTACTCCTTCACACGGTAATAATTGGTCTCACTTCCATAGGGCATGGAAACATAATATTCCATCACAAAATTGCCTGTTTCCGCCCCTAAGTCCTTAATAGTGATCTCCGGATTCGATATCCTGGTAATATCCAGATCCCCCCAGGTCACCTGATGAAAACTGCTGTGGATCGTCACACGGCCAAACGTGGTATTATCCCCTTCGGCGTTGGACTCCAAATATTTAGTCAGACTCTTTGCCGCTTCCTTATCAAATGTCTTATTGGAAAAATCCCTGACATACTCTAACTTATCCGCCACGTAATATTCCTCCGGGTTTACGATCCTGGTATAATACCTGATCTCCTTCCCGGCGCCGGTGGTCAAAACCAGCACAAAAAGATACTCCTGATTGTTTTCGATCAAGTCCTTGATCCCGAAAGAAACCCGGATTTCATCACCGGACTGCTCATACCCTTCCATCTCGGTATTTTCGATCAGCCTGCTTCCATCCACGCTCCTTACTTCAAAGCGCAGCCCCCCTATCCGGTTCCCGTAGGTGTCAATCGTGAGCTGCATTTTCCTTCCGGCAGCAAGGGGCGTGATACACTCCCTCATCTGATCCACTTCCATCACATCCCGGTAACCATGCATCTTATTGATCTGGAATCCTCCATAGTTTACCGAAACTACCGGGTAGGTGGCGGCCTCCATTTCTGTTGTCATATCTGCGTTCCCTTTATTCATAACATTCCCGATGATAAAAAGGGCCGCAAAAAACACGATCACCACGATCGTACTTTTTATAATTGATTTCCTCATGCTGCTCCTATCTATTCCTTGTTCCCATCAGCTTTTGCAACGTGGTCTCCACCTGCATATCCTTTGTCAGTTCCCAAATAGCTCCCACATTCTTTGTCCCGTTCATAGGCCTGTTTTTCTTAACGGCTCTGATCAGCAGGTTTTTCGGCGTGTGCTCCATATCAATAAATTCCAGGATCTGGGTCTCATACCCTGCCTCTTCCAGAAGATTCGCCCGCACGGCATCCGTAAGGATTGCCGAAAGCCGCTCCTTCAACAGCCCATACTTTAATACAGGTCCTAAATATTCACTGCTGATCTGTCCATTCACCTCATGCTGGCAACAAGGCACTGTAAAGATCACCCTGGCGTTCCAGTCCACAGCCTTTTTGATGGCATAGTCCGTTGCCGTGTCACAGGCATGCAGGGTGACCACCATGTCCACCTGCTTCGTTCCCTCATAGGTACTGATATCTCCATGATAAAAATGCAGATCCCTAAAACCATACTCCCCGGCAAGACGGTTACATTTTTCGATCACGTCTTTCTTTAGATCCAGTCCGAAGATCACCGCAGGAATCCCCTTGATTTCATGCAGATAATAATACAACGCAAAGGTGAGGTAGGACTTCCCGCACCCAAAATCCACGATACGTACAGGTTTCCCATTATCTAGTGTAGGCAGAATATCCTCAACAAATTCCAGGTACCGGTTGATCTGTTTAAATTTATCATACTTAGAGCGCACGATCACCCCTTCTTTGGTCTGCACCCCAAGATCGACCAAAAACGGCACCGCCACCCCTTCCGGCAAAAGATACCGCTTTTGCCTGTTATGGGATAAATCCGGCAGCCGGCCTTTCTCTGCTTCCTGCCTGTTTATTTTGCCAAACTTGACCGTAACCTTTCCCTTTTTGCTTATGAGAACCGTCATCCTTGCGTCCATGCTCTGGGCGTCAAGCTGCCGGAAACCATCCTGCATATGCGCAGGAATCCGGCAAAGGGCCTCTTCCTTACTATAATTTTCATGAAAGACCTGGGTTCCTTTCGTCACGGTCTCCTGAAAGCAGACTTCCCCCTTTACCATGACAGGCCTTATCTTTATTTTCGATATCTCATTCCCCGGCTGTTCCCCCTTGCTTCGGGGATTGCTTATAATGATCTGATACAGCCTGTCCGATAAAAATTCCGGCAGCCTTTCTTTTAACTCTTCCATCCTGCTTTTTCCTTAATATATAATACAAATATAGCCACAACATTGCGTCATGACTATATTTTACTTACTTATCCGCAAAACTACAACCAAAATCGTATCCTAAAACCTTAGAATCCCCCTTCTGCTGTTATGCCTTCTTTTATATATCTCATAAAATAAAAGAATCTGCACCAAATCTCCTATCCATTCCCATTTTTCCGCCGGGATTTCCACTTCCGGGGCATCCTTTTCTTCCGCTCTCTTTATCCTGTCTAAAATATCCCTGGATAATTTATAAAGCTGCCACTTATCCGGATATTCATCATAGATCATGCTGCCTTCATAATCCAGCTTATCCAAAATACCTGCAATCACCTTTTGATACTTCTTTGCTTCCGACGGATACATCTGCTGGAGATATTCTAAGTCCCTGATGATGGAATCTTCCTCCTGATAATACATGGGAAGCGGATAAGTCATATAAAAAGGCAAGATTTTACGTTCATACATATGGATAACTTCCTTACGTCTTTACAGCTATCATATGCTTTCCGCCCGTTACCTGTGAAACTCCTCCGCCAGTTTTCTTGCCCTTTTCACGTCTTCCCCGCCACAGCATAGATGGCCATACCTCGCTTTTTCGTAAAGTGCGGCAAATTCCAGCGCCGCCCCTTCCTTTTCCGAAAACAGTATCCTGCACCATTCTCTTGGGGTGCTTGACACTGTGAGTTTTTCTTTCTCTTTTCCTTCAAATACAGCCACCCTTTTTTGTATTTCCTTTTTATAGATGCGCCGGATGCGCTCCTCCGGTGACGCCGCCTTTTTTACTTTTTCCCAAAGATTGGCCTGTTCCTTTTTCTTTCCCGGGCCTTCATGGCGGACAAGTTTTTCCACCCGGTCCTGCCAGGCTTCCTCCAAAATCCCTAGTTCTGCCCTTTTCCTTAAAAAAATCTCCCGGATAAACCTGACCAGCTTCACAACAGCCGCAAGCAAAAGCACTGTAAGCATAGCCACCATGACGATCCCTAAAATTTTCTCCAGGATCTTTAAAAAGACAGATGGCTCCACAGCTTCCATTTCCGCCCAGGGCATGGCCTGATCTCCACTCTCCGGCAGGATTTCACTTATTTCCGCTTCTTCCTGCCCTCCCTTAGGCAGCATAGAAAACAAAAACCGCAGCGCCATAATGACCGTCTGATAGATTGCCGCTCCAATCCGGCCCAACATCTCCCCCTTTGCCCCAAACATGATCAAAGTTCCCGTAAAGGCCAAAAAGCCGCCCGCCAGAGCGGCGGAAGAGCAAAATACACTGCCTGCAGGGATATTTTCCGTGGTCCGGTTGTTCATTTCAATATAATAGATAAACCGATCCAAAAAATAGTGCGCCAGATACCCCACAAGAAACAGTACCAACACATAAAAAAGAAAGTCCTCACATGTTCCTTCCCCCCGCTTTTGGTCAACCAGATAAAGCACCAGTATCAACACCCCAAATGCCACCGGAAACATGACATCCATGCCCATTTCATCACTGCGGATCTTTTTCCCAAAGCTAATCATAAATAAGCAGAGCATCACGAAAATGACCCATATCTTCCAAAACAGATTTCCCTGATAAAGGGCTAAAAACAAGACCACCGGCAGAAGATGCAGCAAAAAGAAACCCCCAAACCGCCGGCAGCTCTTCCTTACGATATAATAAAAAACCGGCAAAAGGCCTAATAAGAAAAGCCCGGACATGCCCTGCCGGATACCCGCAAAGTCTGTCAAAAGCACCTTCCCTGCCGCAAAGAATAGCAGATAGTTCAAAATTTCCGCCAATATGTTTTTCATAAACCTGAGTTTCCGATTCATGAAGGCTCCTCCACAAAAATGATCCGGCCATCCAAAAATTCTACTTCCACTTTTTCTTCCGCAGGATTTTTTACCGGGCAGACCCATAAAAAACCGCTTCCTGTCCTTTTTCCATAATTCAGAACATCATCCACAAAATCCTCATGCTGGTCCGGGGAAATAAATACGGTATACAGATCATTTCCCTGATAAAGCCGCTCTCCCATGCAAGCGCCGAACTTTACGGTCCCTTCCTCCGTGTCCAGCCTTGCAAGGGCTTTCAACATCATATCCATGCAGGCAGGATGGGTCAAGTCCTCCAGGCAGAGAAGCTGCCCCGTAACACAGTCCGGCGCATTGGCATAGATGCTGAGCCGGATCCCCTGCCCCAAAAGCTCCGCCGATAACCCTGCGCAAATGCTGATGCTCATCTCTAACAGTTCCCGACGCCTCAATATGCCATAATCCTCCAGGTTCATAAAGATCCGCACACTGCTGACTGTGGTGTGTTCCTTTTGTCTGACCTTTAATTCATCCGTTTTTGCCGTTGCTTTCCAGCTCACCTGCTTCATTTCATCCATAGGCTCATAATCCCGTATGCCCCGGAAGGTAAAGGGATCTTCCAATTCATATCGCCTTGCCGCAATCTCCCCGCTTAGCCTGCGCAGAGCCGGTTCCATTTTTTCTATAGACATGGCTTTTGGGATCACATGCAAAAAAGCGCCGCTTTCCCGCTCCGCCACCATCTCCCTGGAAAAAAACAGATCCGCCCCTACCAGGCTGATTCCTTCAATCCCGTAATATCCCCTTTGAGGGCAGGTAATGACATGGGTTCTTGTGATCTTACGGTAAGGCATCAGGGCAAACAGGTCATTCCGGTAATACTTATCCGTCACATTCCCGTTTTGACTGCCCGGGAACTCCAGATACCTGGAGCACTGGAATTTAACCTTCAGGGAAGACAAGGGAAGCCATTTGCGATTTTCCACCGTCTCCAAAAGCTGTACCTGATCCCCTGCCCGCACCATATCCGTTTCAAAAGAAAGACCTGCCCCTACGCCCCGTTCCCAATAACGGACATAAAACTCCCTCTGCAGAAGAAAAAGAGCGCCTGCAAGGAGCATTGCAAATATGATAGCCATTCCCTTCCCTCCCTAGATCGTTTCAGCGGGAACTGGAACTTCCCCTAAGATCTCCCTGATCAGGGTCTGGGCTTCCTGATCGGTCTGGCAGCCGTAGCTCAACTTTATCCGGTGGGCAAGAACCGGAACTGCCAGCGTCTTCACGTCATCCGGGGTGCAGTATCCCCTTCCCATAAGAGCTGCGTAAGCCTTCGCTGACCGCAGCAATGCCAGTGTTCCTCTTGGGCTTACCCCCATCACCACCCTGGTTCTCTCCCTGGTGGCTGCCACGATCTCCACCATGTACTTTTCCACTTCCGGATGGACGAACACCTGATTTACCGCTTTTTTCACTTCCAGGATCTGAGGAAGGTCTGCCACAGGGATAAGTCCTTTAAGGGGGTCCTCCTGCATAAACCGGTCCATGATGGCAAGCTCCTCCTCCTTACTTGGAAGCCCTAAGGAAAGCTTCATCATAAAGCGGTCAAGCTGGGCTTCCGGCAGCGGGAATGTTCCTGCCGTTTCCACCGGATTCTGTGTAGCGATCACAAAGAAAATCCCGTCAAGTCTTAAACTTTCCCCGTCGATGGTGACCTGGCGCTCTTCCATGCACTCAAGCAGTCCCGACTGGGTCCTTGGAGTTGCTCTGTTGATCTCATCCGCCAGAAGGATATTGGTAAACACCGGTCCTTTCTTAAGTTCAAACTCCCCTGTTTTCCGGTTATAGATGTTCATTCCCGTCACGTCCCCCGGAAGCAGGTCCGGCGTAAACTGTATCCTTGCAAACTCCCCGGAAACAGAAGCCGCCAGCGATCTTGCAAGCTTAGTTTTCCCGGTTCCCGGCATATCCTGCAACAGCACATGGCCGTCTGAAAAAAGCGCGGCAAGCAGCATCCGCACCGTTTCTTCTTTCCCCACGATCACTTTGCCGATATTTTCCGTAAGATCCTTCCCAATTTTTTCAACCTGTCCTATATCCATGTTCCCCTTCCTCCACCTGGCCTTTCATATGGCAATATTTACGAAAGAGGTACATATCAAGAATATGTACCTCTTTCCAGTCACTTATCAATTACATGAATACGGGCAAGAGCCCTTTGCAATGCCGTCTCCGCACGCAGGATATCTGTTTCCGGCGTCTTGGAGTTTAACCGCTCCTCGGCACGCTGCCTTGCCGCCTCCGCCCTGCTTACATCGATCTCGTCAGGCCATTCGATGATCTCCGCCATGATGACCACTTCCTCCTGAAGGATCTCCGCAAACCCTGCATGAAGGGCTGCTTCTTTCGTTCCTTCTTCCTCCGTAATCGTCAAAATACCGGGGCTTATGATCACCGTGGTAGGCACATGCCTTTTGTACACGCCGACCTCACCCTCCGTAGTGTTAAATTCCACCATAGAGACCTGATCTTCATAAAAAATCCGGTCAGGGGTAATGATCTTCAGCGTAAATAAATTATTTTCTGCCATATGCACCCTCCCTCATTATTTCACGCGGGCAAGTACATCATCTATGCTCCCTGCATTGAGGAAATAACTTTCAGGAATATCATCATGCTTACCTTCCAGAATTTCCTTAAATCCGCGGATGGTCTCGCTGATCGGAACATATTTTCCTTCCAACCCGGTAAACTGGCCTGCTACAAAGAAAGGCTGGGATAAGAATCTTTGCACCTTCCTTGCACGGGAAACCACCAACTTATCGCTTTCAGATAACTCATCCATACCGAGGATCGCAATGATATCCTGCAGCTCTTTATATTTCTGCAGAATTTCCTGGACACCTCTGGCTGTATTGTAATGCTCATCACCTAAAATCCTGGGATCAAGGATCCTGGAAGTAGACTCCAACGGATCCACAGCCGGGTAAATACCAAGCTCCACGATAGACCTTGATAAAACGGTGGTCGCATCCAAATGGGCAAAGGTAGTTGCCGGCGCCGGGTCTGTCAAGTCATCCGCAGGCACATAAACCGCCTGTACGGAAGTGATGGAACCATTCTTGGTAGATGTGATACGCTCCTGAAGAGCGCCCATCTCTGTCTGCAGTGTAGGCTGATAACCAACCGCCGAAGGCATACGCCCTAACAGTGCGGATACCTCAGAACCTGCCTGTGTGAAACGGAAAATATTATCAATGAAAAGCAGCACGTCTTTTCCGCCCTTATCACGGAAATACTCTGCCATAGTAAGTCCGGAAAGACCTACCCTCATTCTCGCCCCGGGAGGCTCGTTCATCTGACCAAACACCATGGTAGTCTTGTCGATAACACCGGACTCCATCATTTCGTGATAAAGGTCATTTCCTTCCCTGGTCCGCTCACCAACACCGGTAAATACGGAATATCCGCCGTGCTCTGTCGCAATGTTACGGATCAGCTCTTGGATCAGCACGGTCTTGCCAACACCCGCACCTCCAAAAAGTCCGATCTTTCCGCCCTTCTGGTAAGGGCAAAGAAGGTCTACCACCTTGATACCTGTCTCAAGCAGCTCCTGCTGTGTTGACTGTTCCACGAACTCCGGCGCCGGCCTGTGGATAGGCTCAAAGCTTACGTTTTTCGGTGCCGGTTTATTATCGATGGGATCACCTAAAACGTTAAAGATACGCCCTAATGTATTTTCACCGACCGGAACACTAATCGGTGCGCCGGTGGCAATCGCTTCCATTCCTCTTACCAATCCGTCCGTTGAACCCATGGCAATACACCTTACGGTATCATCGCCAAGATGCTGCGCTACTTCAACGGTAAGCTGGCTGCCGTCTTTTAACGGAATTTTGATTGCTTCATTAATTTCCGGCAGCCTGCCATCTGTAAATTTTATATCCAGAACGGCACTGATAATCTGTGTAATTTTACCCGAGCAAAGTTTTTCGCCCGTATTTACATCTGCCATTTCTCCTCCAATCTAACCCGGTGTTCCGGGTTTGTTTTTATATCGAAACTCGCAAACCTTCCTGCCCGATTCCATCGGGCGTTTGCTCGTTCATGACGCATAGAAAGCAAATGTCTCCTGCGGAGCCTCTTGCTTTCTCTATGCGCCTATGAGATTGCGTTTGCACCCGCAATAATCTCCGTCAATTCCTGAGTGATAGATCCCTGACGGGCCCTGTTATAGAGCAGCGTCAAATGGTCGATCATCTCCTCCGCATTGCTGGTAGCCGAATCCATTGCCTGCATCCTGGCCCCGTTCTCACTTGCCACAGCTTCGATCATGGCTCCGTAGATCAGACTGGTTATATATTTAGGAATCAACATATTTAATGCTTCTTCATCCTCCGGCTCGAAGTTCATCAGCGCCTTTGCATCTCCGGCATCCCCTTCGGCCTGCGCTTCCATAGCTTCCCCGCCGCCAATCTCTACCGGTAGAAGCTTTAACAGGGTGGGAACATGGACTACCGTATTTTTAAACCCGGTATAGGCAAGATAGATCTCGCTAATCTCACCTTTTGCAAATGCATCCAAAACTTCTTTGCAGATTGCCATAGCGTCCGCATAAACAGGTTCTTCGATCACGTCGGAATAATCTGCCTTGATCTCATACCTGCGCTGCAGGGCTTCCCTGCCCTTTTTCCCGATGGTATAGATCAGCAGATCCTCATCCGCAAGTTCCCCTTTTGTGATCAGCTTTGTCACATTGGAGTTGTACCCGCCTGCAAGGCCACGGTTTGACGTGATCACGATCACTGCCTTTTTCCCCGTCTCCCCTGCCCGCAGGTATTTATGATCCAGATTTCCGATCCTGCTTAAAATAGAGTTTACCGTATCAAACATATACTGAAAGTAGGACTTTGATTTCTCGGCATTTTGTTTTGCCCTTTGGAGCTTTACCGTAGAAACAAGCTTCATGGCTTTGGTAATCTGCTGGGTGCTCTGTATACTGCCCTTGCGCCTTTTTATGTCTCTCATTGAGGCCATAACATTACCCTATCCTTTCCTTATTTCAAAAATGCCGCTTTAAACTCTACAATTGCTTTCTTTAATGTCTCCTCCACGGATTCGGAGATCACCTTTTCCTTTGCGATGCTGGAAGCGATCTCAGGATACTTGGTATTCAAAAATTCAAACAGCTCTTTTTCGAAACGGGTGATATCCTGGGTAGGAACATCTAACAGATACTTGTTGGTAGCCGCATAAATGATAATGACCTGATACTGTACCGGCATGGGCTGATACTGGGGCTGCTTTAAGATCTCCTTGATCCTCTCGCCCTGTGCCAGCTTCTCCTTGGTATCCGCATCCAGCTCGGAACCAAACTGGGCAAACGCCGCCAGCTCCCTGTACTGCGCCAGCTCCACACGGATAGGAGCGGCAATCTTTTTCATGGCTTTGATCTGTGCCGCACCACCAACACGGGATACGGACAAACCTGCATTGACTGCCGGGCGGAAACCGGAGTTAAACATTTCCGTCTCCAGATAGATCTGGCCATCTGTAATAGAAATAACATTCGTAGGAATATAAGCGGACACATCCCCGGCCTGGGTCTCAATGATCGGCAGCGCCGTCAAAGAGCCGCCGCCGTATTCCTCGCTCATCCTTGCCGCACGCTCAAGCAGCCTGGAATGCAGATAAAATACATCGCCGGGATAAGCTTCACGCCCTGGCGGCCGCTTAAGAAGCAGAGAAAGTGTACGGTATGCAGCCGCATGCTTACTCAAGTCGTCATAGACCACAAGCACATCCTGCCCGTTCTCCATCCACTCTTCCCCGATCGCACACCCGGAATAAGGTGCAATATACTGCAGGGGGGCAAGCTCACTTGCAGTAGCCGCAACTACCGTGGTATATGCCATTGCGCCATATTCTTCCAATGTGCTCACAATAGAAGCAACGGTAGATGCCTTCTGGCCGATGGCAACGTATATGCATTTTACGCCCTGGCCTTTCTGGTTAATGATCGTGTCGATTGCAATGGCGGTCTTACCGGTCTGCCTGTCGCCAATGATAAGCTCACGCTGGCCCCTTCCGATCGGCACCATGGAATCGATCGCCTTGATTCCTGTCTGCAGCGGCGTATCAACGGATTTCCTAGTGATAACGCCAGATGCCACTCTTTCTATTTTACGATATTTATCTGTCTGGATCGGTCCTTTGCCGTCAATGGGCTGCCCCAAGGCATTGACCACACGCCCTAACATGGTATCGCCTACAGGAACCTCAACCACACGTCCGGTGGTCTTTACGGTATCACCCTCGTTGATGTTCTTCTGACTTCCTAAAAGAACCGCACCAACATTATCTTCCTCCAGGTTCAGCACCATTCCGTACACTTCCCCGGGAAATTCCAAGAGTTCTCCCTGCATTGCGTTTTCCAGACCATGTACACGGGCTATACCGTCGGCAACCTGAATTACCGTGCCGACGTCTGAAACTTCAAGCTCTGAAGCATATCTTTTAATCTGCTCTTTAATAACAGAACTGATTTCTTCCGGTCTCAAATTCATGGTTCTTACGCACCTTTCTTTCCCTTCTTTAAAGCTGTACTTTTAGCAGCTCCCGCTGCAACTCAAACAGCTTGGTCTTAACACTGCTGTCTACCACACGATCCCCTATGCGGATGACCATGCCTCCTATCAGGTCTTCTTCCACCTGATAATGCATTTCCATCCTGTCAAAAGGCGTTGTGGCAAGCAGTTTATTTTCTATTTCTTTTTTCTGGTCCTCATTTAAACTGACGGCAGTAGCCACATTAGCAATCCCGATTCCCTGATGCTGCTTTACCTTGCCAATAAAAAAGTCCAAGATCCCGTCAATCTCACCATATCGGTCCTTGGCCACCACAAGGTGTAAAAAACCAAGCAGTTCTCTGGAAATACGCCCCGAAAACACATCTTCCAAAACCTTAAGCTTCTCTTCCTTTAAAATCTTAGGATGGTTCATAAGGCTCCCAAACTCGGGGTTTTCCTTAAGAAGCCCCTTAAGGGCCGTGATCTCGCCTAAAAATTCTTCTTCTTTGTTATTTTCGGCTGCCAGTTCAAACAAAGCCTCTCCATATGTTGTAGAAACTAGCTTTGCCATGTGCTCTCACCTATTTCCTTTAACGTCTCATTGATCAGGCTTTCCTGTACGGTTGTATCAATAGATGCTTTCACTACCTTGCCTGCCAATACGGAAGCAAGCACTACCATTTCGCGCTTCACGTCATCCGCTGCCTTTTGCTTTTCAAGTTCTGCTTCTACTCTGGCTCTTTCAATAATCCTGGAAGCCTCCTGTTTCGCTTCGGCTATAATCCGGTTTTCGTTTTCCTGCGCCCTCTTTCTGGCATCGCCTAAAATTTCCTCAGCTTCTTTATCTATGTTCTTCAGCTTATCTTCGTACTGCGCCTTTAAACTGGCTGCGTCTTTCTGATCTTTTGCGGCGTTATCCAGCTCATCTTTGATTTTTGCCTGCCTTTTTGCAAGCATCTCCCTTACCGGGTTGAACAGGAAGTATGACGCCACTAAGAAAAGGGTAAAGACCGCTATGATCATCAACGTCGCATCTGCAAGAAGCTGCAGGTCAAGGTCAAACAATCTCGGTTCCATCCGTAAGCCTCCTTTCTTGTTATGTTGTTATACTTACGGCCAAATTTAGTGTTTCTTAAGCAGCGTCCTCTGCTGCTTTAAAAATACTTTTGCCGTATTATTGAGCTGCGCCCAAAAGAGGCCTTACGAATAACAGCAGGATTGCAACAAGCAGACCATAAAGACCTGTTGTCTCGGCAACTGCCTGCCCAAGAAGCATAGTGGATGTAATATCAGATTTTGCGCCAGGGTTCCTTCCCACTGCCGCTGCTGCGTGGCCTGCCGCAATACCCTGCCCTACACCAGGTCCGATACCGGCAATAACTGCCAGGCCTGCACCGATTGCTGAACAACCTAAGATAAAGTTTACATTGAAATCCATTTTTGTTTCCTCCTTATGCTTATGCATGATTTTCTTTTTATTTTTACCCTTGCTTAAAAGCAATGCTTCCAGGCAGCGCTTATAAAGCAAGCTTTTTCCCTATTCTCCTGTATTACATGCGTCTGTAATATAGGTCATAGTCAGCATACAAAATACGTAAGTCTGAATCGCTCCTGAGAACAGATCAAAATAAACATGTAATGCTGCCGGCCAGATAACCGCTACCTTAGAAAGCAGCGCGTAGATCAGCGCCATGATCGCTGTTCCCGACAAGATATTGGCAAACAGACGAAGCGACAACGAAACCGGCACTGCCAGGTCACTGATGATATTGATCGGCGCCCAGATCGGCCAAGGCTCACACAGGCCCTTTAATACGCCGGATACCTTCTGGTATTTAAACTTATTGAAATGAATCAGCGTAAACGTGATCACACCAAGCGCAAACGTCACGCCATAATCCGCAGTAGGCGGGCGGAGCCCTAAAAGACCCGAGATATTGCTGATCAGGATAAATATAAATATCGTTCCGATATAATTACGGAACCTGACAGCCTGCTGCCCCATCACGCCGCCGATCATACCGTCCAGCTTTTCAACGATCAGCTCCACCACATTCTGAAATGCCCCCGGCACTTCCGTGGCGTGTTTCACTGCCCGGTTTGCGGCAACACAAAAGCCGATGATGATAAGCATGACAATCAGCACACATACATGCGTCGTTGTGATCCATACGGTCTGCCCAAAAAGTTCATAGGAAAACACGCCATGGATCATGAAATCAACACTCGCTTCCTGCGATAACAAGATTCCCTGCCCCATATACCTTCACCTCCTATCCTTCCTGCCCGTCCGCAGGTTCTTCTATAACTGGAGGAAGAATCTCCTCCCCATAAATCCTTAGGCTGATCTTTCTGGTAAAAGGCTGCATATAGGCAGCGGCTTTTAACGACATGATTCCCAGAAAAGCCGAAAGAGGATTCGCAATTTCGGTCACGGCGATTCCGCCCACGATCAACACAAATCCCAAATACCGGATAATATTATGGGTACTCATGCTGCGGACCGCCGACTTTTCGTCAAGGTCCAAGGCCCGGTCCAAAGACCACCACATATGGAAAGCGCCAGCCATTGCCGTTACGATACCAATCCACAGCCCTAAGCTGAAGCCTGCCTTATCCTCAACAAAAAACACAAAAAGCTGGCATATGCACCCAAAGAGTAAAATGCCAATTTCCAGTTCAAACAGCGTTCTATTGATCCGGATGATTCTTTCTTTCATCTGACCTGCCCCTTCTGCCCTTATGTAAGTAGGACGACTGGTCCGCTTCCCTTTCATAAATCCGCCTGGCAAACCGGAAAACATTCCACCCGCCGGCAGCCGCCCCAACAAAGAAGCCAATCACGATCAAAAAATCCGTTCCCAGCTTCTTATCCAGAAACATCCCTAAAAAGGAACACATAAAAACAGGGACCAGCATGTTAATCCCGAACTGGCCTATCATAGACAATGCTTGATACACACTCCGATTGAATTTCACATATCTCTCCCCTTTTTATGTACTCAATTATAAATTATACTCACTTTTCATCCATATGTCTAGAACAAGTGGGAAGATTTTCTTATTAAAAAGGATTGGGAAAATAAGAAAGTTAATCGGATCACTTTTGTTCACAGAATGTTCATTTTTTGTTCGTTGTGCGTTTGACGAGAATTGGATATAATGTAATCAAGAAATCCCGCAGATTTCTACCTTTCACAATGTAGGACAAAAAACATTGTATTTTGTATCAATTATGTTTCGCAATGTACCACAAGCAACATTGCAGTATGACACAATTACCTTTCGCAATGTAGGACAAAAACATTGTAAGCCCTATAATATATAGGGCTTTTTTGTACATAGGAGAAAAATGAAAGAACACGGAATGTATTTTGGCAAGAAAGAATTTTATCAGATTATCAGAAATCTTGGCGGTACTTGGAATGATTCAAAGGAACGCCCAATTCTGTGCTTAATAAAATCTTTGGAGCATGATAATTTATATTGGGCCATACCGGTAGGAAATTATGAGCACAGGGATGAGAAGGCAAAATCAAGAATCCAAAAATATATGAATTATGACAAAAAAGATATACGTTCTTGTTTCTACCATATAGGAAATACAAATGAAAAATCAATATTTTTTATAAGTGATGTGGTTCCCTTCACAGATAAATATATTGACCGGGAGTACCTTAACAAAACAAAAAAGATCCATATCATAAAAAATAAAACACTATTATCAGAACTGGAATATAAGTTAAAAAGAATATTAGCTTTTGAAAAAACCAAGCCTAATTACTTCAGACAGCATATTACAGATACAAAGAATTATTTGATCAGCGAATTAAAGACCAATCCAAGTAAGGAGGCCTTATGACAAACCCGACTTTATACCGCAGACGTATCATTCCTGACGAATGTGTCATGTTAAAGGATGACATTATCTTATACTGCAGCAGGGAACGGATCGTAACCTCATGGAACACCCTTCATCCCAAAAAAGACCTGCACCACGGCATGTCCTGCTATTTTCTTCAGGAAGGTTTTAAAGTGAGTAAATTCTGCCATGAGGACGACAGCCTTCTATACTGGTACTGTGATATTGTTGATTTTAATTACCATCCCGGAGATAACAGCCTGATCGTGACAGACCTGCTTGCCGATGTGATCATTTATCCTGACGGGTTCGTCAAGGTTGTGGACTTAGACGAGCTTGTCGCCGCGCTGGAATCCCGTTCTATTTCTTTAGACACGTTAAAGTCCAGCTTAATGCGGCTTGACAAGCTCCTGAATCTGATCTATTCCAACCAGTTTGACACCTTAAAAGCATACATAGAAAACTATTAACTCAGGGATACTGCCTTTATCTCATGATCCTTCTTAAGAACCAGCTCCTTCCCGCAGACCCTGGTCTTAATGATCTCGTCTTCATTTAGAACCATGGGTTCTTCCCCTGCATACGCCCTGCAGCAGTCTTCAAGCAAAAGGCGGAACGCAGGCGATGGGGTCCAGATCGCGTCCGCCGGGGCATCCAGGTCTAACGGCGGCGCAAAATAGATTCCCTTCCCTTTGCCATAGGGATTTTCAAATGCGCAATAAGAAAGTGCCGTGCCGTTTTCGCCCCCGGCCAAAGCGCTGTTTTCGTAAATGGGAAGTACCGTATCATCCAGCTTGTTCCAGCCGATCATAGAGTGCTGACGGGAACAGCCGCACAGGCTTCGCATCCATCCGCTCTCTTTAAGCTCATAATTGCTATGCCCCCACACTTCTTCCGAATCCTCATTGATCCCAAACACACTTTCAAACTCCGGCACTCTTTGGAATGTCTCATCATACGGATGGCAGTTTGAAAGAAGGATACCGCCGCCCTTTACCCACTTTGCAATGGCAAGGAGCGCCTTTTTTGAGCTGACCTTCGTATCCAGCATGACCAGCACCCTGGTCTTTTCCAGGCAGCCGTCTTCGATCATCATTTCGTCCGCTACATTTACATCATAGCTTTTCCGAATCTCGGAAATTGCCAGCCGTATATTATCCGAGACCTGGGCGGATGCCGCCCAGGAATCCAGAATAGGCCAGAACATGGTAACCTTTCTTTCCACCTTGCAGGAACCGATCAGGTCCTTATATTTTCTTACAATATGGCCCGCGTCTTCCCTGCCTTCCCCGTAAAGATTTCCATAATAGTGGAAGATCTGGCGGTTCCCATAAGCCGCGCTGCCATAGGTGCGCACCGCAACGCCCTCCGGCAGGATAGGCCCTACCGGCTCTAAGCCCAGATATGCCCCATAATAATCACAGGCGCTCTGCATATGTATGGTAAGATAAAAATTCTCAAAAAAGTTATTTCCTTCATTGGTCAGCCGGACACCACAGCCGTTTTTCGCCGCAGCCTTTGCCTGCCCCGTAAAAGAAGACGCGTGCTCCGGCTCTTCAATCCCGCCTGTGCAAAGATACACCGGTTTTTCTCCAAAAGCCGCCTTTGCTTCCTTCATACAAAAATCCGCATATTCCGTCATAGAAACATGATACCATTCCAAAAAGTCCAGATAAGCCGCAAGGGAAGGGCAAAACGCCTTAAGGAACGGCCGTACCTCTTCGCAAGAACCATAATGAGCATTCCACCTTTGGTTCAACTTCTCTATCCCGCCAAATTTTTTCTCCAGATATTCCCGGAAAGAAGCCGCCGCATCTTCGCCGCCGCACCAAAATCCCCTGTGGGTATGGTACGCCCCGGGCCAATTTCCCACCACCGGCATGATCGCTTCCCCATAATCACCGTTAATCCCGGGCTGTACGCTTTCTATCACATCCCAGGGCAGGTAATGATCCGCAAAAGCACGATATACCCTTGAGATCTCCTCCCGAAACGCCGGATTCCATATGGATTCCACCGGACATTCCTTTCCGTGCTCCAAACAGACAAGCCCCTTATGCCCTTTTTCCAAAAGCCACCAATCCGGCGCCGAATAGCGGGGCCCCATTAAAAGGAAGGGAACAAATTTAAGTCCTTCTTCCTTGATAAGCCGCACCATATCATCGTAATAACCAAAAGAAAACTCACCTCTTGTATCAGGCTCAAATTTATTCCAGTGGCAGTAAATCTGTACCGCCGTCACGCCGTCTGCTTTTAATTTTGCCAACGCTTTTTTGGCTTCCTCCTCCCCTTTATCAAAAGGAACGCCGCAGACAACAATTTCACCCTGTACTCTGTTTTCATCCATAGCTTTCGTCTCCTTTCCCCAAACACTGCCGGCGGCGCCCAGCCGCGGCAGCCCTTTAAGACTGTAATGATTTCAATTCGTAAAAGTACCCTTTTTTCTCCATCAGTTCTTCGTAAGTTCCAACCTCCACAATGCGCCCTTCCTTCATAGCCACGATCCTGTCCGCATTGCGTATGGTGGAAAGCCTGTGAGCCACCAAAAAGGTGGTACAGTTTTTCATCATGTTGGAAGTAGCCTCCTGCACCTTCTTTTCGGAAGCCGAATCCAACGCGCTGGTGGCCTCGTCAAACACTATGATCTTCGGTTTTCTGATAAGGGCCCGGGCAATAGAAATCCTCTGCCGCTGCCCGCCGGAAAGCTTATCCCCATGCTCCCCTAACTGAGTATCCAATCCCTGGGGCAGCTTTTCAATAAGTTCCCACAGCCCCACCTCCCGGATCACCTCTTCCACTTCCTGCCTGGACACCCCTTCAAGGCCATAAGTAATATTATCTATGATGGTTCCGGAAAACAAAATAGTATTCTGAGGCACTACCGCAATCTGGTGGCGGTATTCATTCAGGTCAAGATTGATCATATTGATCCCGTCGATCAGGATCTTGCCATTTGCGGGAGGCACAAAACCGATCAGCAGATTTAAGATCGTAGACTTGCCCGCCCCGGATTCCCCCACAAAAGCAATGCTTTCCCCGGCTTCCACCTTTAAGGAAACATCGTTCAATATCCATTTATCACTGTCCGGGTACTTAAAGTCCACATTGACAAACTCAACCTTCCCCTTTAAATCCCCTAAGGGCACTATGGAATAATTTTCCTCCACCTTCGTCTCACCCATGATATCTCCAATGGATTTCACGGATTCCAGCCCTCTCGTGATCTGAGGGTAAACATTGATCAGCGTGGAGATCTGGCTTACCAGCGAACCAAAATAAGTCTGGTACAAGACCACTTCCCCCACACTGATCTTTCCCTTGCAGGCCAAAACAGCCGTAAACGCCAGGCATATGATCTGGAAGGACTGAAACGTGACCCAGTTCACCGCCCCAAACAATGCAATGATCACATCCAAATTATACCCGCTGCTTACGATCCTGCTCAAACGGGTATTCATCTTGTTGATCTCTACTTCCTGCAGGCCGTGGGCCCTTGCCACCGGAATCATCTCAAGCATTTCCGCCACTGCTCCCTGGGTGTGCTCCATCTCGCTTCTAAACTTCCGGTTCGTCTCTGCGATAGGCTTTTTAAATCCGCGCATGGCAATGACCACAAAAGGCACCACCACTAAGAAAAACAGAAATACCACAGGGCTTTTCCTAAGGGTCATGACCACCACCACCGACACATCAAGAACGAAGAAAAACAGCACCCGGAATATCTGGTTTAACAGTTCCGTCACATTCTCCACATCACGCATGATCTTCGACTGCAGCCGCCCGGACTGCACCTCTTTATGGAACATAATGGAAAGCTGCTGGAGCCTGCGCACCATGGCATTGCGCAATGAACCTTCAATACTCCGGTTGACGCCGGCATATTTCTGGGCCGCAAGATAATTTGTTCCCACATTTTGCAGGATAAACAAAAGAGCCGCCATCAAGTTGATCAAAATGATCTCCATTGAATTTTCCGGCACATAAGTAGCCGCATTGATTATATTCGCAGTGGCAATGGGGATCACCCACACCGGGGAGCGCTGCACCACAAGAAACAAACATGCCTGCACCATCTGCCATTGATGCCCTTTGTAAAAACTGCATAAGATCTTAAACGGATGGTTCCGGTTGCGGCTGTATTCCTGCAGGTAATCTTCAAAGCGCTCCAGCCCTTCTTCCGCAACCTGCCGTTTATCCGCCCAGCGGACTCTTTTTCCGCCACTTTTTTTGATTCTTTTCTCCTTCATGTCATTCCTCCGCCTTAAAGCCTCCCCAGCCACCTCACGCCGGATATGCGGGCACGCTGAAATCCACCGGTACAAATCCCGTATTGCGTTTCACTTTTACCCGGATTAACCCCTCTTCAAAAATAACCTCCCAGGTATCCTGAAAGGACGTTTCCTGGAACAGCATATCCATAAAAAGCGTATGGCCCCTGGTACAGCCTTTTACATAGAATTTTTCGTAAAGGCCTTCCCGGAACACATGCCGGGACAGGTCCGTGCACCCCCCGTCCAAATGGAGACTTCCTGCCTGCCATTTGCCCGGGTGCACCATAAAGGTATCCCGATTCCGTCCGTTTGTCAATTCCATCCGGCATCCTTCCCCCGATATTTTTTCAAACCGCAGCGCACTGATATGCAAAGGGTTGTCCTCCAGCCCCTGCGCCTTTCCCCTCATCTGTCCGCAGCCGCCCCTTCAGGCGCTTTCTTCTCCCGGCATCCCTCTTTCACCGTGACAGTTCCCGTAAGCCGTATCTCTTCACTGGACGCCCCGATCATGATCCGGAACTCACCGGGCTCCACCACCCATTCCATTTTTTTATTGAGCAGCTTAAAATTGTCAAAGCCCAGCCGGAAAACCACTTCCTTTTCTTCACCCGGTTTTAGCGGAACCCTCTTAAATCCCTGCAGGGTAAGCTCCGGCGTTACCACCGACGAACACACGTCATTTACATAAAGCTGCACAATCTCGTCGGAAGCCATCTTGCCAGTATTTTTCACCTTAAAGGATACGGTGTGATCATAAAGGCCTTCCCCTTTTTCCACGCAAAGCCCGGAGTAAAGGAATGTGGTATAGCTTAACCCAAACCCAAACGGAAACAGGGCCTTTCTCTCCCCTTCCAGATAGATTGGGCTGCCGCCCGGCAGTGCCGAATAGTAGCAGGGTAGATGCCCCACGCTTTTGGGAAAACTGACAGGCAGCTTTCCGGAAGGGCTGATCTCCCCTAAAAGCACGTCCGCAATAGCCTTCGCCCCCATTTCTCCGCCAAACCAGGCTGCAAGAATGCCGTCTACCTGGTCCTTTTCCCAGCTAAGGTCAACCGGCTTGCCATTTTCCAGCACAAGGACCGTCGGCTTTTTAAGCAAAGCCGCCTGACGGATCAATTCCTGCTGTTTCCCGTAAAGCTTTAAGTCACAGCGGTCCATCCCCTCTCCGCTGGTCACCTTGTCATCCCCGCAGACTAGCACCACAGCGTCACAGTTTTTTGCCAGCTCTACCGCTGCCTGAATATCATCCCCGTGCTGGTCGATACACAGAGCAAGGTTGTTTCCGTTTACATCACAGACATAACGGATCTCCACTTCATAGCTTTCGCCATTTACAAAGGTAAATGGACATGCCGGGAGTTTTTGTTTCTTTTCCCCGCCGCTTGTGATCACGCACTTGCCGTCCACATATACTTCCACGCTGTCATTGGTGGTAAAGGCAAGACGGCCTTCGATCCGCTCCGCATCCGTAAAATCATGGGTATTTACCACCAGTTTCGTCTTCATCCGCACGGAATACCCTTTAAAAGGAAGCTCCCGGCAGGGCTTCGCCAAGATCCAGTTGAACTTGATCAGATTCGCAGTCTCTTCCCCAACGGGTTTCCCCGAAAAACTGTCATTGGCGTAATACTCCATCTTCACGCCCTCCGGATACCAGCCTGGAGGAATCAGTGTCACGTCATTTTCCGTCACGCCGCATCCGTCCGCCTGGTACACGTTGCATTTTCCTTTTAATCGGTCACGAAGTTCCTCATAAACACTGTTCATATGGTATCCCCACGGAACCGAAGCGTAGCTCCCTTCCCGCTGGAAGTTTGAACCGGGTCCTAAGACCGCTATAGAAGACAGTTCCTTGGAAAGCGGCAGCACCTGGTTTTTGTTTTGTAAAAGGACAATAGACTCCCTGGCCATCCGGTAAGAAATATCACGATGCTTTTCACAGCGTACCACATCCCGGTAATGTTCCTCATCCGTATAGGGATGCTCAAAGAGCCCCAGTTCAAATTTCATCCGCAGGATCCGAAACACCGCTTCATCAATGACGCTTTCCGCAAGCTCCCCGCTTTGTACCAATTCTATCAGGGAACCTTCCCATTCCGCACAGGGAAAATCAAAGCCCTGTACATCCAGTCCCGCTTCCACCGCCAGTTTAATGGCTTCTTTATTGTCCTTGGCAATATGATGGGTATGGGTCAGTCTGCTTACCGCGCCAAAATCCGCGCGCACATAGCCCCTAAGCCCAAACCGTTCCTTTAACACTTCCCGAAGGTAATGCTCCGAATTTATCACCGTTTCCCCGTCAATACAGTTATAAGAAGCCATGGCATTGCAAGCCCCTGCTTTTTTGATCCCCGCTTCAAAAACCGGCAGGTATGCCGTCTCTACCTCCCGGACCCCTGCCCTTGCCGGAGAACAGTTGGTTCCCCCTTCCGGGATTCCATGGACGCAATAATGCTTCGGCTCCGCCATCACCGCATCCGCTGCACTCAGATCATCCCCCTGCTCCCCGGTCACAATGGCAAAGGCCATCTGGGAAGAAAGGCAGGTATCCTCGCCAAAGGTCTCTTCCACCCTGCCCCACCTTGGTTCCCTTGCCAGATCCAGGTTGGGGGCCAGGATTTCCTGTATGCCAAGACTTCTGGTCTCTGCCGCGATCGCATGACCGGTCTCCTTCGTCAGTTCCGGGTCAAAGGACGCCCCCATGGCAATGGGCATGGGAAAGATGGTTGCCCCCGGATAGGACAGGCCGTGAAGGGCTTCCCCCGTAAAAATACAAGGGATCCCCAGCCTTGTTTTTTCCACCAGATAACGCTGCAGCTTATTTAAAACGGCAGGCACGGAATACACGTCGTGGACAAAACCGATCCCCCGGTCACCAAAGCTCTTTTCCACCTGATCCCACTGAAAATCCGAGTGTTCATCCACGGCGCAGAAATGGGCTTCATGCACCTTCACCGCCAGTTCCACTCCCCGGATCATATCCATCTGCGCCACTTTTTCTTCCAGGGTCATCCGTCCAAGCAGATCTTCTGCCCTCTCCCCGGCGGAAAGGGCCGCATTCTTATACTTTTCCATATGCTTCTCCTTCTTTTCCCTGGGTCAGGTGTCAACGGCTGATTCCAAATGTCGCAATCTCAAAGGGGCGTATCTTCATCTCATAATACCCTTCGGCCCCCTCTTTGACCCCTTCCCCTTTTCTTTCCAGCACATCACTATGGTAAAGAGCCTTCATCCAGCCGGCCTTTTTTATTTTTAAGATTACCATATTTTCCCACACATTTACATACCGGACTATGATATCCCTGCTTCCTTCCCTCTTTTTAAACCCGGTCAGGTTTAATCCCGGCCCTTCCCATTCCAAAAAGCTTGCCTTTGCAGGCATTCTCTCTCCTTCACTTAAGGTTCCTTCCCGAAGATCCGGCGGAATTTCCCCGAAAGAACCTGCCGGAACCTGGCATACCGTCAGATCGCTTTGAAATTGATAACCTTCCCGGCAGGCTTCCATCCTCTCCTTGGCTGCAAACGGAACCACCTCATAGTTCATCCGGTAAGTTCCTATCATCTGGGAATCCGGCGTGGGAAACACGCCCCAATCCCCCATCTCGCCAACGCACCGCAATAACGTCACCGCAATGGCATTATCCTGATCCGGAAGGATCTCATATTCATACAGCCCTATATTGGCCGCCAAAAGCCCGCCGCTTTCGTCGCACATGGCCACGAAATTTTGCTGGTGTTCACATCCGCTGGGATTCTTCCAGCCTTCCCCATGGCGGTTCGGGCGCTTTACCACTTCAAAATTTGAGTCCGCATAATGCTCTTTTGCCCTAAGTCCGGTAGGGAAGACCACCCGGATCCTGTGGTCTTTTGCCGTATTTTCTATAGCCGTTTCTACTTTCAGTCCTTTTGCGCTCTTTTCCAGCGTCAATCTGGTCACGAAAGTGATCACTGCTTTTTCCTCTCCTCTTTGGGCAAGCCTGTCATGGATATTGACCATGGCATTTCTTTCTTTTTCAAGCTGCCCATCCGCCCGGGCCGGAACCTCCAGGCGCTGCACCGCCTCATACACGCCCCGCCACGGAGTGTTTTCAACCAGCTTCCATTCCACATCCACGTCTTTTGTGGTGATCACAAAGCTGCCCTTAGGCTGTACGAAAATATATTCATTCCCAATATCCCCACATTCTTCATACCAGCCTATCGCAGGGTAACGCTTGCCTGTTTCCTTATGGATAAGCGTGTAGCTTCCATCCTTTAAAAGCTCCACCTTTACATACTCATTTTCCATACACAAAGGCCCCGTTATCATGCCCTTTTCTGCTTTTGTCTTTTGCACGCACTTTGCTTTTGATGCTTCCAGTACATAGGATGTGTACCCAAGGCAGGGTACTTTTGCCTCAAAAGTAACCCGTACCTGTCTCGCCATATACGTCTGGCGGAACCGGTCCTCCGGCAGGGTATAGCCAAAGCTTACCCCAAGGTCCTCCACGGACGCTTCCACCGGATTCCCCTGGCTGTCCTTTAAAACAAACCTGGGAAGCTCCAGGTTTTCCGCTTCCTGATAAGCCGCCGTAAGATCCTTGCCCCAGATTCTATGCCAATCCAAAACCACACTGACCACCTGGCTTTTTTCCCATCCGGTGGTATTAAACACCACAAAAGGACACGTTTTGTGATCGGATTGTTCCAAAAGCCCTGCGCCAATCCGGGATGCCAGATATTTTCCGCTCTCCGCCAATAATTCCTGCGCCACCTGGATACTCTTTTCAAAGCGGACCGCCATCTCCTCATGGACCTGATTCACACTGCAGCCGCAGATACTGTCATGGGGATGGTTCTGCATCAGTACTTTCCAGCTATAGCGAAGAAAATCTTCGGGATATTCCATCCCTTTCAGGTACGCAAACACCGAAAGCGGCTCCGCCCCTTTTTCCAGAGCGGTCTCACACTGGCGGTTACGGATTTTCTGATCCACCCTTGCAGATGTGGTATTGACCAGCGTAAAAAGCCCATCCGTCTCCTGACTGGTCAGCTCTCCCTTCACGGTGATAACGCCATCCCCCATTTCCCTGCACACCGCTTCTATATAAGAAGGAAAATCCGAATGCACAAACTCAATGTCCGGATATAATTCCCTCGCCACGGCAATAGCCTTATCCAGATTCTTCTGCACCGGCTGGTGGTCACAGCCATTCATAAAAAGAAGCTGGCTCGTTCCCGCAAACTGCCTTGCATCCGCAAGCCGCTCATCCCAGTAAGCTTTCGCTGCCCCTTCCTCCACCGGTATTTCCGCGCCATTGTTGTACCAATTGGCAAACAGGATGCCCGGAAGGGCACTGCCATCAGGCGACTGCCAGTACATTTCCGAATAAGGGGAAGCGTAATCTCCCTTTTCCAACACCTGATTGTCAAACCCTACCGGTTT
Organism: uncultured Lachnospiraceae bacterium; assembly: GCA_910587295.1. Lineage (GTDB taxonomy): Bacteria > Bacillota > Clostridia > Lachnospirales > Lachnospiraceae > Suilimivivens. Next base: position 78,136 of record CAJULP010000096.1, on the reverse strand, counting down.
CACGCCCCGGCCGAACACGGCGGCCGCCATGCCCGCCTGCTTCAAAAGCTGCGGCATCTGTCCCGCATTACCGAAGGCATCCGGAAAATACCCTGCCCTGCAGGGAACACCAAATTCTTCCGCCTCCCGCATACCCGTTAAAAGGTTTCGCACATTGGCTTCCCCGCTGGTCAGAAATTCATCCTGCAGGATATACCACGGGCCCACAATAAACCGGCCTTCCCGAATAAAACGCCCAAGCTTTTCCCTGTTCTGGGGCCTGATCTCCAAATAATCATCCAGAACAATGGTCTGGCTGTCTAAGTGGAAGCTTCTGAAATTTTCATCTTTTTCAAAAAGTTCCATCACTTCATCGATCAGTCTGACAAGCTTGATACGATGTTGTTCAAAGGGCATATACCACTCCCTGTCCCAATGGGAATGGGAAATAATATGCACTGTCGTCTTTTTCATTTTCCATATCCTCTTTTATGAAAACAGGCTCCGGTAACCTGAAATTACCGGAACCCGTCTTCTGCCAATCTATTTACTTTGACGCCAAAAATTCATCAATCTGTCTTTGGTATTCATCCAAAATCTTCTGCAGCCCTGCCGCTTCCGAATCCGATTTTAATTGTTCAATAGCCGTCTTTGCATCGCCCGCAAGGCCTACTGCCAGCAATTTATTAGCATCACCATATATCTGGTTTCTCTGCGCCACTTCCGTCGCCACGGCATCCGCATTGAAACTGAACCCTTCCAGAGGGGAAACCACGTTTTTGTCACTGGATGCCGCATACCTTGCTTCCTCCTCCCAGAAGCCCGGGCCATAAGATGCGTTGGGTCTCATAAACTGGGGCTTCCACATCGCCCACTGTCCGCCCCATTCCTGGTAATTGGAGCTTGCGCCGTCCATGCCTTCCGGATACGCTGCCGCTTCGCCATCCAACACATAGGTCTTTCCTTCGATACCGTACTGCACCATGTCATACAGAGTTTGGTCCGTTTCCAGAAGGTCTAAGAACATCAACGTCCTCTCCGGGTTCTCGCTGGTAGCGGAGATGCACAGTGCGTTTGCCAGCGGGGTACGGTTTGCAAACAGGCTGTCTGCGTAAATTTCCGTGTAATCCCAGTATGCACCGTCTTCCACCCATGCCCTGTTCTGGGTCGCAAACTCATGGGTTCCCCATTTGGTAATCAGTTTGCCTTCATTGATTAGAGAGTTGTGGTCCAGCTTATCGGTAAGCACATCCTTCCAAATCAGGCCGTCTTTCTGCCATTTTTCCGCATATTCCGCCATTTCCAGATATTCATCTGTCTGCTCCTTGGCTACTACCTTACATTCCGGGTCACTTAAATTGAACACAAGCCCCATTCCATCATCCAACGCAAACCAGCCGCCGCCGTTTGGCTGGCTGCATTCAATGATATACTTGTCAGGGTACGCTTCCTTCAATTGATAAAGGAGCTTATCCACATCCTCCATGGTATTCAGATTATCTTTATCCACCTTGATGCCCGCCGCTTCCGCCAGGTCACCCCTCCACTGGATGAATGGACGGTTGTTCATGGTCATGGTCCAGGGAAGCACATTGATATGCCCTTTATTCTTCATGGCGTCCAAAAGCCCTTTTTCCTCATACACCTTATAAAGGTTAGGTGCATAAACAGGAAGCAGGTCGTCCAGGTTCATATAGGCATCCTGGGCTGACATCTGGAAATAACCGGTCCAATCAGAGTCAAAGTTGAGGTCCCACACATCCCCGGTTGCCGCCTTTACAAGCAATTTCTGTTTATAATCGTCACCTGCGATAAACTGGACGTCAAAATCACAGTTAAGCCTGTCTCTGGTGTAGTCCGCAATCGCTGCCCAAACCTCATCCACAGCGGATTTCTTATCACCAAACAAGATGAAATGCAATGTGACTGGCTCCAAGTCCGCCGCGTCCACATCCTCTGTTTCACCGCCATCTTCCTGCGCAGGAGCTTGCTCCGTCTCCTGCTGCGAGTCCGCCGACGCATCGGCTGCCCCCGCATTGCCACCGTCCTTGCCGCCGCAGCCTGCAAGCAAAGCTGCTGTCATCGCAAAACATAACAGTGTACTGATCAGTTTCTTTTTCATACGTTACCTCTCCTTTTCTTTTTCTTAATTGAATTTATCTCATAGCACATCATGCGCCACTCAACCATAAACAATCTCCGGGCTATCCGTTATCCCTTGACCGCCCCCACCATAATCCCTTTCATGAAATACTTCTGGATGAAAGGATACAGCAGGATGATCGGCCCTGTGGTCACGATTACCATGGCCATCTTCACCCCATCCCCGGGTACGGATGCCAGGAGCGCCTGCACCTCGGAGGACTGCTGGGACATGGTCTGCAGGAACTGGATGTTGGACATCATGGTCCTAAGCAGCATCTGTAACGGCTGCTTGGCGGAATCGTCAATCAACATCAATCCCAGCCACCAATCATTCCAGAATCCCAGCGCCGCAAACAAAACCACGGTGGCGATCACCGGTTTGCCCAGGGGGAGGTAAATCTTGGAGAAAATTTTAAACTCCCCGGCCCCGTCCAGCTTCGCGGACTCATACATTTCCTCCGGCACTCCGGTAAAATAATTGCGGATCAGGAAGATATACCAAGCACTGACTACAGACGGAACGATAAGCGCCCATATGGAATCTTTCAGGTGAAGGTATCTGGTACAGATCATATACCAGGGAACCATACCACCGTTAAAAAGCATGGTCAAAAGTACATATAAGTTTAATATCCTTCTTCCTGCCAGTCGTCTTCTTGAAAGTACGTAGCCCATCATGCCATTGACCGCAATGGAAAAAAATGTACCGACAACCGTCACGAACACGGTAATCTTGTAACCGTTTAATATCAGATTCCCATTCCCCAGGAGCATCTTGTAGGATGCAAACGTCACCTCATCCGGAAACACCTTGAACCCGCTTTGCAATACCTCCGAGTTTGTCATAAGCGACCCGCCCACCACCATCAGGAACGGGTACAGGCAAAGGAACGCAAACAAGATCACAAACACATGTACCAGAAACCTTCCAACCGTCATTCTTTCTTTCATAGACTTCGCCCTCCTCCTCTAGAATAATGCCGAGTCTTCTTCATATTTGCGGGCTATCCGGTTACTGAAGACCACGAGCACAAAGCCGACCACTGACTGGAAAAAACCTGTTGCGGAGGAAATCCCCACATCGCCCAATTGACGCAACGCACGGTATATGTAAGTATCCAGCACATCCGCAGTGGCATATAACGTAGGCATGTCTCCGGTCACATTGTAGAAAAGGCCAAAGTCCGCATTCATGATCTTCCCCACCGACAAAAGCGTCAGAGTAATAACGGTAGGCCTAAGCAGGGGAAGGCTGATATACCAGGTCTGCTGCCATCTGGCAGCTCCGTCAATTTTCGCCGCCTCATAATAAGCGTTGTCAAAACCGCTGATGGTTGCCAGATAAACTACTGCGCTGTACCCTGCGCCCTTCCAGATATTCACAATCACCAAAATCATCGGCCACCATTTTGCTTCCATGTAAAAGGCAATCTTCTCGCCCCCAAAGGAAGTGATGATCCGGTTAATCACACCGTTTTCATATCCCAAAAGGCCTGTGACAAAGATACCTACCACCACCGTGGAGATAAAATACGGCAAAAAGCTGAACGACTGAGTGAGTTTCTTGATATATTTATTCGTCACCTCATTAAAAGCCAAGGCAAGTGCCAATGCAAAAATTGTTCCGCAGACGATAAACAGGAAATTCAGGAAAATGGTATTGCGGATGGCATTCAGAGCCGCCGCATTATTGCGGAATAGGATCTCAAAATTCTTGTACCACGGATCCATCCAGTCGCTTCCCCAAATCCCCTTTTTGAAATTGTATTTCTTAAAAGCTATCACCAGCCCGCCCATGGGCATATAGGCAAAGCAGAATAACAATACGACCGCAGGTACCGCCATTAAATATAGCTGCCAGTTTTTCTTTACTGCCACCAGGCATTTTTGAATTGGATTCCCTTTATCCTCCCACGGCTTTGTTTTCTTTTCTTTCAACCCCATCCACCCTTTCTGTTAATTTGATTTATCATTATCTATTTGATATATCATATACTATCACAAACGTTTTGCAGTGTCAATAATGTTTCCAAAAAATACCATGTCAAAATGTATACTATTTTTATACTCATTTTCATTTTATATACATTTTATACAATTTGTTTCTGACATTCATTTCCACATTATGATATATCAAATATTTTTATAGCATAACCTAAGATTCCATTGACTATTTCCTTTATTTCTTTTATAATCTGATATATCAAATCAATCTGTAAACATGCCAAATTGGCATATTATATATTAAGGCAGGGATAAGCATGAATCTAACAGACAACCAGAAGCCCAAATACGAGATCATCACGGATGATCTTTTGGCACGAATTAAAAACAATGACTTTTCCTACGATACTGTGTTCTGCACCGAAAAGCAGATTTCCGAACAGTACCATGTGAGCCGCATCACGGCAAAGCGGGCTCTGACAGATCTGGAAGCAAGGGGAGTCCTATACCGCAAACGCGGCGTGGGAAGTTTCGTGGCACGCAACGCACTCAATAACCTGAGCGCCCCTGCCCCTTCCCCATCAGAGTCCAAAATGGTATCGTTTCTTATTCCTTTTGATGTTACCAAGGGTAATATGTTCGACGTAATCAAGACCGTTAACGACCAGTTAAACGCCAACGGATATCTGATGAGCATTTACATTTCCGATATCTCTTCCGTAAAAGAAACCGCAAACATCCGGCTTCTTCTCACCCAGAATATTTCCGGGCTAATCTATTACCCTATGCGGGATAAGATCAACTTAAACCTGCTGAACAACTTTGTATTTGCCCATATCCCGGTAGTCCTGATCGACAAGACCGCAGACTGCCCCTATATCCATAACGTGACTTCCGACAATTATGAAGGAGGGCGGCTTTTAGCGGAATATCTGACCGGCATCGGCCACAGGAGGATCGGCTTTTTGACCACCGCCCCCATTGAAGAGACCTCCACTGTCCGCAAACGGTTCGGAGGCTATTTCCAGCAGATGTCGCTTTCCGGCATTACCATCCACCAGTCAGATTACGTCTGCGTTCCCTATGAAGTAACCGAAGATGACATATTTTCAGAGCATTCTCTTTTTTGTGATGCCATAAAGCATTTATATGCCAACGGCGTTACCGCCCTTTTGACAGAAAATGACCGGGTAGCTCAATTGGCTATCCTCGCCTGCCGGCGGATGAACATCCGGGTTCCTGAGGATTTGAGCATTTGCGGCTTCGACGATTCCGACATCGCAAAAGAACACAACATCACTTCCATCAAACAAAATTTTCAGACTATCGGAGAAGAAGTCAGCAGGATCCTTCTTACTGCCATGAGTTCCCCCGCGGCGCCGATCCAAAATGTTTCCGTACCTGTAGAGCTGGTGGTACGGGGATCCACCGGAACGCCGCCAAAGGACTGAACCGGCAGGATTTCTTATGTTAAAAAAACATCTTAAAGAGCCAGCGGACGCTCCATTCCACCCAGCGCCCATTATAAGCATCCCCGGTTCCCACCTCTTTTGTGCAGACCGACATGCCGTGGCTGCCCTCCGGAAAAACATGAAGTTCAAAGGGTATTTTTTCTTTTGAAAGGGCCAACGCAAAATACAGGCTGTTTTCCACCGGTACACAGGTATCTTCCGCCGTATGCCACAAAAAGGCAGGCGGCGTTTTTGCATCCACATGTTTATCCAGCCCAAAATACAGATCTTCCGGGCTCCCCTTACCCGCGCCGCTGACACAGGCTAAAGAGCCTTCATTTACATATGCATCCGCAAGGATCACCGGATATGCCAGGATCATGGCATTAGGGCGGATGCATTCCATCAACTTTTCTTTACTATCAAACCACGCCCACTCCTTTTCGGCCGCTTCCAAAAATTTCTCATCATAATAGAGCGTTCCCAATGACGCGGCCAGATGGCCGCCTGCGGAAAACCCGCTCCAAAGTAAGGCTTGGCTGCCGGCTCTCCCTCCCGGCGGGATACTTCTTCATAACCTCCACCCGGACAGATCACTACGCCAGGCAGCTTCCGACGCCCGTTTTCCTGCTCAACCTCTGTTTGTAAATATGCCGTCATACTACAATTTTTCGTGCCCTCCGGCTGAAATTTAAAGTATTTCATTCCTGTTTTCTCCCCACGGCATTGCCTACTAAGAATAATTGACCATCAATGTCTTGATCTCAAACGGCTTAAACGCAAGCTCCACTTCCGGCCCTGTTCCCAGAACGATCAGGGTCTCTTCTAACATGTTGGTTTCCTCAACCTGTTCTACCGGCACGCCAAAGGATAATTTTGTGACCGTCTGTGTTCCTTCCGCCTCATAAAGCCGCAGCACAAATGCTTTCCGGGCGTCTTCCGCAGGCTTTACGGTTTCAATGATCACATTTTCCGCCTCCACCCGGGCAAGGCTCTCCAATGCAAGGTTCCCTTTTACCAGCAGCGGCTTTTCATTCAGAAGGTAAGCCGGGCGGACCACATTCACCGCATCCATGCTCCCCATGTGGGGCAAAAGCGCATAGGTACAACAGTGCACTCCTTTATCTCCCCTGTAATCCGGCATACAGCCGCCCTTATGAAGGGAAAGACGCATGGAAGAGCCCTCCACACTGATCCCGTATTTGCTGTCATTTAGAACAGCCGCTCCGTACCGGGTTTCCGAAAGATCCGTATACTTGTGATTGGAAACTTCAAATCTTGCCTTTTCCACCGATGTATTTCGGTTCGTCGCCCTGCGGATATACCCGAACTGGATTTCCTGGCTGGCATAATCGGTATGGATATTGGTATCAAAAGCCGCCTTCAAAAACCGGTGGTCATCCTGCCAGTCCATTTTTGTCTCAAAGACGATTTCCGGGCTGTCCGCATAAAAGACCATATCCTGGGTCAACATGGATTTTTCCGTAAGCCGGTAACTGCTGCGTATCCGGTATTCCACCGCCCCGTCCGCTGCCACTTCCCTTGAAAGAAGCTCCGCCCTGTCCGCAAATTTACACTCAAAATCCGCATCCACATCCCAGTTATCCCATCCAAGGGGAACGTCCTCCGCCACCAAAAAGGTGTTAAGCGCATAGCCTTCCCCCTTAAGCTGCCGTCCGTTCCTTTTATCCTTCAGGGATTCTATATACCCTTTTTCATCAAACCGCACGGAAAGGAAAGGTGTTTCCAGGTAAAGGCCTTCTGCGTAAAAAGCTGACTTTCTTTCATCGGCCGTTCCTGCCGGATACAGTGTCAGCGTTCCCAATGCCGGAATCTCAGCCCCCATCACCGCCAGTTTTTCATTCCCCTCCATGTCCGTGACCACCTGCTGGACGTAATCCCCTTCCACATAGGAACCGGCAAAGGGCAGATAGACCACGTCTTCCCGGTCAAAGGATAACGTATTTACCAGTGTAATCCCTTCCGCTCCATCCGAAAGCCCTGATAAAATTTCCGCCGTTCCCTTTTCCGCCTCGGCAATGACTTTCGCCACATCCCATATCGCATCATCATGAGCTGCCGGAATACAGGTCCCGGGCAGAATATCATGGAACTGGTTCACCAGCAGTTCTTCCGTCAAGGGATTGATCTTCTCCGCACTTGCCACCTGATCCCTTAAAACTGCCTCCCGCACCGTCATATACTCCAAATCTCTTAAAGCAAACTCCGCCTTCCGGTTGTTCCTTTTGATCGTATGCTGATTGGTAAGAGTTCCCCTGTGCAGCTCCAAATACAACTCGCCCACATAAGTAGAAGGCCGGTACAGCCCTTCTTCCAGCCGCTTCATAAAACCGCTCACCGTGGTATGGGAACTCCTGGGAAGCCCTTCCACGTCCTTAAGCCGGTCCGCCATTTCTATCATGGCAAATTCCGGTCCACCGCCGCCATCTCCAAAACCGTAAGAAAGCAGGCGCATGTCGGAAGTTTCCTTTTCCTTAACGGTATTTCCATCCCGGCTCATAATATTTTCCGCCATGGTCTCCGGGGAAGGCCACGCATGGCTTCTGTTAAAGTGCACTAATACTTTGGAGCCGTCGATTCCCTTCCAGTAAAACGTATCGTAAGGAAATTCATTGGTATCGTTCCAGCTCATCTTCGTAGTCAGAAAATATTTCACGCCGCACCCCTGCATGATCTGAGGCAGAGACGCAGAGTACCCGAAGGTATCCGGCAGCCAGAAAGCGTCCGATGTATAGTCAAAGTGCTTTCTGGTAAAACGCTGCCCCCATACAAACTGACGGACCATATATTCCCCGGAGGGGATGTTGCAGTCACTTTCGATCCACACCCCGCCGTTTGGCTCATAGCGCCCTTCCTTCACTCTCTTTTTGATCTCTTCAAACAGATCCGGATACAAACGCCGGATGATATCTCCGTGATAAGCCGAACTTTGTATAAAAGTATAATCCGGATACTGATCCATCAGGCTCATCTGGTTGGCATAAGTCCTTGCGCACTTTTTCTCCGTTTCCTTCCTGGTCCACAGCCAGGCTGTGTCCATATGGGAATGGCCGATAAACCCTGCATAAGGGGCAGAAGGAGCGTTTGGCCGGGAAAGCATCTGTTTCAAAACGGCATCCGCTTTTTGTACCCCGTCCATAAACACATCCCAATCCACATTTTCAAAATCATAATAAAGAAAAGCATGGATATCCAAAAGAGCCCGCACCACTGCCGCCCGGCGGAAACTGCCCTTATCCAGCGCTTCCGCCATCTGGTTGGCAATCTTCAGATCATAATAAAAATCAGCCAGTTTTTCCCTTTTAACACAAATATCCATCCCTTCATAAACAATCTTAAATTCTTCCGGCTCATTGTCTTTAAGGGGCTGGGTTCCTTTCACAAAGTGATGCGCATAATACTCAATTGCAATCTCAATGGGTTTATCCGTTTCCGCATTTCCCGTGATCAAATCACAGTAATGGTTGCCATGGCTGTTCGCCGCAAATTTGGACGCAAAGTTACCATAAGGTTTCCCATCCACCCACAGCATCCCCTCGTAGGCCTTAACCTTGGGCCAGAGGAACAAAGTTTCCCCTCTAAGCCGCTGCGGAACCTGGTAACTCCCCCTAAGCCAGACATAGATCCCTTCTCCTTCATAGACCGCTCCCTTTGGGCAGGAACTAAAACGTGAAGCCTCCGGCACACTATGCCAGCTTCCGTCCGTCAAAAAGCTTTCCATTTCCATCTCATCCACTTTCTCAAACAAAAGCGGCTCCAGCATTTCTTCCAAACGTTTTAATTTTCCAAGCACACGGTCAGTTTGTCTTTCTGTAAACATCCCCTTCTCCTTTCTGGATACAAAAAATTCATGCTTTTTCCTTCACTTTGCAGGTTTATTTATTATAACATATCATATATAAATTGTATATGACATATCAAATAAACTTTTTCATAGACTTTGCATCACAAAAAGAATAATCAACGCATAACAAATCAGGATGCCGGCTTATCAACCACAGCCGCATCCTGATTCTTATCTTATCTCAATCCTATCCCAAAATCTTCCTAAGCGCATGGTATGCCTGGCTAAACGCCTGCTCCCCGTCGCTTCTTTTTCTTTCTTTCGCATCCTTTTCCAGATTCTTAAGCCCGGCAAAATCCACCAGGTGGGGCTCAAGGCTCAAAAACCCTTTATACCCTTCCCCGTCAAGGCGCCGCAGGATTTCCGCCACCTGCCCGTCGCCTTCCCCGGCCGGTGTCACTTCCCCGGTTTCCATCACCGCATCCTTCACATGAACATAAGTAATATAAGGCTTTAACATTTCATATGCGGCAAGCACATCCTGCCCGCACTGTACGAAATTGGCAAAATCAAACGTGCACCGGTAATGCTCTCCGTAAAAATTCCGCATCAGGTCAAGACAGCGCTGCGCCACATCCCCATAAATCCCCTTTTCATTCTCGTGCAAAAGCACAACGCCCTTCTCCTTTGCCATTTCCACCATGGCTTTTGTGCGGCCAAAAACCTCATCCCTGTAATCTGCCGGGTCTTTTCCCTCCGGGATAAAAAAGCTGAACATCCGGATATAAGACGTGCCCAAAACCTCCGCTAATTCCGTCAAATGCTCTAACAGCTTTAAATGCGGAGCAAAGTCTTCTTCAATCCCGATCTTTCCTATGGGGGAGCCTAACGCCGAAACCCTGATTCCGTTTTCATCCAGTTTCCGGCGCAGATCTTTTGCTTCTTCCAGAGAATAATCCGCTACCCCTTTTCCATCCCCGCTGCGGAACTCCACCCATTCGATTCCCAATTCCTTAAGAAGGGCGATCTGGGTATCCATATCCACCGCAATCTCATCCGCAAAACCGCTGATCCGGCTGCTTTCTAATAAAATCTGTTTTTCCATTTTCTTCCCATCCTTTTACTCATCCGGCAATATCAGCTTTCCAATGACACTGCCTCTTTGTTTCTTGCCGACTCATAGACAGCCAGCATCAGTTTCAGGGTATCTTCCACCCCGGGCAGTTCTGCCCCAAATTCCGTTCCATCCAAAAGCCGCCTATAAAAATCCGCAATGCAGCCTTCATGGCCGCTTCCCCAATAGCTTTTCCCTGCAGGCTTAACCAGACTGACCTCTGGCCGCTCCACCCTTCCGTCTTTATAAGAATACGTCACACAGGGCTCCTCGATCCGGATCGTCATATGTTCGCATACAATTTCAATCATAGGCGGCACATCATCGCAATAAGCCGTTGTGGCATAAAAGCTGGCGGAAGCATTATGAAAACGGATATAAGCCTCCATAGTATCTTCCACCTCCACAATCCCTTTTAAATGATGGTTCGCCATACCCGCATCCACCCACAAGGGCCTGCCTAAAAAATAACATAAAAGGTCCAACGTATGGACAGACTGGTTGATCAGCGCACCGCCGCCTTCCGTAGAAAGCTTTCCCCGCCAGTTGCTTTGGGTGTAATATTCCTCTTTCCGGCTCCAGGTCACCAATCCCCTTGCCCCTTTCACCCTGCCGGCTTTTCCGGACTCCAACAGTCTTTTGACCATCTGCGTACTTGCGTTATAACGGTTCTGGAAACAAAATCCCAGCCTTTGCTCCGATGTCGCCACCGCGCTTTTTAGCTGCTCATACTGCCCGAACGAAATGGCAGGCGGTTTTTCCATAAACACATTCACCCCGTGGCTAAGCCCATATACCGCCATAGGCACATGAAGGTAATGGGGCGTGCAGATATGGAGCACGTCCGGCTTTTCGCATAGGATCATTTCCTCTAAACTGTCATAGGCCCGTCCCCCATAACGATCCGCAAACTCCCGGGCCCGTTCCTGTTTGATATCCGCAAAACCTGCAATCTCACAGCCTTCTATCCGCTGCAGGCTTTTCGCATGGACAGGCGCGATCGTTCCGCACCCTACAATTGCGGCTTTCATCCCCGATTCCTCCTTGATCACTCATTATTGCTTTTCGTGCCGTAGCTCCCTTTGGTGTCAAAGGTAACTTCCTGCACTTGCTTTTTTTGTTTAGACGATTGTTTCCGCCGGTTTAATTGTTCCAGAAACAAGTCTTCATCGACAGGCAGGCTCACCGGCCGTTCCAGCCAGGAAGATAGATGCATGGCATTAGACAGCATAAGCCCGTTAATGCCCTCCACACCTTCCGCCACCAGCGGACCGTTATGCAGGATCCGGTCAACAAACGCACGAAGCACCCCTATATGCTGCAGGTTTTCCCCATCCGTAGAAAGCTCCACATAATGCCCCGCAGGCTTTTCGAATCCTTCCTTCGTGGTAAAACAGTATTCCCTCTCGTTCTGGTCCAGCTCATAAAAAGAAAGACTGTCATTTTCACATACCAGCTTTCCCCTCTCCATCGTGACCTCAAAGCGGTTGGTTCCGGGTGCGTCCGCCGTGGTCGTCACGAATACACCGGTTGCGCCGTTGGCAAACTCCATGTATGCGGTGACATCATCCTCCACCTCAATGTCATGCCATTTACCATTATGGCAAAACGCCTGCACCTTCACCGGCATACCGCAGATCCACTGAAGCAAATCCAGGTTGTGGGGACATTGGTTTAACAGCACGCCTCCGCCCTCTCCTGCCCAGGTAGCGCGCCAGCCGCCGGAATTATAATACGCCTGAGAGCGGTACCAATCCGTTATGATCCAATTCACACGCTTGATCTGTCCATATTCCCCGCTTCCCACAATCTCCTTCATTTTTCGGTAAACATGATTGGTGCGCTGGTTGAACATCACCGCAAACACCCGATCCGACTTTGCCGCCGCCTCGTTCATTTCCCGGACCTGTTTCGTATAGACCCCTGCGGGCTTTTCACTGATCGCATGAAGCCCCTTTTCCAGTGCTTTGACCACAAGACGGGGATGATCATAATGGGGTGTTGCCACCAGCACCGCATCACAGCATCCGCTGTCGATCAGTTCATCCCCTTCTTCGAAAATCCGCACGGTTTCCGGAAGACTTTCCTTTGCCCATGCACGCCTTGACTCCCTAAGATCCGCCACCGCCGCAAGCTCCATCTCCGGAACCTTGCCTTCCACGATACTATTGGCATGGCCGCTTCCCATATTCCCAATCCCGATGATCCCAAGTCTTACCTTTTCCATATCCATTTCCGTCCTTCCTGTCACTCACCATAACCTCTTTGCTGCCTGTACCTGATTTACCGGTATCCCAGCCCTGCCAGATTATCATAACTCATTTGTAAACAAGTAAAGGGGCTGACCTGACAGATGTCCTGTTCCACCAAAAGGTACTCGCAGCTGCTTCCCTCTAATTCCTGTAATATAGACGGAAAGTTCATGTTTCCTTCCATCACGGGCGCCATCACCCGGCCCTCTTTCGTCATCTCCATATCCTTTAAATGCACGCAGGGAATCCTGTCTTTTAACTGCCTTATCCAATGGCACACATCGCCGCCTGCTGCCTGCACCCAAAAAGTATCCAGCGTAAATCCCATCTCTTCCGGTGAAAACCAATCCGCAAGATACTCGATCATGCGCTTATCCTCCGCTCCGTCCGGCGCCCCTTCGGCGGCAAATTTGCGAAATTCAAAATCATGGTTATGGTACATGAAAAGCTTTCCCGCATCCGCAATCTTTTTTGCCGGTTCCTCAAAATCCGTCTTAAAATGATAGAGCCATTCCGGCGTCCGGTATTTCTCCGGCATAGCGCCTAAACCAATATAACGGCATCCTAAAATATCATGTTCCCTGATCAGTTCTTCCGTATCATACAAGATCCTGTCCACGTCACTGTGAGTCAGCACGATCCCAAGGCCTGCCCGGTCGCAGATCTCCCTTATCCTCTCCGGCTTCAAATCCTTGCCAATAGCTGATAACTGCACTGTTTTATACCCCATTTGTGCAATCTTTTCCACCGTACATTCAAAATCCCGTTCCTTTTGCGTATACGCCCTTACCGTATAAAGCTGTGCCCCTGTTTTCATATCTTTGATACCTCCTTATAGCTTTACTATATACGCATCCTTCTTTGGTGAACATTGCAGAAAAAGAAATTTATATTGCAAATATAGCGGTCTTGTCGTATGCTTTCAATAGAATGTGAGGCGGACTATGGAAGAATGTGTACATATTTATACCGATAAAGTCAACTTTGGGTACGATATCTCGACCCGCTCTACAGAAGATTTTACTTTACACTGCCATAATTTTTATGAAGTTTATTTCTTTTTGGAAGGAAATATTGATTATCTGGTAGAAGGGCAGAAATATACGCCGACACCCCAAAGCCTGCTGCTCCTTCCGCCCCATGCTTTCCACGGGGCCCGGATCAACGACCCACGGGCGTATCGGCGTTTTTCCCTGCATTTCCATCCGGATATCCTTTCCATGGAGCGCAGGGCCTTTTTGCTTTCCGTTTTTCCTTCTCCGGAAAAATTCTGCCGTCAGGCTATTTATTTTGAACATACCAAAAAAGACGGCCTCATTTCTTATTTTGAGGCCCTGAAAAACTGCGCCTCCCAAAGCGGTGCCATACAGGCCATGCTGCTTCCCGTGTGCATTGAAGCCCTCCTTGCCCGGATCCTTTCCATGCAGACGCCTGCTGATTATGATGCCAAGGACCTAAAGCCGAATACCATTCAGGACATCATCACATTTTTAAACCAGAACCTTTGCGGCGATATCACTTTAGATATGCTCTCCCAGCGCTTTTTTATCAGTAAACACCACTTAAATAAGGTATTCCGCAAAGCTACCGGAACCACCGTTATGAATTATCTTTTGTATAAGCGCATCATCACCGCCCAGCAATTGCTGATAAGCGGCCACAGCGCTCAGGAAGCCGCTTTAAGGACCGGCTTTTCTGATTATTCTTCTTTTTACCGTTCCTATGTCCATATTTTAGGACATGCCCCAGTAAAAGACAGAGGCATTATCCCTTCTCTGGCTTCTTTGGATCATGAGCGGTTCCATGCTGTGGATTTCCAACGGAAGGATTACTAACGAAACGTTACAGTGTACGTTTATATGCGCAGCGTGACAGTTTTTTCATTTATTTTCCAATCAGTACTTCTTTCCCGCAAAAAGCAAACCCATATTTCCGTATCCGCCTTTCTGGAATCCCCTTCGATATAAGATTCGCCTGATAGCCCTTTTCTTCTATCTGCCGTAATGCCTCCTGCACCGTGTCAGATAATTCTTTTTCAGCCTCATCCTGCACCTTAAATTCTATGACCAAAGCATCTAATGCTGTATCCTCTCTCAGATTTCTCGGTTCCAGCATCACATCATACCTGCCAAAACCGCTTTCCCTATTTGAAGTAATCACATATCTATCGGCAAGTTCTACCATCAATCCCAGCACAAAACCATGATAAAACCGTTCCGGCTGTTTTGGGGAAGGCTTATTCCCGGTATCAAAGCTGCTAAACATTTCTGAAGAAACCTTATTCATATAGATGTTCATCGCCCGCACATCATCTGCCAAAAGTGACCTGATAAAACCATTATAATCAGAAAGAGCGTTGTCAAACCACCCCTGCACCATCCCCATAAACATGGTCTTCGTTTCAAAGTTTGTCACCGCCAGCTCGTATTCCTCTTTCCACACCTGATATTCTGTCATATAAGCATTATAATTTTTCACTTTCAAATAGCCGCTGGCAAGCAGCAGACTCCAGATGGCGTTTTTCTTCACAGGCAGCTGATCATAGACAATCTCCTCATCAATCTCCATCCTGATGGTCTCCCCCTGTATCAACTGTTCAAAGGTTTTCTTGACCTCCGGGTCTCCTTCCCGAATCAACTTGCCAACAAGGCTGTTTGAACTTGTATTTGCCCAATAAAGCCCTACCTTTCCTTCATCCAAAAAGTTAATGATTGACCATGGATTATAAATATCCGTCCTGCTTCCAAATGAAAAACCATCATACCACTTCTTTACCTGCTGCCCCTTTGATGACAAACCGTATTCTTCAAGCGCCGCAAATACTTCTTCCTCCGTAAAACCAAAATAACCTGAATATTTCTCGGAAGTTGTTGTCACCACCGTCAAATTATTCAAATCTGAAAAAATCGACTCTTTGCTGATTCTTGTAATCCCTGTCATAATGGCACGTTCCAGATAAGGGTTTGTCTTAAACGTAGAGTTGAACAGACTCCTTATAAAATCCGCCATTTCCTTCCAGTATCCGTTTATATATGCCTCCTGCATCGGTGTATCATACTCATCCAGAAAGATAACTGTCTTTCTTCCATAATACCTTTCCAGATACTTTGCCAACGCCTTTATTGCAAAGGACGCTTCATTGTCCTCCATTTCTACCGAAATATGCGCAAAGTCTTTTTTCTCGCTTTCACTCATGGAATCTGTTTCCAGTAAAAATACATACTGGTCATAAAGTTCCTTAATAATACGACATATTTTTTTCCTCGCCTGCACGAAAGAGTTTTCTTTCACGTCTGCAAAACTGAAAAACAGCACCGGCCATCTCCCCTGCAGATCGCGATATCTATACTCTCCCGAAGAAGATTTTTCTTCCCAGACAGAAAGCCCTTCAAACAAATCTCCTCTGCCTGCATATTTGACAGAAAAAAATTTTTCCAGCATACTCATGTTTAATGTTTTCCCGAAACGTCTTGGGCGGGTGATCAATGTCACACTATCCCGGCTTTCCCACCAATCCCGTATAAAACCTGTCTTGTCAATATAAAAACACCCTGACTTTCGGACTGTCTCGAAATCCTAATTTCCTATGCCGATTCTTCTTGCCATTCCTCGTTTTCCTTCCCGTCTATAGCCATAACTCTTCTACTGTTATAACCTATTTTCAGTATATCTAATTCACTTTTTTATTGCAATAATAATTCTCGCAGAGCCGCAGGCACAATACCTATTTTTGTTTTGCTTTTAGACGCCTCACCGATGGATTTAGTATAAACATGCTCTTTTTCATTTTTGCCCCATTTTTTGAAATAACAGGCAATTTCCCCCTTCATTTCCGATAAAAGCGCAATTCCCAGTATATTTACCTTCTCATACGAATGTTTTCAATTTTATGCCTTTTTGAAATTACATCACCTGATATCATACACACTCTTTATCCGCATTCTTTCCGTATCTCCCTTAAGAATCCGGCCCCTCCGGCTTTCTCCGTTTAAGTCGAAATAATTGTCCTCAAGCAGCAGATCATCTTTTTCATTAATGATCCTGATGTTTTTCACGAAGCAGCTGGCGGTAAGAAGGATTTCGTCTCCCTCCACCTCAACCCGGATATCCGGCTTTTGGAAACGGAAGAACTTAGGCGCACAGAAAAGAACAGTTCCTTCCGTTCCAAAGTCTCATTACATGCGCACAGCGTAATGGATTTTTCCAGATGGTATGGCTGAGCGTTCACATTGGGATTCTGGCTTAACATTCCCTCTTCCGCACAGGATATCATCAGCGGTGCAAAAAACCGCTTTGCGTAGTACTGGACCGCCTTCCACCTGCCAAAGTAATCGATCATGGACCAGCTCGCCCCGGGCCAGCAGTCGTTTAACTGCCAGATCAAGCAGCCCATGCACCTGCCCCGGTTTCTCCTGAAATGTTCCACCCCGCAGCGCATAGCCTCCGCCTGCAGAAGCTGGGAAGCGTACAGCGTCATGTCAAAATCATTGGGATAAAGGTAGGTCTGCTCCATATAGTGCATGATCCTGCCATTGGCAGAATTGTTCCTCTGGTGCTTCTCCATCACGTAAGAGAAGATATTCCGATCTTCCGGTTCCAAAAAGGTCTCAACAGTCTTTAATGAAGGGAAGGACTGGCCGGCCAGTAAAAAGTCTGAGGGTCATACTGCTTCAGCACCTTCGGGATGATATACTCAAACATCTTGATATAATCGCTGAACTGGATCGGGTTTTTGCACCATCCGTCTTTATTTTCCTCCAAAAACATCTCCATCTCATTGTTGCCGCACCACAGACCTAAGCCGGTGTGATGACGAATCCTTTTAATGATGTCGATAAACTCCGCAGTGATACTTTCTTCAAATTCTTCTGTCAGATCGTACACACAGCATGCAAACATGAAATCCTGCCACACAATAAGCCCCATCTCGTCACAGGCATCGTAAAAAAAGTCGTCGGGATAATAGCCGCCGCCCCATACCAAAGATAGTCACACCGTTCACCTCATGGACAAAGGACTCTCCGTAGGCATCTTTTTCCCGCCGGATCGTCATTGTCCTAAGACCGATCCGTCGTTCCCATACATCCAGCACCCGGCCCATTGTTCCGGTGCCGTTCCCCTGGCCGTCCTTTTCTCCCTGACTGCCAAGCAGTTCCACCTTTATCCCGTATAAAGGCTGGCTGCCGTACCCGTTTGGCCACCAGAGGGCCGGATTCTTGATCTGGATTTCCTCCGGACTTCCCTCATAAACCCGCTCTTCTCCGTCAGGAAATGTAAGGGTCACGGTGTAAGGAAGCTCCACCCGGCCGCCGGAAGCACTTTCCGCTTCCACGTCAAGATGAAGGATCACTTTCCCCTCCTCATGCTTCTGCGTCACATAAACGCCGCCAATCCTTGCCTCTTCCACTCCCATCAGGCTTACCTGCCGGAATATCCCTGCGTCCGGAATCCTCGGGCCCCAATCCCAGCCAAACATGCTGTGCCCCTTCCGCAGCCTGGAAAGGCCCCGCATAGCATCAATACACCCTTCTATGGGATCCTCCCTGTAAGACTTTTCAATAAATTCCGTAGGAGAATATAAAACCACCGTCAACTCATTCCCAAATTCCTTTAGCGATTCTTTCACCTGATATTCCCAGATACGGTGCATATTGTCCGTCTTCCCAAGCTCCTTCCCGTTTAAGGTGATGGAGGAAAGAGTGTCGATTCCGTCAAAATGAAGCAGAATCTCCTGACATCGAAAAAGCTCCCCGGGAGCATCAAACCTGACCTGATATTCATAGTCGTGAGAGATTACCTCCAAAGCTTCCTTTTCGTTATCCCGATAAAAAGGATCCCCCATTCTGCCTGCTGCCATCAGATCCTGATATACACTTCCCGGCACGGCCGCATCCAAATACTCGTTTGAGGTACATTCCCTCATCCTCTATCCGCTATTCAGCATTATCTTAACCATAGTTTTCCTCTTTTCCACCCAACCTGTAGGCTTTTTTAATGTTTTACTTTTTTCCTGTAACGGTCAGGGCACACTGCCAGAGACTTAAAAAGAATTCTTCCTGATAATGTTCTATCATATATTGCGCCAGAAGAATGGTAAAAGGGGAAGTGCTTTCATCTTCTTTTATTTCTTCACCGCAAATCGTATATATTGACCCTTGACTAGCATCCGCAAAAATGCGTATAATCATATCAGAGAGGTAAACATGAAGCTAAAAGAACTCAGAAAAAAACGAAACTTAACTCAAAAAGAACTGGCCTCCATGAGCGGGGTAAACTTCCGTTCCTTACAGGACTATGAACAAGGGCACAAAAAACTAACTTCCTCCAGTGGAGACGTTCTGCTTCGTCTTTCCACGGTACTTGGCTGTTCCATGGAAGATTTGTTACTTGACGATTTTTTCCCCAATACAGCTCCCTTGTCTTTTCCATTAGCAGAAAACGAAACGTCAGGTTTTTTTTGCGAAAAGTTTAAAACAGGCGGACGCTGGATTCGCCTTGACTCGTCAGCCGCCATCCTGTTTTATTATGAAGGCGAACAATATACGATACCATTTAACGCAATATTCCGTCAGGAAAATATCTGTTGGCTGAAGGAAGCTGCCATTATGCAGATGGAATCCAAAATCGAGGATATCCTTTTTTCTCAGGCTGAAATGGAGGATTGGTAAACAATGCAGGAAAACATGTACTATCTAATGCACCGGGATGAACCGGTATGTATGGTATCCCTTGACCCCATTTCCGGCGCAATGCTGCGGGTGTCTCAAAAAATGACGCCGGAACTATTGCCCCCAGGAGGGAATATTGACGCACAAATGCTGCGTAAGTGGTGGCAAAGGCGGGCAGTTCCCTTAAGCCAGGGCCGGATACGACAGATTCTGGAACAAATGGGAGTCACTACGCCACAAGAATATTTGGTTAAAAATCTTGGTTTAAGCCTGACAGACCATTACTGGGTCAAACCCCTTGCCATGGATTTCACATGGAATGACGTCAGCCTATTTACCAACAACTTTCAAGATCCGATAGGCGGCATGCAGTTTGACGAGCAGGAAACAGAATTGGCCGCCCTGCCCCCAAATGCTTTTTTGCCCAGCTCTTCCGTCCAAGGCGAGTTACGTAAAAAATGGATCATTTCCAACGGAAAACGCTGCCTGATAAAAGGTAACCTCGGCAATCATTCCCAGGAAAGTTTAAATGAAGTAGCAGCAACGCTGCTCCACAAGAAACAAGCCTTACAGCCATACGTCTCATACTCAGCCTTGCGCCTGGACAACCATCCACAGCTTTGCTGCATATGCGAAAGCTTTACATCAGACATGGTAGAACTGATTCCAGCAATCGATGTACTTGATTCCATGAAAAAGGACAATGCCACATCTATGTATGAACATTTCATTTTAATCTGCGCCAGGCACGGACTGGACGCAAAAGTGGTAAGGCAATTTCTGGAGTACCAGATCATGACAGACTTTGTTTTGACCAATACCGACCGTCACATGAATAATTTCGGAGTTCTTCGAGATACCAATACCCTGCACTTTATTGGTATGGCACCCATCTTTGATTCCGGAAACTCCATGTTTTGGAAAACCCCACGACAGCCGGAACGGGATAACCTGCTGGAAATCCCCGTAAACAGTTTTCGAAAAAAAGAACGCCAGTTGCTCGACTATGTCAAAGACCCGTCCTGCATAAATTTAAAATTGCTGCCTGATGAAAATGAACTGTACGCCATATACAATCAGGATCCAGCCATCACCTGTTTAGACTCTATTTTGCTAGGATATCGGAAAAAAATCCAGCTGCTCCAAAATAACTGGAACTGATTTTCCTTTTTCCCAACCAGAGACTTATCAGAATCCGGAGGCCAGAAAGCCTCCGGGCTCTTTTATCTTTCCTGCTTTTCTTACTTTATTTCCTGCAGCCGGATACATTTACTGGTAAAATCAGCCGCCATCCTAAGTGCCAGCCCATGGTACATCAGATAAGAACCGCTCAGACACTGCTCTTTCCCGTCCAGCACAAACCGGTACAAAACGTCTTCTTTCAGGTTCACCAGCTTTAATGTGTATTCATACTTCCCACGGGACCTTAAGGTAAGGAATACAAACACCACCGCTTCCCCGTCCTTATCGTACTGCAGCGCATGGAAATCATCCCTGTGGCAGGATTTCAGTCTTGCAAGCCTGCCAAACTGGACTACCGAGCGGATTGCCTTATATTCCTCCACATACCCTGCCAGTTCTTTTAATTTCCCGCCGCCCACACGATTCAAATCCATACCGATCCCCAGCGCACCACACATAGCGCAGTGTGCCCGGAAGGATAAAGGAACTCTCCTGTTGTCATTATCTGCTGCATCCGTGATCCATGTGCGCATATATTTCGGCGGATAAAGCAGGCTATAGGTCTCCTGGATGGAAAGTCTGTCTATGGGGTCCGTGTTATCGCTGGTCCAGAACTCATCAAACCGTGACATACAGCCAAAGTCTACCCGGCCGCCCCCTGAAGCGCATGCCTCAAACTCTACCTCCGGGTGCTTTTCCCTTAAAGTCTCAATAATGGAATAAAAGCCCTGCACGTGGCGGTACCAGATACTGCGGAACTCTTCCTTGTCAAGGTGTGCGCACCCACATTCCCCCAGGGCCCTGTTCATATCCCACTTGATATAGGAAATGTTATTTTCATTTAGCAGCTTATCAATAAACCCAATGATGAAACCAATCACCTCCGGGTTAGTCAGATCCAGCATATACTGATATCTGCCTTCTAACACAGGCCGGGCAGCATACCGGTAGATCCAATCCGGATGCGCCCGGTAAAGGCCGCTGTCTTCATTGACCATCTCCGGCTCGATCCAGATACCAAAATCCATTCCAAGCCCGTTGACATAGTCGATCAGCGGTTTCAGCCCGTCCGGAAATTTCTCCTGGTTCACATACCAGTCGCCAAGCCCCAGATGGTCGGAACTACGCTCCCCAAACCAGCCGTCATCCACCACAAACAGCTCCGCTCCTGCCGCAGCCGCCTTATCAGCCAACTTCATCTGTTTATCACAAGCCACGTCAAAAGCCGTGGCTTCCCATGAATTATATAACACCCGCAAAGGCTTTTTGGCTGTTTCCTTAGGCATGACACACTCCGCTGCAAAACGATGGAGTAGATTTGACATTTCCCCAAATCCCTTGCCGCTGTACCCTGCATAGACCTTCGGACTGATAAAGCGCTCCCCCTTTTTCAGGTTCCAGCAAAAATCCGTGTCACCCATCCCAATCTGAATGTTCAGATAATCATAAGGCGTCTGCTCTTCCACGATTTTAAAATTCCCTGAGTATGCCAGCACGCCAAAGTACACTTCCCCCCGGGTTTCCGACACATCCTAATGGACAATGAACCCCGGCGTTGCCACATGGGCAGTTGCCCCCCTTAAGCTTTCATAGACCTTCTTTCCGGCACACAAGGTATCCTCATAACGTTTAAACTCATCCGCCCAGGTGCCATTGTTGTTGATGGTCCTATAGCCATATCCGGGAAGGGTAAACTCTGCGGAATAAAACCGCTCTATCTGTACGGTCTCTTCCCCCAGATTCTCCGCTTCCCTCCACTTTTCAATGATATCCAATTCTTCATGCACCACATAATGCAATACAATGCCAAACGGGTAATGGTCATCCCGAAGTGAAATACGCAAGTGATCTCCTTCTATCTGGTAACTGTCCACATGATACCTGAAGTCTCTGGTTCCGTCCGCAAAAGCCACCTTCATGGAAGCTTCCTTGTAACGCATCCTGCCATAGGACGAACATTCCTCCCTCTTTTTGTCAATATCCGGATGATACCCCTGTTCCCACTCCATGGAAGTGGTGTCAAAGTCCTCCGCCCGGGCAATCCTGTGTCCCCAATACAGGTTCACCAATACCCCTGCATCGTCCTTAAAAAAAGCATAGGTCGTGTTTTTAGTGTTCATAACAAATAGCATGTCATCTTTTACAATTATTCCCATTTCTTTTGTCTCCCTCTTAACAAAGTTCCTTTTTTAAGACCTCTGCCACCTGGGCCGCCAGGCGCCAATACGCCTCTTCGGTGAAGTGTGCGCCGTCGGTCTTTTGCAGATTTTCATCCAGGCATACCTGATACAAATCATTGATACGGATTCCATGCTCTTTACAGATTTCCCTTGCAATCTGATTCAGCTCCTCATATGGCTTCGATGCTTTCTCATCCGTTACCCAATAATCCTCTCTGCCATATCGGGCAAGAGACGCTTTACCACCCTTGCCAAAATGCCGCTCCTGAAAATCCAAAGCTTCCTCCCTCGTTCCTTCTTCCGCCTTACGGCTAAAAGTTGTATTCGTGGCATAAATAATCTCCGTCTTTGGCGCAGCCATATGAATCCACGCAAACACTCCCAAAAGATTCTGCCGGTACTGTCCT
Organism: uncultured Lachnospiraceae bacterium; assembly: GCA_910587295.1. Lineage (GTDB taxonomy): Bacteria > Bacillota > Clostridia > Lachnospirales > Lachnospiraceae > Suilimivivens. Next base: position 55,009 of record CAJULP010000096.1, on the reverse strand, counting down.
AAATCCTGCCCGTGAAGATGGATCCCGTTGTTGATATGGATCATCCGGTATGGATACCGCCTAAGCGCCGCTTCAAGCATCCGCAGGAAGTTTGGATGGTGAAGCCCCTCGCTTGTATTTAAGCGGTCCACATGCCAGCCGGGCATCAGCCTTTGAACCATATCCCCGTATCCGGCACTGATAGAATCCCCCACCAGCAATATCCGGTTTTTTTCCTCTTCCAGTGGCAGCGTGAGAGAAAGATTGGTCCACTCCGCACCCTCCCTGCAAAGAGAGTCAAACCAAAACGGCGGATTGGATTTTTCAATCTCTTTTGTAAGCTCCTCCAGCCAAGCATCTAATTCCTCCGGCGTTTCGTATCCCACACCAACAATCCCGTCAGTCTCCCTTCTGCCTGCCGCATCGGCCGGCAGCTCCTTACGGTGGTATATCCTGACTTGCTTTACATCCGGGAATCGTTCCTTCATATACGTAGCCATTACCGGAATTTCGCTCTTGCGCTCATCACTCAGCCCATAGACCACCCAGCCAATCTCCATCTGAGCACATAGAAGATCGTAGAACTCCCGGTTCTGCGCATCGGAAAACTCCAATGTCTCCTGATTGGTCACCGTTCCTACCCACGGAGATGAACCAATATAGCCCAAAGGATACCTGCCGCTAAATATGCGCTCTGCTGCCGCAGTGAGATCCCAGTGCTCCTTGTCATGGATGATCAGCGTCATCGGATATCTTTTTAAAGACTGATTATTGATCCGGAATGCATTCCCTCGTGAAGGATATTCCTTTTTTATTAAATTTTTTTGTGCAATATACGGTAATGGCAGGCAGATTCTTTCCACGATTCCCGGTATATCAGAAGGAACCTTGGCCACATAATCCGGTCTTTCTTCCTCACATTCCGGTGTCATACGGTATCTGGGGCTGTAGGCAGCAAGGACAGACCAAAATCCCATCCTGTTTGCCCCAACGATATCCCGTTCCAGATTATTGCCAATCATCACAATCCTGTACGCATCCTTATCGGTAAGCCCCATCTGATCCATAGCGCTGCCAAACATCGCACAGGATGGCTTTTGTGCACCGACAGTTTCGGATATAGCCATTGCCTCAAAGCAATCTTCCAAATGATGCATGGCAATGATATTTTGAAAAGAAGCTTCCAGACCATCCGCCACCAAAGCGATCCTGTATCCTTCGTCATGCAGTGTGCGGATTGCCTGCTCCACCCCGGGATACAGCTCTGCCGTAGTCACTACCCCTTCCTCATCCCTTATTTCCGTGGATTCGTCTACTAACGTGTCACCACAATCTATAAAAATAATCAGTTCTTTTGCCGCCATATCATTTCCCTCCACGCTTCTTTTTCAGGCTCGTATTATGAAACCCTAAAATTCCAACACCCATTCTTCTCCGGAACATACCGGAATTTCACATTTCCCGGTAAAGCAGCGGACCGCCTCCCCGCTCCTCCAAACCCGTTTCAAAGGCGTGTTGTCTTTCCAGTGGAATACCAACGTCTCTTGACAGCCTGCTTTTATCATCACCTTATAAATCTGATAATTCTCCTGCCAGACGGAGATTCTGTGCCCGCCTTCCACTGCCAGATCCTCGCAGCCGCAATCCCGCCACTCGTCCGGTATCCCCATCAACATCCATACATCCGCCCCTGCCCGGTGAACGAACATCTCACACAGCGTAGTTGGAACAAAAAATCCCGACTCCAACGTAAAGGCATCGGAGCTTTCCCCTGCATTGGTACCGGATATCCTAAGCACCCCGTTTTGATAAGGATCTCCGTTAACGGTAAAGGAATTGCGTGACCGGAACACCATGCAATAGATCTCCAGCATGGTCCGGCACATATTCCCTCTACCGCACCTTGCCGCCATAATTCCCATGTACGGGAATGAAAATGCCGCATATTCCAAAAAACCCTGATTGACTGCCGTATCCAAAGAATTGTTTGCCACTTCATTGTGGGCTTCCTCACAAAGCGGGTAAATCGGGTACATCTGGCAGAAATGACGATGGGAACCATACACGTCGATCCCTGCGTATAGCGGATACCCTGTTTCATTTACTTTCACCGGCGCAAGCTTCTTCTCCCATTTTAGGAATGCGCTCCCGTCCTTGCCAAGCAGATCCGCATACCCCGCCATTTTCCTTAACAGATAATGTAAGCTTGATAAAGTGAACGTGGCATCATCTGCCATCAGCATATGCCCATCCCGATCAACCTCCGGGGAAGTGGTAAAGGGGATATGTAAATACCCATCTTCTTTTTCCATCGCAATCCCCTGATAAAGATGGATCACCTTTTCTATAAAAGGATAGATCTGATTCTTTAATGTATCCTGCTCACGACTGTACTCATAAAACCATGTAAAGTCAACCGCCACAAACAACTCCGGACCAAGCAGGGTGTTCCAATAGCACCACTCCGAAGCCGCCCCGGTTCCATCCGGCGCCATCATCACCGGTACATGGACAGCATCCCTGATCCCAAAAAGTTTCCACGCACGCTCCATAAGCCGGGGCATCGCCTTAGTGTAATAATCAATATAAGAGCGTACCAGCTTCACATTACCCGTCTTGTATGCAGGCCAATAGCAGGACTGAACATTTAAGTCATTATGCAGATCCCCGTACCAGGCCGGCATCCTGTTATCCGGATTCCACACCCCCTGCAGCGTAACAGGGGAAGAATGCTCCCTTTCATTACAGTAAAGCTTATACATCTCCTGCTCAAAAGCTTCCTGCAGCCTTTGATTGGGCACCGTTATGTTAAATCCGTTCCAGTAAGCAGCCCAGTCCTTTTCATGCTCCGCCAAAAAAGTATCCTTTTCCCTGACATAGGTATGAGCAAGCTTCCTGCCTTCTTCGGCCAGTGTCTTTTCCTTTGACCGATGGGCAGTTTCAATCCCTACCGCCAAAAACAGCCCTTTTTCCGTAACCTCCTGGCATCCGCACAGCACAGCGGACATCTCGTTGCCAAAATGTTGGATCACGGTAAACCCATCCTTTTCCTGTTCCTGGACACAGGGGTCATAATTCCAGTTTTTAAGAGTCTGAAGCCGCGGAGATTCCAGATCCCATCCCTTCCCATGGACCGTAAGCTCTTTCCCCTCCGTTCCGGCAAGTTCCATGCCCAGTATGTTCACATGGGAATCCAGCCATACAAGGCTTTCTGCCTTCCTGCCGTCTGTAAACTCTAACTTGATTCGGGTTTTCGCCGTTGCTAAGTCAGTCTCCGCATAAAAAGACGCCACCGTTCCCGGAAGCTCCAGTTCCACCGCAAGGGCAGGAAGCCGCGTCCTTCCAATGTCGTTCTCAAATATATTGGTGTCCACCACATATTCCGGATTCCCTTTCAAATACGCTTCCTTATTCTGAAGGATCTGAGAAAATGACGCCTTTGGCTCATCCGGCAACGTCTCTCGAAGTTCCCATAAACCAACATGGTCAATTGATACGCACAGCCTGCCGTTCCGGATATACAACACCGTTCCCATCTTCCCGTTTCCCCAAAAGGGGCCCTCGCAAAACTGATAGGGAATCCTGTCTAAAATCATTTTGCTTTTCATATGCGCTACCTCACCATGTCATATATTTGTTTCTACAAATTTTACAAAAAAATTAGCACATTGAACAGAATATATTCTTCTGATTTGGGCGTTTTTTTGCTTTTTGCTACGGAAGGATTTTTGTGGCGGGGTATTATATTTATTATCTGTACCGAAAATTATATCCCTGTCCGTCAATCTATTATCACGTTATAACTTATTAGGTATTGACACATCAACTATATATTTGCTATACTGAACAAGCATACAAAAATTCTAAGAAACATCTGCTTTATTACCTATTTTACTGCAAGTATTTTCTCGCAGTTTTTCCACCCGGCTTACTATCTATGCTTTTATTACTCGATTCAGCCACATATAGTAACATGCAGGTGATGAAACTCTGTTAAATTTTTGTATGATTTAAAAATCCCAGAAAGGAGGAATCCGAAATGACATTAACCAAAGATGACCTGCAGGCAATCAGCCATCTATTTGATGACAAATTTGAATCTATTGATAAACGATTTGAATCCATTGATAAACGATTCGAATCCATCGATAAACGATTTGAATCCATTAATGGACGCCTGGATATCATGGAACTAAAAATTGACCGTAATGCAAGGAATTTGGAAAAACTTCAGTTTGAAGTGAAAGCTTTTAAAATCAGTACCCAAAAAAGCATCCATATACTTCAGGATGAAATGGAAACAGTCATTGAAATCTTAAAACAAAACGAAATGCTTCCACAATAAACGCTGTCACAATATTTAACTTTATCTCAAAGCGTTTATTTCGTATCATGTCCGGAATTCTATTTCTGCTCATTTATTTCAGCATGTTACAAACTTTATATTCATCACTTTAAACTTAGAAAAAGTGCACCGGTTTTGTAACCTGCGCACTTTTTCTTACGCATTTTGCCGTTCCCGTTCTCACATCCTACATAGAAGCCAATGCGATTACCGCAAACACCACAAACAATATCCCGTTGCAAAGCTTCACCAGTGGCATTCCCTTAAGATTCCTATCCACAAGAAAAAGCGCGCTCCTACCCCGGACGATCAAAACCAGTAATATAAAAGCCGGCAGGCACAGCGCTGCGGAATAGAGCACCAATGCCGTCACTGGAACACCGCTGTTTTGAGCACTTTGCATCCACTGCAGGATAGAGGCCAGATAAATCTGACCGGTGCAAAAAAATTCTCCAAGGGCAATGACCATGCCGCCGCCAAAGACTAAAAGCAAAAACGCTTTCCTCCCGCTGTTCCCTGCCATCTTCTTGACCAATTTATCATTCCATTTGCGCAGCTTCCCCGGAAGCTGCATTTTGATCTTTCCATACTCTCCCCGAAATGCATAAAAGCAATCTCTGAAATTCCCGTATGCCAAAAAAAGACATGCGGCCAAAAGGACCGCATTAAGTCCTTTCCTAAATATGACAAAGGTCTCAAAGGGGATGAACGAAATTGCCCCGGCGGCTGCCAGTCCCAAAAGCACATAAGCCAAAAATTTTCCGGTCAGAAACCCAAGCCCGTACCGCAGGCAGCCCTTAGGAAGAGCCGCAATCAGAGAAAAGAACAAAAGCGCATTCTTATCCTCCGCTACCGACAATGTGGTGACCACAACAGGATATTCCTTTCCGCTTGCCTCCACCTGCTTCGGAAGCTGCCCTAAATACGCTTCCGCTTTCTCACATTTAGGACAGATTTCCGTGTGGAAGTATAAAAGATGGATCACATCCTCCCCAGCGTCAAATACCATCCCTCCGGAATTATTCCGCTCCTGTCCGCCTGATCTGCCGTTTTCTTCAAAAGGCACGAAAAGTTCCTCCTTGGTTTCCGCTATGGCTGGCAATGCTCCTCCCAATTCTTCCATGATCTGATCATATCCTAAAAAACACCGATTCCCGGCAATCACCATGGGATATCTAATCTCTTCTTCCGAAAGCCCGAAATACTCCGCCGCCTGGCCCGCCAGCTTCCGGCCATCCTCCTGATAAGCATAGTAAGACCGGATCTCAAAAATATCCTGCCAGCCCCCATCTGAAAAGATTTCATCAAGTACTTCACGGAAGCTCCCTTCCTCATCGCAGGCTTCGCAGGGATTATTGTGGATAAAGACCAGCTCTACCTCCTGTTCCCGGTCCTGTTCTTCCCCTTTTCCTCTACCTGACTCACCGACCGTTTCCCTGTCTGCCTGCCGAATGCGCTGGCCGCAGCCGGTAAGGACATATACCAGCAGAAGCAAAAGAAAAAGCATGACGCCCATCCAGTGTCTTCCGAAAATCTTCCCCCTGCAAGAACCTATGTCCATCCTTATCCCTCTCCATAAAGCTTTTCAATCAGATCCGCCGCTACAGCCGGGTCTTCCAGGCCATGGGGATGATGCCCGCATCCCTCTTTGCAAATTACCTGGATGGGACCCCCCGCCTTCCGGTATGCTTTTTCCAATAAAAGGCCATTTTCGTCATAGTAAACCTCCTCATCCTCATCACCATAAAGCATCAGTACCGGAATCTTGTTTTCCACCAGTCCTGGTATATAATCCATTGGATGCCCACGGTAACTGATCATATCAGATTCCGTCATCTTAAGGGCGTCCAGACATTCCGTTACCCATTCCGGCTTCGCTTCCCCTTTCCCAAATTTCATAGGACAGCTAAGCAGGTTCAGCACAGGCGCATCCAGATAAAGCATGGCAATATCCTCCGGGTACATCCCGGCATATTTGACCGCATGGAGCCCGCCGCAGCTCATCCCGATTGGAACGCACTTGCCGGCAAGCCCATATGTTTCCTGCAGATAAACGCAAAAGCGGTGTCTTGCCTCCTGGTCTGCTTCCAGTCCCCATCGGTTACTGTTTTCCAGATAAGCCACATGCCAGCCCCTTTTTAACAGCTCTATTGCCGTATCGGGAAATGCCCAGAAATATTCCGTATAGACCGCCCATTTCCCGTTTGCCCCGCAGTCGGGTTTTACAAGCACTGCCCTGCGCCCCTCAAACTGCCATTCCTCGTAAGTATATCCAATAGCTCCATTTTCCATTTTAATCCCCTTTCTGTCAGCCTGCCCATTCCTGCAGGCGAAAAGCGCTGTCTGTCAGCCTTTACCCCCCCCCAAGGATATTTTCCGGTAATCGTTGGGCGTCATCCCCTTGATCCGCTTGAATGCGCTGCGCAGCACATAAACACTGTTGTACCCCACCTGCACCGCAATATCTTCCATCCTGACTCCTTGTTCCAGCAGTCTACAGGCTTTTTCCACCCTGACCTTCTCCAGATAATTAACAAAGTTTTCATGGAACAATTCCTTAAACAACTTGGAAAAATAAGTACTTGCGTACCCGAAATCATCTGCGATCTTCATAAGCCCCAGGTCGTTATTCCGGTAATTCTCCTGAATATACCGTTCAATATCCGCCCTCTGTCTGATATTGCTCGCATTGGTCTGTGACTGGACTTTTTCACAAATATATTTAAAGATCTGGTTGATCCTGTTAAAGCGAAGCAATATATCATTTTCCCAGTTCAACTGCTCCAACCGGGCAGATATTTCCTTCTCATCGATTTCCACATGGTCATGCAGACTATGCAATGCCTTAAAGACCGTACACTGCAGATCGTTCACCAAAAAATGCATCATGGAAGGGCTGATATCCCGTTCCAGCACATTGACCTGATAGACTTCTCTAAGCTGCTCATGCATGCTTTCCATATTTCCCGTCCGAACCGCATTGACCAGCCGCTCCTCCAATGTCACCGGAAAATAATAATAGTCCTTGCTCTCCAGATAGTCCTCATAAAAAAGCACATTTTTATCAGAAACAAATCCATATTGCAGCATTTCGTAAATCTGGTCATAGGATCTGCTGATCTTTTCCACATCCTTGCAGGTATTCCCCACTGCCATCCTGACTTTGATCCCATCTTTTTCCCAAAATTCGACACACAGCTTTTCCAGAGAAAGGTTCAGCTTTTCTTTTTGGTAGTCTTTCCCCTCCCTCAGGACACAGATCACCGCCCCGCCTTTGATATCCATATCACACGCATATTGCTCCCCGCAAAGGATATCTTCCAGCTTCCTGAGAAGAACCTGCTTATACACAATCGCTTCCCCTGTGCCTACCTCCATTTCCTCTGATGGCTGTTCCTCAATCTGATAAGCGATCACGAAGCTTACACGTCCTGCCAGATGGATGCCATACCTGCTCAAATCCTTGTCCACTATTCCGCCCCGTAAAAGACGCTCCGCAAGAAGGTTCCTGATGACCGGTTCCTGCTTTCTGATATCATCCTTCAAATCGGAATTATTCTCAATCAGTTGTTTTAAGGATTGAGAGATATATGCCATCTCATCCCCCTTAGGCCCTTCCGCTTCACCGTCCTTTGTCTGAAACAACATCTGCAGGATATGATCGATCTTCCGTCCGCGGTACCAGGACACCCCGAAAATACTTGCTATCCCCAGCACCAGGACCACCAGCATCAGCTGTATGATCCTCTTTTGTGCCTGACTGATCTGTACGGTGATATACTCCTTTGGCAATACGGCCACATAAGTAAGCCCCCTCTCGTCAGAGACCGTCCTGATGATCTCTGCTGCCCTGCCGTTCATTTTCACTTCCTTGATCTCTTCCCTTGCGGAAAGGTGTTCTTCCGGCACTAGTTCAAATTCCCCTGTTTCTGAGGGTATGGTAAGCAGCACATTTCCGTCTTTATCCATCACATATGCCCAGCCTGCCCCGGAAACATAGGTATCCGACAACAGATTTTTAATGATCTCGCTTTTAATAGGAAACACAAAGTTTCCTTTTAACCCTGCGCTGGTGACCATAGAATGCACATACAAGATTCTATCCGCCGTGCTTGCGTTCAGCTTTGTTTCTGCCTCCGGAAAAATATACCCTGCATATTGCCGGCTCATTTCCTCCATCCATTCCTCCCATTCCATCCCGTCATAGCGGAATGCATACCGGGCTGAATCATCATCCTGAAAAATATGGTCCGAGCTGATCACCATTTTAGTATCGTTTAAAAACAGATAGTACTCCTCCACAAAACTCTGGGTACGCATGGCTTTCATATAATCCTGGGCAGACAACAGCCGGGAAATCTCTATGTACTTTTGTTTTTCATCCATTAATAAGGCAATATGGCGGATGGTGCTGTTACTGGTCAGGTTCTGAACGATCGTATCAATCTCCTCAAAATTATCGTCCACCGTTTCTCTGGCATGGTTTAAGTTCACCAGCACATTTTGACAGATATTTTCCTGTGTGGATGCGGCAATGTTCTCCAAAACATAAACATCTATCATAAGAGGAATCGTAAAAATGATCAAATAAGAAATGATCAGCCGGGCATAAACCTTCTTATATTTCATAAACATACCATTTTGCACGCTCCCGGTGCCTTTATCCCTTCTGCCCGAATCTGCCTTTACCGGACATTTTTCTTAATTATACTAACAATTACCTGCCAAAACAAGACAAGGGCGCATGCCCGGACGGTATGCGCTCTCATCCCCATTTCAGTTTTTATTTGTTTGCAACACTATTATAAGAATCAAACGCTTTTTGGTAAAGCTGGACATAAGTTGCCACATCATATCCCTCTATCGTGCTCACATAGGAATCCCAATCCTTTTCAAGATCCATCTCGCCGGTGATAAACTGCGCCATGGAAGTCTTTACATACTCCTGCAGTGAAACCTGTATAGTATTAAAACGGTCGGATTCATCAGAATCTTCTAAGAAAATTTTCTTAGGAAGGTACTCAGGATAGAAATAATCATCTACCTTAGCAGTCTCTTCAAACAACCTTGCCTCGTAAGATTCCGGCTTATACATATCCTCAGCCGCCGGAAGCGGTGACATTGCCGCACGGAACTCTGCCCTATTGTTGTAAAGCTGCGTCCACCATGTATTTTTGTTGTACTCATCATTTTCATTGGATGTAAATCCGGGCGTGATCCAGTAAACGGCGTCTACCCCTTCCATGATAGAAGCTGTAGGCTCATCAAGTTCGCCCCAATTTTTGTCCTTCTCTCCATACTGCTGTACCATAGTGCTCTCATCACCCATCAGGAAATCCCCTACTTTAAAAGCCGCTTCCGGATTTTTGCACTTGTCAGTGATAAACCAGGAATACTGAGAACTTTGGTCTACATAATCATTATGAAGCTGATATCTTGCACCGGTAGGCCCCTCTACAGGCGGCAGTGCGGCGATCACGGAATTTAAATGTTCATTTTCCAGATCGATCCCCATTCCAAAGTGATCAGCGGCATATGCAAACACCTTTTTCTCATCGGAACGGACAACCTGCTGCATCTGGTCAGATGTCTGTGAAAAGGCGGTGGGATCGATCAGGCCATTTTCAAACAGATCATGCATATAAGCAAGGCCCTGCTTAAACTCATCCGTATTGCAGGCAAAAATTACTTTTCCGTCTTTTGCATAGGAAAGAGTTGTCTTGTCGCAGGGAACAAAAGAGTTCATCAGCCACCATTCAATCTGGCAATCCCACTTGGGGCTTCCCGTAAGGACAATCTCATCTGCGTTCCCATTCCCGTTGTAGTCACTGTCGCGCACTGCCATCAGAACCTCTTTTAATTCTTCCGTGGTCGTAGGCTCAGTCAGGTTCAGGCTTTCCAGCCATTCAGAGTTGTACCAAAGCTTGGGATATGCCGTACAGTGGTAACATTCATTGGCAATGGGAAACCCATAAATATTACCATCCGGCGCATATGCATTCTGGGCATATAACGGTCTGTCTTCAAAGAAGGTCTTCATATTATCGCCATACTGCTCATATAAATCGTTTAGAGGTACAAAGATTCCCTCTTCCCCAAATTTCACCATCTTATGCTTATCCAGCGCATAGCAGATCACATCCGGATAGGAGTCGCTTGCCAGCATCAGTGTCAGCTTAGTCTCTGCCTCCGCCCCATCGCTTGGAAGACTTACAAACTCAAAGTTTACCCCTGTCTGCTCCTGTATCCATCTGATGGCGTAGTTCGCATCCGAATATTCCCCCTTATCGTTCACCTGAACCGCCACGGTCAAGGTGACCTGTCCGTCTTCCCCACCTGTTTCCGTGGCTGCGCTACCCCCGTCTGTGCCTTGTGTATCCCCGGATCCGCCATTCCCGGAAGATCCACAGCCGCCAAGAAGCATGATTGCCGCAAGGCCAATTGCCGTAATTCTTGTAATGATCGTTTTTCTCTTCATAACTTACCTCTCCTTTTCATTTTATATTGACTGATACATTGTCATTTTTACCCTTTGATCGACCCCATCATGATACCCTTTACGAAATACTTCTGAATAAAAGGATAGAGAATCATAACAGGCACGGATGACACTATAATCAGTGAATATTGCAACAGTGTTTTCAGTTCCTGACGGTTCATCTGCTCTGTCAGACTAAGCTGCATTCCGGCAGCATCGTTCGTTACCAGTATGTTGCGCAGCAGTAACTGCAAAGGCTGCTTATTTACATCATTCAGATACAAAAGCCCTGAGAAGAAATCGTTCCATTTCCCTACCGCATACAGAAGAATCATCACGGCTATGATCGGCTTGGAAAGCGGGATTACCATCTGGATAAAGTACTTCCAGTCAGAACACCCGTCTATGGAAGCGCTCTCATAGATTTCTCCGGGAATAGAACTTTGGATATAAGTCTTGATCAGGATCACATTCCATACTCCCATGGCGGAAGGCAGGATCATGGCCCAGAAACTGTCGATCAGTTTCAGCTTGCTCACCACCAGGTAAGTAGGAATCATACCACCGCTGAAAAACATGGTCACGGTAAACAAAAACATGACAAACCCCCGGATCCTCAAATCAGTCCTGGACAATGGATATCCCGCAAGTAATGTCAGCGACACACTGACCACCGTTCCTACCGCCGTATATGCCACGGAATTAGCAAAAGCCCTTACAATATTGGGGGATTGGAAGATCACCTGATACCCCGCAAGTGAAAAATCCACCGGCCATAAAAATACCCGCCCTGCCGACACTGCTTTCGCATCGCTGAAGGATGACGCGATAATGAACAAGACCGGCACTAAGATAACCACCATAATGAAAATCAGCATAGCCCAGATACAGCCTAAAAGAATCCTGTCAGGCAAAGTGCGGTACAATTTTACCTGTATGCCATGGCTTGCTGCCATTTCTTCTTTTTTCATACTCTTTTCCCCCTTACCACAAGCTGGTCTCGCCAAATTTCTGCGAAATCTTATTTGCCAAAAACAGCAGGATAAAGTTGACCACCGAATTAAACAAACCCACTGCCGTCGCAAAGGAATACTGCATATCCTTAAGACCCCGCTTATATACATAGGTAGAAATGATCTCGGATACCGAAAGGTTTAAGGGACTCTGCATCAGGAACACTTTTTCAAACCCGACTCCCATAATGCTGCCAATTGCCATGATCAGCTGGATGGTGATGATCGGTTTTAAAGCCGGAAGTTCCACGATCTTGATTCTCTGCAGACGGTTTGCCCCGTCGATCAAGGAAGCCTCCACCAGGGATTGGTCCACGTTTCCTAACGCCGCAATATAGATCACCGCCGCATACCCGGTGGTCTGCCACACTCCTGACCAGACATAGATATGCCGGAAATAGGATGCCCTTCCCATGAAATCCACCCGGTCTAATCCCACAAGCGCAAGCAGGTTGTTCACGATGCCGATATTCAGGTGGAAGCATTGGAGGATGATACCTACCATGACCACCGTGGAAATGAAGTAAGGCGCATACGTTAAGGACTGCATAAACTTCTTAAACCTTTTTCCGCCTATAATATGTAAGGCCAGTGCCAGAACGATCGGGGCAGGAAAACTTATTAATAAGGAATAGAAGCTGATGACCAGCGTGTTCTTTAAAAGTTTCATCATATCCGGGTTGGAAAAGAACTGTTCAAAGTATTTAAGCCCCACCCAGTCGCTTCCCAGGATTCCCTTTCGGAACGAATAATCTTCAAAGGCAATCAAAATGCCTCCCATAGGTACGTAGCAGAAGACAATAATATAAGCCAGCGGCAGCAACAGCATTAAATAGAGCTGCCATCTCTTTTGGATATCCTCTTTCAGGCTCCATTTCTTTTTTTCTGTTTTTTTCATTTCATCTTCCTTCTCTCAACTTCTTAAACAGGCTTTCCGGATGCCTCTTGCTTGCTTACACTATAATCCCTCCCCTATTTTTTTAATAGAACAGATTCTTGTGAACTCCCACGGTTTCTTAAGAAAAAAGGGGGAAAGATTTTTGTCACAAGGGAATATTTTTGCTACAAACAAGCAAAACGATTGCCGGAAACAGCCAAATAGAGTACACTTCCAAGTGTAAAGATGCAGCACATAGCCGCAAAATGATATAGGAGAAAGACACGGGTATCAACATGTTCCTGCGTACAAAGCAAACACCAAAAAAGACAAAATACATTACCCTGTACCATCAGGATCAACAATTATATTATGGGAAATGGGATGAACTTCCTTTAGACGAAAAGATTATCATTGAATACAGCATCCGGTTTTATGATGACCCCGATCCCTGCTATATCCACCGCGGCGCCGTCAGGGTCCGCCTTCTTGCAGAGCTTGAGGAAAGCTATGAGTCATCAAAAAACAACGGCACTGTTTCTCTTTGGCTGGAATTTTTATCTAAATGCATGGGCATCCAGACAGTCACCCTGGCAGAATTTACCATTTCATAATGTTTCCTTCTGCCAGACCCGTCAGCAATCTAAAAACACAATTCAAACATCGTTGCCGCACCGGCGCCGGTTCCCCCTGCCCTCTCATATTCCTGCACCGGGGTCTTATCCGCTTCCGCCGTACCGGCAATATCCAGGTGAATCCAGGGTTTCCCTTTTGCAAAAGCACGGATAAACAACCCTGCCGTGATGCTGCCGCAGGTATCCCCGCCCACGTTCTTCACATCCGCCAGACTGCTCTCGATCATCTTTTCATGTTCTTTAAAGAACGGAATCCTCACATAATGCTCACCGGACCTTTCAGCCGCCTGTGCAAACTCCCCGTAAAACCCGTCATCGTCTGCCAGCACCGGCGCCATACACTTTCCAAACGTGATTGCGGCCGCACCGGTTAAGGTTGCAATATCCAAGACCCGTGCCGCTCCTTCCTTTTCCACGGCATAGGCAACCCCGTCCGCTAAAATCAGTCTTCCTTCCGCATCCGTGTTCAGAATCTCGATAGTCTTGCCGCCATAGGAGGAAATAATATCTCCCGGCAGCATGGCGTCCGGCGAAATCCTGTTCTCGCACATAGGCAGAACCGCCACCGTATTGCGGCGCCCGCCTGCCTTTGCCAGAGCGTACACAGCCCCTGCAACACCGGCTGCCCCGGCCATATCCCCTTTGATCCCGGCCATTGACCCTGCAGGCTTCACACAATACCCGCCAGTATCCACTGTCACGCCTTTCCCCACCAGCGCCGTAACTTCACCGCCTTTTACAGGCAGATAACGAATCACCATGAGGCAGGGCGGAAACTTGCTGCCCTTCCCCACGGTAAGAAGGGCTTCCATCCCCATCTTGGCAAGCTTTGACGCATCATAAATCTCTATTTCCACCGGAAGTCCTTCAAAAAGCGCTTCCACCTCCCGGGCAAACTCCTCCGGCCGCAGCAGATTAGAAGGCTTGCCCACCGCATCCCGGGCAAAACAGATTCCCTGCGCCAATGCCTTCTTCCGGGCAAGTTTCTTGTTATTTTCTTCGGAAGGCTCCATCCCGCATAAGATCACGGAATGGTTTTTTTCCTTCTTTTTTTCCGACTTATAGGAAGCGGGCTGATGGCCTGCCAGATAGATTCCTTCCGCTGCCGCCCCCACAAGCTCCGAATCCTCCCATGCCCCTCCGGCCTTTTCCCCCAGTTCCGCCAGTGAGAAACAGATTTCCTCCGTATAAATCCCTGCTTCCTTCACCGCTTTGGCGCAGATGTTTTTCACTCCGTTTAAGTCTAAGGAGTCCTCTCCCACTCCCACATAAACGCAAAAATCTTCTCCCTGCCCGCTGCACAGAACACGGCTTTCCAGGTACTTTCCTTCAAATAACTTCCCCATACCCTTTTTTGCCGCCTCTTCCTTCGTAAAAAAATACACCGTGCGCTTTTGGGGCACTTCTTCTTTCAATACGACATTTGTCATATTTATGCTCTCCTTCCTATGTCTCTTCCTTTCCCTTCCGCTATCAATCCCGCAAACCTATAAATAGAAGAGAATCTGCGCCACAGACCCCACATTATAACCACAGGTCATATAAATACCTCTTCCAGCTTCATCCGTAGACACCGCAAGAGGATATTTTAACTGCCCTGCCCCCATGATCCTTGCAATCTCCTGTGCCGGAGCAAAGCCATCCACCTGATAAAATCCTATATTCCCTGCCGCCCGCAAAACCTTTTCCAGGGTTCCTGCAGGTTTGGGCTTTTCCTTACTTAATAAGAAAATACTTTCCTGATAGTTCTTTACATCGCTGATCCGTTCCAACAATTCGTTCAAAATATGCTCCGTAGGCTCTTCTCCTTCCCGAAGCCAGATATAAGCGGCTTTTTTCCCCTGCCGCAAAAAATCCAGGCAGACATGTCCATACCCATCCCGCACATCAACCGCAGGAAGGAGCTTTGCCTGCATTTCCCAGGTGACCTCATGCCGCTCTAAGGGGATGATCCTGTCCTCGTTTCCCATCCGGAAATGTAATTCCTTTGCCAATTGATTCCCGCTTGGCAGCCGGACCACCGTAGTAACCCTGTAACAGCCCTGCCTTGCGGTAAAGGAAAGCTCCCCCTTCTCCCATTTTCTTTTTTCCAGGTTTAAAGCGCTGTAACCATCCTCTTCCCAGTACTCCAGGCACCAGTCCGTCCAATAAGTCCAGCTTTTTTCTCCTCCTGCCAACAAGGTGAGCCTGCCGCCTTTTTCCTCCTCAACTTTCCGATCTGCCGGGTGAAATGCACCTTTTTGGTAAAATTCCGCGTTCCCCGTTTCCGGATTCCGGCGGGCAGGGATTCCAAGACTGCGGGCTGCGGCCACAAACAGGTTCTTTTGGTCCGTCCTGCTTCCCCTGCCGCTTTTGTATACCGATAAAGGACACATCCGCAGTGTATCATAGGCATCGTTGACGGGCTGCCTTATGCTGCCGCAGACCTCGTTCCAGATCAGGCATGGATCCTTCCGGTACCGCACCGCCGATTCTGCCAGCGCTTCCGCCAGGCTGCGTCTCCAACAGCCTAATTCCTCATATTCTATCCGGGGATTGAGTACACAGGTTACAAAAATATCCTCATTCACACCCTCCCCTCCGGCAAAAGCAAGGGCACATTCCAAATGTTCCTGCAGCACATCCGCCCTGCAGTCATAATAATCCTTCTGTGACAGCGTCTTTAAAAGCTTTAGACGATATGGATCATCATCCATTTCCAAAAAACGGATCACCTCTTCAAAATTTCCGCCTGACATCCTAAGGATCTCCTCCGCTTCCGGGAACCTTCCGCCCCGTGCCGGGTCATAGTAACTTACAATCCGCTGCTGCCGCCTGATCTTTGCAACCTCCACCTTTTCTTGAAATGCCACAAAGGATTCCGGGCAGATTTCTTCCCCTTCCCTGATACGCCCCTCAGGTGGAAAGAAGTGTTCCTCTACCCATGTCTCCTGGGGCTGTTCCTGAAATTTCACCAAAAGTTCCTCCGGCTTTTCTATCCGCACAAGAGCGCTTCTCTCTAAGCCGTTCCAGAGAGCAGATAAGCGCAGGCTCCCCATCCCTAACCTGGCCCGGATCCTTCCGTTTTCATCCGTACACAGAGTTGCCACTTCTCCAAAATGGGCATAATTTAAAACCGCAAGCCTGACCGCAGCCTTCTCCATGGGCCTGCCTGCTTCATCCACGCAAAAAAATACCACCTCTGCCGTATCCCCGTAGCGGGATGTCACATTGTAATAGGTAACGCCTCCCGCCCTGCCAACCGTCTCCTGCTGCCCCTTCGATTCCCCGAAGGTTCTTCCATGGATCAGCATAGCCTTTGATGCAGGCAGATCAAACCACCCTTTGTTTAATACCGGCTCCGGCTCACATGCACCAAAATACTGCCAGCGCCCATCACACCAAACCTCCACCCAGGCATGGTTGTCATCGCAGTGAGACCATAACGGCGCATACACCTGCCGGGCGGCAATCCCCACGCTGCGAAGCACCGTTACGGCAAAGGTGCTTTCCTCCCCGCACCTCCCGTACCCGCTTTTA
This sequence comes from uncultured Lachnospiraceae bacterium, assembly GCA_910587295.1. Lineage (GTDB taxonomy): Bacteria > Bacillota > Clostridia > Lachnospirales > Lachnospiraceae > Suilimivivens. The sequence continues at coordinate 38,163 of CAJULP010000096.1, read as the reverse complement.
TAAACGGCAACGGCATTTGCCGTCCGCTCATCCGCCTGATGATATCCTGCATTAGCACAGCACCATAAATTTACCTCAAGGATTGCTTCCTTAAGCGTAAGCCCGCTAAGAAGCGGCATTACCATTTCATAAAACCAATGGCGGCAATCCTCGATCCGCTCACTGTTGATCCGGTACGCCGCCACATTTTCCAAAAAGACCTCCACCGGAAGCTGCCGGCACCAGTCCACACTTTTCCGCAAAAAAAGGGCATGCCGGGCAAAAGCCTCCAGCATCCCCCTGGAAACATCCTCCCTGTCAGCGCAGGGCATGGAGCTTATGTAATAGTCCATGATATCTTCCAGCTGTAAAAGATTCTGTTCCATTTGTATCACCTTTCTTGTTGATTTCTGTATTTAATAAAAGATATGTCCGCCAATCTGTGTTCCGCTGAGCCCGTCGATAGGAGTCCTGAAAAACAAACAGTTCCCCACTGTAGTCTTCCCTGACATGGCTTCGTCCGCCGCCCGGTAACATGCCGCCGTAGCATGATCCTCCGCAAGGGCAAGGGCAAGCCGCCCGCTGGCTACCGGCGAAAACTGTTTCTTCTGGTAAATCACACCCACCACGGTATCCGGGAACACCGAACTCATCACCCGGTTCATAACCACTGCGCCTACCGCTACCTGTCCTTCATAGGGCTGGTTCCCGGCTTCACAGTAGATCAGATTGGCAAGCAGATAACGGTCCCCGTCCGCAAACGTAATCTCGGAGATATCCCGCCATGCGGATTTGGACGCCAGCTCCGAAAGGCGCTTTTCTTCTTCCAACTGCTTTCTAAGCTCCGCTATGCTGTTATTTTGTTCCGCAAGCTTCTTTTCGTATTCCAGCATTTCCGCTTCTGTGCTGGAGATCTCATGCTGATAGGTGGCGATCTTCCCTGAGGTCTGGCTGACCAGCCCGGCGATCTGGCTCTGCTCCGCCTTCACATCCACTTTAAGATCATCCAACTCCTTTTTTTCCCGCTCAAGCTGCGCTTCCTTTTCCTCAATAGCCATCCTGGTTCCCTGAAATTTCTCCAGCTGCTCCCTGTCATACTCGGACAGCTTTTCAATATAGTCACTCCGGTTTAACAGATCCGCAAAATTTGCAGAGCTGAACAACATTTCCATCAGGATGAAATCCCGCTTTTCATACATAAACTGGACTCTCTTTTTCATAGCGGCATACTGAGATGCCTCTGTCTGCCTTGCCTCGTCCAGCTCCTGATTGGTCTTTTCTATCTCCGCATTCTTAAGCGAAATCTGCTCTTCCAACTGGGCAAGGTTTTCACTGATCTGTGTCAGGTCAGAATTTAGGTTATTCAGCTGCCCCTTAAGCCCCTCTGTCGTGTTCTGCAGATTTTCCAGCTCATTTTTGCTTTCGTCAATCTTGCCTTCCGTCTCTTCTTTTTCTTCCTGAGTCTGTTTGATCTTTTCTTCCAACTCAGAAATCTTGTCATTATCGGCATACGCCACAGTGGGAAAAACGCACACCAAAAGAGCCGCCGCAATTACCGCCGCAATCAGCTTTCTCCCTGCTTTTTTCTCCTGCATCACTTGCAAATCACCCCTCGATTTTACTGATTCTCCTTTTATGCTTTTCTTCGTCAGAAAACTCCGTGTCCAAAAAAACATCCACGATCTCCAGAGCCAGATTCTCCCCTACGATTCCCCCTCCTAACGCCAGCACATTCGCATCATTGTGAAGCCTGGTCATCTTAGCCAGATAAGGGTTCGTACAAAGAGCACACCGGATCCCGGGAACCTTATTTGCCGCTATGGAGATGCCGATCCCCGTGGTGCAGACCAAGATCCCTTTTTCACATGCCCCGTCCGCAACCGCCTTGGCTGCCGCCCTGCCAAAATCAGGATAATCACAGGAGTTTTTGTCAAAACATCCGAAATCCTGAACCTCTGTTCCTCTTTCTTTCAAATGCTCCATGATCCGGCATTTCAGATCATATCCGCCATGGTCACTTCCCAATGCGATCATACTCATTCTCCTCCCATTTCCTTTTATATATATCATGTTATAATGTGATCACCTGATATCCTGCCGCTTTTAACAGACGGTTCATAATGGCACACCCTACCCCATGGCCGTCAAAAGCTTCCGCATAGATCACCTGTATTCCTTCATCATCCAGCTCCCTTAAGATACGGAATAAATGCCTTGCAATCTCACTTTCGTCGTTTCGTTTCCCTGGGCATTTCACGCAGTCTGCCTGATAGCCCGCCGCCGTCTCGAACGCCGCGATCACCCCGGTCTTCATGCCTTCCTTCCGATATTCCTTTATTTTTTCATTGATATATGCCGTCACCTGCTCCTTGGGCCCTTCCACGATAGCAAGGCTGCCTTGGGGGGCATAGTGCCTGTATTTCATCCCCGGCGCTTTGGGTTTTATCTGTGGGTCACTGTCAAGGAGCCCCTTGTCCATCTCCACATTTCCGATGGCCTTTACAAGCATCTCTTCCGTAATGTATCCCGGCCTTAAAATCACCGGCACTTCACCGGAAAGATCAACGATAGTCGATTCCAGCCCGATTTCCGACGCTCCTCCGTCCAGGATCATATCCACCCTGCCCCTTAAATCCTCCACCACATATTTTGCCTGGGTAGGACTTGGCCTGCCGGAACGGTTGGCGCTTGGGGCCGCAATGTACCCGCCTGACTCCCGGATCAGTTCCCTTGCGATGGGATCGGAAGGCATCCGCACCGCCACCGTATCAAGCCCGCCTGTGGTGGCATACGGCACACAGGCCGCTTTCTCAAAAATCATGGTAAGAGGGCCCGGCCAGAAACACTTAGCCAGCTTTTCTGCCGCCTTGGGAATCTTTACCGCAATTTCCTTTAAGTCACCAAACTCCGCTATGTGTACAATAAGCGGGTTGTCCGACGGTCTGCCCTTTGCCGCATATATCTTCCCTGAGGAGCTTTCATTTAACGCATCCCCTCCAAGGCCATAGACCGTCTCCGTAGGAAACGCTACCAGTCCGCCGTTTCGGATAATGTTCCCTGCTTCCTGTATCATCGCCTTATTTATGTTTCTTCTATCTATCTGAACTACTTTTGTATCCATTTTTTGAACTCCTTTTACTACTCTATCATATCTTCTTGATTTTGACTAGTTATTAGGCTTGATTTTATCGTAATCCTATTTTAAAATAAATTTTACGGGATTAACAATTCCCAAAAGCAGAGAAGGAGACCGCCAAATGCAAAAACGAATATTAGTCGTTGACGACGACGCAATGAATTTAAAGAGGACACAAATGATCCTGGAGAAACAATATGATGTCATTCTTGCAGAATCAGGAGAGGAAGCGCTTGATAAGATTATATGCGAAGACATCGACCTGATTCTCCTTGATATAGCGATGCCGGAAATGGACGGCATTGAAACTTTCAAGCGTATGAAAGAATATTCCCTGGATATTCCCGTTATCTTTTTAACAGCGTCCGGGGATGAAGATGACGTGCGCAGCGCAGCAAAACTGGGGGCTGTCAATTATCTGAAAAAGCCTTTCCTTCCTCCGGAGCTGTTAAAACGGGTTGCAATGGGGTTTGAGAAAAAATGAGGGCAAAAGAACAAACAAGCATACATCTGCTTTTAGCCAGTATCGTTACCATATTTGGCGTCATGCTGATCCTGATCACGATCGCTATGTCCTGGGAACCATGGATGATTCCTGTTATTGTGATTGGAAATTCCCTGGTGTGGATTCTCCATATCGGGAGAATGGGGGCTGACACATTTTATGAATGTCTGTGCTCATGCCTTTTGCTGATCGGCTTTTTTTTCTTTGGGGTTCATAATATCATTCTTTATGATATCCCCGCCGTAGCCTGCATGCTGCTGTTAGTGTTTTCCATGTTTAACAAAAAGAGACTGATCTACATGACCATCGGCCTGTATATCCTGGAACTGCTCTATCATTTTTTCATATTACATACCATTGTACATCTCATGAGCATGCAAAACCTGGCGCGTTTAGGCTTTGGCGCTATGATAGTAGCCGCAGCGGCATCAATCGCCATCTACCGGATCAACAGAAGGCAGGAAGATCAAAAAACTCAGGCTGGTATCCTTGCGGATCTGGAAACATCGGGCCGGCAAAATGCGGAATTTTTGTCAAATGTCTCCCATGAACTGCGGACCCCCATCAACATGGTCTTAGGGATCAGCGAAGTCATACTGGAAAAAAATATCTCCCCGGAAGTGCGGGAAGACATGCACTCTATACAACTGGCCGGTAAGCGCCTGTCAAACCAGATCAACAACATGCTTGACTACACGGAAATCGTGGAGGGCACGCTGACTCCTGCCCGGGAAGCTTATATGATCACATCCGTATTAAATGATGTTATCACTATGGCCGCCATGCAAAACAGCCGTCATCAACTGGAAATGGTATTTGATATCGACCCTCAAATGCCCTCCATCCTGATTGGTGATGCGGAAAAAATTTCCCACGTCCTTAAGATCTTGATGGAAAATTCCATCAAATTTACGGAAGAAGGCGGCATTAACCTTTGCGTCGGGTTCCGTCCGGAGAGCTACGGGATCAACCTGACCATCGACATTTATGACACCGGGATTGGTATGACCGATTCCCAGATCACACAAATGTGTGATGATTTTTATCAGGCGGATTCCGGAAGCAGCCGCTTTGCGGGCGGCCTTGGGTTAGGACTCCCCATTGCAAGGGGGCTGCTCCATGCCATGGGCGGCTTTATCTATTTTGACAGCAGCGGCCAGCAAGGCCTGCAGGTCCATATCACCATTCCCCAGGGAGTGGAGGATGACACGCCGGCTCTGGCAATTCCAAACGTGGCACAGCTATGCATCGCATGCTATTTCCGTCCTGAGAAATATAACAGTGACGAAGTACGGAGATTCTATGATAAAATGATCCTCCATATGGTGGAAGGACTTAACATTGAAGGCTATCAGGCCCACAATTTTGACGGACTGCAAAAGCTCCTGAACAACTATTCCATAACCCATGTATTTATTGCTCAATCCGAATATGTGGAAAATGTATCTTATTATGAAGAGTTGACCAATACCCACCGGGTTGTGGTGATTGCGGAAAGAGATTTTGTGCTAAACAGAGAAAGTAAGCTCCTTCTAATTCGTAAGCCCTTTTTTGCCCTTTCTGTGGTAAACCTTCTTAACGGGGAAGTAAGCGAAAACGGATTTGAAGAAGCACAGGCCGCAGGACGGAAACCTTTTTCATGCGTAGATGTCCGTGTTCTTGCGGTGGATGATGAAGAAATGAACCTGGTAGTCGCAAAAGGGGTTTTAGGCAGCTACGGGATACAGGTAGATACCTGTTTAAGCGGCAGGGAGGCAATCGACCGCTGTGCCAGCGTTTCCTATGACATTATTTTCCTTGACCATATGATGCCTGGTTTTGACGGTGTGGAAACCCTAAAGAAAATCCGTGAGATGAAAAACGGACTCTATCAGGATCTGCCGATCATCGCCCTTACCGCAAACACCATAAGCGGCGCAAGAGAAATGTTCCGCAATGAAGGTTTTACGGAATTTATACCCAAACCTATAGAACGCGCCGTCTTAGAACGAGTGCTTCGCAAAGTACTTCCAAAACAGAGTATACAATATGGAACCACACCTGACTCCTTGAATGTCCTTGCAAAACCTTCCGATTCCCCAAAGGAAGCGGAAGTCCCCCAAGCCACACCGGCGCCTGATGTTTCAGATGATGCCGAAACGGGCAAGGAGCCAGCCTCTCCCTTTGCCCCTCTGATCCGAATAGGCATTAATGTGCAGATGGGCTTAGATTACTGCTGTGGAGAAGAAGCTTTTTATATGGAAATGCTGCAGATGTTCCAATCACAATGTGAAGAAAAAAAGACAGAGATCATTTCTTTGTACGAAAACGCCAACTGGGCAGACTATGCGATCAAAGTACACGCATTAAAAAGCACCTCTTTGACTATTGGCGCCGAGCTGCTTTCGGAACTGGCCAAAGCACTGGAGGGAGCCGGAAAAAAAGCGGACGAAGCGTATATCCGGCAGCATCATCCCGCACTTCTTTCCCGATATGACGAAGTCTGCGCATGCATTGCCACATTACAATAAAGACAGGAGGAAAACCAGGTGTTAAAAAAATGGATTGAAACAATCTTTGACCATAGAATCAGCCTGAAAGAGCGCATATTCCGCGTGATCACAGGCATATGTATGGTAGCGCTGATCATGATCCTCCCTATGGGGAGGAGCCTTCCCAATCTGCTGATCCTGGCAGGAAGCCTTGCAGGCATTGCGGCAATCGTAAAATTCAGTATCCAAAAGGACTGCATAAACGGCGGGGCTACGGTCATTTCCATACTTCTTCTTTTACTTTTCCCTATCAGCTTTTTTACGGCAGGAGGGTTTTACAGCGGAATGCCTGAATGGTTTGTGCTATGCTTTATTTATATCAGCATCACCTTAGAAGGAAGGCGGAAAATCGTTTTTTTTCTTCTTTGTACTGCTGAAACACTGCTTTGTTACTATATTGCGTTTCGTTTCCCGGAAACCGTTGCACACAGCACACAGCAGCGCTCTTTCTTTGATTCGGCCGCTTCCGTTATACTGGTCGGCCTGTTGACCAGTATCATGCTTTTATTCCTGAAAAAACTTTATGAGGAAGAAAATGAGCTTTCCATACAACAGAAAAAAGAAATCGAAGAGCTGAACAAGGCGGAAAACCACTTTTTCTCCAGCATGAGCCACGAGATCCGTACCCCCATCAACACCATTATCGGGCTGAACGAGATCATCCTGCGGGGGGATATTTCGGAAGAAGTTGCCGAGAACGCAAGAAATATCCAGAGTGCCAGCAAAATGCTGCTAACTCTGATCAACGATATCCTTGACTTATCCAAGATTAAATCCGGGAAAATGGAGATCGTAAACGTTTCCTATGAAACAGGAGCGCTTTTTTCGGAAATTGTCAATATGATCTGGATCAAGGCCCGGCAAAAAGGACTGGATTTCCGGCTCCATGTGGATTCCTCAATTCCAAGCATGCTATGCGGTGATGAGGTCCGCATCAAACAGGTCCTTATCAACCTTCTAAACAATGCCGTGAAATATACCAGCGAGGGATCCGTCACTTTATCCATCCGGTGTGAACGTCTTACCTTAAACAGGGTTCGTGTCTGGTATTCCGTGGAGGATACCGGCTTAGGTGTTAAGAAAGAAAATATTCCTTACATATTTAATGCTTTCAAACGAGTGGATGAGGAAAAAAACCGCCACATCGAAGGAACCGGCTTAGGGCTCAGCATTGTCCACCAGCTTGTCGAACTCATGGGCGGAGAAATCAGCGTTAACAGCGTCTATACCAAAGGATCCACTTTCTTAGTCATGCTGGAACAGGATATCGTGGATGATCATGAGCTTGGCACATTTACACTGACTTCCCGTGCCAAGGCCCGTGACGGGGAGCATTACAAGCAAAGCTTTGAGGCTCCGCAGGCACACATTCTTGTAGTGGATGATAATGACATGAACCTGAAGGTGGTACGGAAACTGCTCTCAGAGACAAAAGTCCAGATAGACACAGCATCAAGCGGAGCCGAGTGCCTTAGTTTGACACAAAATATACATTATGACGCCATCTTAATGGACCACCTGATGCCGGAAATGGACGGGATCGAATGTCTTCACGCATTGCGCACACAGCCCGGCGGCCTTTGCCAGGATGTGCCTGTCATTGCACTTACCGCCAATGCCGGAAGCAATAACCAGCTCATCTACCGCAAGGAAGGGTTCAGCGGCTACCTCGCCAAACCGGTCAGCGGTGCTTTGCTGGAAGCGTCCGTCCTAAGCATTCTGCCAAAAGAACTGGTAACATTAAGCGAAGAGACCAGTCAGGCAGAGATTGGAAAAGACGTGTTGATCTTTGAGCAGGCCCAGCGGCTTTCTCTTGTAGTCACCACTGACAGCGTATGCGACCTCCCTGAGTCCTTAAAAAAGGAGTTTAACATCTCCGTATGCCCATACTATATCTGCACCGAACAGGGCCGGTTTTTAGATGAATCAGAAATTCAGGCAGAGGAATTACTTTTACATGTGGCAAATGGAAAAAACGGTTTTTCCCAGCCGCCGGATGTGGAAGACTATGAAAGATTTTTTGCTCAGAAACTGACGGAAGCCCAGAATGTGATCCATATTACTATGGCCAAACATGCCAGCCAAGGATACTACAACGCCCTTGAGGCTGCCAAATCCTTTGAAAACGTCACTGTGTTGGATTCCGGCCATCTTTCCAGCAGCCTCGGCCTGTCAGTGCTATATGCTGCCTCCATGGCGGAAAACCATGCCTCTAAAGCAGACATTGTCAATACTGTAAAAAGATTAAAATACTATATTTCTTCCGCTTTCGTCATTGACAGTACTCATATGATGTGCCAGGCAGGAAGGATCCCCAAGCGAATTCAAATCCTTTGCGATGCGCTGCTTATGCATCCGATCATCAGCCTGCGTCAAAGCAGGATGGTGGTAAGCGGTATGGCATTAGGTGATTTTACACATATTGCTAAGCACTACGTCCGAAAAATGCTGATAAGCTCCAGAAACATTGACCGCCGCATCCTATTTATCACCTATTCCGGCATGGACGAGGAAAAGCTAAAGTATATTCAGGCCCTGGTCCGGCAATATTGTCCTTTTGAACGGATCTACCTGCAAAAAGCTTCTTCCGCCGTTGCCTGCAACTGCGGGCCTGGTTCTTTCGGTCTGTTGTTCATGAGAAAAAATGAAGCCATCATTTCTTATTCCGGGGCTTCCAATCCGAATTAAGTAAATCAGCCTTAGAAACAATCAGGCGCCAAACTACAGCTTCCTGTAATTTGGCGCCATTTTATTCCTTCTGGCTTAAATATTTCATGATTCCCATGTGGATATTCCACGCAAGCTTCTCCTGATATACCTCATCGGAAAGCTTTGCCGCTTCTTCCCGGTTTGACAAAAAGCCACACTCCACGATTACAATGGGCTTAGAAGTCTTTTTCAATAAAAAATAACTGTCATTGCCCTTTGCTTCCCTTTTATTATCCGGCTCCAATTCCCTTAACTGCTCCTGCAGCGCTTCCGCAAGCTGCCTGCTCTTTTCACTGGTGGAATAATAAAAGACCTGGCCGCCCTTGACATATTCCTCGTGGTAACTGTTCTGATGGATACTCACTACCATAACCGCATCACTGGCTTCTATGATCTCCAGCCGCCTTTTCATGTCCTGAACCTTCTTATTGGAAGCATCTTCGTCATACAGCCCCTTTTCTCCTTCTCTGGTCATAATGACTTCTATGCCTTCCGCCTGCAGAAACTGCTTTAACAATTTGGCTATCTTTAAGTTAATGTCCTTTTCTAACTGGTCATTCACCCCCACCTTGCCGGGGTCTACCCCTCCATGACCCGCATCCACCACCACGCAGATTTTTTCTTGCTTCTCCACTTGCATGGTGCTTACGTAAACAGCCCCCTCTCTTGCCACAAAAAACATAGACACCAGTAAGATGCCTGCCATGATAAACTGCAATACACGCTGATACTTATCTGACATATTGATTGCTCCCATAACGCAAAGCCCCATGGAACGGACACATTCCCTGGCAGCTTCTTAAGCTTTACTTCATGTATATGCCCTAAGCACAGCACTCATTCTCTTTCACTTATCGGTTCATGTATTCTTCTATCTTATCCCATACGACAGGCTTCTCAAATCCCAGCCGCCAGCTTGCAAGCCCTGCGATCTGATACTTGTCCATGATATTTAACTTCACTTCAATGGAGCTTTCATCCTCCAGCCAAACCTGGAACAGACTTCCATCTTCCGTGTATTCACCATAATTCTGGCAGGTCTCCTCATTCCACTCTACTGTTATATTGTGAGCCCTGACATATTCTTCCGCCGCGTCCATGCCAACTGCCTTGCTGCCGATGGCGCCGTCCTTCGTCTCCCAGATTCTGGTATAAAAGGGAACCGCATTGATCACCTTCTCCGGCGGAACTTGCGCTACCGTCTGCGCAATTCCTTCTTCCACAAAATTGATGGATGCCACACTCCCGGCTTCCCGGCTTCCCGCATAATGTTCATCATACCCCATGATGATCACATAATCCGCAACAATGCCCTGCTCTGTCCTGTTATAATGATCCGTTCCGCCCATAGGCACATAATTATCAATGGACAGAACCAATCCGTTTTTCCTGCAGGGGATAGACAATTCCCTGATAAACTGGATAAAATGTTCCCCACAGTCTGCGCTGATCTGCTCAAAGTCCACGTTGATCCCGTCAAGCCCATAGTTAAGGGCTTCGTTCACAAGGCCGTCTATCAGCTTCGCCCGGGTTGTGGTGGAGGACAAAATCTGATACATATCAATGCTGTCTTTATATTCAATATTTTCCACAAGTCCCCAGACTTCCATTCCCATGCCATGGACTTTGTCCACATAAGACTGGGTGGCAAAGCTGGTAAATCCCCCTTCGTTGTCATTTAATTTAAACCAGGTGGGTGAAATCACGGTCAGCCCCTTGGTGTTAGCCGTCACTTCATCTAACGTGTCATTCCCCGCCGTTCCCGCAACCACATGCCAGCCCAGGTTCACTTTGCCCTGCCTTGTCTGGCTGGTATATACCGGTTCTTCGTAATCCTCCACCGGGATCGGCATCTCTACCCGGATATTCTGGAGCCTTTTATTCTCCACATAACCTATGACACTGTCCATGGTCTTTACCTTGCTCCAGGTTTCCATCTGCTCTAACAGGATCACCTTATCACCGGCATTTAAGTCCTCAAGCACCTCGCTCTTAACGCCTCCAAGGATTCTCACTGCCGTATCTTTTTTGATCTCCGCAACCTGACGGTCATCCCATTTTGTATAAATCTGCAGCCTGTCAGGCTCCTGAAACCCTTCATAAGAAAAATTGGTGTATTGTTTGATATAGTCTAAGGCAACATAAAGGACATCACCCTGGTAAAGTGCCGGCTTATAGGAAAGCGTCCTTGTGCCATTTTGATCCGTCATTTCACTGCTCCCTATCTTAGTCCGGATGATATCGTCCGGCACCGTATACAGCAGCAGACCCTCGCCCTTATCCTCATAAAAGCGCTGGTTAAAGTACTTATGGACGGTGTTCAGATCCACATAGTACACGCCGTCAAAAAGCTTTGCACGTTCTTCCGCCATTTCATCCTGTAATACAATGGCTACATCCGCCTCACCTGACATGTTAAAATAGGCGGACAAATCCGCACGCTCTTTTGAATAGGAATATTTGTTCCACAATGTTGCGCCAACGCTCACGCCCCCAATCACGATAATAAGGACGATGGCGATCACAACAGGAAGTATTTTTTTCTTCATCCTGTAATCCTCCAATCGCCCTATATTATAGCAGACTATTTCTACACCGTCATTACCAATTTTGACTTTTTACAACAAAAATATGCCAGTGCAGGGCCGCCGCAGCTGTTTGCATGTTCTTCGTTAATAGGGGCTTTCTGTTTCCAAAACCTACGGCGCCCGCATCGGCTAAGGAGGCAATCATCTCCCGACAACCAGATCGTATCTGATTTCTTTTAAATTTCCCTTCCCGTCAGTCACATAGTCAGGCATATAGACTGTATCTTCTCTTACACAATTTTCTATAATATAATCCGTCGTGGACGGAGCACCATCTAAGTACAGCTTTACGCCTGTCCGCTCCATGCGTTCTAACTGTGACTTTAAAGGTTCATACTCGGCATATTCTTTCAATTTTTCTCCCATCCGTTCCGATTTTCAGCAATTTCCAAAAGGATCCGTGATATGTTCTGCCAAAAAAAATTTATTACGGAACTGATTATACTTTTCTTAATAATGACGATAATAAAAACAGATAAGATGCCGGGTACGTATCCAAATAAATTTACCGCTGCGAACATCCATATTAGGGTGAATTATAACTGAAGTGTTTCAGGTGATTTGTTCGCGACAGGCACGCTGCCTGTAAGACAATATTTTCTCTTTCCGCTTCTGCGGACAGAAAAAAATTATTTGATTAATTTGCTCAGATTCGTGTTACAATGATTAAAAACATGCCTCCTTCTGATACTTTATTTACCCGGAAGCATCTTACATGGATAATTATAGTACTTATTGCCAAATTATGCAAGTGTAATTTTTATTTTTTTATTTATTTTTAACAAACACTTCTAAAAAGCAGAAATTTAGGCTGATTTTATAAAATTTTTTTAAACAGTTTTCCTGCCCTCTTGACTTAAATTCATTCAAAGTATAATATATTTTTAAGCGGGCACATTTTTTTAATCATTTTGTGTCACCAAACAGCAGGATAACAGTATCTTATTATAGTAAGGATGTGATGATATGAAGATAGAAAAAGTAAACGATCACCAAATTCGCTGTACACTGACCAGAGAAGATCTGGCGGACAGAGAATTAAAACTCAGTGAACTTGCTTACGGTACCGAAAAAGCCAAAGATTTATTCCGCGACATGATGCAGCAGGCATCTTTTGAATTTGGATTTGAAGCGGAAGATATTCCATTAATGATAGAAGCCATTCCGTTAAATTCCGAATGTATCGTCCTGATCATCACGAAAGTGGAAGACCCGGACGAACTGGATACGCGTTTTTCCAAGTTCGCCCCTTCTGTCCATCAAGATGACGGCACTTTAGATGAAGTGTTAGACGGCATTAGTGAAGGCGCAGACGATGTCCTTGATCTTTTCAAACGGCTTCAAAACGGGCGTCATTCCGGTTCTTCGGATACTACGGTCCAGGATGAGGAATCTCCGGAAAACGGTAAGCGTTCTTTTAAGAATGCCCTCCAGAAAAAACTTTCTGATACCTCAGTTCCCATAGAGCTTACCAGGATTTACTCTTTTAGGAACCTTCGGGAAGTGACTTCCGTATCCCATGTGCTTTCCGGGTTTTACAACGGCTTCAATTCCTTATACAAACAGCAGGACGGCAGTTTTCTTCTGGTAGTGTCCAAAAGCGAACACACACCGATAGATTTCAATAAAGTCTGCAATATCCTTTCGGAATACGGCAACGGCATTAAGACCGTTCCGGCCTCGGAAGCATATCTGGAAGAGCATTTTGAACCCATCATCAAGGACTCTGCGCTGCAGTCATTGTCCTGTATCTAAGAGAAGAAACATTGGCGCCGCTTTACTGCGGCGTCTTTTTTATGCACGCCACGCGGCAGCTCGATTATCTTATTTTATGAAAGTTTTCCCGATTCTCAATGCTGGTTTATGCAAAAAATATGCATAAATATAAAAAAGTGTTTGTTTTTTTCCTTTTTTAGTGCTAAAATAAATTGTTTCACGAAAGCGAAAGGAGTATTCTTATGAAAAATCTGAACAAAAGGGTCCTAGCCGGCGCAGGCATTCTGTCTGCCTGTATGCTTTTTACACCCCTTAATGCCTTTGCCGCAGAAGATGCTACGCTTCCATCCATGTATGCCACCTTCTGGGCACTGGTTCCGCCTATCGTAGCCATCCTGCTGGCGCTGATCACGAAAGAGGTCTACAGTTCCCTGTTTATCGGGATATTGGTTGGAGGCCTGTTTTTTTCAAACTTTAGTTTCGAAGGCACAGTCATGCATATATTTAACGACGGTTTCATCGCTGTCCTTTCCGACAGCTATAACGTGGGAATTTTAGTCTTCCTTGTGATCTTAGGCGCTATGGTAAGCCTGATGAACCGTGCCGGAGGCTCCGCTGCCTTCGGAGAAGCGGCCAAGAAAAAAATTAAATCCCGTGCCGGAGCACAGCTTGCCACTGTCGCCCTGGGGGTACTGATCTTTATTGATGACTACTTCAACTGCCTCACCGTTGGCAGCGTGATGAAACCTGTCACGGACCAGCATAAAATATCCCGTGCCAAACTGGCATATCTGATCGATGCCACCGCGGCACCCATATGTATCATAGCGCCTATCTCCTCTTGGGCCGCTGCGGTATCCGGTTTTGTGGAAGGGGAGGACGGCTTTTCCATTTTTATCCGCGCAATCCCTTACAACTACTATGCATTGCTGACTATCGTGATGATGATCGCCATGATCTTACTGAAAATTGAATTTGGCTCTATGCGCACCCATGAGATCAACGCGCAAAAAGGCGACTTATTTACATCCGGCGAGTCCTCTGCTCCCGGAGAAGAATCCGTGCCCGCGGGAACAAAGGGGAAAGTGATCGACCTTGTGATTCCCATTATCACATTGATCATCTGCTGCGTGATCGGCATGATCTACACCGGCGGCTTTTTCGACGGGGAAAGCTTTGTATCCTCTTTCTCCAACTCCGATGCGTCGGTAGGCCTTGCTTTAGGCAGTATTTTTGCCATGATCATCACCATTATTGTTTATCTGTGCCGGAGAGTTCTTTCCTTTACGGAATGTATGGAATGCCTTCCTTCCGGTTTTAAGGCAATGGTTCCCGCCATTCTGATCCTTACTTTTGCATGGACCCTTAAGGCTATGACTGACAGTTTAGGGGCTGCGATATTCGTTGCAACTGTCATGGAAAGCAGCGCGAAGGGCCTTATGATGTTCCTTCCCGCTATCATCTTCCTTGTAGGATGCTTTCTTGCATTCTCCACAGGAACCTCATGGGGTACCTTCGGAATCCTGATCCCCATCGTGGTAGCAGTATTTGCGAACACCAACCCACAGTTGATGATCATTTCCATATCCGCCTGCATGGCAGGGGCCGTTTGTGGAGACCATTGCTCTCCCATTTCGGATACCACCATCATGGCAAGTGCGGGCGCACAGTGCAACCACGTAAACCACGTGGCTACCCAGCTTCCTTATGCGCTGGTTGCCGCAGCCGTTTCCTTTGTCACTTATCTGGTTGCCGGCTTCACCCAAAACCCCTGGATCAGTCTCCCTGTTGGGATCATCCTGATGCTGGGCGTATTGTTCGTGATCAAGTTTTGCACACCTTCTAAGGCAGCTTAATAATAAGAAGCCATACATAAAGAGGAGACTGTAAGCCAATACCACCGGCCTTTCAGTCTCCTCTTTTGCTTCATCCGACAATGATCTCTCCGTTCCTTACATTTATAACGCCTCAATCTTCGCCATCAAATCGTTAATATCCATCCCATGGACCATTGCCGCCTCCTCAAGGCTTTCCCCCTGTGCGGAAGGGCATCCCAGACAATGCATCCCCGCTTCCATTAATATAGGCGCAACTGCAGGGTTTGTCCTTAAAATCTCACCGATCGTCATGTCTTTAGTAATCTGTGCCATATCCTATAACCTCCTTAAATTCTACTATGTGGAACTTCTACAGTATAATACTTTACCCGATTTCTGGCAAGACTAAACCCGGACGGCATTTTTTACAAAAGATTTCTAAAATTTCTGTTAAATCCGTACTTTGTTCATAAAAAAGTACACTCTTTACCTTGACTGTTTCTCACCTTGTAACATATAATGAAACTACGGTAAAAGCATAGTTTTTTATGCAATAATAAATAATAAAATTATAGGAGGCTTACGCAAAATGAGACCAGAATGGACAGATTTTGTAGGCGGCAAGTGGGAGAACGAGGTTAACGTACGTGACTTCATTCAGAAAAACTATCATCCTTATGAGGGTGATGATTCCTTCTTGGCTGAGCCTACACAAAACACAAAAGATTTATGGCAGATGGTACTTGATTTACAGAAAAAGGAACGTGAGGCAGGCGGTGTCCTTGATATGGATACCAAGGTAGTATCTACTATCACATCCCACGGACCTGGCTACCTTGACAAGTCCAAAGAGACCATCGTTGGTTTCCAGACGGACGCTCCCTTTAAGCGTTCCCTGCAGCCTTACGGCGGTATCAGAATGGCAGAGAAGGCATGCGCTGACAACGGTTATGAAGTAGATCCTGAAATCAGCGAATTTTTCTCCACACACAGGAAAACACACAATGCAGGCTGCTTTGATGCTTACAACGCAGAAATGAGAGCTTGCCGTTCCGCACATATCATCACAGGTCTTCCGGATGCTTACGGGCGTGGACGTATCATTGGCGACTACAGACGTGTTGCTCTTTATGGTATTGATCGTCTGATCGAAGACAAGATAGCACAGAAAGATTCTACCGGACGTGTGATGACCGATGACGTGATCCGCCTTCGTGAAGAGCTTTCCGAGCAGATGGTAGCATTAAAGCTGATGAAAGAAATGGCTGCATCTTATGGCTGTGACATTTCCAAACCAGCTACCAACGTAAAAGAAGCGATCCAGGCTACTTACTTTGGATATCTGTGTTCCGTTAAGGAGCAGAATGGTGCGGCTATGTCACTTGGACGTACTTCCACCTTCCTTGACTGCTACGCAGAAAGAGACCTTGCAAACGGAACCTTTACCGAGCAGGAGATCCAGGAATTTGTTGACCACTTCATTATGAAGCTTCGCTGCGTGAAATTTGCGCGTACACCTGAGTACAACCAGATCTTCGCAGGCGATCCTGTATGGGTAACCGAATCCCTTGGTGGTGTTGGTGTTGACGGCCGTCATTTAGTTACAAAGATGAGCTTCCGTTATCTGCACACATTGACCAACTTAGGACCCAGCCCGGAGCCTAACCTTACCGTTCTTTGGTCTACAAGACTTCCTGAAAACTGGAAGAAATACTGTGCTAAGATGTCTATCCAGACTTCTTCCATCCAGTATGAAAACGATGACCTTATGAGAGTCACACATGGCGATGACTACGGTATCGCATGCTGCGTATCTTCCATGGTCATTGGTAAGGAAATGCAGTTCTTCGGCGCAAGGGCTAACCTTGCTAAATGTCTGCTTTACGCTTTAAACGGCGGTGTGGACGAAGTGACCAAGAAACAGGTTGGACCGAAATACCGTCCT
This sequence comes from uncultured Lachnospiraceae bacterium, assembly GCA_910587295.1. Taxonomy (GTDB): domain Bacteria; phylum Bacillota; class Clostridia; order Lachnospirales; family Lachnospiraceae; genus Suilimivivens. Next base: position 21,237 of record CAJULP010000096.1, on the reverse strand, counting down.
GTTACAGGCGATGTGCTTGATTATGATGATGTATACAGCAAGTTCATTGACATGTTAGAGTGGCAGGCAGATGTGTATGTAAACACACTGAACATCATCCACTATATGCATGACAAATACTGCTATGAGAGAGCAGAGATGGCTCTTCATGACAGGGATGTTAAGCGCTACTTCGCAACCGGTGTTGCAGGACTTTCCATCGTAGCTGACTCCTTATCCGCAATCAAGTACGCTAAGGTTGAGGTAGTAAGGGATGAAGACGGCATCATTGTTGACTTCAAGACTACTGGCGAATTCCCGAAATATGGTAATGACGATGACCGCGTAGACGCTATCGCACAGGATGTTGTACACAAATTCATGACAGCGATCAGAAGACACCACACCTACAGGAACGGTGTTCCTACAACTTCCATCCTTACCATTACTTCTAACGTAACCTATGGTAAGGCTACAGGTAACACACCTGACGGACGTAAGAAAGGACAGCCTTTCGCACCCGGCGCTAACCCGATGCACGGACGTGATACCCACGGTGCAGTAGCTTCCTTATCTTCCGTATCCAAGCTTCCTTTCAATGATGCGCAGGATGGTATCTCTAATACCTTCACCATCATTCCCGGGGCACTTGGAAAGGAAGATACCGTGTTTGCAGGTGACATCGAGCTTGACTTGAACAAATAAGAAGCAAACACGGTGTGTTTGCAGGTGACATTGAGCTTGACCTGAATAAATAATATAAATGACTACAGTAACTTAACACAACCCATCTTCAGGAGGTACACGAAATGGATGAGAAAACGATGATTGACGATCTTGTGAAAATGCTGGATTCCGGTATGGCAATGGGTGTAGGGCATGTAAATGTGGACACCAGCGCCATCGAAGAACAATCCAAAACAGTTCAGACAATGGGATGCACGGATTGTTCCAGAACCCCTCTGGCATGCAGTGTGCCTACCCTGGAAGACGGGCTGGATGATTTTCACTAATTTTAAAGGAGGATAATTACCATGGCAACAAATAGTGCTCAGGTAGATAACCTGGTATCATTATTAGATGGTTACGCAACAAAAGGCGGACATCATCTCAACGTTAACGTATTAAACAGAGACATGTTACTGGATGCACAGAAGCATCCCGAGAACTACCCTCAGCTTACCATCCGCGTTTCCGGATATGCAGTTAACTTCATTAAGTTAACTCCCGAACAGCAGGCTGACGTTATTTCCCGTACTTTCCATGAATCTATCTAATGAGATCAAAAGGCTGCACATTTTATGTGCAGCCTTTTTGCTCCATAGCAAAAGTCTTATCACTATCAAGTGTTAAAGATCCCTTTGAAACTCCAAAAGATCCCCCGGCTGACAGTCCAGCACGTCGCAGATTGCATTTAATGTGGAAAACCGGATCGCGCTGACCTTGCCCGTCTTGATATTGGAAAGGTTTACGTTGGCAATGCCAACCTTTTCCGCCAGTTCATTTAAAGAAATCTTCCGATCCGCCATCATCCTGTCTAATCTTAAAATAATTGCCATAAACACACCTGTTCCTTTCATCCCTGCGCACTACAAGGTTTCATCCGACTGTCTTTGCAGCTCGCAGCCATATTCAAAAATATGCAGTACGCACCACATGGAAAAACCGATGATCACGCCCATCAAAAGGCTGCTGCGGAGGGCAAAGAGCGTTGTCAACACAAACACAACTTTCAGACTTTTCACGATTTCCGGCCGGAAGGGCGAATAGCTCTCCCTGATATCCGTAAACACCTTAGCTAAAAAGTGCATGATAATGGAAAAGCCAATCAAAACGATCCCCATCACAATCATATAGACCCCTAATGTCAAGGACACAGAATCCACTTTTGCCAGATTAAGCGCGCCTTCCAAAAAACCGCCAACATTAACGAAAAGCTCATCTGCCGTCACTTCCCCTTCCGCTAACGCCTGGGCAAGTCTTTGATCCAGATAATTTTTCGTGCCAATAAACCCACACCCGCACACGATCGTGACCACCGACATTACAATGAAAAAAATCTTGGCAAATTTGACGATACTTCCTGCCGTCTTGCTGGCCTTCTGAATCTTTTGAATTTTTACATTACTAACATTCATTTTCATCCCCCACTCCTTATCTACAATATTATTATGAATAGATAATAAACCATGCAATTATGTTTGTCAATAATTATTTAACGTTTATCATTAAATTTTTAACTTTATATATATATTGTGATATTATTTTATTTTTGGTATACTATATTCATTAGGAAAATCTTCGATAAGGAAACCAGAAAGGAGACTATATATGCAAGGCAGAATACACTCATTAGAAAGTTTTGGTACGGTAGACGGGCCCGGCACACGGTTTGTCGTGTTTGTACAGGGATGTCCTATGCGCTGTGCTTATTGCCATAACCCGGACACATGGCCGATGACCGGCGGCACCATGATGGAACCGGAAGAAATTTATGAACAATATAAGCGGAATGAAAGCTTTTATACCAAAGGCGGGCTTACCGTCACCGGCGGGGAACCGCTCATGCAGGTGGATTTCCTGATCGACCTTTTTACTCTAGCCAAAAAAGACAATGTCCATACCTGCATCGATTCTTCCGGAATTGCCTTTAAGCCGGACAACAAGCCCTTTATTGAAAAGCTGGACAGGTTAATGAAACTGACCGACCTTGTGATGCTGGACATCAAACACATTGATCCTGAAAAACACAAAGAACTGACCAGCCAGCCAAATGACGGCATACTGGCATTTGCCTCTTACCTGAATGAAAGAGGCGTGGATATGTGGATCCGCCATGTGGTGGTTCCCGGCATTACCGATGATGAAAAATACCTCTTTGAACTTGGTTATTTTATCGGCCAGTTTTCCAACCTGAAGGCTTTGGATGTGCTTCCCTATCACACGATGGGCGAAACCAAGTACCAAAAATTAGGGATTCCCTACAAATTAAAGGGCATCCCGGCCATGGAAAAGGACAAAGTGATCGAAAAGAAAGAAATCATCTTAAACGGTATCCGCAAACGCCGGGAAGAATAATTTTATGCTTGTATTCCCTATACTTTTATATTAAAATAAATAGCATAGGTATAAATAAGGAGGATATGATTATGGCATTTGTAATTAGTGACGCTTGTATTTCTTGTGGCGCATGCGCTGGGCAGTGTCCCGTAGGCGCTATTTCTGAAGGTGATGGGAAGTTTGAGATTGACCCTAACACCTGCATCAGCTGCGGTTCCTGCGCTGGCGGATGTCCTGTAGGCGCTATTTCCGAAGAATAGGAGATTACGGGTTCAAGCGTTCGGTCAAGTGACTGAACGCTTTTTTCCTGCAAATTTTTTCATAAACAAACCTTTTTCCAACCTCTTTTTTTCCTTTGGTGCTTTTTCCTTCCTGAGACTTCGGGAACGTAAAAGTTCGTCGATCTGCTTAAAGTGTTCTTCCTCTTTCTGGCTTCGCTCCTTTTCTCTTGCTTCGTCCTTTTCTTCCTGAAGCCGGAACTGATAATCAATTTCTTTCAAGATACTGTTTTTCATGTCTTTGTAGATCTCCTCGTTATTGCTCTGGACAGCCTCCGCAATCATATCTTTAAGAAGCTGCTGCAGCCGCAGGCTCTTTTGCTCTCTGGACTCTTCATGGGCAGCAAGAGACTTCTCCGTCATGGGAAGGATCTCCCCCTTTTTCACCATCAGAACATGACGCTTTTCCATTTCCCCTTCCCCGGTAAAGGGCTCCTTCTCCAAAAGATCCATAGGCTCCTTTAACGTACCGCTTTTTAAAATGCTCTTAATCCCCTTTAACTGAATACCTTTTTCCTTCAATTCTTTAATTCTACGGAACTGGCCCAGATCCTCTTCCGTATAAAAGCGATGCCCCATTTCATTTCGTTTTACCGGAAGTTCCAATTCTTCTTCCCAATAGCGCAGCACATGCGCCTCCACCTTGACCTGCTTTGCAGCATCGGAAATCATGTAAATTTTTTCTGCCTGTTTCATTTAAAATCTCCTTTCCTTTTCCCTTATATTTCAAAAGAGGACATGCCACCTAAGGCCTGTCCTCTTTTGTAGTGTCGTTATCTTTGAAGATTTGCAAATTTAGTATAATCCGGCAGCCATACCAGCTCCACGGTACCAATCGGACCGTTTCTCTGCTTGGCTATCAGGATTTCCGCAATCCCTTTTCTTTCTGTATCTTTATTATAATAATCATCCCTGTAGATAAACATGACCACGTCCGCGTCCTGCTCGATCGCACCGGATTCTCGCAGGTCAGAAAGCATGGGCCTGTGATCCGGCCTTTGTTCCACCGCACGGCTAAGCTGTGAAAGTGCCACCACCGGCACATTCAATTCCCTGGCAAGGGCTTTTAAGGAACGTGAAATATCCGATATCTCCTGCTGCCTGGAATCAGACCCTCGCCCGCTGCCGCTCATCAACTGCAGATAATCGATAATGATGATCTGCAGGTTATGCTCCAACTTGTACTTCCGGCACTTGGAACGCAGCTCGGAAATGCTGATTCCCGGAGTGTCATCAATGATCAGGTTGGATTTCCCGATAACGCCCGCACTCTCAATCAGCTTTTCCCACTCTGCGTCCGAAAGATTCCCGGTACGCAAATGCTGGGAGTCTACCCGCGATTCCAGGGAAAAAAGACGATTCACAAGCTGCTCCTTACTCATTTCCAGGCTGAAGATAGCAACCGTCTGATTTGATTTAAACGCCATATACTGTGCAATGTTCAAAACAAATGCCGTTTTCCCCATGGAAGGCCTTGCCGCCACCAAGATAAGATCCGACGGCTGCAGTCCTGCCGTCTTGTAATCCAAATCAATAAACCCGGTGGCAAGCCCGGTAACATTTCCGGTATTTTTAGACGCCTTTTCTATCTTGTCCATTGCGTTCATGACCACCTGTCTGATAGGCACGAACTCGCCGGTATTCCTCTTCTGAACCAGTTCAAAGATACGCTTTTCCGTATCTTCCAAGATGACCTCAAGACTTTCTTTCCCCGTATAACAGGTATTTGCAATTTCTTCATTCAGGCGGATCAATTTCCTTAAAGTAGCCTTTTCCGCCACAATGTTTGCATAAAATTTAATATTAGCCGATGTAGGAAGCCCCGTAACAAGCGCTGCGATAAATTCCAGACTGCTGGTTTCCGGCGGCACATCTTTTTCTTTCAGCCGGTCCTGCAAGGTCACAGGGTCTACCGGTTTTCCCTCGTCATTTAACTCCACCATGGCGTCAAACACCACGCCATACTGTTTACTATAAAAATCATCCCCGCATATCAACTCTGAAGCGACCGTGATTGCCTCCCTGTCCACGATCATCGCACCGATCACCGACTGCTCAGCTTCTATGCTGTGGGGTAATACCCTTTTTAAGAGGGCTTCTTCTTCTGCTGCCATTGCCCTTTAGTCCTTCCAACAAACACCCTTATAATTCCGTCACTTTAACCTTTAATCTCCCTGTCACCTTAGGATGAAGCTTAACCCCCACCTCAAAAACCCCAAAGCTTTTGATCGGCTCCGGAAGGATGATCTTCTTTTTATCAATTTCCCTGCCGCACTGTTCCTTATAACTCCGTGCAATTTCCTTGGAGGAGACAGAACCAAATGTCCTTCCGCCTTCCCCGGCCTTTATTGAGACGGTAACCTGATCTTTTTCCATCAGCTCTGCCATTGCCTTTGCCGCATCAAGGTTTTCCTGCTCCTTTTTTTCTTTGTTGGCGTTCTGGAGTTTCAGATCATTCATATTCTTGCCGTTCGCTTCCACACCCAGCTTCTTTGGCAGCACGAAATTTCTCGCATATCCGTCGCTTACCTCTACCACCTCGCCCTTTTTTCCTAACTTCTTCACATCTTCCAATAAAATAATCTTCATCTCTATCCCTTTCTTTCGTCTGATTTATTCTGCCGGCACAATATGTGCATCTTCGCCGTTTCCGCTAAACCGCAAGGTCGCCTTCCGCAATCATTTTATCCAACGTTCCCTTTAAGATACCAATCCCCTCAAAAATGGACACTCCGTTTAACTGACAGCCCGCTGCGCTCAAATGGCCGCCGCCCCCCATCTTTTCCATGATGACCTGGACATTAACCTCGTCAATAGAGCGGGCACTGACGAAGATCTGATTCTGATATTCCGTCAATACAAAACTCGCCTTTACTCCCCGTATATTTAACAGCTCGTTGGCCGCCTGGGCTCCCATGACGGTAGGACTTTCAATCCCTTCACTGCTGCAGGTTGACACTGCAAAAACATCCCGGTAAATTTCCGCTTGGCTGACCGCATCCGCTTTCGTCTTATACTCAATCGCTTCCTCTCTGAAAAGCTTCCGGACTCTGGTCACGTCCGCCCCGTTCCTGCGCAGAAACGCCGCAGCCTCGAAGGTCCTCACACCAGTCTTTGTCATGAAATTACTGGTGTCTATCATGATGCCGGAATACATGCAATCCGCTTCTTCCGGAGAGATTTTAATGCTTTCCCCGATATACTGCAAAATCTCGGAAACCATCTCACACGCCGAGGAAGCATAGGCTTCCACGTAAGACAGCGTCGCATTTTCAACAACTTCCGTTCCCTGCCTGTGGTGGTCCAGCACTACGATCGATTTACAAAGGCGTAAAAGCTCCGGACATTCCGTGATCGACGGCTTGTTTACATCCACTACCACCAAAACGGTATTGCTCCCTGCAAGCTCGATGGCCTGCTGGCTCCCAATGATCATATCTTCCTGATAATCCTCATGATTCTTAAAGGATTCCACCATTGGCCGCAGGGAAGTGCTGATATCGTTAAGGACGATATAGGCCTTTCTCTCTAACGTGGTGGAAATCCTGTAAATCCCAACAGCCGCACCAAAGCTGTCCACATCCGCCATCCGGTGTCCCATGATCAATACCTTTTCCTTGCCTGTGATAATTTCACGGAGCGCCTGTGCCTTAACCCTGGCTTTCACTCTGGTACTCTTTTCCACCTGCTGGCTCTTTCCGCCAAAATATGTGATCTCCTGAGGTGTCTTCATAACCGCCTGATCGCCGCCCCTTCCCAGAGCAAGCTCAATAGCGTTTCTGGCAAACTCAAAGTTCTGAGCATAGGTCAGTCCGTCAAGCCCCATGCCGATACTTATGGTCACCGCCATCTCGTTTCCAATATTGACCGTCTTGACCTCGTCCAACAGGTCAAACCTGCTTTCCCGAAGAAGCACCGTTGCTTTCTTACGCAGGATCACCATATATTTATCTTTTTCCAGTTTCTTGCAAATCCCGTCCAAAGCCGAAACATACTTGTTCACCTTCCGATCGATCAATGCCACCAGCAGGGAACGGCGTACTTCCTCCACACTGTCTAAGGCCTCATCATAATTATCCAGATAGATCAACCCTACCGCCAGACTCTGGTCATCCACTTCCTGAAGGGCGATCCTAAGAGCCGTCTCATCAAACAGATAAAACGCAATCAGGTATCCGCTAAAATTTTCCCCGTCTACAATATCGCTGCTGACCAGCATGTCCTCCAATGAGATTTTCCTCATTTTGGCCACATAATTACTGTTTTCGTAGACGATATCCAATTCTGACCTCTCCTGCTCTCCGGGAAGACGCTCCCTGGTCACGGACGGAAAAAGCGACGTGATCGATTTCCTGTACCCCCTATCCTTATGTACTACCTTTTCAAAAGCTTCATTGGTCCAGACAATCTTGCCGCCATCATCCAGCATGGCATAAGGAATTTCCAATTCCCTAAGCAGCACCTTCTGGATCTGCCCATATTGGGTTGCAAAGCTGACCAGCTCATTGATAATCACCGGTTTGTTATAAAACTGCAGTGATAAGACCACCGCAAAATAAAGCAGCACAAAACAGGTCACGACTAACCCTGACGGAATGTTGATCAAATATACCACCAGGTTCACGACTGCAAGTAATAAACCAAGGTACAAGGAAGTCTGCATGTACTTTTTCAGCCTTCCCTTTAACTTCATCTTACTTTTTAATGGAGCCATTTCCAGAAATACCCTTCTTTAATCCTTTTGTGATAAGTAACAGCAAACGGCAAATTCCCCCACCATTTACTATATATACCAAATTATTATATCATTTTTCTGCCCAGGTTTCCACATGATTCTGCAAGAGGTTTTCGACAACTCATTTCGAAAGTATCTTTAAATATGTCAAAAAAATAAAAAAACCGACATTCCGCCCTTTAATAAGCTAAAAACGGCTGCCCTCAGGCAGCCGTCCTTCATCTGAATAGTCTCTGTGCCAGGTCAGGATCATTAATCCTGAACGTATGGCATCAATGCAACGTGGCGCGCTCTCTTAATTGCAGCAGTAAGCGCCCTCTGATGCTTTGCACAGTTTCCCGTGATCCTGCGGGGAAGAATTTTCCCACGCTCAGACACGTATCTTTTTAATTTATTCACATCTTTGTAATCAATTACATTATCCTTGCCGCAGAAAACACATACCTTTTTTCTTCTGCGCATTCCGCCTTTTTTTCTCATGGGAGAATCAGACTTCTCTGCTTTATTGTATGCCATAATGATTGCCTCCTATCTTAGTTGAAATGAAACCCTAGTTAAAGGGCAGCTCTTCGTCTATCCCATCGGGGATATTCATAAAACCATCACCCGCTCCTGACGGTTCAGGTGCCCTGCCTGCGCTTTGGTATCCATTGTCAAAACCTGCACTGCTGCTGTTTTTACTCTCGGCAAATTCCTGTTCTTCCACCACCACATCGGTGGTATACACCTTAACGCCATCCCGGTTGGTATAGCTGCCTGTCTGGATACGGCCCGTGATCGCAATCTTGGTTCCTTTTCTGAAATACTTTTCAGCAAATTCCCCAGCCTTCCCAAAGGCCACACATCCGATAAAATCCGCAGTCTGCTCGTCATTATTACGGCTGAATCTGCGGTCTACAGCCAATGTATATCTGGCAACCGCCGTAGAGTTTTCCCCCTGTGAATACCTCACCTCAGGATCTCTTGTTAAACGCCCCATAAGTATTACTTTATTCATATCTGCCTTCTTTCCAGCATATCTTACCTATACGCCTTACGCATCTTGTTTCACGCATAAAAATCTGATAACATTGTCCATAATGCGAACGCGGCTTTCAATCTCGATAGGCGCTGTACTTTCTGCATCAAACTGAATGAAGTAGTAGAAAGCTTCTTTCATCTTCTGAACTTCATAAGCAAGTCTCTTCTTGCCCCAGTCATCAACATTCGTAACCGTACCGCCGAATCTCTCGATCAGAGCTTTGCATTTGTCTACAACTGCTGCTCTTTCCTCATCCTCGATTTTCGCACTTACAACAACGGCTAATTCATATTTGTTCATGCTTTGTTACCTCCTTTTGGTCTCTGGCCCCGTCTTAGGGAGCAAGGAATTGCTCCGCCATTGGCGGATGACACGTAACAGCCTGCCGGCTGTCGAATGCCATTAATACACATCACGGAGTAATATCATATCATGAATGCCTGTATTTTTCAAGTGTTTGTCCGAATCTCTTTGATATTTTTTTCAGCCTGTCTCCGGGGCGTCATGATCTGATGCCCGCAGCCTTTACATTTCAACCGGAAATCAGCGCCAATCCTTAAAACTTCCCACTCCTTGCTGCCGCAGGGATGGGCTTTTTTCAAAATAAGTATATCCCCTGCCTTAATATCCACGTCCGCTCCCTTCATTTACTATAATGACGAAAAGATCTCTCCAATGCTGCCCTGCACTACTAAATCCGCCCCGCTATCCCTTGCGGTAGGCGTCTTATTGATCAGAATCAGCTTATTTCCCCTGTAGTAGTCGATCAACCCCGCCGCCGGGTATACTACCAGCGAAGTACCCCCAATGATCAGCACATCCGCTTTGCTAATGTAGGAAACCGCATCAGACAGCGTCTGATTGTCAAGCCCCTCCTCATAAAGCACCACATCCGGCTTGATGGCGCCGCCGCAGTCATCGCACTTCGGAGCTCCTTTAGAATGGAGCATATATTCCGCGTCGAAAAATTTCCCGCATTTCTCACAGTAATTCCTAAGCACGCTGCCGTGCAGCTCCAGGACACGCTTACTGCCCGCCGCCTGATGAAGACCGTCAATATTCTGTGTAATGACCGCCTTAAGCTTTCCCTCCTGTTCCCACTTGGCCAGTTTTAAATGAGCCGCATTGGGCTTGGCCGTAAGACAGAGCATTTTATCCTTATAAAACCGGAAAAACTCTTCCGGATAATGCCGGTAAAAGGTATGGCTCAGGATTGTTTCCGGCGGATAATCATACTTTTGATTGTAAAGCCCGTCCACACTCCGAAAATCCGGGATGCCGCTTTCTGTTGACACTCCCGCCCCGCCGAAAAACACGATGTTGCCGCTTTCGTTTATGATCTCCCTTAATTTTTCAATCCGTTCCATTGTGATTCCCCCTTGCTATATTTTTATTCTACTGTGACCGATTCCGTCACGACCCTGCACCGCCTCGGACGCACAAACAGATTTACCTTTCCCTAATTATAATGCACCCCTTCTCGAAAATAAGATATCATGTTATAACTATAACATATCCTTGCAGAAAAAACCACTTTTCCACTTCTTATGTTGCTCAAAACCAGGCTGTTAAGGCTCAAGAAAAAAATGGACAGAGATAGGAATCCCAATACCTCTGCCCGAAAAGGAGCGCCCCGCCAATGCCTTGGCTAAACGACATTGACCCTCCAGGTTCCCCTCATTTACAATATTTTTTGAAGCACACCACATGAATATATATAAGGCTGCTCCTCATGGAGCCTTTCTTTATACGTCTCCACACGTATCAGACTGCCCTCACGCTTAAATACCAGCTTCGTCCAAAAGCAGGTCTGCAAAAACTTGGTCTCCACCACCAAAGAACCGTTTTCTATGTAAGCAAACGACACGGTACTCTTATAGATCGGGATTGCCCCCGTGGTCGGAACCGGCCGCAGACCTCCGTCAAGACTGGCTTCGATCCTTGTCCGCAGGGTTTCGTCGTCAAATACAAGTTCCAGCGTATCGCTTCCGCGGCAATAGATTGAGATTTCTTTTGCATCCACATCCTCATGGTCATAAAAATCCGTATACACGTTGATATCATCAAAAGGGCGCAGTTCCGTATTGATGTGTATGCTTCCTTCTTTCACCGCATAAATTCCGTTCCAGCCCTTAAGCTCATCAGGGAACTCATTCTTACGTCCGGAAGGAAGTTCTCTGCAAACAAGATATGCCATAAGCTCCCCAAACCCTTCCTCATCCTCAGGAAGCGGTCCATCATCCAGCTTTTTCCTAAGCAGATATCTGCTTAGGATTTCATTGACCCTTTCTGTACTCTTATCATCCGCAGACTGGTTTAAGGATATGGTAAGGTCATTTAACCGGCTCATGACCACATCCTGTCCATGGCCGCCGGAAAACTTAAAAGTCTCCGGTTCCGGGCAGATCCACAGCTGATACCCATATCCTGCCCCGTCATCTATATGGGCCTCTTTGTTTACCACACCCGTGCTAATACGCCTAGTGACAGCTTTCCTGATCCACTCCCTGTCGATCAGCTGCAGGCCATCCCAGTTCCCCTCCTGCAGATACAGCATTCCCAGCCTTAGATTATTTTCCGTGCTGGAAGCTACCCCGGGGGCTGCATGGATATGATTTTTGCAAAATGCCATCCACTCAAGCTTATCCGATTCCACCCCGATCTTATCCAGCACTTCCTCTGAAAGATACTGCCTGACACTTTTGCCCGTAACCTTTGCCACCGCCGCCCCAAGCATACAAGAACCTGTGGTGTTGTACAAAAAGCGTTTCCCCGGTTCATGGTCAAATTCCGACGTAAGATAATTCTTTAACAGATTTTCCCCGGAAAGCGGATGAATCGACATGCCGTTGGCCATCATAAGCACATGCTCCACCGTAAGCTTACTCATATTTTCATTGGGGGTCACGTGATACCGTGCGATCTCCGGCGCAAAAATATCAACTATCCTGTCCTCTAAATGAAGATACCCCTGGGTACATGCCAGCCCCACCGCCGTACCCACATAGGACTTCCCCATGGAATGACAGATGTGCGCCATGTTATTATCATAAGGCTTCCACCAGCACTCTGCCGCCACACACCCATGCCGCTCCAACATAAACCCATGCATCTGCGTACCGCACGCCTCAAGCTCCCTTAACATCCTAAACAACATCCTGCTGGAAAGCCCCACCTGCTCCGGGCTTACCCTTGGCAATTCCTTTTTATACATAATCTCTCCCCACTCATGACTCTAAATACGACATTCCCATATCCTGTTTCATACCGGCGCTTATCCCGTTTGGTATCTGCACCTTAAGCCCGTTTTCCTCAAACAGGAAAACAAACTTATATTCTCCCATGGAGGCAGCGCTCTTGCAGACCACTACGAACCTGTTTCCACTCCATCCCCCGGATAAGAAACACTCCATAGGGTCCGGCCCATAGATCCGGTTCTGGATACTGGTATCCGGCGGAAGGATAAACGGACAGCCGCTCTTTTTCCACTTTCCGCCAAGCCCGATCTGATATTCCCGCCATATTCCCCCGGCCTGCACATGAACCGAAGTCTCTGGCCCGCCAAAAGAAAACCTGATCTGCCCGATCCCCCACTTATTTTCGGCAAAGCAAACTGTCTTCCCGCTAAAATCACTCTCCTTGTTCCCATGAGGCGTTACGCCATAAGGCGCCCTGCTCATGTCTGCTGCCGCTTTTGCCAGCATCCCTGCCCCTTCCGGGTCTTCCTCTAAGGGCCTGCCGGACATTTTGGAGAAAATCTCATCGTAAAACAGTTGGATCGCCTGCTCCGCCCTGGACTCATTTCCCATGATAACGGCCGTCATATTTTCCTCGGGCAATATCAATGCAATCTGGCCGCCGCCCCCGTCCATGCGGCATCCGCCGAAAGCGTTTTTCCATAACTGCATACAATATCCCTTCCCGTTATGATAACCCGGACGGGATTCCCCGGTCCATACCTGCCTGGTACAAGCCATTTCAACCAGCTTCGGATCAATCAGCCATCTGCCGCCCCACCTGCCTTTTTGCAGGTACCACAAACTCAATTTTAAAAAGTCCTCAGCAGACAAAACCGTTGTCACCGGGTCATATACTCCCACAGCATTATACTGTGCTTCAATCCTGATCCCTAAGGGTCTGCACAGTTTTTCATCCATATAGGTTTTAATATCCTTCCCGGTGGATCTTTCCACAAGGAAAAATAAAAGATGCGGCACCGCATTATTGTAATAAAAGCGTTTTCCCGGCTCACAGTCCATAGGCGTCCTAAAGAATCCGGCGCAAAGATCATCCTCCGGGTTTTCCAGGAAACGGATAAACGCCGCATCCGACTCCTGCCCGCACTGCATGGTCATCAGATCATAGACCGTGATCCTTTTAAAACGCTCATCCAAATCCTTCGGAAGCTTGTCCTCAAAATAATCAACGATATGACTTTCAAAAGAAAGTTTCCCTTCATCAATGGCAAAAAGAACCAACGCCCCTATGATGCCTTTCGCCGCAGACAATAACCTGTGAGGACTCTCAAGCGTATAAGGGCTTGCCGCCTCCCCAAACACCTTTCTCCCGTCCCTATATATCTGGAAACTATGGAGATCGTAATCCATTTCCCGCAGCCTGTTCAAATAATTTGCTATATTCCGGGAAGCTATACCGGAAGCTTCCGGGCTTCCAACTATTATTTCCTGTACCATGTTCATCCTTTCACCCCTCCGATCACGATGCCTTTCACAAATCCCTTCTGGAAAAAGGGATATATGACTAAAATCGGCAGGATCGCTATCACCGCCACCGCCATCCTTACCCCTACGCTTGGAACCTGTATATTCGCCGCAAGCAGGCTGTTGGCCTGGTTATTGCTCAAAAAATCCGCACTGGTGATCAGCCTGTTTAATAAATTCTGTATGGTATAAAGATCCGTCCGCTTTGTCAGATAATAAAGTCCGTTCATCCAGTCATTCCAATAGGCAAGGGCTGTCATGAGCCCTACCGTGGATAGGATTGGTTTCGACATGGGAAGTACGATGCGAAGCAGAATCTTCACCTCGGATGCCCCGTCGATCTTTGCGGCTTCCAGCACATTGTCCGGTATATTCGTACTAAAATAAGTCCTCATCATAATGACAGCAAACCCGCTTAAAAAAAGTGACGGGAAGATCAAAGCAAAAAATGTGTCCTTAATGTGGAACATCTGCGTCCACATCATATAGGAAGGAATCATTCCTCCACTGAACAGCATGGTAAAAAAGATATAGAACGCAATCACATTCCTGCCCGGCAGATCCTTTCTTGAGAGCGGGTACGCCAAAAGCGTCGTCACCACCACGCTTAGCGAAGTTCCCACCGATGTCTGCGCAATGGTCATGCCGTACGCCCGTAGTATCTTTTCCCTGCTCATCCAAAGATAGCGGTAGGCATCAAACCCGAACTCCTCAGGGAAAACGGAATACCCGTTTTTTAACAAAGAGGCTTCGGACGTAATGGACGACATAAACAAAAGCAGCACGGGGAAAATGCAGATAAAAGCCAAAAGCACCATGATTACGGCTGCCCCATTGGAAAATCCCCTTTCCGATTTCATATTCATAAGACCACCCCTCCTGTGTTTAAAACAATGCGTTTTCTGATTCAATCTTCCTCACAACCGTATTTGCCGTAAGCACCGTCACAAATCCCAGGATCGACTGTAAAAACCCCGCCGCCGCTGCCCTGCCGATATCATTGCTCTCCATAAGCCCCCTGTAAACATAGGTATCAATGGTGGTCGTTGCTTTTTGCAACATTCCGGAATTCATGGGAACCTGATAAAACAGCCCAAAATCGGAATAAAACATCCTTCCAATGGACATAAGGGTCAGGGTGATGACTGTTGCCTTAAGCATGGGCATGGTGATAAACCAGATTCGTTTCCATACCCCGGCGCCATCCACTGCCGCCGCTTCGTACAGCGACTTGTCAAACCCGATGATCGTTGCATAATAAATGATGGAATTATATCCAAAGGCCTTCCAAGCCTGTACCAGCGTAAGAATCAAAGGCCAATATTTCGGCTTGGTATACCAGGAGACCGGTTCCATGCCAAGCGGCTTTAAAATACTGTTATTTACCATGCCCCCAGACTGCCCAAGCAACGCATAAACGATATAGCTTATGACCACATAGGACAGAAGGAACGGAATCAATACTACCGTTTGAGACATCTTCCTTACAAACGCCGAGCGCACTTCATTCAGCAATATGGCTACCGCTATGGCAAGGACTGTGTTGATCACCAAAAACAGCAGATTGTATCCCAATGTGTTACGGAATAAGACCCACGCATCATTTGTCTTAAACAGGAAAGAAAAATTTTTCATACCCACCCACGGGCTGTTAAATATCCCTTCATTATATTTAAACTTCTTAAAAGCAAGCTGCAAACCCGTGAGCGGGATGTAATTATTGATAAACAGATACGTTAACCCCGGTATCATCATAATATAAAACGGTATGAACCTTTTCAGCTTCCTCATCTACCCTTTGCCTCCCCCAATTACCGTGTTACTGTTTGTTTGCTGCCCATGCGTCAAGCTGTGCCTGCTTTTCCTCTATAATGGCATCTATCCCCACATCATGAAGCTCTTTGCGGAACTGTGAAAGCAGCGTCTGCGTATCGTCCAGCCCAAGCACGATGGTATTATAATACTGGGAAACCACATTCGTACATGCCGTGATCTCATCCGTTACATTGCTGGGATCAAAAGTAAATCCCATTGCCGGCGAAAGCGTGGCATTTTCGTTAGACGCAATCCAGCTCTCATAATAATCGCTTTTATTTGGCTCCCATGGATAAGTGATGGTAATGTTAGGCCAAAACGTTCCCATCCCGGAAGGCCATCCGGTAGTAAACGCATCAAGCCCTTCCGCAAAATTGACCGTGCCGTCATCATTTTTCACATAATGCACGCCTTCCATACCGCTGCATACAAGGTTTGCCAGATCCGCATCCGTGTACAGCGCATTTAAAAACTTCATTGCGGCTTCTTTGTGCTCACTTAAAGAAGAGATACACCACATCATTCCTGACACGGAGTCCGTAGTTGCATAGTTGACTGATGCAAGCTCAGCCCCGTAAAGCCTCATTCCACAGTTATTTTCCTGTACCTGCGCCGCCACTGCCGGGTCAAAACCGCCTCCCAGATAGCAGAAGGATTGTTTATTGGAAAGATACGCCACCGCGCCGTCCTGGGAGTTCATGGGATCGTTTACAAACAACCCCCTTTCCATCCATTCATTTGTATAGCTGATCATCTCCTCAAACTGCTCGGTCTCAAACACATTTACCACCTTAAGATTATTGTCTGCAAGAATCAGGCCGCCAAATATATTATTACCACCTGTTCCCAAAGGGTCAAACCCAATAGGCCCTAAGAAATCCCCGTTTGTTCCGGTAGGAAAAATAGCAAGCTCCGGATAAGCCTCTTTTACCTTAAGGGCTACATTTGTAAGGTCAGAAAAATTATGGATATCGTCCGGCGTGATGCCAAGTTCATCACAGATTTCAGCGTCCATCACCACACAGGGCCTGTTGCTGTATGCGTCAACTTTAGGAAGCCCATATATGCTGCCGCCAACCCTGCCGCTTTCTATATAATCCCCAAGGCAGTCTTTGATACCCTGCCCATATTCATCCAAAAGCCCGTCCAGTTCCGCCACAGCCCCGCTGTCCGCATAGGATGACATCGGCGACATAAAACAGCAGTTAAACAGATCCACCCCGCCATCCGTCAAAAGAAGGTTAAGCTGATCCGACCAGCTTGCAAAATCTATGCACAAAAGTTCCACTTCCACCCCAAGCTTTTCCTTCGTCATTTCATTAATGGCATCCTGGACCTTATCCCTTTCCTCGGCAGCATTCATGGTAAGCATATAGGGTACCACGATCTTCTCGATTTCCCCGGGTGCCTGCCCCTTCTCTTCTTTTTCCTCCTTTTCCTCCGATGCCTGTCCTTGCTCCTGCTTTGCCGCTCCCTCATCAGCCGGTGTGCCCTCGGCAGCCCCCGTTCCGCATGCCGTTGCGCAAAGAACAATGGCCCCGGCAAGTATCACACTTGCAATCTTCTTACATATCATATTTTTTTTCATTTTCTCTCTTCCCTCCTTGAAACTCTACACACGAATGTCTATAAAACTTCTTCGTTTATCCCTGATATGACGTCATCCTCCCCCCTTCCCAAGGTTCTTTTCTGGTAGAAATTAAATCCGGCCATCGCTGCGAAGATCATCACTGCCACACAGTAAAACATTACCTTATAACCAAATCTGTCCGAAATCTCCCCACAAATGATCGGCCCTAAACCCTGACCTAAATCCGCCCCGATATAAAATGTACTGGTGGCAACCCCAACGCTTAGGGCATCCACCTTCTTCATACAAGCGCTCTGTAAAGAAATCTGGCCGCCTCCCTGGCCCACCGCTTTTAAAACAGCGGCAGCCAGCATTACCCACAGACACTGTCCGGCTCCTATGGCCGCCATTGCCGCAATACTCGTTATCAGGGAAACATTGACGATCAAAGTCAGGCTGTGCCGGTCGATTATTTTCCCAACGGACATCCGGATGACAAACAGCACTGCCGCATTAAACGTAAAAAACAAAGATATCCCGCTAATCCCCCTTTCCTTTGCCAAAAGAAGCAGAAAAGAATTGACTATGCCGTTTTCCAGAGAAAAAAGGCCGCCTATCAGCGCATAGACGATACAGGGAACCGATATCAGTTTATGAAAGGAGATGTGGACCCTTTCCCTGTTTAACGCTGCCTCTTTTTTTTCCGTCATGAAAAGCAGGCATACCGCAAGTACCGTCATTATGGAAATGCCCAAAAATAATTTCTGATACCCAAACCGGTCTTTCAGGCTGATCCCAAGCGCCGGACCGCAGACCTGGGAGACCACCTGTCCGAGACTGTAATAACCAATTCCCTCAGCCAGACGCTGCTTCGGCACATAGTCATACAGGATTGCGATATTGACCGTTCCGTTGATCCCAAATGCAATCCCATGCAGCACCCTTACCCCAAACATGGACACCATGCCAGATGCAAACGAATAGCCAAGCATTGCAATACAGATCATTGAAGTTGACACAATACATATCATACGCTTATCAAAAGCATCGGTTATAAAGCCGCCAAAAGGCCGGATCACCAATGCCGCAATAGAGTAAATCCCCGCCAATGCACCGGCTGTGGCAAGTCCTGCCCCCAGGGATACACCATACGGACTGATCAGTGGGGCGATCATGCTGTAACCGAAGGATACGATTAATCCGGATAAGGATAACAAAATGTAACTACGATTAAATAATTTTTGATCATCCATACTTTTCACCCCGCTTTCCTGCTCTCTTTATTGCAATTTCGTTTTAGCAAAATGTGGAAATTAAAATCCTCCTGCTGCCCAAGAGAATTTTAATCCTATCGCATCTAATTAGTTCCAAACCCGCCGCACGTATCCCCAAATGTGTACTCCGCATCCAGCACACGGCTCATAGTTTTTGCGTTTTCTTTATTTCCCGCCAGAAACAGAAGTTCCAGCGTATTTTTCGCAATCAGTTCCGTGGATATCCCAACCGTGCTGATCGCTGGTGAAAAATATTCAAACGCTTTCTTACTGCCTACTGCTAACAGTTCAATATCTTCTTTAAATTTCAGCCCGTTATTCCTACAGGCAACCGTTGCCCCAATCGCCTGGTCGGGAACATTTACAAACATTGCCGTGGGGCGGCTCTTGCACTTTAATACCTCGTCCATGGCAATATATCCGGAATGATAGTCTCTGCCAGCTTCCTCCCTGACCCATTCCTCCTTCACGGTCATGCCAAGCTCCCCACACTTATCCACAAAACCCATTTCCCGCAAAACAGAGTTGGGTCCTTTCTGGTTGCTTCCGATCAGCCCTGCCGTTTTATGGCCTCTTTGCGCAAATAACGACGCTGCGTTGGCCCCGATCCCATAATCATTGATATAAACACAGTGATACTGCTTTTCATTCCTAAAAGCGCATACGATAGGCACGTCAAAACTGCGGCTGTTTAAAAATTCCGAATCGGCATCGGAGATACCGCTTATGATGATGCCGCTGAACCTTTCAGGTGTCATGATCCGTTCACACTCGGAAAGCATCCCGTAAGCAAACATCTGGACATAAAACTCCACATGCTCCCCGCTCTCTTTGACCAGATTCTGCAGCCCTCTGAAAAAGCTTCCCATGATCTCGTCATCATACCCGGAGTTCCATAGTACCGCAATCACCCGGCTGGCTGCTTCTGAGCCTGATTTCCTGAGCCTTCTGGCATAAATATTGGGCTGGTAGTCCATTTCCTGTGCAACTTCCTTTACCCTTTTTTGTGTTTCTTTCGAAATACGCATTTTATCGCCGCGGCCGTTTAATACTATGGAGACCGTTCCGGGCGAAAGCCCAAGGCGTTCGGCAATTTCTTTGATCTGCACTTTATTTTTTGTCACCAACACCAATTCCTTTGTCGTAAGTTGCTATTTCGTTTTAGCAACTTCATTATACTTTACCATGATAATGCTTGTCAAGGATAATTATCCTCTATTGCTTTATCGTTTTCCATCTGTCTCATAGCTTACAGCTTCTCTGCCTTTTCTATGATGCAGCTATGTGGTTTATTTTTATTATCCTTATCATATTTCAATTCCACCACAAGAGCAGGTTTGTTTACGGACGGCAGGGGTAAAAATACAACATCCGCAAAACCCCGGCCTGTAGGCAGCTCACTACTAAAATATGATTTATTTACATGTTCCCCATCAAAAAATCTTTCATCACGCCCAAAAATTCCCGCATCATATTATTTAGCTGCAAAAACGGTTCCCCCTTTGCGGCAATGCCATGGACATTTTGATACCCCGCTTTTTGAGCAATCTTCACTGCACGGAACACATGGAAATTATTGCTCACCACGCCTACCGAATCTGTTTCCTTATTCAAATATTCTGCTGAAAATGTTAGGTTTTGAAATGTATTTTTTGACTGGTCTTCTTTCTGGATCCGAGTTTCGGAAATCCCTTTTGACACCAGATAATCATACATCCCCTGGGCTTCCGATATATGCTCATCTGACCCCTGGCCACCGGATACAATGACGCAGGTACCGGGATTTTCCGCAAGATAGTCTATTGCGGCATCCAGACGATACTGCAGCGCTTTCGATGGTCCGCTGGTTTTCATCTGTGCGCCTAAAACTACCAGATAGTCCAACCCCTTTGGCGCCGATTTGGAAAATCCGCTGATAATAAATCCTTCCACCAAAAGAAAAAGGCCTGTACCTATACAAACCAAGATTATAAACATACGTCGGAACCAGATTGGAAAACGTTCTTCCCATATCCCTTTCCTTAGCAATATTGATAAAAGAATGGATCCGCATCCCAAAAGAAGCCATATGAAATAGAAATTTGTTCCATGGCCTACAAAAAATGCTATACAAAAAAAATATGCCAAACACAAAATCCCAAAAATAAGTAAAACCATCTGCATACTATGTTCCTTTCCCCATTTAAATACTTTTTTATATTGTAACAGATAGGGAAAGAAAAATAATCCGTGTTCTTTAAAATTTATGGAATCTTCAGAAAGGGGAAGTCGGTTTCGTTGAAAAGGATGGAAAAGAAACTGCTTCTCCACCTTATAAAAAACAGGAACAGAGTAGTTGAAAAAGAGGAACTTTTCAAAGAGGTATGGCAGGAAGATTATGTTGGCGATGGAACATTGAATGTCCATATAAGGAAACTGAGGGAGAAGATTGAAGAAAATCCTTCCAATCCTGCCTATATCATCACAGAGTATGGGAAGGGCTATATTTTCGTATTAAAGGAGAAGTAAGGTGAAGCGTTTTATTGCTGAAACTGTTTGCTTTTATCTTTTGGCTTGTGTATTGCTGATATGTTTATTTTCTGATGATTCAGGGAGCAAAATAAAAAATGCAGAGGTCAATGATATTGTTTTTACAATTAAAAAAGGTGTTAGTCAGGAAATGGGGTGATTGCTTGAAACAAGCTAAATCAACAGTAACCCATTATCCCTCACCTCACAGATTGTATGCTGTCTGCTTATGGTGCCTACTTGTAAAAGCTTGCTGCATAACTGCCTTACCTTATC
>CAJULP010000095.1 GCA_910587295.1 uncultured Lachnospiraceae bacterium | reverse complement strand
GATAAGGTAAGGCAGTTATGCAGCAAGCTTTTACAAGTAGGCACCATAAGCAGACAGCATACAATCTGTGAGGTGAGGGATAATGGGTTACTGTTGATTTAGCTTGTTTCAAGCAATCACCCCATTTCCTGACTAACACCTAATAAATTAAGGAGATTTAAGATATGGTGAAAAATATTGTATTTGATATTGGAAACGTGCTTGCAGGGTTTGTGTGGAAAGAATTTTTCCGGAGTTTTGGTTTTAGTGATGAAGTATTTGAAAAGCTGGCGGATGCCACGGTGCGGAGCAGTTTTTGGAATGAAATGGACAGGGGAAAGCTTTCTGATGAGGAACTTCTTTCCGGGTTTATCCAAAACGATCCTTCCATTGAAACAGAGCTTCGGCAGGTGTTTGAGGATATTACCGGCATGATCAGACGGTATGACTATGCCATTCCCTGGCTTAAGGAGTTAAAGGAAAGGGGATATGGGGTTTACTACATTTCCAATTTTGCCCACAAAGCTCATGTGGAATGTGAAAAGGCATTGGATTTCCTCCCAGTTATGGACGGCGGAATCCTGTCTTATCAGGCGAAGCTGATTAAGCCGGATCCGGAAATCTACAGGCTGCTTTGCGATCGGTATGGGTTAAAGGCAAAAGAGTGTGTGTTTATTGATGATACGGAAAAGAATGTGCTGGCAGCGCAAAAAGAAGGCATGGAAGGAATCATTTTCCATACCCTTGAGCAGGCTAAAGAGGAACTGGACGAAATGTTATCCGTTTGATGATGGTTTTTGACTGTCGTTATCTTTGGGCGGGTCGGTGATCGTGCGCTTCCCGCTTATTTTCCCAAACAGCCAGATATAGATCCAAAGAAGGATAGGCAGGCCTACCGTGGCAACAAGACATGCGGCAAAGAGGTTCTCCGAGCCGGGAAAATCAAGCAGGGATACCACTAAAGTAGCAACATATAAAAGGACCAGCAGTACGATACATAGGATTGCCGCGATCTGTTTTGGTTTTTGTCTCATAAAAGCCTCCGTGTTGTCTGTTATTTATGACCAGTATAACACATATGAATCACTTATTACAATTTTCTTAATGATTATTTCTATTTCGGATTTATTTTCTGTGATATACTACAGAAAATTAAGCTGAGAAAGGTTAAAATTATGTTAAAAATTAACTTAAACGGTATTTGGAAGCTGGAAATGTGCGGACGTGATGCAGAAATGATGCCGGAAGGGGGAATTGATGCCAAAGTACCCGGCAGCGTGTATGGCGCTATGCTGGACGGGGGATTGATCCCGGATCCTTATTACAGGGATAACGAATTAAAAGTGCTTCCCCTCATGGACAATGACTTTTCTTATACCACAGATGTTCAGGTGACAAAAGAGATGCTTTCTTTTGACGCATTGCTGCTGCGGTTTGAGGGGATCGATACGCTTGCGGATGTTTATTTAAACGGAACATTATTGGGCTGTGCCTATAACATGCACAGAGTCTGGGAATTTGACCTTCTTTTGGCAAAGGGCCTTCACGAGGGGGATAACAAATTAAAAGTAGTGCTTCATTCACCCACGAAATATATTGAAGAAGAAAATAAAAAAGTTTATACGGGCGGATCTTCCGATGCCATGGAAGGGTTTCCCCATCTTCGTAAAGCCCACTGCATGTTTGGGTGGGATTGGGGGCCAAGGCTTCCGGATGCCGGGATTTTCCGGGATGTTTTCCTGCTTGGAGTGAAAAAGAGCAGGCTGGATTCTGTTTATATCACGCAAAAGCATGAAAACGGAACCGTCCTTCTTGACTTTGACATTGCGCTGGAATTGTTTGGAGAACAGGGGAAAGATGGATTTTTTGCAGCCGGGGAAGAAGGGCGTGTGGAGATCGCGGTGACTTCACCGGAAGGAAAAATCTATCAGGCAAAAGACCGGGAAGGATATTGGAACGGGGAGCAGGATTATCAGATCTTGATCAAAGACCCCATGCTCTGGTGGCCCAAGGGCTATGGCGCTCAGCCGTTATATCAGGTTGAGGTCAGGCTTTTAGATGAAGACGGTGGGCTTTTGGACTTGTGGCAGCGCAGGATCGGCCTTCGGACAATGACGGTAAACACACAAAAAGACCAGTGGGGGAACTGCTTTGCCCATGAGGTCAACGGCGTAAAGATCTTTGCCATGGGTGCGGATTATATCCCCGAGGACAATCTTCTTGGCAGGGTGACAAAGGAACGTACCAGGAAGCTTTTGGAGGATGCAATCTGGGCGAACCATAACTGTGTCCGCGTCTGGGGCGGAGGGTATTATCCCGATGATTTTTTCTTTGACATCTGCGATGAGCTTGGCCTTATCGTATGGCAGGATTTCATGTATGCCTGCGCATCCTATGAGCTGGATGAGGAATTTGAGGCAAATGTGGTGCAGGAGACCATTGAAAATGTAAGGCGGATACGCCACCATGCCTGCCTTGCTTTGTGGTGCGGCAATAACGAGATGGAAACGCAGGTCCTTGACGGAGCATGGAAGCCCTCAAACAAACAAAAATACGATTATATCAAGCTTTATGAGTATATTATCCCGAAGATCATTAAGGAAGAGGATCCGGCGGCCTTTTATTGGCCATCCTCCCCTTCTTCCGGCGGGAATTATGATAACCCCTGGGATGAAAACAGGGGGGATGTGCACTATTGGGATGTGTGGCATGGGAACAAACCGTTCACGGAATACCGGAAATTCTACTTCCGCTATTTATCGGAGTTTGGTTTCCAGTCCTTCCCCTGTTTAAAGACCGTGGAAAGCTTTACGGAAGAAAAGGACAGGAATATTTTTTCAAGGGTCATGGAGATGCACCAGAGGAATGCGGCGGCCAATGGAAAGATCTTAAATTATCTTTCCGCCATGTATCTTTACCCGAAAGATTTTGACAGTCTTTTATATACCTCCCAGCTTCTTCAGGCAGATGCCATCCGTTATGGGGTAGAGCATTTCAGGCGGCACAGAGGCAGGTGCATGGGAGCCGTGGTTTGGCAGTTAAACGATATCTGGCCGGTGGCATCCTGGGCGGGCATTGATTATTATGGACGGTATAAAGCGCTGCATTATGCAGAAAAGAGGATGTTTGCGCCGGTGATGATCTCCTGTGAGGAGATTGGGGAGCTTAGCGAACGGCCATATTGTATCGCACAGCCTAAGCCCATCGAGCTTTCCGCAAGGCTCCATGTGGCAAATGAGACCTTGGAAGAAGTATGCGGCACGGTAAGATGGACGCTTAGAAGACCGGACAGCAGTGTTCTCAGAGAAGGGAAGGAACAGGTGAGGATACCGGCACTTTCCGGCATTTGGCTTGACAAGCTGGATTTCTCAGGGTGCAATGAGCGGGAGATCCATTTGGAATATAGTTTTGAAGTTACAGAAAGGGTGGTTTCCCAAAACACCTGTCTGTTTACACCGCCCAAGCATTATCTCTTTGAGGATCCGGGCCTTCGGTGGGAGAAAAACGGTAATCTTATCACACTAAAGGCGGACGCTTATGCCAAAAATGTGGAGATCATCGGAGAGGACGGGGATTTGTGGCTGTCTGATAATTTCTTTGACATGGAAGCCGGAGAGCGCACCGTGGAGATAGAAGCCGGCAGCGCAACAAAGATCAGATGCAGATCCGTGTGGGATATCGCTTAAGAAGCATCAGGAGAGCCCGAGAAAGCGGAAGATTTCCTGATAGTAGGGAGTAAGGACTTTTTGATGGCTGTTATAGATTTCGTGGCGGCTGCCTGTTATGGGAACGAGCTTTGCGCCAGGGGTATTTTTGACGAAACTTTTGATGGCGGAAGCTTTCACGAAAGTGTCATTTAAAGATTGGAACACCAAAACGGGAACTGTGATCTTGGCGCAGTTCCTTTTTTGCGTGATCCGATAGCAGGCACAAAGAGACTGGTAAGCCCAGCCGTAACTGGATCCGCTGTTTTGGAAAAGGGGCGTGGTTTCTTTTTTACGCTGGTAGTAACAAAAACGTTCCCGGCAGGCGGAACCGCTCTGCTCCCATTTTTCTCCGGGAAGAAAGGCGTGCTGGCCGGGAGCGTAAGTTTCAGCCCTTCCTTTTTTTACCATGAAAAAGCCCAGTGCCCTTGCAAGAAAAACAGGAACAGGCCCCATGGAGATAGCAAGCATGGGGGAAGTCAGGACTGCTTTTTGGAAAGTGTCCGGGTAAGTCTCCAGATAAAGCGCACCAATGCCGCCTCCCATGGAATGGGCATAAAGAAACAAAGGAAGTCCGCCGCAGTTAGGTTTGACTACCGATGAAATAAAGCTGTGCAGTGTTTCAACATAATCCTCAAAACGGTTGATATGCACCATGTTTGGGTGGCTGGTTTCCCGAAGGGACCGCCCATGCCCCCGCTGGTCGGCAAGATAAACCTGAAAGCCCATTTTCGTAAAATAGTAGATGACTTCTTTGTACTTTTCAATGGTCTCACAAAAACCGTGGCTTATCACAATGGCGCCCCGGGCGTTAGCAGGGCAATAGGTCTCATAGTAAAGCCGGCCGTCATCGCCGCGGGATTCCTCAACGGGAAGGTACCCGCATTTACAGATAGCGGTAAGGTATGGGATCACATTACGGTCCATAGAGTCGTCAAAATCGGTTTCAGGTAAGATCTGTGGCATTTTTTCCATAATCTGTTTCCTCACAGAGCAGTTTTGGTTCAAGTATGGAGTACTAGGATTTAATATGGTTTTTGATGGCTTCAAAGCTTTCTTTGCTGATGTCATGTTCTATACGGCAGGCATCCTCAGCGGCAATCTTTTCATCAACGCCCAGTTTTACCAGCCACCTGGTAAGCAGTTCGTGGCGTTCATAGATCATCTCCGCTATTTCTCTGCCGGAGGGGGTAAGGTAAATAAATCCCTCTTTGGTGACGGTGATATGTTCTTTTTCCCGGAGGTTTTTCATGGCAACGCTGACGCTTGGCTTTTTAAATCCCATTTCTTCCGCAATGTCAACGGACCGCACCACAGGGCGGGTCTTGCTCAAGATCAGTATGGTTTCCAGATAGTCTTCGGCAGATTCATTTCTATGCATAGTGTTCCTCCATCCCAGATATTAGTTTAGACATTTTAAAAAAATTATACCACAAAGAATATATAAAAAGAATAAAGAAAAGCGCAGAGAGATGGATTTTCAAGGACAGGTATGGTAGAATTTTTGATAAATGAGGAGGAGAGGATTCTGGATCATGATCATAAATACCGGCAGCCGGACAGATATACCGGCTTATTTTAGCGACTGGTTTTTTAACAGGATAACAGAAGGATATGTACTGGTCCGAAACCCCTACTATCCATCCCAGGTCACCAAATATCTGCTTGACCCAAAGGTGGTTGACGCGATCATATTCTGCACCAAAAATCCGGAACCGATGCTGGGGAGGATAGATCAGTTGTCAAGGTTTTCGATGCTTTGGTTTGTGACGATCACTCCTTACGGAAAAGAAATTGAACCTTTTGTTCCGGAAAAAGATCAGGTATTGGCGTCTTTTTGGCATTTATCGAAAGCGGTGGGGATAGATAGGGTTATCTGGCGCTATGATCCTGTTTTCCTTTCTGACACTTATCCGGCAGATTGCCATATCCGGTGTTTTGAAAAGATGGCAAAACGGTTAAAGGGGTATACAGAGCAGTGCGTGGTAAGCTTTATCGACCTGTATGAAAAGACTAAAAGAAATTTCCCGGAGGCGGGGAATGTGGCCTGGGAGGAACAAAAGTACCTGATAGAAGCCTTTGGGGAGATTGCGGCCAGCAATCATCTGCAGATCCATTTATGTTGCGAGGACAAAAGGCTGGCTGGAGAACATGTGGATGCGCAGGGCTGTATGTCAAAGGAAGTTCTGGAAAGAGCGATTGGACAGAAACTGGATGTGCCCAAACGAAAACCGGCAAGGGCGGAATGCAGCTGCCTTTTGGGGGCGGATATTGGGGCATATAATACCTGCGGGCATGGCTGCCTTTATTGTTATGCCAATTATGACAGGCAGACGGTGCTTGCCAACAGGAAAATGCACGATAAAAATTCCCCTTTTTTGACAGGCGGATGCAGGGAAGGCGATGTGGTCAAAGACGCGGAACAAAAATCATGGAGAAACGGGCAGATGAGCATTTTTGATATGATGTGATATGGAAAGAAATCTGCAGGAAAGGAAGGCAGAGCATGGGAAAAAGAGCTGAGGCAGTATCTATCATTGGAGGCGCAGACGGTCCTACCAGTGTTTTTATTGTAGGGAAGGGAAAAGATAGAAGGAGCATCCGGCAGCGGATGCAGGCATATTTTTACAGGAGAAAGAAAGACAGGATAAAAAAGTCGATCATCGCTAATCCTCATACTCTTGAGGAGACCATAGCATACATAAGGGAAGTATATCATGCAACGGAATCGCCACGGAAGTCATATAATTTTAAAGAGCAGCGAAATTGTCTTAGGGAATCCCTGATCTTGGCACACAAGCCTGAACTTTTGGGAGATCTGGCCAGGATTGAGCTGCCGGGGATAGAAGATGAGGGTGCGGTCAGAGAATATTTGGATCAATGCAGATTGCGGAGCGAAAGGGTGCGCACCCTGGGAGAAGAAGAGTTTCCGCTGGATTTTCACTTATTTGAGATTCCTGTTTCAAGCAGCGGAAGAATTGAAGTTATGATTGAATCCAGGTGGGAGAAGTTTGGCGTTTCATACAATGCAAATAGCGGTGATAAGAAATTGAAGAAGCAGTTGAAAAATATGTATCAGGAAATCTATTTGTATTATGGAGTAAGTGAGGAAGATATCAAGAACCGGTCGGAACGGTATTCTTCGCTGGTGATGGCGCTTAGTATGTGAAAGGAAGGTCAGGGAATAACTTTTTAGTATTGACAACTAATTAGAGATAGTTTAAACTAACTATATAGCAGATACTAATCAAGCAAATCAATAAGAAAGAAGGTATCATTATGCCCTTATCACTAGTTAGAGAAGGAGAACCTGCAAGGGTCAACAGAGTTGGAGGCAAGGAGGAGACCAGGAAGTTTTTGGAAAATCTGGGTTTTGTGACGGGAAGTATGGTGACGGTGGTTTCTCAGGCCAAAGGAAATTTAATTGTAAATGTAAAAGAAGCAAGGGTTGCCATCGGAAGAGATATGGCAAACAAAATTCTGGTAGGTTAAGGAAGGAGCAGAGGTGAGAAATGAAGACATTAAAGGAGATTTCCTGCGGAAAGACTGTAAAGGTCAGCAGGCTTACCGGCGAAGGTCCGGTGAAACGGAGGATTATGGATATGGGAATCACCAAAGGCGTGGAGATCACTGTGAGGAAGGTTGCGCCCCTTGGGGATCCGGTTGAAATCACCGTGCGCGGATATGAGCTTTCTTTGCGGAAAGCGGATGCAGGGATGATCGTGGTGGAGTAATTTTTTTGTTTATGAGTTAGTTGCGACTAATAAAAGTGAGAGGAGAGATGAAAATGTCTGTTAAGATTGCGCTTGCAGGTAACCCGAATTGCGGAAAGACAACATTATTTAACGCACTTACCGGTTCTAATCAGTTTGTGGGGAATTGGCCGGGGGTTACCGTCGAAAAAAAGGAAGGGAAATTAAAAGGATATCAGGATGTTACGGTCATGGATCTTCCCGGTATTTATTCTCTTTCGCCCTACACCCTTGAAGAAGTAGTGGCAAGAAATTATCTGATTATGGAAAGGCCGGATGCGATCATCAATATTGTGGACGGCACCAACATGGAAAGGAATCTTTATCTGTCAACTCAGATCATGGAGCTTGGCATTCCGGTTGTCATGGCGGTTAATATGATGGATATTGTAGAAAAAAACGGTGACCGGATTGATACGGCAATGCTTTCCGAAAGATTAGGCTGTCCTGTCATTGAAATTTCTGCTTTGAAAGGTACGGGGGTGGTAAGGGCGGCTGAAAAGGCAGTGGCATTGGCAAAGGAAAAGAAAGCAGCTCTTCCGGTACATAAATTCACGGTCAAGGTGGAGAATGTGCTGACCGAAATTGAAAATAAATTGGGAGAGGATGTTCCAAAAGAGCAGAAGCGTTTCTTTGCGATTAAGCTTTTGGAGCGGGATGACAAGATTGCAAAGCAGCTGTCTTTCGTGCCGGATGTCCTGGCGGAAATTGAAAGCATTGAAAAGAAGATGGAGGACGATGCGGAGAGTATCGTCACAAACGAGAGGTATGCGTTTATCTCGTCTATCATAGATGCTTGTTATAAAAAGAACAGGGAAGGAAAATTGACTGTTTCGGATAAGATTGATAAAATAGTGACCAACAGATGGCTTGCGCTTCCTGTTTTTGCGTTGGTCATGTTTGTGGTATATTCCGTTTCAGTGACCACGGTAGGAACGTGGGCGACGGATTGGGCAAATGACGGTGTGTTTGGCGACGGATGGCGGCTGTTTGGACTGGAGGTTCCGGGGATTCCAGTGCTGATCGGAAACGGTCTTACGGCAATTGGCTGTGCAGACTGGCTTCAGTCATTGATCCTTGACGGGATTGTGGCAGGCGTAGGGGCGGTTCTTGGGTTTGTGCCGCAGATGTTTGTTTTGTTTTTATTTCTTGCCTTTTTGGAGGCCTGCGGCTATATGGCAAGGGTTGCGTTTATCATGGACCGTATCTTCCGTAAGTTCGGACTTTCGGGAAAATCTTTTATTCCGATTTTAATCGGTACGGGATGTGGCGTTCCCGGAGTGATGGCATCTAGGACGATTGAAAATGACAGGGACCGGAAGATGACGATCATGACTACCACATTTATTCCATGCGGCGCAAAACTGCCGATCATTGGACTGATTGCAGGAGCGTTGTTTGATGGTGCGGCGTGGGTGGCGTGGAGCGCATGGTTTGCAGGCTTTGCGGCAATCGTATGTTCAGGCATCATCCTGAAAAAGACCAGAATGTTTGCGGGAGACCCGGCGCCTTTCGTCATGGAACTTCCGGCATATCATATGCCGACGGTGGGGAACGTGCTGCGGAGTATGTGGGAGAGGGGATGGTCCTTTATCAAAAAAGCGGGAACAATCATCCTGTTATCCACTATTGTTTTGTGGTTTTTGATGAGCTTTGGCTGGGTGGACGGTTCCTTTGGGATGCTGGAAGCAGAGCAGCTTGACGGCAGCATTTTGGCAAAGCTGGGCGGCTTATTTGCGCCTTTATTTGCCCCTCTTGGATGGGGAGACTGGAAGATGGCGGTTGCGGCCATCACCGGTTTGATCGCAAAAGAAAATGTGGTGGGAACTATCGGGATCCTTTTTGGTTTTGCGGAAGTGGCAGAAGAAGGGGAAGAGATATGGAACATGCTGGCAGGCAGCATGAGCGCTATGGCGGCTTATTCCTTCCTGATCTTTAACCTTTTGTGCGCACCTTGTTTTGCGGCAATGGGGGCGATAAAAAGAGAGATGAACAATGCGAAATGGTTTTGGTTCGCCATCGGGTATCAGACAGGGCTTGCCTATGTGGTTTCGCTTTGTGTGTTTCAAATCGGCAGGTGGATTCGTGGAGGGATTTTCGGGGCCGGAACGGCAGTGGCATTTCTCTTTGTCACCGGGTTTATTTTCCTGCTGCTTAGGCCCCACAGAGCAGGCGGACTGCGTCTTCTTACGCATTAAGAAAGATTGGAGGTTTTTATGGGAACGGTTGTTACAGCGGCAATATTAATCTGTATCGTGGGATTTGTGGTCAGAAAGATGATACGGGATAAAAAAAGCGGGAAATCCCTTCAGTGTGGGTGTGACTGCAAAAACTGTGCAGGGAGATGCGGTTATAAATGAGTTCATGCCGAACCTATGTCCGGCGGTAAAGAGGGCTAAGTATTCCTGCTACAGATTTCGGAGCAAAAATGTAAACGGCGCAGTTGGCCATTTATGGCCAAATTGCGCCTTCATCGGACAGTCTCGTATCCACTCTGACATAGTTGGCGGCACATATTCTCATTACTGCCTATCTCTGTTCTCATCTTTTTCAAGCTTTTTAGTTTCTCTCAATATCCATAACGCATATGTAATGGGCACAATACATAATATAACGGCGGTTATTACAGCACACATCAACGAAGAATTATTGACAGCAAAAACGCTTAAAGAATTAACTGCTCCATGTGTAATAATACAAGGTAAAAGGCTCTTTCCTTTGTAAAATATAATCGTAAACAAAAAGCCTATTGCTGCTGCATAACAAATTTGTAAGAGCGTGGGTATCAAATCTTTGCCGTTCAGTAAGTTTACAATATGCCCCATACCGAACGTGATACTTGAAATGAAAACGGCAGATTTTATATTATCCTTGCACATAGCTTTGAAAAGAAATCCACGAAAGATAACTTCCTCAATAACCCCGACGCAAGCCATACTTAGAATAAATAGAGCAGTTTCCGCAATAGAAGTATTCATTGTAATGCCGTTCCATAGATTTGCGCTTGCAATTAATATCAGCGGAATAAAGTACAGGTATTTTTTCAAATCCCCTTTGAAAGAACATAACCCGTATTGTTCCCAAAGGTTATGCTTTTTTATAAAACCTAAAATAAGCAAAGTAAAGATAATACACACCGGGGCGGTTATTATTTTTAGTATACCAAGAGAAGCCGAAATGCTGTCTGCCAAACTAAATGAAACAACATAGGCAATAATCCACACCAGAGAAAAACTCAATTCATTTTTCTTATATAAACGATACATTAAATTCCCCCTCTTAACGTCTTAACTGCTCCGTCAAATATCAAACCCAAATCGGCTAAAACCGTTTGCTCATCATACTCCATTTCGTTGTTTGCAAACATACTGGCATATCCATGTGCAATTAAGAATAGTGACCGAAAAATAATTTTTGCCTGCTCTGTATTGACCGCTGTTTCTTGACTAAGTATAGCTATAATAGGCTGTAATTCCTCTGCGTTTATCAAATCAGAAATGTTTTTTCCTAAAAACTCATTGGATTGAAACAGAAAACGAAACAGATTTTTTTCCTTTACTGCAAACTGAATGTAATTCAAGCCGATGTCTTTCAATGGATTATTGCTGTGAATATCCATGATATAAGCGGAATGGTATTCATCTGATTTTTCATATACTGCTCTTTTCAATTCCTCTATTGTTTTGAAATGATACATAACAGGTTGAGTGGAACAATTTAATTCTTTTGATACAGTTCGTGCATTGACCGTTTCAACGCCGGTATTTCTAATTATTTCAAATGCGGCGTCTATGATCATTTCTCTTGTAACTTTTGCCTTTGGCGGCATTTATCACACCTCCTTAAATATAATTCATGTTATATAACATAAATTATAATAAATAGCAAGACGATTGTCAAAAGAATTCAAGGAAAAGTGGAATCTCTTTGCCAAATGCCCCGCCCCTGTCTGGCGAAATAGGTGGAATCCCCGTAAGGAAAAATCAAAAAGTATAGATTCTCCGTCAGAACAGACTGTTGAATTTTTGAGAATATTCCTTTCGGCAGACCAAATAGTAACTGACATTAAATTCAGGGTCTGTAATAGGCACCACCACACGAGACGGGGCAGGTGTGGAGCCTAGAAGTTCATTGTGGTAGTAGTCCGTGGTGAAAACTGGCATAGTGGAATTTTCAATCAATTCCAGGAAGGAGTAACGTTCTGTCTGGACGAGAAA
Source organism: uncultured Lachnospiraceae bacterium (assembly GCA_910587295.1). Lineage (GTDB taxonomy): Bacteria > Bacillota > Clostridia > Lachnospirales > Lachnospiraceae > Suilimivivens. The sequence continues at coordinate 69,402 of CAJULP010000095.1, read as the reverse complement.
CCTGGAATCGGGCATTTTCTCCACCACCAGATCATGCCAGAAACCAATATCCTGAAATGAAAGCATATTTTCCCCATTCATTTCAGATACGCTTAAAGATTTTCTGCGTGCAAAGCGGTGCCTCTTCGGAAGAAGAAAGGACAGATGTTCTTCGCCAAATTTACGGCAGGATAACTCATCATCTTCCGGGCAGAAAGGAAGCAGCACGAGATGATAGAGTCCGTTTCTTGCTCCGTCAAGGAGACAGGATGTGTTTTTGGTTTCTGAGGAAATGGATGCCATCGGAAAGGCGCCGGTAATGCGGCGTATGAGTTCCGGTATAAGGACGGGCGTGCAGGAGCCAAGTGTGATGGTTCTGTTCTTCCGGTCAAAATCACGTGCATGACGGATCATGTTTTCTGTTTGTTTTAACAGTATTTCTGCATCTTCTGCTGCGAGAATTCCGGTTTCATTTAATGAAATGCTGTTTTTGGTTCGGTGAAATAGTGGAACATCGAATTCTGATTCCAATTTCTGCATATTTCTTGTCAGTGTAGGCTGAGAAATATGCATTTTTTCTGCGGTTTCACGCAAGGTTCCAGTCTGGTAAAAGGTAACAAACTGTTCCAGAATATGATAATCAACCATGTGGTCTTACACTCCTTTCTGAAAAAATTATAGCAGATGCAGAAAGAGGAGGAACGGAAATGATTTTTTACTTTACAGGAACCGGGAACAGCTTGTATGTGGCAAAAGAGCTGGATGAAAAAATTATAAGCATCCCACAGATCATAAAAGAGAAAAGGCTGGAATTTTCTGCGGACAGTATTGGCATTGTATGTCCGGTTTATGGGCATGAAATGCCGGGCATGGTAAAGGAGTTTATCCGCCGGGCTTCCTTTGAAACGGATTATCTTTTCGCTGTGCTGACTTATGGCGCGCATCATGGAGGGGTAGCAGAGATTGCCGGCTTGTTTTTCCGGGATGCGGGGAAAAAGGCGGATTATATTACAACCATTGAGATGGTGGATAATTTTCTTCCGGCATTTGATATGGAAGAACAGATGGCGATGGATAAGCAGGTGGAAAAGCATCTGAATGAGATTAAGGCCAGACTGCAGGCGAAAAGTCAAGGAATACAGAAAACGAGCCTTGCGGAAAAGGCGGCGCATAACATGTATCTGAAGATGGTGAAAAATGCACCGGAAACGGTCTGGGCCGCTTTCAGGGTGACGGACGAATGTGTGGGCTGCGGAATCTGCACCAGGGTATGTCCTGCCGGGTGCATCCATCTGGAAAACCAATATGCGGTCCATGAGCCGGAAGGATGCCAGGCCTGCTATGCCTGCGTCTATGCCTGTCCGAAAATGGCAGTGCAGTTTGCTCTGCCCCAGCCGGAAAAAAATCCCGCAGCGAGATACCGTAATGCGCATGTGACACTTTGTGAGCTGGTCAAATCCAATGACCAGACGGAAAACGATTGAAAACGAGGAGGATATCAAGATGGAATATGTAACATTGAACAATGGGGTAAAAATGCCGGTTCTTGGATATGGCGTCTATCAGGTGACACAGGAAGAATGTGAGCGGTGTGTGCTGGATGCTCTGCAGGTGGGATATCGCAGCCTGGACACAGCGCAGAGCTATTTCAATGATGTGATATGTTGTGCAATGAGATGATGGATAGGCTTGTAAGGCAGATGGCAAAAAATGAGGGTGTAACCGAACAGCTAAAATCCGATGACTGGTTGTGCTGGCTTCAGAAGATAAACAGCATCAGGAGCAGGGTGGAGGAAATAGTGCTGCACGATCTGATATATTCCTTTTAATGTTATAGTGCAGTTTCGGTTTTGTAACATGAGGCACAGGAAATGTCAGGACGTGACATCATCTGCGCCTCTTGTTATGTGATAAACAAAGGTTTTTTACAGCCCCTTATTTATAATTTTCCAATAACCTGTTTTATTAGAACCAACACGCTCAATTAAGCCTTTTTCTTTTAATGCTTTAATTGTCCGGTCAATCGTGCTTTTCCCAAGAGAAGTTTCTTTCTGCAATTCCACTTTTGTAATTCTTGCTTTTTTCTTTAGTGCAGCTAAAACAGCCTGCTCGGTAACAGAAATATTTATTGCCCCATTTATTACCTCATTTATCACCTCATCAGCTTCACTTATTACCCCATTCCGAATTGTGGCATTGAGCATAAAGGCATTATCATGGTACTCAGGAGCAGGAAGCCCGGCAGCCGCCATTTCATTAAACATACGGTCAATACCTTCGCCGAATTCCTGCACATAATCATATTCGTGGAGAAAACGGGCAATGTTTGGGTTGCGGGAGAAGTGAACGGTGCGGAGATTGTTCAGGCGCACAATTCCGGGCAGGATACCGGGACTCTCAACAGTGATCCTGTCATCAAACATTTTAATTTGTATATCGGTTCCCTTAATGCTGTAATCACGGTGGGCGATGGAGTTAATGATGATTTCTTTCCAAGCAAATTCCGGGTATTCGGGCGTTGTATGAAAAAGACCATCTGCACCAAGCTTTGTGTGTTCTTTGATTTGGCTGCGTACAAAGTCGAGAGAGTTGCGAACCATATCGAGAATACGGCCTTCAAACATTTCATCCTTAATGACATTCATTTCGGTTCCGACTTTGGCTTCTATGCCGTCATATCGGATAAAACGCACCCTTGCCCTTTTGAAGAAGCGTTGCGGATTTTTGGTATCCAATTTTCTTGCAGTAATCAGCGACAAAATCCCAATCAATATCCTCCATAGAGGAACGATAAACAGGCTCGTCCTCGTAATAGCGGGAACCTTTGGCATACATAAGCTGCAGCCGCTCATCAAAATTTAGTTTTTTGGATTTGTCGCCCATACGGTAATATACTTCGTCCTGCTGGTTAGCGTGTAGCTCAGAGCTTTGCGGAATGGTCATAACCAGCAGATGATTGGGATTACCGTTTTTGTCGGTACATTCAACCGTTTTGGTAGTAACATGCACCGATGGAGTGCAGTAATCAAAGGGCACTCTAAGTATATCATTGACATTGTTGTGGTAGCCGTCAATGCCTGTGACTGTAAAATCATCTTCAATGCCGATCACAAGCGTACCGACGTCTGCATTAGCAAATGCGACAATATGATTAGACAGCCCCTTCGGGTCTTTTCTTGCACTCTTATGGTCGTAGGTCTGTCCTTCCTTTTTTGTATAAAGATCTTCCAAAGTAAACTCCATCTATATCATCTCCGCTGCTTATTTTTCTATATTTAACAAAATATAAGTTGACGCTCCCTATGTTTGATTAGACTTTGTGCAATAGCCCGTCGCACAAAAGTTCCCAGATGTAATATTATCCGTCATATTTCAAAGAACCATTCTTTCTTATATTTCGGTTTTCAATCATTTCTTTTATTTCCCTTTTTCTTTTCCCTTGATTTGTAGACATTAAACTGGTTCTTGCACTTCAGGCTGCAAAATTCATTCCCCCTCCGGCTTGCGATAAAGGCTTTTTTACAATACTTGCACAGGCGCATATCACTGTCCTTGTCCGTGAGCATGAAGGAAAAGTACATCTGCACCATGACAAGCAGCGAGTGGAAATCCCATACGATAATGGGGGCATCCTTTTCCAGCGCAATCCGGTAAGTCGAGGATATTCCGCCGAAAGCGGAAATGCCCTGACAGTACAGGCTGCGTGTCTGTTCATCAATCTTATCATAATCCGTGTAATAAAGGAAACTCGTCATAAAGGTAAAGGAGAGGTCTGTAAATTCTTTTACGATCCAGTCGTACCTTTCCGCATAGTCTTTCTGCAGCTCCATCGCCACAGCCTGCGGCGCATTCCCCATAACCATTGTGATCGCAATGCCCTCACGGTCAGTCACAGGCCATCCCGATTCCACGCCATTCTTTCTGAACTCCGGTTTGTCAAACGGATAGAAATAGGAAAGATAGTCCTAAGTGGAAAGGGACTCTTCAGTTTTTCTTCCGGTGCCTTATGCATGGCGGAAAGTCCGACGTTTATCGCATCCATGACAAGCTGCCCTGCTGCTTCCTGCATGGAACGGTACATTTCCGGCTTTGCATCTTTGGAAACCGTTATGTATAGGTCACCTTTACTGTCTGCCCTATATTCATAGCCGCTGTACCGAATATAAACAGTTACTTATTATCGATCAATCCGTTTGCGCTTTTCAGTTGGAACACATTTATATTCCTTTTTTCTTCCGCACTCCATTTTCCAGAAAATACTTCTCATCAAGCGTCATCGGCAGGCTGTTTTCTTTCCTGTATGTAAGTATGCCGCCGTAAAGTTTCCGTATCCTTTTCAGCGCAGTTTCACGGATACCCCGTATATTCCGGTCAGACTGTCCGATACTTTCCGTATACTCTGTTGCGGAATAATCACGCAGGAACAGATAATAGAGCATATTTTTAAGGTGCGGCTTTAGTTCCTCTAATATTTTCGGTTAATCCGCATCCGTGACAAGTTCATGTATCGTTTCCGGGCTGTCAAATATGAGATCAAGAAAATCGCCTGCAAGCAGGAGCGTTTTTAGAACCATATCATAAGACGGTCTATCGGATAGGTACAATTCATCTGCACCCCATTCCAGAGGAACAGTGGAGCACCCTATTTCGTGGTCTCTTTCTCTCCGCTCCCTGTTTTCGTCCAGTGTATCCCACCATTCAATGGCTTTTTGGAAATCATTTTCCGTCCGTGCGCTTTCTTCAATACGCCGGAGGGCAAGCGCACGGGCTTCACGGTGGAGCATATCCCCGTCCGCTTCCGTTATGTAATTCTGCTCCCGGAATGCCGGAAGCTTGGTGTATTTTGGCATTTATAATCAATCTTTTTCAAAAAAATAAAATTTTGTAGCAGTTTTTTCAAAAACACTTCCGTTTTTATAGCCGTTTTCTCCTATTAGTGAAATGGGTAATTCTTTTTAACTAAAAACAAATTACAGGAAAGGAGGGCGGGCTATGGAGCACGGATAAAACAAAAATATGGTTACACGGAGTAGAAGTCAAAACTATTATAAGAGATATGCGTGTGAAGCGCAAGAAGGGAATGCGAGCAGTATGTGCCAACTAACACTTGACACATACAAGTTTGCAAACACACTTGACAATCTTTCTCTGAAGAAGCTGTGGGCAATGCAATCAAAAAATGCGGCGTTCCCCGTGGAGAATTATTTATCACCACAAAAGTATGGATTAGAAACGGCGGCTATGAAAAGGCGAAGGCGTCTTTGAAAGAATCCCTGTGCAAGCTACAAACAGAATACTTGATCTGGTGCTGATTCATCAGCCTTTCAATGACTATTATGGAACTTACCGGGCGATGGAAGAAGCCTATAAAGAAGGATGGATCCGCACTATCGGTGCATCTAACTTCTACCCGGACCGACTGGTTGACCTTTGTAGTTTCGTGGAAGTGAAACCGGCGATCAATCAGGTGGAAACCCATGTATTCCAGCAGCAGGCACAGGCTCACGAATATATGGTGAAATATGGCGTACAGCATGAATCGTGGAGGCCTTTTGCAGAGGAACGCAAAGATTTCTTTACCGATTCTGTCCTGACAAAGATTGGGGAGAAATACAATAAGAGCGCGGCCCAGACTGCTCTGCGGTTCCTGATTTAGAGCGGTGTTGTGGTAATTCCGAAGTCTACCCATAAGGAGCGCAAGATCCAGAATATGGATGTGTTTGATTTTGTGCTGTCTGGTGAGGATATGGAGGCAATTCAGGCACTGGACGAAAAGAAAAGCCTGTTCTTCTCCCACTATGACCCGGCAACGGTAGAAATGCTGACAGGACTTCACCGATAGAAACAGGAATAAGGGAGGCAAGCAGCGTGAATCGGAAAACAATTTTGAAAATAGTGGTTGATATCGGAATGACGGTCATGCTGCTGCTCCTAATGGCTTATGAACGGATTGGGGCAGCGGTACATGAGTGGCTTGGAATGGCGATGTTTGTTCTTTTCATTATCCACCATTTTTTGAACCGAAAATGGAGCGGATACGTTTTTAAAGGAAAATATACGTTGTTCCGCATTTGGCAGACCATTCTTGTTTGTACAGAATGGAACTTGATATTGAAAAGATAGCACAGGCGGTTGGTTATGCTGTGGAAACAGTAAAAGGATGGATTGGGATTGAGGGAAGTACTCCTTAAGTTAAGACTTCTTTCTTGTTAGCAGGAATAGAATTAGTTCATTGAGAGAGGCTGATATTAATAATTGTTTAAAGCGCACTAACCTTAGCACGCTTTATTTGCTTATTGAGAATAAAGGGAATCTGAATTAAATGTTAGGGAAAGACCATTACTTGGTCAAGTGCTGACCTTGAACCCTATAGACATTCTGCACTTGAATTCTGTTGTTTTATATGATGCTGTGGCAGGCGGGGCCAGTCATGTAAGAAGATTGGCCACTGAATCCGGAGATAAATTTCGGCAGATAGTTGATAAGGCGATTGAAATGACGAAAGGATGTAACTGTTCGCCTTCCTGTCTCCTGGGGAACGTTAGTGACGGATATTCCACAGTACATTTAAAAGCGGTAAATAAAAGCGATACATACATTTTGGCGGGTGTATTACAGTTCACGATAAATGTGGATTGCAGCGCACCCGCTGTTTTTATCTACGGCTGCACCACGCTGAGGAATGATTTTCAGGAGGCATCAATGCTGCATGGCGGACTGCCATGAAGCCATCATCGACCGGGAAACCTACGCAAAGGTACAGGCGGAGATGGAGCGTCGGGCGGGGCTTATGGACCCCATCTACCCTTTTACGGGGAAGATAAAATGCTGAATGACCTGCAAAACGGATAAACGGAATAACCGAAGCTGCGCCGTTTATCCTATTTTTTGGTCATTTGGTGATGTTGGTAGTCATTTGGTGCAGTTTTACAAATGAAATCAACGGAATGGACCGATATAAATCATGTATTTATGTATTGTTTATATGGCGGGAATGGAGATGGAGGAAAATGGACCGGGTCTTTCAATTTCCCTTTGTGGGGGGGAAGAAGTGCATCAAGGCGGATGAGATTATTTACATTGAGACGGCAAGGCATAAAAATATCTTTTATGTTGGGGACCAGACATACAGCATTTATAAGAAGTTGGACGAGATAGAAGAAGAGCTTAAGGGGATGGGGTTTATAAGGATCCATCAAAGCTTTCTCGTCAACTTGCGGTATGTCGATAAAATAAGCAGCTATGTACTTTATTTGAGTAATGGACAGGAATTGTCGGTTCCAAAGGCAAGATATCCTGCGGTGAAAAAACAGTACATGCAATATATAGGCAAATGAAAGGAGGATAGAGACAGGAACTACTAGGAACAGACCGCTTGGACCTTTTGGGGAGCGGTGAAGCGGGCTTTGACTGACAGAAAAGCCTGTAAAAAATGAAAACGGAGGTTTTTATGGCTGTAAAAGGAGTGAACAACAGTTACGTTTTTTATGAAAAGAGCCACAGTAGGGGGAAAGTATCCGGAAACAGTTTCAGCGGGAAGCTTACAAAGGCCCAAAGCCAGTCTGAGGATAAAAAGGCAGAAGATAACATGGCGGATAAAGGGATGACACCGGAAAATGGCCCTATGTCTACGGAAGAGATCATGAAGATGATTGGCAGCCGGAAAAATGAAATTCTGGAAAAAGTCAAAAAAGGGGAAACGGAGCCGGTAATCCAGATCGGAGCTCAGGCATACACGGAAAAACAATGGAAGCGGATGATGGAAAGCTTTGACGAGTCCGAGAAAGATATTGCAGACCAGATCAAGGAAGCCCTTGAAGAGGCGAGAAAACAACGCGCAAAAGGAGAGGTATGATGAAAATAGGAAATGTAAAAGATTTTATGCAGCAGCAGTCAGGTAAAGTGAAGGAAAGACAGGAAGAAATGAAGCGGATCAAAAAAGGGATTTACCAGATGCAGGTCATGCTGGATGCACAGGAATCGGAAACCCTGATGAAAGAGTGCGACCGTGCCGAAGCCAAAAGGGCTGAAGAGAAGAAAGGCAGCGAGGGTTCCGATACCGGATCGAAGGAAAGCAAAAAAACTGACCCACAGACAGAGATGGAAAAAATGCTTTCAACGGTAAGGAAAGGCATTGCGTTAAATAGTTCAGGTACTTGAAAGTAAATACATGAAATAAAACCCCCGGTTATGCGGATGCATGGCCGGGGGTTTTGCAATTCATATTTTTTTCACAAATTTTCCATTTTTTAAACAAGAAGCAAATGTAAACTGATGTAGTTCCAAGCGGAATAGAGTGGAGGTAGGAAACAGTATGGCAGATTACCGGCATGAATTAAAGTACCAGATCAATGCCTCGGATGTGATGGCGATACGGCGAAGGCTCCAGATTTTGGCCAAGCCGGATCCTCACGCAAGGGATGGCAGATATCTGGTCAGGAGCCTTTATTTTGACAACCTGGAGGATAAAGCTCTGCGGGAGAAGGTGGACGGAGTAAATAAGCGGGAAAAGTTCCGTATCCGATGTTACAATGGAGATTTTTCACTTATCCACCTGGAAAAAAAGTGTAAATTGGGCGCCCTGACAAGGAAAGAAAGTATTCCGGTATCGAAAGAAACGGTGCAGGCGTTTTTGCAGGGCAGGAAACCGGATGGAGGGATTTTGCCGAAAACGCTTTTAGGAGAGCTGTGCCGTAAGATGGATACGGAAGGGCTTAGGCCTAAGACCATTGTGGATTACGTCAGGGAACCCTTTGTGTACGGGCCTGGGAATGTGCGGGTCACATTGGATTATGATATCAGGACCGGGCTTTGCGGAACAGATTTTTTAAACCCGGACTGTGTGATGGTGCCGTCAGGGGATCCGCCGGTTATTTTGGAAGTAAAGTGGGATGCCTTTTTGCCGGACATCATCCGTGACGCGGTAGAGCTTCCGGGGCGTATGGCAGGGGCATATTCCAAGTACGCCGCATGCCGGATATACGGGTAACTGCGCCAGGTAACGGATTTTATCGGGAAAAAGAAGAAAAGAAAAGGAGAAAAGAGATGACATTTCAGGATATTTTTAAATCAAGTTTTTTGGAGAATATAGGCAGTATCAGTGCGTTTGATATGGCCCTGGCGCTTTTTTTGGCATTTGGGCTGGGAATGTTTATTTTTTTGGTGTATAAAAGGACGTTTTCCGGCGTGATGTACTCTTCCAGCTTTGGGGTGACATTGGTTGCCCTTACGATGATATCTACCGTGGTGATCTTGGCGGTCACATCCAATGTGGTATTATCTTTGGGCATGGTGGGCGCTTTATCTATCGTGCGTTTTCGGACCGCTATTAAGGAGCCTTTGGACATTGCCTATTTATTTTGGTCCATAGCGGTAGGAATCGTGCTGGCAGCAGGGATGATCCCCCTTGCGGTGGCGGGAAGCCTTGCGGTCGGGATCGTGCTTTTGGTGTTTGTGAACCGGAAACCGCATTTAAATCCTTATATCGTGGTATTAAGCTGTACCGGGCATGAAAGTGAGCAAAAGGCGGTGGCCTTTTTAAAAAACAAAGTGAAGCGGTGCGTGGTAAAAAGCAAGACCGCGCAAAAAGGGCAGGTAGAGCTTAATCTGGAAATACGTATGAAAGAAGACAATACGGATTTTGTCAATGAGCTTGCCGATATGGAAGGGATAAACAGCGCCGTACTGGTCAGCTTCAATGGTGAATACATGGGATAAGGGGGCAGGATATGTCAACAAATAAACGGATCGACCAGATATGCTGTGCGGCATTGGTTCTGGTTCTGCTCCTTACGGCTCTTTTGGTCAATGGGGAAAAGCTGGGAGTCATGCCGGTCATGGCCGAAGCTTCGTATGCGGCAAGGCTGTTTGATACTTCCAAAGTACATAGGATAGATATTGTGATGGATGATTGGGACAGCTTTATCGAAACCTGTGAAAATGAGGAATATTCCCCCTGTGCGGTGATCATTGACGATGAATCATATAAAAATGTGGGTATACGCGCAAAGGGAAATACGTCGTTAAGCTCCGTGAAGGCTTACGGAAATGACCGTTACAGCTTTAAACTGGAATTTGACTGCTATGAAAGCGGAAAGACTTACCATGGGCTTGATAAGGTCAGCCTGAACAATATCATACAGGACAATACTTATATGAAGGATTACCTTACCTACCGGATGATGGGGGAATTCGGCGTTGCGGCTCCCCTTTGCAGTTATGTTTATATTACGGTAAATGGAGAGGACTGGGGGCTTTATCTGGCAGTTGAGGGAGTGGAGGAGGGGTTTCTCTCCCGGAATTACGGAACTGATTATGGGAACCTTTATAAGCCGGACAGTATGGATATGGGCGGCGGCAGAGGAAACGGCGGCGGATTCAAGATGGAAGATATGGAAAACATGGAAAATATGGAAAACATGAAAGACATCTTCAAAGAAGAGGCAGGGGAGGATATGCCAATGCCGCCAGACGGATTCGGGAAAGGAGAACCGCCGAAAGGAGATTTTGGGAAAGATGGTATGCCCATGATGGGAAGCAGTGACGTGGCGCTTATTTATACGGACGATGAATATGACAGTTACAGAAATATCTTTGAAAATGCGAAAACGGACCTTACAAACGCTGATAAGGACCGGCTGATAGAATCCCTAAAAAATTTGAATGTTTTTTCGCAGGAAGGGAAGGAAAATGCCGTGGATATAGAAGAGATTGTGGATGTGGAAGCAGTCCTTCGCTATTTTGTGGTGCATAACTTTGTCTGTAATTTCGACAGCTATACCGGAGCGATGATTCACAATTACTATCTGTATGAAAAGGATGGAAAGCTTTCTATGATCCCCTGGGATTATAACCTTGCTTTCGGGGGATTTGAATCACAGACGGATGCCGCGGCCATGGTCAACTATCCTGTTGATTCTCCGGTGTCAGGCGGGGATATAAAATCAAGACCTATAATCGCATGGATTTTTGCCGATGAGGAGTATAGGGATAAGTACCACCAGTATTTTGGGGAATTGATAGACAGTTTTTTTACCAGCGGTTATTTTGAAGAGACGATCGCTGATGTGAAGGAAATGATAGCCCCCTATGTGGAAAAAGATCCGACGAAGTTTTGCAGCTATGAGGAGTTTGAGAAAGGGATTGATACGTTAAGGGAATTTTGCGTTTTGAGAAGCAAGAGCATAAGCGGGCAGCTCAAAGGAGAAATCCCCGCCACGGATGAAGGACAGAAGCTGGATCAAAGTACCCTGATAGACGCATCCGGGATCAAGCTTTCGGATATGGGATCCATGGATCGCGAAATGGGCGGCTTTGGCAGAAAAGAAAAGCAGGAAACAGGTGACAGACAGCCTCCAAAGCGATAAAATAGAGACAAGAAACAATTACGAGAAAGGCATGGTTACTTTTATGAGGATAGAAGAAGCTTTTGGCATTCTTGGCATGGAACCTGTGAAGGATGAGGCGTTGATTCGGGATGCGTACCGCCGGAAACTTACCGTGACGAATCCGGAGGACGACCAGGAAGGGTTCATGCGCCTTAGGAGTGCATACGATGAGGCCCTGGCTTATTGCAAAAAGGATAGGGAAGAAAAAGAAGAAGAGACAGATGACTCTCCCTCCGGGCAGTGGGCGGCCAAGGCGGCGGAACTTTATGGAAACCTCAGCCTTCGGTGTGACGAGGAGAAGTGGAGGGCGCTGTTTGACGAGGAAGTGTTTCTTTCCCTTGAGGAAAATGAGGAGTGCAGGAGAAAGCTTCTTATTTTCCTGATGAACCATATTCAGTTCCCCCAAAAGATTTGGCAGCTGTTTGATAAAAAACTGGATATCCGCAGGGATACGGCAAGGTTAAAGGAGGAGTTTCCGGCGGAGTTTGTCAGGTATCTGGTGCAGAGATGTTCGGAACAGGAATCGTTTGACTATACCCTGTTCGAAGGGGAAGATGACGGCGATTATGACGGGTTTTTAAAGTATTACCGGGAAAGTCTGAACGCTGTCAATGAGCAGGATTACCCAAAAGCCCTTGAGGGAATTGAAAAGGGAGAAAAAACAGGGATCAGCCACCCGTATATGGAGATCATAAGGGCGCTGGTGTACCGGAATACGGGCAGAGAGGATGAGGCAGAAGGGCTTCTTTGCAATCTTTTGGAGCGGTATCCTGAAAATATCGTAATCTTACACCATATGGCGGATTTTTATTGGGAAAATGGACAAAAGGAAGAGGCGGCAGCCTGTTATAAAAAGATCAAAGAATCAGATGACGAGAACGGCACGGCCAACTACAGGCTTTCTTTTTATTACCATGAAAAGGGAGAGGAGGATAGGGCGAGGAGCTGTATTCTGCTGGCGCCCCATTTTCATTACAACCAGGAGTTAATGGAGCTTTTAAAGAAGATTCAGATTGACCTGATTCCCAAATTACAGGAAAAATGGGAAAAGGACGGAGATATTTTGGCAGCATTGGAGCTTGCCGGATGTTATTATCATGAAGAACGTTATTTTGCGGCGGAAAAAGTGCTGGATTCCATCAGGGAGCGTGTTCCGGACGATCAGGCGGCCAGGTATTGGGAGCTTCTTTCCAAGGTTTACTTAGGCGGGGCGGAAAGCGGAGAGTCACTTGGAGCAATAGAAAAGTGGACCACGTTGATCGGTACGGATGATACGGATAAGCAAAGCCTTGCAGGTAAGCTTAAGATTTCAGCGTACCACAATATGGCCAGGGGGTCTGCCGGGTATTTTAAGGATGCCGTGGCGGAATACGAGAAAAGAAAGGCTTACCTGGATGAGGATCCGAACTTCTTGATCGAGATCGCCCAGATTTATTTAGAGATGGGGGAATATCAAAAATGCCTTGACCTGGCAGGCACTTTGCTGGAGTGGTACCAGGTTACCTATGCTTATGTGTTGATGTTAAAATCCTATGCCAGGCTTTGGGATGCGTCCGGTGTGATCGAAAACGGAAAGCAGTGTATTTCCTGTTTCCCTGACTATGCGTATCCTTACGAGGAGATGGCAAAGGTGTATTACGATACGGGCCACAAGGAAGAATTGGAGGAATTGTTAAAACAGGCCCAAGAAAATAAGGTGGAGAGCATTTACCTTGATAACTGCATTTATCACGGTGGAGAAGTGCCCGAAGACTATCCGATCCAAAAGAACCTGGATGATTTTGACGTTTTTTACGAAGCAAAAATACCAAACACCGGCAAGCTGAAGTTTTACCGGAAGGGATACCCGGTGATCACCGGATACCTGAAATTATATCCCTGCAATTTTCTCTTAAATAAGCGGGGGCTTTTCAGCATGGCGGCAAAGGATGCGGAAGCTGCCATGAAGGATTTCCAGAAAGTATTGGAACGGGATCCGGCGGATGCTTTTGCCCATAACAACATTGGCTGCCTGTATAAATATGCGGGAGAGTATGAGAAGGCGCTTCCCTATTTTAAGCGGGCTGTCTATTATATGTACCGGGAAGAGAAGAAGGAGCCTTCCGCTGTCCATTATGGGAATCTGGCCCATGTGTACGAGCTTTTGGGGGAGTACGCTCTTGCGGCAAAGACGTATCGGATTATTTACGATCAGTTTAACCGGGATGAGGAGACGGTAAGGGATCTATCCGCCAATTATGCAAGGTCAGGGGAGTTTAAACTTGCAAAAGAGATTGTTGGTAAGCTTTCCTGCGATAAACGGCAAAAGGAGCTTTTGCGTTACAGGATATATTTATACGCAGGGCTTCAGGAACAGGCTTTAGGCTGTATCGATCAGGTAAAGCAGTCTATGCCTATCAAATATCACCATATCCTGGCCTGGGATTTCCTTTTAAAAGGGCAGAAAAAAGAAGCCATAGCGTCCATGGAGCGTGCGGACAAAAATTTTGGCGCCGCTTATACTACCACTATGGGCAGGAAAAAAGAAAAAATGGACATAGCGTTGAACCGGATCTTTTTCCTGACTTTCGGGGAAGATGAAATCACGGCCTGCACTCCGGACGAAGAGGAACAGGAAAAGGCGGCCGGCATCGGGAAGCTGTCTGCTCTTTTTGGGAAAGTGCTTGGCGGAAATAAGAAGGAAGCTTTGGCAAAATCAGCAGGTCTTAACGAAGCTTCCAGAGAAATGAGTAAGGCGGTGGCGGCTCTTCGCGCCACAGTGAAGCAGCTTTGCGGGAATAATCCGGATACAGGGGAAGATGCAGGGATTGTTGCTACAGAAGAGTTTTTTTATAAAGAAAGGTATGTAAAATTTGTGGAATTTATCCTTGCTTTGTATGGAAAGGGGAATAAGGCGGGGGAAGAAGCTTTAAAAGCAATGGAGGAAAGCCCCAGGTGCCGTCTTTGTAACCAGGCATCCTGTATGCGCCTTGCCATGGCAAAAGCGCTCTTGCTGGAACAGCAGGGCAAAAAGCAGGAAGCAAAGGAGGTCTGCCGGGAACTTTTAAGGGAACAGCCTTACAATTTGTATGCGAAGGCGAAGCTATAGGGAATTGCTGGGTGAAGAATGAGAACAAGACCTTTTCTTTAATCTTTTATCCCTTTCGGGGGTGGCGGCGGTCAACCAGATACAGTTTGTTGTGGGTGTCAGTTTATTTCCGGATAAAGTAATGCATATTTTTACGGACGATGCAGATATTGTGAGAGAAGGGATGAGGTATCTTGGGGTTATCCGGTTTACCTATTTCTTTTTTGTGATGACCCAGGTTATGCTGGCTTTCTTAAGGAGTATGGCGATCGTGAAGATAGCCCTTTGCCTTTCCGTAATGACGTTTTTTATTAACTGCGGGATCAATTATGTTTTGATCTATGGGCGCTTTGGCCTTCCGGAACTTGGTGTTGCGGGAGCTGCCATAGGAACACTTACTGCCAGGGTCCTGGAATTTATCGTTTTACTTTGTTTTATCTATTTCAGATGCCGGGAGACTGGATTGACGCCGGCAGGCTTTCTCGTAACGGAAAAGGGGTTGCGGAAGGATTATTTCCGGGTTGCGCTGCCGCTTCTGATCGCCCAGGGCTTATGGGGGCTTAATAACATGCTCCAGACGGTGATCTTAGGTCATATGGATAAGGCGGCCATAGCGGCAAACAGTGTGGCATCCAATATTTATCTGATCGTGAAATCTGCGGCTTTGGGCGCCTGCGGCGCTTCTGCGGTGGTCATAGGCAATGGCGTAGGGGCAGGGGATTACGATGAGGTAAAGAAAAATGCCGTAAGACTTCAGCTTTTTTTTGCAGGAGTGGGAATTTTTTCAGGGATAGCGCTTTATATGCTGCGCATACCGATCCTTTCTATTTATAATATTTCTGACCGGACAAGGGAGATGGCAAATGCATTTTTGGTGGTCCTTAGTGTTGCGGCGGTTGGCATGTCCTACCAGATGTCAACAGCCTGCGGAATTATAAGAGGGGGCGGGGATTCTTCCTTTGTGGTAAAAATGGATATCATTTCCATATGGATGATCGTGATACCGCTGTCGCTTTTTATGGCTTTTGTGGTGAAGGCGTCACCTGTGCTTGTGGTGGCCTGCCTGAATGCAGATCAGGTGTTTAAATGCATCCCTGCGTTTATCAAGGTAAATAAAGGGAAATGGATCCGGAATCTTATCAAAAGCATTTGACCATGGCATGATCAGGCTGGATTTGGGTTCTGCCTAAACGGCCAGTTGTTTTACAGGACGCATCGGATGGGGTAATATAAGAAATGACAGAAATGATTATATTATTATATTCCATCAAAGGGGGAGCGGCAATGAAATGTATTGGTGAAAACATCGGGAAGTTCAGGAAGGACCGGAACATGATGCAGGAGGAATTTGCTATGCGGCTGGGGGTGACTCCGCAGGCCGTATCTAAATGGGAACGTGGCAGCAGTCTTCCGGATATTATGCTGTTTGCCGATATCTGCAGGCTGCTGCAGGTGCGTTCGGATGAATTGCTGGGAATGGAAGGTATGCCGATCTGTGAATATGAAAACATGGAGACGGAGCGGGAGATCAAGCTAAACCTGATTGCGGAGCCGGTGCGCATTGATATTGGGAGCGGGCTGATTCCCTGCGTGGAAGAAGGGCTGAAAGCTGATTATGTGAACCGGTGCCGAAAAAAAATGGCGGCACAGACGGGGATGCTGCTTCCGGTCATCCGAATCCGGGATGATGTAAGGCTTAAAGAAAATGAAGTCAGGATCTTATCCTATGACCAGGTGCTGTGGCAAAAGGAGTACCCAAAGGCAGATGACAGAACATATTATGATATCATTGATGAGACTGTCAGGCAGTGCAGGGAGAATTATGGAAGGATAATAAACAAGCAGCTTGTAAAGAGTATGCTGGATAACCTGAAGGAACAATACCCGGGCGTGTTAGAGGGGCTGGTGCCGGAGCGGGCAGGGTACTATGAGGTTTTGGTTTATTTGCGGAGAGTGATCCAGGAAAAAGGTAATATCCGGGATTTGATACACATCATGGAAGAGATGGAGAGGGAACTTTTGTAAGGAATAACGGGGAAATGCGAGCGGAATCAATCGCTTGCATTTCCCTGTTTTGACTGATAGTATAGAAGTATGGGAAAAATAGGTATTGGGAAAATATATCGAGAAGGAAAATAGGAGAAAGCATATGGATTATAAGCCTTTGCCTGTAGGGGTGGATAACTTTGAGCATCTGATATCCAGAGGCTATTATTTTGTTGATAAAACATGGTTTATAAAAGAATTGCTGGATAAAAAAAGCAGTGTAAATCTATTTACCCGACCCCGGCGGTTCGGAAAAACATTAAATATGAGCATGCTGCAGTATTATTTTGAGGATATGCATACAGAGGATGGTAAAAAAAGAGACAATGCATCTCTTTTTGAAAATAAAAAGATTCTGCAGGCCGGGGAACAGTATTTGGCGCATATGGGAAAGTATCCTGTAATAAACCTTACGTTCAAGGATGCAAAACAGCCGGATTTTGAATTGGCTTATGATGCGATCCGGCGGCAGGTAGCAAATGAATTTCTGCGGCATAAGTTTATCCTGCAGGATGACAGGCTTGTGGAAGAAAAGGAAGAATATTTAAACATCATGCGTCGAAAAGCGGACAGGGGAAGCTATAATCAGTCTATTACTTTTTTGTCACGCTGCCTTGAAAAGTATTATGAGAGAAAAGTGATCATCCTGATCGATGAGTATGATGTTGCGCTTGAAAATGCGTTTACGGAAAAGTTTTACAATGAAATGATCGGCTTTATCCGGACATTGTTTGAATCATCGTTAAAGACGAATACGAGCCTTGAATTTGCAGTGATAACCGGGTGTTTAAGAGTATCGAAGGAGAGTATTTTTACCGGATTGAATAATCTGGATATCATTTCCATATTGGATTGGAACTATGGGGAACATTTTGGTTTTACAGACAAAGAAGTGCAAAGACTTTGCGAAGATTTTGGAGTTGAAAATAAATATGACCTGATCAAAGACTGGTATAATGGTTATGTTTTTGGGAATGCCAATGTATATAATCCGTGGAGCGTGATTCGTTATGTTAAAGCGCTTAAGAGCCATGAAGAAGAAATTCCCGGTTCATACTGGGCCAATACTTCTTCTAATCATATTGTGCGCAGTCTGTTGGAGATGGCTGATGACAGTGTGAAAAATGAGTTGGAAAGCCTGATAGACGGCGGAACGGTAGAAAAGCCGATCCATGAGGATATTACTTATGAAGAAGTGTATGAGAGCATGGATAATCTTTGGAATTTTACGTTTTTTACGGGTTATTTCAGGAAAGTGAAGGAGCGGATAGGTGAGGATGATATCCGGTATCTGACATTGAAGATCCCTAACAGGGAAGTGAAATATATTTTCCGCAAAAAAATCATGGATTGGTTTGGCCAAAAGATGAAAGAAAGAGATTTAACAGGGCTTCATACGGCTTTTGTGAATAAGGACACGGCAAGGCTTGAAGAAGAGTTGACGGGAATTTTGTACGAGACCATCAGTTCCTTTGATGAGAGTGAGAACTATTACCATGGGCTGGTGGCAGGACTTTTGTCGGGAATGAAGGGATACCGGACCGTGTCAAACCGGGAGACGGGAAAAGGCAGGTGCGATTTGTTTGTGAAACCCTTATCTAGAAGAAAGGAAGCCTTTATTGTGGAATTTAAGGTGACCAAAAAAATCAAAGAGATTGAACAAAAAGCGGAAGACGCTTTAAGCCAAATTGAAGAAAAGCATTATGCCCTGGAACTGGAGTCGGATGGGTATGACGGATATAGCAGTTATGGGATTGCTTTTTGCGGGAAAGACTGCTGCGTCAGAGTACGGTGATCGGGAACTGCTTGTACGGCTGTGAAATACAGCCGTTTTTCTATTGACAACACAAAAGATATGCTATATATTAAGTTAGAACGTTTGTTCTTAGTATGGTTTAAGGAGGAAGCGGCATGCAGCTTTTACAGATCCTTTGGGAAAGGCGGGACTTTTTCCTCACCTGTTTATTGGAGCATATCAGGATATCCTTAACAGCGGTGGTCTGTGCCGGGGTGCTCGGCATCCTGGCGGGAATATGGATCAGCAGGCATAAGAAGGCGGCAGGTATGGTGCTTGGTGTGATCAATGTGATCTATACGATCCCGTCCATATCCCTTTTAGGGTTTCTGATCCCGTTTACCGGGATTGGGAATAAGACTGCCATTATTGCCCTTACGGTCTACGGGCTGCTGCCTATCGTGAGGAATACCTATACGGGCTTGACGAATGTGGATGCCAGTGTATTGGAGGTGGCAGAAGGGCTTGGCGCAGACAAAAAGCAGATCATGTTTGGCATCCGGTTTCCGCTGGCTCTTCCTATGATCATCAGCGGCTTTCGGAATATGGTGGTGATGATCATTGCCATGGGCGGGATTGCTTCCTTTATCGGGGCAGGGGGCCTTGGCGTGGCGATCTACCGCGGGATCACTACCTATAATATGACATTGACGGCGGCAGGCTCGGTGCTGATCGCGGCGCTTGCCCTTCTTAGTGACTGGCTGCTTTCTAAGGCGGAAAAGGCGGTGAACAGGAGGTATGGCATTGAATAAGGAAAATTCTGTGGTGATCGAGATACGGAACTGCACAGCCGTATACGGGAAGAACCGGGTGTTAAGAGAGGTTTCCCTTACCGTGGATAAGGGGGAATTTGTGGTCATCATAGGTCCTTCCGGCTGCGGGAAGACTACGTTGCTAAAGATGATGAACGGCCTGGTGGCGCCTGTAAAAGGGGAAGTTATCGTAAACGGGGAGAATCTTTCCCAAGGGGATCTGACAGCCCTGCGCAGGCGGATTGGCTATGCGGTTCAGGGGGCAAAGTTATTTCCCCATATGACAGTGGAGGATAATATTTGCTATGTGCCGTGCTTGGAAAGAAAAATGTCCAGGGAGGAGAAAAGGGCTCTGGCAGAGAAGATGCTGGACTTAGTAGAGATTCCGGCAGAATTGGCCGGGCGTTTCCCAAGGCAGTTGTCCGGTGGCCAGAAACAGCGGGTGGGGATTGCAAGGGCCATGGCTTTTGAACCGGAGATTTTGTTAATGGACGAGCCTTTTGGGGCGGTGGATGAGATCACCCGCAGGACATTGCAGGAAGAAATGCAGTCATTACGGCAAAAAACAGGAATAACAATTGTCTTTATTACTCATGATATTGAGGAAGCCTTTAAACTGGGAAGCCGTATTTTGATCATGAAAGACGGCATCATCTGGCAGGAAGGGGCGAAAGAAGAACTGTTGTCAAACCCTAAAGATGAGTTTGTAAGGCGTCTGATCTGCAGATAACGTTGTTTTAAGAAAGTGAGGAGAAGGTTATGAAACAAATGAAGAAAAAAATCGTATGTATTTTGCTGGTATGCATGGTATTTGGGGCTGCCGGCTGCGGGAAGAAAGAAGCGGTCAAGATTGCTTCTAAGCCTATGACGGAGCAGTATATTTTAACGGAGATCATTGCCCAGCTTATTGAGGCGGAAACGGATTATGAGGTAGAGATCACCAAGGGTGTTGGCGGCGGAACCACCAATATCCACCCGGCGCTTGTAAAGGGGGAATTTGACCTGTATCCGGAGTACACAAGGACGGCGTGGTTAAATGTACTGAAAAAGGAAGAAATGGAAAAGGACGATGATAGGCTGTATGAACAGTTGTTAAGCGAATATGATGGATTGGGGCTTACCTGGACAGGCTTATATGGATTTTCCAATACTTATGGGCTGGCGGTAAGGCAGGAGACGGCGGAGCAATACGGGCTCTCCACTTATTCTGACCTGGCGGCGGTTTCCGGTGAACTTGTCTTTGGCGGGAACCCGGATTATATCGAACTGGAAACCGGGTATACCAGACTTTGCGAAGCGTATCACATGCAGTTTAAAGAGACGAAGCAGATGGAAATTGCCTTGAAATACGAGGCCCTTATAAACGCAGAAGTGGATGTGATCAATGCATTTACCACAGACGCACAGCTTGCGGCTAATCAACTGGTGCTGCTTACGGATGATAATGTATTCTTTGAAACCTTTGATGCAGGCACGGTAGTCCGGAAAGATGCCCTTAAAAATTATCCCAAGCTTCAGGAGGTTTTGGAAAAGTTAAACGGGCTGATCACGGAAGCGGAAATGCAGCAGATGAATTATGAGGTGGAAGCAGAAGGAAAAGAAGATAAGGAAGTTGCAAGAAAGTTTCTGGAAGCAAAAGGATTATTATAAAAAGCATAAGGAGATAAGAGATGAAAGAGCTACTGAGGAAATTTGTGGAACCGGTAGACATGACGGAAGGCTCGCCCTGGAAAAAGATTGTCTTGTTTGCCGTTCCCATGTTGGTTGGGAATATCGCACAGCAGCTTTATAATACGGTGGACAGCGTGGTGGTGGGAAAATATGTGGGGGATAATGCTTTGGCGGCGGTCGGAAGCGCCGGGCCTATCTTAAACCTTTTGATCGTGTTGTTCGTGGGGATCAGCGTAGGCGCCGGGATCATGGTATCTCAGTATTTCGGCGCAAAAGAGCGGGAAAAGCTATCCACTACCATTGGAAATTGTATCACGCTTACGGCGATTGCTTCCCTGTTTGTCATGGTGGCGGCTTCCTTAGTGGCAAAGCCCCTATTGGAGCTTTTGGACACGCCGGAATCTATTATTGACTGGTGTACCTCTTATCTGCTGATCTTATTTATCGGTTCTGCAGGTTTGGCATATTATAATATTTTAAGCGGTATCCTGCGGGGTCTTGGGGATTCTGTTTCAGCGCTTATTTATCTTTTAGTCTCAACGGTGATCAATATTGTGCTTGATCTGCTATTTGTGGCAAACTTCCGTATGGGTGTTAACGGCGTGGCGCTTGCCACGGTGATCGCCCAGGCGATTTCCGCTTTTTTGTGTCTGCTGCGGCTGATGAAGATGAAAGAATATTTTGATTTGAAGCCTGGTTATTTGAAACCCCAGCGGAAGTACACCAGAAAGATCATAAAGCTTGGTCTTCCTTCCGGTATCACCCAGGCAATCTTATCTATGGCAATGATCGTGGTGCAGTCGCTTACCAACAGTTTTGGTGAAATGTTTATTGCGGCAAATGTGATCGTCATGCGTGTGGACGGGTTTGCCATGATGCCGAATTTTTCTTTTGGAACGGCAATGACTACATATGCAGGACAGAATGTGGGAGCAAGACGTAACGACAGGGTAGATAGAGGAGCGAAGCAGGGAACTCTGATCGCGGTAGTGATTTCCACGGTGATCACGGGGATGATTCTTCTTTTTGGAAAGCTGCTGATGGGGATATTTACGAATACGCCGGAACTGGTGGACCTTAGCCGGGATATGATGGGGATCTTGGCAGTGGGTTACATTGCCATGGCGGTGACCCAGAGCTTATCCGGTGTGATGCGTGGAGCGGGGGATACCATGACGCCTATGTGGATCTCCATTGCCACGACCATTGCCATCCGTGTACCCATTGCCTATGGGATTTCCTTCTTCACAAGGACGGAAAGCCTGCCAAACGGGAGGCAGGAATGTATTTTCATATCACTCCTGCTCTCGTGGCTGATCGGTGCATTGATCACATTTATCTTCTATAAACGCGGTAAATGGAAAGATAAAGCTATTTAAGGTCAAATCCGAAATAAGAAACGGCATTGTGATAGCAGATGCCCTTGATGATTTTTTCCAGTGCTTTTTCATCGTAAGGGTATTCGCCGTTTTCTACCCAGCCGCCTATTAGGCCGCAGAGGATGCGGCGGAAATATTCGTGTCTGGTGTAGGAGAGGAAACTCCTTGAATCCGTAAGCATTCCAACAAAATTGCTGAGGATGCCAAGATTTGCAAGGGAAGTCATCTGCTCGGCCATACCGGTCTTGTTGTCATTAAACCACCATGCGGATCCCTGCTGTAGTTTCCCGGCGGCGGAAGAGTCCTGGAAACACCCGATGATGGTGCCGATTGCGGCGTTATCGTTGGGGTTTAAGGAATATAAGATTGTTTTCGGCAGCTCATCTGTACTGGCCAGATTGTTAAGGAAGTCTGCAAGCTGGTCAGCGGGGGTGTAATTATTGATACAGTCAAAGCCGGTATCCGGGCCCAGTTTGGAAAATTGGAGGCTGTTGTTGTTTCTCTTGCAGCCGTAGTGGAGCTGCATCACCCAGCCAAGGCGGTGATACTGTCTTCCAAGGAAAAGCATAAATGCCGTTTTATATTTTGCAATTTCAAGATCAGTCAGGGATTTACCGGAAAGCCCTTTTTGAAAGATGGTCTCTACCTCTTCCTCGGAAGCGGGTGCGCACATAACATAATCCAGCCCATGGTCGGATACCAGGCAGCCTCTTTGGTTAAAGTAATCCATGCGGGTTACAATTGCTTCCTTCAGGTTCTGGAAGGTCAGGATTTTAACACCGCTTACTTCCCCAAGCTGCTTGATGTAATCAGGGAATATGGAAGCTTCCAGGTTAGCTGCTTTATCCGGGCGCCATGCAGGGAGAACCTGTACGTCAAAGGTATCATCTTCTTTGATCTTCTGGTGCCATACAAGGGAATCGGCGGGGTCATCCGTGGTGCAGATCAGGGTAACGCCGGATTGTCTGATCAGGCCCCGGACACTCATTTCTTTTGTCTTAAGTTTGGCGTTGCATAGCTGCCACACTTCTTCGGCGGTTTCGCCGTTTAAATACCCCTGATAGCCAAAGTATCTTTTCAGCTCCAGATGGGACCAGTGATAGAGAGGGTTACCGATAAGTTTTTCCAAAGTCTCAGCCCATTTCTGGAATTTTTCCCGGTCAGGGGCATCCCCGGTAATGTAATACTCATCCACCCCGTTAGAGCGCATCTGCCTCCATTTGTAATGGTCGCCGCCAAGCCACACTTCGGTGATATTGGTAAACTGCCGGTCTTCGGCTATTTCCTGTGGGTTGATGTGGCAGTGGTAGTCAAGGATTGGCATACCTTCTGCATAATCGTGGTAAAGCTTTTGTGCGCACTGTGTGCGCAGGAGAAAGTTTTCGTCCATAAATGTTTTCATGTGTTTTGATATCCTTTCTGTTATTTTTTGCATTTGTTCCGGGGTCAGAAGTCAGTGGTGGAGCGTTTGATCAGATGGCATTTGATCAGCTGTTTTTTCCGGATCTTATTTCCGCTTAGCAAAGCCATAATGGAATCAATTGCCGTTTTACACAAAACCTCAACCCGGTTGTCGATGGTGGTCAGTTCAGGTTCGCTGCTGATGGAAAGCTCGGAGTTATTGTATCCGATCACGTTGATTTCCCCGGGGATGCGAAGTCCTCTTGCACAGGCATATTTTATTACGCCGATGGCAAGCCGGTCTTCTGTGGCAACCGCACTGTCAAAATGCAGGCTGCGCTGCCTAAGCAGCATATCCCTGGTGGCATAGATGGAGTTTTCGGAATGTAGAATCAGATCCTTTTTAGGTTCCATCCCGTATGCCTTAAGGGCGGCTATGTATCCGTTTTGTTTATGCATGGCGCTGTAAGAGGAAGAGTTCGTGAGAAAAAGGATTTCTTTCTTTCCGCTGAACAAAAGTTCCTCCGTCACATCATAGACGGCCTGAAAATCATCGGTGAGCATACAGTAGATATTGTCGCCTTCCACAAAGCCATTGATCAAAAAAACGGGAAGCTTCTTGGCGACATTGTGGATGTAGCTGTCATGGTTACCTTCACCGCTGCCATGGGGAGCACAGGCGTAATCAGAGCCAACTAAAACAAGGGCGTCGATCTGTTTTTTTAAAATACGTTCTACGGCCTGCTGCTTATCCTCTTCCTCATATCCACTGCAGTACAAAATACAGTCATAGCCATAGCCCTGCAGGTTTTTTTCCAGATAGGAGACTGCTTTTGCCATATAAGGGTCGGATACGTCGGAACAGATGATCCCTAAGGTCTGCATGGAGCCAAGCCCTAAGCCGCGGGCAAAAACGTTTGGAGTATAATTGTTTTCTTCCATGACCTTCCGGACCTTTTCTTTTGTTTTATCACTGACCTTCGGGCTGTCATTGACTACCCTTGACACAGTGGCGATGGAGACGCCAGATAGTCTGGCTATGTCATATATGTTCATGATCCTGCTTCCGTTTTGTTTTTGTGTAAGCTCTTACAATATATTCTATTATATCATCTGTGAAATGGAATACAATCTTTTGTCCAATAAAAAATAGCCAATATTGTTTGATGATATTTAGCAAAAATGACGAAAGAACAGGAAAAAGCAAATAGGTATTGACCAGGATGGGAAGATGTCATACACTTGAAATGTAAGCACTTACATAGCATAAAACTGATGATACGATGTAGAAGGAGGACTGGCGCAGGTGCAGGATTTTATTAAGATCCATCCGGATGATAAAGTTGCGGTTGCATTAAAACCATTGGCTGTTAAAAGCAGCATTTCCCTGGATGGGCGTGAAATTACTTTAAAAGAAAATATTCCTCAGGGGCATAAGTTTGCGGTACAAGATATTGATGAGGGGGAGCAGGTGATTAAATACGGTGCCCCCATTGGGATTGCCAAATGCGGAATTAAGGAAGGCGGATGGGTACATACCCACAATATGAAGACAGGACTGGGTGAGCTGCTGGAATACACTTATGAGCCGGCGGCATCAAAGGCTGTGCCGCAGACAAAGGAAACTCATTTCTTTCAGGGGTTTCGCCGGCGCAACGGGAAAGTGGGAATCCGCAATGAAATCTGGATCATTCCCACCGTGGGGTGTGTAAACAATGTGGCGGCAGCAATCGAGAGAAAGGCTCAGAAATATCTTTCAGGTTCGGTGGATGCCATTGCCGCATTCCCTCATCCGTATGGCTGTTCCCAGATGGGGGAAGATCAGGAAAATACCAGAAGAATCCTGGCAGACTTGATCGGACATCCCAATGCAGGAGGGGTACTGGTGCTTGGGCTGGGGTGTGAAAACAGTAACATTGACGTGCTGAAAGAATATATCGGAGACTATGATCCGGACAGGGTAAAATTTCTGGTCTCTCAGGAAGCGGAAGATGAGATAGAAGACGGGTTGGAAATAGTAAAAGAGCTTGCCGCATATGCGTCGCAATGTAAGAGAACGCCAATTCCCTGTAGTGAACTTGTCATCGGAATGAAGTGCGGCGGTTCCGATGGCCTTTCCGGGATTACCGCAAACCCTGCAGTTGGGGTATTTTCAGATTTATTGGCTGCCCAGGGAGGAACCACGATCCTTACGGAAGTGCCGGAGATGTTCGGGGCGGAGACGCTTTTGATGAACCGATGTGAAAACGAAGCATTATTTGAAAAGACAGTTGCCCTGATCAACGATTTTAAAAATTACTTTAAAAGCCATGACCAGACAATCTATGAAAATCCTTCCCCGGGAAATAAGAAGGGCGGGATTTCCACGCTGGAAGATAAATCTCTGGGATGTACTCAAAAATCTGGTTCCGCACCGGTGAGAGGGGTTTTGGCGTATGGGGAAAAAGCAAAAGGGAAAGGCCTTCATCTTTTAAGCGCACCGGGGAATGATCTGGTGGCATCCACCGCTTTGGCGGCATCCGGCGCACATATGGTGTTGTTTACCACAGGGAGGGGAACTCCTTTTGCTTCACCCGTACCTACGGTAAAGATTTCCAGCAATTCTTCTCTTTATGATCATAAGAGAAATTGGATTGATTTTGACTGTGGTGTGATTGCGGAAGGAAAATCCGTAATAGAATTGGGAGAAGAACTTTTCCGGTATGTGCTTTTGGCAGCTTCAGGAAAAAAGGTGAAGTCAGAAGAAGCAGGCTTTCACGATATGGCGATTTTTAAACAGGGTGTTACACTATAGAAAGGAAATAAGATTTATGAAAAAATTATCTTATCAGACATTGGAAGAGTTAAATTATGATGGTTATCTGTTAAAGGAAGCCCCGGAACGGGTATTGCAGTTCGGGGAAGGAAATTTCCTTCGCGCTTTTGTGGATTATTTTATTGACATGATGAATGAAAAGGCCGGTTTTCATTCCAAGGTGGTGCTGGTGCAGCCCATTGAAGGGGGAGAGCGGATCCGCCGGTTCATCAATGAGCAGGAGGGGCTTTATACTTTATTTTTGCGGGGAAATGAAAATGGACAGAAGGTAAATGACAAGAGGGTGATATCCAGTGTCAGCCGTTGCTTAAACCCTTATAGTGAATATGAGGTTTATATGGAATGTGCCAAAAACCCGGATCTCCGTTTCCTTGCCTGCAATACCACGGAAGCGGGGATCACATACGATCCGTCCTGCCAGTTTGACGATCGGCCGGCGTCCAGCTACCCGGGAAAGCTGACACGGTTTATGTATGAGAGGTATATAAACTTCGGGCAGGAAAAAGGCAAGGGGTTCGTTATCTTGTCTTGTGAGCTGATTGATGATAACGGGAAAGAACTTGAAAAATGTGTTCTCCAATATGCAAAGCAGTGGAAATTGGGAGAGGATTTTATTAGGTGGGTGGAAGAAGAAAATATTTTCTGTTCCACGCTGGTGGACCGTATTGTTACCGGCTATCCAGCCAAGGAAGCAGCGGCAATCTGTGAAGAACTGGGGTATGAGGATAATGTGATCGACACCGGGGAAGTGTTTGGCTTTTGGGTGATTGAAGGGCCGGAGAGCCTGAAAGCGGAACTGCCTTTTGAAAAAGCCGGACTTCCGGTCTTGATCACAAATGACCATAAGCCTTATAAACAGCGTAAAGTGCGTATTTTAAACGGCGCTCATACGTCCATGGTGCTTGGCGCATATCTTGCCGGGCAGGATATTGTCAGGAACTGTATGGGGGATGATGTGATCCGGGGATTCATGGAACGGACCATTTATGAGGAAATCATCCCCACGCTGACTTTGCCGGAACAGGATCTTAAAGATTTTGCCAAAGCGGTAACGGATCGTTTTAACAATCCGTTTATTGATCATGCCCTGCTTGCAATCTCCTTAAATTCTACTTCCAAATGGAAGGCAAGGGTCATGCCCTCCTTTAAGGGCTATGTGGACAAATTTGGGAAGCTGCCTGAGTGTATCACGGCGTCTTTAGCATTTTATATTGCTTTTTACCGGGGGGTGCGCCTTGATGAAGATGGATTCGCAGGTGTAAGGAATGGGGAAGAATATGCCATTAAGGATGACAGGGAGATTTTGGAGTTTTATCATGCTCATCGGGATGACGATGCGCCAACCATCGCCCGGGCAGTTCTCGGGAATAGAGGGTTCTGGGGAGAGGACCTTACGGTATATGAAGGGCTTACCGAAAAAGTTGCTGCGGATTTGGAGCTGATAGAGGAAAAGGGCGCTTATGAGCTGATGAAACAATGCCTTTAAGGTTGAATCTGAACTTGTTGAATGGCAGGAAATCCTTTACAATATGTGTATCGCAAAATGCATATCAGGAAGGAGAAGAGCATGAGACTATATGATTTAAAGATAAACCATCTGCAAAATCCACTGGGATTCCGCATGGAGAGGACTGTGTTTTCATGGAAAGTGGCGGATGCAAAGGGAGTTAGGCAGGAAAGCGCCAGAATCCTTGTGGCATTGGATAAAAATATGGAGAAGATCCTGTTTGATTCCGGTTTTGACGGAGAAATGAGTCCGCTGGGGTACCAGGCAAAGATCACATTGCAGCCCCGCACCCGCTATTATTGGACGGTGACGGTGCGGACGGATGCCGGGGAGGAAGAGACAGGACAGGTGCAGTGGTTTGAGACCGGGAAACGAGAAGAGGCCTGGGAAGGGAAATGGATCACCTGCCGGGATGTGGAACTCCTTGCTTCGGATAGGGAGAAAGGCGTGGAGACGAATAGACGTCATCCGTATTTTGAAAAGGAAATCATCCCTTCAGGGAAAGTGGAAAAGGCAAGGCTTTATATCTGTGGGCTTGGGCTGTATGAGGCTTATTACCGGAAAGGGGATGGCTCTATGTGCCGGGTCGTGCAGGAGTATTTAACGCCTTACTGCAATGACTACAAAGAATGGGTACAGTATCAGACTTTTGACGTGACGGAAACGCTGCAGGAGATGGGGAAGCTTTATGTACTGCTTGGCAATGGCTGGTATAAGTCACGGTTTGGCTTTGCGTCTAAGGAAGATGTTGGCTTTTATGGTGACTGGTGGAAACTGATTGCGGAACTTCACATTACTTATACGGATGGAAGGGAAGAAGTCATTGGAACGGACGAGAGCTGGAACGTGGGGCGCAGCAATATCACATTTTCCAATCTGTATGACGGGGAGTGGGTGGATGAGACGTTAGAGCAGCTTCCCCTTACGAAAGCGTTATTTTGTGATGCGCCTTTAGGGAAGCTGACAGATCGGATGAGTCTTCCTGTCCGCGTACATGAGACGTTTCTTCCCAAACAGGTGATCCATACCCCTGCCGGGGAGCTGGTGCTTGACATGGGTCAGGAGTTTACCGGGATATTTGCCCTTAAGATCCATGAACCAAAAGGAACGAGGATCCATATCCAGACCGGTGAAATTCTGCAGCAGGGCAATTTTTATAATGAAAATCTAAGGAGTGCCAAGTCCGAGTATTTTTATACCAGCGCCGGCGGGGAGCAGGTGATCACACCCCACTTTACCTTTTTTGGTTACCGCTATGTGAAGGTGGAAGGGATAAGCAGATTTCAGCCGGAAGACTTTACCGGATTGGCTTACTACAGCGATATTGAAGCAAAGGGGATGCTGCGTACAGGCCACGGGCTGGTGAACCGGCTGGTGGAAAACGTGAAGTGGGGGCTTCAGGGTAATTTTGTGGATGTTCCTACGGACTGCCCTCAAAGGGATGAGAGGATGGGATGGACAGGGGATGCACAGGTATTCTCCCCTACGGCTACCTATCTGAAAGACACTTATGCTTTCTATGCGAAGTATCTGTATGATATGGCGTTGGAACAGCGGGTCAGGGAAGGGAAAGTGCCGGATGTGGTTCCTTCTTTTGGCGTGGAAGGGTGTGCCTGCGTGTGGGGAGATGCGTCCTGTATCATCCCCTGGAATTTGTATCTTTTTTATGGAGATAAGAGCATTTTAGAAGATCAGTTTGAGAGCATGAGTTCCTGGGTGGACTATATCACCAAGCTGGACGGGGAGGATCACGGATGGCGGCGTCATTTTCATTATGGAGACTGGCTTGCTCTGGATAACCCGGCAGGCGGTGTGGAGCAGACTTTTGGCGCTACGGATGAAGAATTTATTGCCAACGTTTATTATGCGGTGAGCGCAGATATTGTGGCAAAAGCGGCAAAGGTTTTGGGAAGAGGAGAAGAGGCGGAAAAATATGGCCGTCTTTCCAAAGAACAGTTCCGTATTGTTAGAAATGAGTATTACAGCGTTACCGGGCGATGCTGCATCAAGACCCAGACAGCCCTTTTGCTTACCCTGAAATATCACCTGTCGGATCATGTGGAATTGACCAAAGAGCAGCTTTCAAAACTTTTTGAGCTTAGCGGGCATAAATTGAAAACGGGCTTTGTGGGAACGCCGCTTTTGGGGAACGTGCTTTCTGAAAACGGCTTTGGAAAACTGGCTTTTGAGCTGCTTTTAAATGAGGAATATCCGGGGTGGCTTTATGAGGTGAAGCTGGGAGCCACCACCGTATGGGAGAGATGGAACAGCCTCTTAGCCGATGGAACGATCTCCGGCATCAGCATGAACAGTATGAACCACTATGCTTACGGATCTGTCTTGGAATGGATGTTCCGGCATGCGGCAGGTATCAATCCTGTGGATCAGGCGCCGGGCTTTACCAAAGTGGCGTTTGTACCTGAATTAAACTGGGAACTGCAAAGTGTGGAGGCGGAGTATGATTCTCCCGCAGGCCTTTATAGGAGCGCATGGAAGATGACAGACCCGAGCCATGTGGAATTGTCCGTGACCGTGCCTTTTGGGTGCAGCGCTTCTTTAAAGCTTCCCTGGGCAAAAGAAGAAATTTTTGCAAGGAAGGATAACCCTATGTTTGCCAGGGTGGAAGATGGGTTATGTATACTGTGCCCGGGAACATATCGGATCTGTTATGAGACCAGTGAACCTTTGAATGCGGCATCATAAATACAGGCATGGGAGAAGGATATGAGACAATATGAAACATTTGAATTGACCTTTCTAGGGGAGGAACCGGAAGGTTCTCATGCGCAGGTGGATTTGAAAGGGCGGTTTACCTGTGGAAAAGAGACGAAAACCGTGGACGGATTTTATGCCGGGAACGGTGTCTACAAGGTACGGTTTTATCCGTCTGAGGCCGGAGAGTATGAGTGGAAGGTGACCGGGAACGTTACCGGGGAAGGAAGGGAGGTATGTGAAGCGGCGGATGCTGATGATGGAAACGGTAAAGGAATCGTCCGGGTTTCGGGCCTGCATTTCCGGTATGAGGACGGCAAATGGTACCGTCCCTTCGGCACCACCATTTATGCGCTGGTCCATCAGGAAAAGGAATTGATAGACACCACCATGGAAACATTAAAGACAGCGCCTTTTAACAAGGTGCGGTTTTGTGTGTTCCCCAAACATTATGATTTTAACCATAATGACCCGGAGTTTTATCCTTTTGAACAGACAGATGGGAAATGGGAGGTTCATAAGCCGGTTCCTGCTTATTGGGATGCCCTGGAGAGGCGGATCAAAGAACTTTCCGACATGGGGATAGAGGGGGATTTGATCTTATTCCATCCTTACGACCGATGGGGATTTGCCGGACTGGGCAAAGAGGATAGTTTCGTTTATCTGGATTATTTGTTGAGACGGCTTTCGTCCATGCCCAATCTCTGGTGGTCACTGGCAAATGAGTATGACCTGATGCCGGATTATAAGTGGGAAGACTGGGAAGATTTCGGCAGGTTTGTGGCGGCGCATGACCCTTACGGCCATTGTCTCAGCAACCATAATTGCATGGCGTACTGGGATTTTAGCCAAAAGGAGATCACTCACTGCTGCATTCAGGATACCAATGTTAATGAAGTGCCGGAGTTACAGGAGCGGTACGGGAAGCCTGTTGTTTTTGACGAATGCCGCTATGAGGGAAATATTATCCATAGCTGGGGGAATATTTCGGCAAAGGAAATGGTGCGGCGGTTCTGGACGGCGGTATGCTGCGGTGGCTACTGCACCCATGGGGAGACTTTTTACAGTGAGGATGAAGTACTTTGGTGGGCAAAGGGCGGCACTCTGAAAGGGGAAAGTCCTGCCCGCATTGCCTTCCTTAAGGAGATTGTGGATGAGCTGCCCGGACCGTTAGAGTTTTTAGGGGAAGGGATCGGGAAGATGACAGCAGGGCAGCTCCTTTCCATGAAGGAAAACGGGGCGCCGCCGGAGATGCGGCAGAACTTTTTTGCCATGGCAATGTTAAATCTTTCTAAGGACAGGATCCGTTCCTTTTTGTCAAAAGAGCGGGCAGCGCTGGGGCACTGCGGCAAAGAAGCATACCTCAAATTTATGGAACGGCAGTGCGCCGTTATCACCGCATTAAAACTTCCGGATGAAGGGGATTACCGCATTGAAGTGATCGATACATGGGAAATGAAAAGAAAGACCGTGAAGGAAAATGTCAGAGGCAGGGTGGAGATCGAACTGCCGGGGAAAGAAGATATGGCAATTCTTGCGGTAAAGACGGGCAGTAACAAATAGGCAGAAAGTATCGGAGATCAGGGAAATATGAGAGGGATCTTAAAATACATAAAACCTTACAGGGCATATATGCTGCTGACACTGTTTTTGAAGTTTGCGGCGGCAATGATGGATCTTTTAATCCCTTCCCTGCTGGCAAAAATCATAGATGACATTGTACCTGTCGGGGAAGTGCGGCTGATTTTTTTATGGGGCGGCGTGATGCTGGTCTGTGCGGTATTGTCCGTGACCACTAATGTTACGGCCAATCGTATGGCGGAGGTCTCCGCCGGAGGGATGACCAAAAAGCTCCGGCATGACCTGTTTTCAAAAGTCACATATTTGTCTGCAAGGCAGATGGATGACTTTACAGTGTCCTCTGCGGTATCAAGGCTTACTTCCGATACGTACAATGTGAATCGAATGCTGGCAAGGATGCAGCGGTTAGGGGTACGGGGGCCGATCCTTTTGATTGGCGGTATCCTGATCACTATGACCATGGAACCGAAATTGACACTGGTTTTGGTGACGGCTCTGCCATTTATTATTTTGATCGTTTGGGCAGTCACTAAGAAGAGTATTCCCGTTTATGGCAGACAGCAAAATGTACTGGATGAGATGGTTCGGGTGTTGCAGGAAAATATTACCGGCGTGCGGGTGATCCGGGCTCTGTCAAGGACGGATTACGAAAGAAAACGTTACGACGGGGTAAACGAAAATCTGGCGGAAATCGAACAGAAAGCAGGGAGGATTTCGGCCTTTAGCAGCCCTGCCACCACGCTGGTGCTGAACTTAGGTCTTACGGCGGTGATCATTACCGGCGCTTATCTGGTGCAGAAAGGGGAAACGGGTCCCGGGGCGATCATTGCCTTTTTAAGCTACTTTACCATAATCTTAAATGCAATGCTTGGGATCACGAAAATATTCGTGATGTGTTCTAAGGGGCTGGCATCCTTGGATCGTATTTTTGAGGTACTGGATGCGCCGGAACAGATGCTGGTTGTTCCGGCAGAAAAAGCTGGGAAGGAGATACCTTTATCTGCGGCGGATGCTCCTCAAACCGGGAACAATGAAAATGTGCCGGTGATAGAATTTCGGGATGTGACTTTTTCCTATAATAAAAAGGGAAATCATCTCTCCCATATTAGTTTTGCTTTAAGGCAGGGGGAAAGCCTGGGGATCATCGGAGCTACGGGAAGTGGGAAAAGTACGATCGTGAACCTTCTCTTTCGGTTTTATGATGTGGATGAAGGCAGCATATGGATCAATGGCAGGCGCATAGATACCATCCCTTATCCGGAACTCAGACAAATGTTCGGGGTGGTATTCCAGAATGATTACCTGATGGCGGCTTCCATGGAAGAAAATATAGACTTTTTCAGAGGGATTGGCCGGGAGCGGATCATGGAAGCGGCAAGCCATGCCCAGGCAGAGAAGTTTATCAGGGAAAAGGAGGGAAACATGGATGCAAAAGTTTCGGTGCGGGGCAACAATTTAAGCGGCGGGCAGAAGCAGAGGATCATGATCGCCCGTGCTTTGGCGGCAAAGCCCCGGATCCTGGTACTGGATGACGCATCCTCTGCCCTTGACTATAAAACCGATGCGGAGCTTCGTAAAAAACTCCACAGGTATTATCAAGATACCACCACGATCACCATTGCCCAGAGGATCAGCTCCATTCAGGGGGCAGACCATATTTTAGTGTTGGAAGATGGGAAATGCAGCGGTTACGGAACCCATAAGGAGCTGTTAGAGAGCTGTCAGGAATATGGACTGATCTATGAGTTACAGATGGGGCAGAAAGATTTTAGGGAGGGATGACCCGGGAAATGGATGAGAAGAAAAAAGCGCCAAGAAAATATCTGCTTTTTCGGTTGTGGCGCTACCTTGGCAGGTATTATTTTTTGATCGCGGCAGGGCTTGTGCTGATGCTCTTATCGAACGTGCTTGCACTTTTCGGACCTAAGTTGTCAGGGAAAGCCATTGATGCTATCGGAATCAGGGCAGGGGGCGTGGATTTTGAAAAGGTATTTTATTATGTGGGGTGGATGGTGGTCTTATATGTGCTCTCCGCATTTTTTTCGTATTTATTATCGTTGCTTACCATCCATCTGACCAGAAAAGTGATTTATCGGATGCGCCGGGATGTTTTTGAGAATCTTTCAAGGCTTCCGGTGGCGTTTTTTGACCAGTACCAGACAGGGGATATCATCAGCATTATTACTTATGACATTGATACGGTGAACCAGTCGTTGTCCAATGATTTTTTGCAGATCATGCAAAGTGTGGTCACGGTGCTGTTTTCTTTGGTGATGATGCTGTCTATTGCGCCGGTGATGGTATTGATCTTTGTGGTGACGATCCCAGTCTCAATCCTGCTGACTAAATTTATCACCAGTCGTTCCCGGCCGCTGTTTCGGGTAAGGTCTAAAAAGCTGGGAGAACTTAACGGTTTTGTGGAGGAGATGCTGAACGGACAGAAGACCACAAGGGCTTACGGAAGAGAAGAGCAAGTGGTCAGCGCTTTCGATGAGAAAAACGGGGAAGCGGTGGATGCGAATACGAAAGCGGAGTATTACGGAACGCTGGCAGGGCCTTCGGTTAACTTTATGAACAATACTTCCCTTGCGCTGATCAGTGTGGCAGGCTCACTGTTATACTTGCAGGGCGGGATCGGCATCGGGGATATTTCTTCTTTTGTACAATATTCCAGAAAGTTTTCAGGACCGATTAATGAAGCGGCGAATATTATCGGAGAGCTGCAATCAGCGTTTGCGGCGGCGGAACGGGTATTTAGGCTGATGGATGAGCTGCCGGAGAAGCCGGATGACAAGAAAGCGCACATCCTGAAGGAGGTTTATGGAGAAGTGCTTTTTAATGATGTTTCCTTTGGGTATCAGCCGGAACAACCGATTTTAAAGGAATTTAATCTTCATGCAAAGGCGGGGCAGCAGATTGCCATTGTAGGTCCTACCGGCGCCGGAAAGACTACGGTGATCAATCTTTTAATGCGGTTTTACGACATTGACAAAGGTTGTATCCTGTTAGATGGGCAGGATACTTATCAGATCCAAAGAGACAGCCTGCGCGGCGCTTATACCATGGTCCTGCAGGATGCCTGGCTGTTCCACGGTACAATCTATGAAAATCTCTCATACGGAAGGGAGAATCTTACCATGGAAGAGGTGGAACAGGCGGCAAAGGCAGCCATGATCTATTCTTACATTGAAAAGCTCCCGGACGGATTCCAGACACAGCTAAGTGACAATGGGGTACATATCTCCAAGGGTCAGAGGCAGCTTCTTACGATTGCCCGGGCTATGCTTTCTGATGCGAGGATGCTGATTTTGGATGAAGCCACGTCCAACGTGGACACAAGAACGGAGATGAAGATCCAGAAGGCGATGCGAAGCCTGATGGCGGATAAGACCTGTTTTGTGATCGCCCACAGACTTTCCACCATCCGTCATGCGGATCTGATCCTGGTGGTGCAGGATGGCAGGATTGCGGAACAGGGAAGTCATGAGGAGCTTATGGAAAAAAGCGGCATGTATTATCAGATGTATGACGCACAATTTGAGGGAGCGTTATAAAAAAGTGCAAGCTTTTGGCTTGCACTTTTGTGATCTATAGGCTATTTTACGTTTTCTTTTGCGGCTGCTTCGGCAAGCGCACGGTATTTAGCCTTTTCTTCCGCCATTTCTTCGACGGTCTTTTCTTTTGATTTAAAGCCGTTTACATTCCGGTAAGGAACGGTCTTGTTTTCCAGCCGCCTTTTAGCCCGTTTGATCTCATCGGCATATTGAGGAAGCCAGCTTTCTCCGGCAACTAACATTTCATCCACCATCTGGATGATCTCGTCAGGGGTGCAGGCTGCCCCGGTAAGGGGATCCATCATGGCTGCCTGGCGGAGAAGATTGATATCGGCGTGGACCGCGGCTTCTACGGCAAGCTTCTGGACCCAGACGCTTTGGGAGCAGATGGCTGCGCAGCCAAGGGGCAGGTCGCCTACCTTGGGAATGGATACGCCGTTGCCGTCCACGTAGCAGGGAACTTCTACCACGCACTCATCGGGCAGGTTAGTGATGGTGCCGTTGTTCATCACATTGAAATGACCCCGGTATACCCGTCCGGTCTCCAGACTTTCAATGATATAGCTGCCGTGTTCCTCGGAGCGTTTTTCCGGGATATATTGTTTTGCAGGCTCTTTTAACCAGTTGGGGAAATCGGTCTCAAACCAGTTGCGTCCTTCCTTGCATACACGTAAGTAACCGGCAGTCTCACCCTGGATCCAGCTGCTGTAGTTGATCCATTTTTCCATGTCTTCCGGGCGTTTCCGATACCACATCAGATATTCGGAAAGATGGCCGTTTGATTCGGTGGAATAATAGCCGAAATTCTTCATGACATCCAGCCGTATGTTTTCGTCTTTTGCAAAGTCGGCTTGTTT
The DNA here is from genome assembly GCA_910587295.1 of uncultured Lachnospiraceae bacterium. Classification (GTDB taxonomy): domain Bacteria; phylum Bacillota; class Clostridia; order Lachnospirales; family Lachnospiraceae; genus Suilimivivens. The sequence goes on along the minus strand of CAJULP010000095.1, from coordinate 32,899 downwards.
CATCAGTTCGTACAAATCGCCGGTGCGCTCCGTGCCGTCAGTCTTTACGCTGATATACCAGGTCTGATGGTTTAAACCTGCGCAGATGATATCAACATCCTTTTTGTTCCTGCCAAGGGCTTTGGCAATCTGTGAATGACCGTGCTGGACACCGTGGCATAAACCGTAAGTTTCCACGCCGCCGTATTTGTTACATGCCCAGGTCACCATGGCGTTAGGGTTAGAATAGCTTAAGAGGATACAGCCGGGAGCGGCTGCTTCCCGGATATCTTTACAGAAACCAAGCATGGCATTGATCCCGCGCTGGCCGTACATGATGCCGCCGATGCATAAGGTATCACCTACGCACTGGTCAACACCGTATTTAAGGGGGATTTCCACATCCGTGGCGAAAGCCTCTAGCATACCGATCCGCACACAGTTGATGACATATTTCGCATCCTTGAATGCTTCCCTGCGGTCAAGGGTTGCATGGATCTTGATGGACAATCCGTTTTCTTCGATATCCCGCTGACAAAGTTGGGTGACCATCCTAAGATTGTCCGGATTAATGTCCGTAAAAGAAACTTCAATATCGTGGAACTCAGGAACCGTCAGGATATCCGCAAGAAGACCCCTGGTAAAGCCGATGCTGCCCGCACCGATAAACGCTACTTTGAATGACATGATAATACCTCTTTTCTGAAAATTTTTGATTTCCGTTTACCGTAAGCCGGACCGCATAGGGAGAAGTTGTTTACGAACCGGATTTTATTTGATATACTCAAGTAAAACGGAAATAGTTATCTAGGATTTACTTTTATCTTACAGGAGATAAAAGGGGATTTCAATTGGAATGATTTGATAGAAAGGGTAAATTTTTGATGTATCGGGAAACAGGGGATATCTGGGACGATTATGGGTTCCGCTTTTTGGAACATGTGGAAAATCCAGCTATACAACTCGAGGCTGCGGGGTGGCAGAAAAGGAGCAGCAAAGAGTACTACTGGGATAACCGCAACAGGCCGGACTGTTTTTTGTTCCAGTACACGCTGGGCGGCAGTGGAACGCTGGAAACGACAGAGGGCATTTTTAATGTGGGAAAGGGAGAAGGATTTTTTTTGCATATGCCGGAGGAGGAATTTTATTATTTTGATGAGGATAAAGATCAGGCGCCATGGGAATTTGTGTATGTGATGTTTAGCGGGAGGGGGGTTTTGCCCTATTTCAAATATGTTTTAAGCCATGCGGGGAAGATCATTTCCCTTCCTGACCACAACCCGGCAGTCAAGCAGCTTATGGATCTGTATTTTCAGGCAAGGAACGGACTTTTGAAGGATGCTTTTATGGCAGGGAAAGAGGCGTTTTGCTTTTTGTGCGCTTTATGCAGCGCATGTACTGAAAAGGAGTGTCATTCAAGTCTTACTGACAGGGCAAAGGCTTATATGGAGCAGCATTTCGATCAGCCGATCACTTTACTTGAGGCGGCGGAAACTCTGGGCGTTTCCCAAAGCCATCTTTCCAGGGAGTTTGTGAAGTATACCGGGGAGCAGCCCATACGGTATTTGACGAAAGTCAGGTTAGAATATGCCGTAAAGCTGCTCCATTCCACGGATATGAGGCTGGAAGAGGTAAGCGCCGCCTGCGGGTTTGCGGACAGTAATTATTTTAGTAAAGTGTTCAAAAAATATATGAAGGCCTCACCCGGTGAGCTGCGCAGGCAGATGAGGGCGCTGGGGTATGCGAACGTGAAAGTTTAAAACAAGTAAGGAATCTTATTTGCTAAAACTCACCGGACAGGTCATACATGGAAAGGTACTTTTCCGTGTTCCGGCACATTTCCTTAAATAATTTCTGCGCATCAGCAAGGCTGCAGGTCACAAGGGGATCATTGGAAAAGGCGGCAAATATCTTGTTCAGGTTTCGCTTTGCAATTCCTTCGGAAACCAGTTCCTGCTCTCCGCAGACCCTGGCAATAAGGGGATAGATTTCCTGTGGGATAGGACCTGCAAATACGGGAGTTAAGCTGCCGGAGCAAAAGACTGCATTGGTTTCCACGACAGCGCCCAGAGGCAGGTTAGGAATCTGCCCGCTGTTAGGCAGGTTCACGTTGGTGACCAGTTCGCAAAGCCCGAGGAGGGCCCGGATCTGGTTGACGCCTTCCTCACCGGTGCCGTTGATCGTAACCTGTTCTTCGCCGGTTCTTAAGCGTCTGCTCTTTTCAAGCCGTTCTTTCAGGTCTTGTTTCCGCCAGGCAACGCTGGTTAAGGAAAACTGCATTTCCGAAACCCGCTGCGGATTTTCCAGATACCATTTCCCTTCGCAAAATTCCGCTAAGTGGCGGTCACCTGCGGCGGCAATATAGCCGTAACGAAGGAAAAGTTCCATTTTTACTTTTTCGGTACTGGCAAAGTTGTTGTTCATCCAATTGGAATCCACCTGCTCATCACCGGTGCGGTAGCCTTCCCGGTACTTCTGGCAAAATGTCCGGTAATAGGGGAACAGGTCCTTTCCCTGCCAGGCAGCGCCGGTGAGCCAGGTGAAATGGTTGACACCCACCGGGTTTACTTTGATCTCGTGGCGGTCCACATCCTTTGCCCCAAAGGTTTCTTCCACCATGCGGGCAAGGAACTTCTGGGTGCCGAAAACCTCATGGCAGCATCCAAAGGCTTTGATCTTGGGGAAAACGCGGTAAAGTGTTTTTACGCAGAGGGTCATGGGATTGGTATAGTTGATCACCCATGCATCCGGACAGTATGCCTTGATGGCCTTTGCAATTTCCTCGAACATGGGAACGGTGCGCATGGCACGCAAAATACCGCCCGGGCCGGAGGTATCTCCCACCGACTGGTAGATACCATATTTTTCAGGGGTATGCACATCGGATTCCATTTCGTCAAAGGTTCCGGGGAGAATGGATATCACAACGAAATCGGCACCGGAGAGTGCGTCAGGGAGGGTTTCGATGGCCTCATATTGCCAGTCGGACTTAGCGCCATCGGCAGTGCGGAACTTATTGCCGATGATTTCATTATCTTTTGCGGCCTGAAAGTCTATGTCATAAAGGGCAACCTGGCCGCTGATATCATCGCAGGACGCAAGGTCGCTCATAAGCCCCCATGCCCATCCCCGGGAGCCGCCGCCAATGTAGGCGATTTTAATTTCTTCTGCTTTACCTTGTGAAAATTTCATAACTGACCTCATTTCTCCATTACGGGATATTGTTGTAAGATATCTCTATTATGTATCAAAAATTTTTTGACAGCCTTGATTTATTTGCCCTTTTCCGGTAAAAATACAAAAAAATTGCCTTTTTTATACAAGCCTATGATACAATGTATGTAGTGATAGAATGCAGGGGTTATTAAGGGATGGCAGGGGCGATAAAGATTTCAGATTCTTTGATTTCCAGAGATAAAACGGTAAATGGCAGGAAAATCTGCGAGGTGCATTATCATGAGGAGCACGAACTGTATTACATGCAGGAGGGGCGGACCACCTATTTCATTGACGATGAGATTTATGGTGTGGAGAAGGGGGAATTTGTGTTTATCCCCAAGGAGATTCTGCATTGGACAGACAGTGGGGATTGTAAAAGAAATGCCCGGATCTTGTTAAATTTTCCGGATTCCGTGTTTGCGGGGGAGGGTGCAGGACTGTATCGGGAATTATGCGCTCATCCGGTGGTCTGTGTGGCTAAGGATAAAGAGGCGGAACTGGAAGAATTGTTTTTTAAGATCGAAAGGGAGTACCGGCAAAAGGATCGGTATGGGGAACTGCTGATGCACAGCTATATTTTAGAGCTTTTGGTGCAGATATGCCGTTACCGGTGTGAGCGGAAAACAAAAGTACGGGAATCGGATCAGATCATTTATGAGATCACTGCATATATTGGGGAAAATTACAGCAGGGATATTTCTCTGCAAAAGATCAGCAGACAGTTTGCGATCAGTGAAAGTTACCTGTCCAGAAAATTTAAAGCCGTAACCGGGATCGGGCTGAACCGGTATATTACTTTTGTGCGGATATCCAATGCCGAGAAGATGCTGCGGGATGGAGGCGCATCCGTGGCGGAGGCGGCAAGGAGCTGCGGCTACAATGACAGTAATTATTTTTCTACGGTTTTTCAGAAGGTAAAAGGGGTGATGCCTTCCTATTTCGTCAGGGGAAGGGAGAGGAGTTTCAATTGAGAAAGTGCTTTAATGTGACCGGGGCATGTTATCCGGATGAAAATTATATGGTGGATATTGAAAAGCGTTTGTGCGAAATTAAGGCGCTTGTAGACGAAGGAAAATATTTTGTAATAAACAGGGCAAGGCAATATGGCAAGACCACTGTTTTGTGGGCGTTGCAGCAATACTTGCAGCCGGAATATGTATCGGTGCTCTTAAGCTTTCAGAAATTAAGTACAGCGGACTTTGAAAGTGAATATGCGTTTACTGCTGCTTTTGCAGATATATTTGTGCAGGCGGTAAAGGGAAAAAAGATTACGGAGCTGGATAGGGAAAGTGTGGCTGGGCTGGAAGCGATAGCGGAAGAAAAAAATATGCATGCAGGTCTGAGAAAGTTGTTCAAAATACTTGGGAACTTGTGTGGAGGTACTGCCAAGCCGTTGGTGCTTATGATAGATGAAGTGGACAATGCTTCCAATAATCAGGTCTTTTTGGATTTTTTGGCAATGCTTAGGGATTTCTATCTTAACAGGAAATCGTATCCGGTATTTCAATCGGTAATACTGGCCGGTGTATATGATATTAAGAACCTTAAGCTGAAAATCAGGCCGGAAGGAGAGCATAAATACAATAGTCCATGGAACATTGCCGCAGATTTTTCCGTTGATATGAGTTTTTCGGTGGAAGATATCGCAGGAATGCTCGAAGCATATGAGCATGATCATCAGACGGGGATGGAAATAGAAAAAACAGCAGGTAATATTTATGAATATACTTCTGGATATCCTTATCTGGTTTCCGGTATCTGTAAATTGATGGATGAGCAGGTTGGGAGGCAGAAAGGCTTTGACGCAGGTTTGGCGTGGTCTGCGGCAGGGGTAAGGGAAGCGGTCAGGATATTTTTGAAAGAGCCGAATACATTATTTGATGATATGATAAAGAAATTGACGGACTATGAGGAACTTTGCCTGATAATAAAGGGGATTTTATTTTCAGGCCAGACGTTTGCGTTTAATCCATACAATTATGCAATTAATGTAGGCAGGATGCTGGGGTTTATTAAGGAAAGCAATGAAGTGGCTGTTGTAGCAAATCGGATTTTTGAAATGCATCTTTACAACTATTTTCTTTCAGAAGAAATGACGAAGAGCGTTACCTATAAATCTGCGTTGCAGGAGAAGAACCAGTTTGTGGCGGGAAAAGATCTTGATATGGATAAGGTTCTGCAAAAATTCGGAGAACATTATTCAGAAATTTATAGTGATAATGATGTTAAATTTTTAGAGGAAAACGGTCGTCGTCTGTTCTTGTTGTATTTGAAGCCGATTATTAACGGAAGCGGTAACTATTATGTGGAAGCAAGAACAAGGGATATGAACCGGACAGACGTTGTGATTGATTATTGTGGGAAACAATATATTGTTGAAATGAAGATACACAGGGGAGAAGCGTATGAGCGGAAGGGAATAGAACAATTGGCAGGATATCTTGAGGAATATCATCTATCAAAAGGATATATGCTGGTGTTTAATTTCAATAAGCATAAAAAAGCAGAAATGAAGACAGTGAAGTGCAATGGGAAAGAGATTATGGAAGTCGTTGTTTAGCGATAGTTTAAAGGTTAAAAGATGATAAAAGAAAATAACGGTATTTTTACATTGGAAACAGAACACACCTCATACTTATTTGGCGTTATGGAAACAGGGCACTTAGAACACTTCTACTACGGGAGAACAATCCACTTCCGGGATGATGCAGCCCTTCGGGAAAAACACGCCTTTGCCCCGGGAAATGGGATTTATTACGATGATGGCCACAAGAACTTCAGTTTAGAGGATACCTGCCTGGAAATGTCATCTTACGGAAAAGGCGATATTCGTGAGCCGTTTATTGAAGTGGTCCATAGGGATGGCAGCATTACCTCTGATTTTTTGTATGACTCTTTTTTGATTACAGACACGAAGCCGGAATATGGTCTTTTACCGGGTTCCTACAGTGAGGACGGGAAGGTGGAACACCTTCTTATAACCTTAAAAGACAGGAATTATGGTCTGGCCCTGGAACTGCACTACTATGTTTATCCGAAATGTGATGTGATAACAAGGAGCGCAAAGCTGGTTAATGAAAGCCAGGAAGCAGTAAGCATAAAACGGCTTATGAGTTTGCAGGTGGACTTTCCCACGCCGGATTTTAGATTTATCACCTTTACCGGTGAGTGGGCAAGGGAGATGAAGCGAACGGATATCCCAATCTTGGCAGGAAAGTATGTGAATGCTTCCTACGCCGGGGTTTCTTCCAGCCGGGCCAATCCCTTTGTGATGTTATCCAAAGAACATACCACGGAAGATTATGGAGAGTGCTGGGGCTTTAATCTGATCTACAGTGGAAATCATTATGAGGCCGTGGAGGTCAGCGGTTTTGGAAAGACCCGGATCGTATCAGGGATCAATCCCCAGTCATTTTCGTGGGAGCTTGCGCCGGGGGAAGTCTTTGAGTCACCGGAAGGAGTGATGACTTTTTCCCATGAAGGATTTAATGGCCTGAGCCAGCATATGCATCGTTTTGTCAGGGAGCATATCGTGCGGGGAAGATGGAAGAAGAAAGTGCGTCCGGTGCTCTTAAACAGTTGGGAAGCCGCATATTTTGACATCGACGAGAAGAAACTCCTTCGTCTTGCCAAGGCCGGGAAAGAAGCAGGGATCGAGCTGTTTGTGATGGATGACGGCTGGTTTGGGGAGCGGACGGATGATACCCGGTCTTTGGGTGACTGGGATGTGAATGAAAAGAAGCTTCCTGGCGGGCTTAAGCGGCTTTGCGATAAAGTAAGGGCATTGGGGCTGTCCTTTGGGATATGGGTAGAACCGGAAATGGTAAACCGGAACAGCCGGTTATTTAAGGCACACCCGGAATGGGCTATGGATATTCCGGGGAAAGGACATTCCGAAGGGCGTAACCAGCGTATCCTTGACTTGACAAACCCGTCGGTCCAGGATTATATCATTGAAGAAATGGGGAAAGTGTTTTCCGGCGCAAATATTTCTTATGTGAAATGGGATATGAACAGGATATTTTCGGATGTGTATTCAAAATGTCTTAAGGGGGAAAGGCAGGGTGAAGTATTTCACCGCTATGTGTGCGGATTGTACCGCTGTATGAAAGAATTGACAGAACGATTCCCGAAGATCTTGTTTGAAGGATGCAGTTCCGGAGGGAACCGATTTGATCTGGGGATTCTTTGTTATTTTCCACAGATCTGGGCCAGCGATAATACGGATGCTTTGTGCCGTGCGGAGATTCAAAATGGTTATAGCTATGGGTATCCCATGTCGGCAATAAGCGCCCATGTATCCGCCAGCCCCAATCATCAGACTCTGCGCAGGACACCTTTGGAGACCAGGTTCCATGTAGCGGCTTTTGGGGTTTTTGGATATGAGTGTAATTTTTGCGATATGGGAAGGGAAGAGCTATTAGCGGTAAAAGAGCAGATTGCCCTTTACAAAAAATGGAGAAAGGTATTGCAGTTTGGCAGCTTCTACCGGGGAAGGAATTTTTCGGAAGGAACCGGTTATCATACTTCCATCGGCATCAACAGCCAGAACACCATGGAATGGACCTGCGTATCACCGGGGAAAGAAAGGGCTGTGGGAATGCTTTTTCAAAAGCTGGTGGTTCCAAATGATCTGTTTGCATATTATAGGGCAAGAGGCCTTAAGGAGGATGCCTGCTATCACTTTTTTAACCGAAGTCTGAAATATAGCCTGAAGGATTTTGGAGGGCTGGTGAATATGATCGCGCCAATCCACATTAAGCAGGATTCCCTTGTAGAGACAATAGCCGCTAAAGTGGTAAAATTGGACGGAGAAACGGAAGACTGCTTTGTCTATGGGGATGAACTGATGTATCATGGCGTGAAGCTGAAACAGGCATTCGGGTCCGTGGGGTATCATAGCGAGGTAAGGATTTACCAGGATTTTGGCTCCAGGATGTATTTCATGGAAAAAGTAGCGGACATAGAGAAAAACGGCGGGGATATTTCGCAGGGAACCTCTAAAATATAATCTATATTTTGTTAAGAATCAGCTTGTAATTTTGAGAAATATTGACTATAATAGTATAAGAGAGAAGGAATAAATACGGCCTTCTCCTTTTTCATAAAAGGATAAGGTTATCTACGTACTTGGGCCTGTTTTCCATCTGGAAGGGCTCATACGGGAAAGGCATGGGTATAAAAGTGAAAGAGGACGACAGAACGAAAAAGAATTTGATTTATTTCCCCCTAGGAACAGTGGGGCGGGATGCGGTATACTGTCTGATCAACAGTTATCTGCTTACATTTGTGTTGTTCACCCATTCATTAAACGGGGCGCAGCTTGCGGCAATCACCGGTATTATGATTGCCGCACGGGTATTTGATGCGCTCAATGATCCGGTTATGGGGAATATTATCGAGAGAACCCGTTCTAAATTTGGCAAATTCAAGCCCTGGCTGGCGATTGGCGGGTTGACGACTTCGGTGGTGATCTATCTTTTGTTTAACGTACAACTGCAGGGCTGGGGGTTTGTGTGCTTTTTTGCGGTAATGTATTTTGCCTTCAGCGTTACTTATACCATGAGCGATATTTCTTACTGGGGGATGATTCCGGCGCTTGGGTCTGATGCTGATGCAAGAAACCGGTTTACGTCAAGGGCAACCTTGTTTGCGGGGATTGGCGGTACGCTGGCTTCTATTTTAATTCCCATGTTTTCGGCCGGTTCCGGGGCGATTGGCGGCAGTACCGCAGTGGCTTATGGGCGGATTGCGCTTGTCATAGCGATCCTTGCGCCGTTATTTATTTTGTTTACGTTGTTTGGGGTACAGGAACAAAGGGAAGCGGATAGGGCAGGGAAGGCGGCGGAGAAGTTCTCCTTTGTGCAGATTGTTAAGACCATAGGGCGCAATGACCAGCTGGTATGGATAGCGGTCATCTTCCTGATCCAGCAGGTAGGAAACGGACTTGTGGTGGGTGGAATCGGTTCTACATACATTTATTTTACTTTTGGTTATAACGGTGGGCTGTTTTCTTTGTTCAATACCGTAGGTATGGCGGCAACTGCATTTTTAATGATTTTTTATCCGGCAATCTCAAGGCGTGTCCGGCGGAAAAAGCTGATGGGGATGATGATGGCCGCTTCGGTTATAGGCTATGTGGTAATGCTGGGGTCTGCACTGGTCAAGGAAGCCAATATGGGAAGGTTTTGGATCCTGGTGATGGGATATATGATTTCTAATTTCGGGCAGTACTGTTTTTATCTGGTCATGATGATTTCTATCATGAACACGGTGGAGTACAATGAGTATAAATTCGGAACCAGGGATGAGGGGATCATCACTTCCCTGCGTCCTTTTATCACGAAAATGAGTTCGGCGCTTATCGTGGCGGCAACCTCTGCGGCTTATATGATTTTTGGGGTTACCGGTTATACTAATCAGATTTCTGATTTAGAGCAGCAGTGTGCCCGGGGGCTGATCTCCGAAGAACAGAAGCTTACGGAGATATCGGCGGTGATTTTCGGAACGACGTCCGGGCAGCATAGCGGTGTCACGTCCGGTCAGGGGCAGGGGCTTTTGGCGGCGATGACGGTAGTGCCCTGTGTCCTGATGGCAATCTCTTACTTCCTTTATAAGAAAAAATATAGATTGGATGAAGAAGAGTACGAAAGAATCTGTGCCGAATTACAGAAATGAAATAAGGAGGTAGATTAAAAACGTGCGCAGAAATGAGGTTTGATATGAAGAAGGAAAAAAAGTGGATCACCCTGGACAGTACGGTGGGGGAATTATACGAAAGTCCGGTGGGGCATGACGCCCTTGCCAAGGTCTTACTGCAGATGGGGCTGCCGGAAATGGTGATCACAAATAAAGTGGTTTCCAAAGTAAAACTACGGACCATTGCCAATCTGGCGAAAAAGAAGCTGGGAATGGACTTTTTTGACGCCTTGCTTCATCTGGTGGGTTTAGAGCAGGATGAACCATATGTTTCAAAGGGCCGGATCGTGCCAAAGTGGTGGAAGGAAGCGGTATTTTATCAGATTTATCCCCGGAGCTTTTGTGACAGTAACGGGGATGGGATTGGAGATTTAAAAGGGATCTTAAGTAAGCTGGATTACCTGAAAAAACTGGGAGTGGATGCATTGTGGCTGTCCCCTGTTTATGATTCCCCCAATGACGATAACGGATATGATATCCGCGACTATGAAAAGATCATGGAAGAGTTTGGCACCATGGAAGATTTTATCTGCCTGCTTGATGAGGTGCACAAGCGGGATATGCGGCTTATCATGGATCTGGTGGTGAACCATACATCCGATGAGCATATCTGGTATCAAAAGGCAAGGCAGGGAGATCCTCATTACCGGGATTATTATTATTTTTGTAAAGATGACGGAAGTCATACGCCGCCGAATAACTGGACATCCTTTTTTTCCGGTCCGGCGTGGAACTATGAGGAGGATACGGACAGTTGGGCGCTGCATTTATTTTCTAAAAAGCAGATGGACCTTAACTGGGAAAATCCTGCGGTGCGCGGGGATGTGATCGCAATGGTGAACCGCTGGCTGGATAAGGGCGTGGATGGGTTCCGTATGGACGTGATCAATTATATTTCCAAAGAGGACGGCCTTCCCTGTGGGAATGAGGCCATCGGGAACTTGATGGGATTTTACGGGATTGAGCATTACTATTATGGCCCTAAGCTGCACCGGTATTTAAGGGAAATCAGGGAAAAAGCCTTTGAGCCCCACGGGGCGTTTTCAGTGGGAGAGACACCGGGGCTTGGTATGAAGATGTGCCAGCTTGTCACAGGGGAAGAACGCAAGGAACTGGATATGGTCTTTTCTTTTGACCATCTAGAGACGCCGGGGCATGTGCGGCTTGAGGACTATGAATATGATCTGAATTATTTCAGGGATTATATGATCGACTGGATGGAGCATTACGGTAATAATTGCTGGATGTCGATTTTTTATAATAACCACGATAATCCACGAATGATCAGTAAGATCACCAAAGATGCGTCACGCCATACGGCTTTGTCAAAACTCCTTGCGGTAATGCAGCTAACGCTTCGGGGAACGCCCTTTATCTATCAGGGAGATGAGATGGGGCTTGCCAATTATGATTTTACATCCATGGAGCAGATAACGGACGTGGAGGCAAAAGGATATTACGAAGAACATCGAAAGAAAGAACCAAAGGAAAAGGTGTTTGGTGATATCCTTGCCGGAACAAGAGAACATGCAAGAGTATTGCTTCCGTGGAATAAGAAGCTGCCGCCCTGCCATGAGGGGTTGTACCAGAAGCCTAAAAAAGAAGTATTTGCGGCATACAGAAGGCTGCTCTTACTTCGCCATCAGGAGAAGGCTTTTGTTTATGGCTCTTTCCGTGTGATTTGCAAAAGGAAAGACAGGTTTGTTTATGCAAGGGCGCTTTCCGGGCAGGTTTTTGTGGTGGATTGTAATCTCGGCCCCAGGCCCTGCACGGCGTTTCCTTTAAAAGGGAGCTGGCAGGTCGTGTATGGTACAAATAAAAAAAGAGGCAGAATATTGTCAGGGTATGAAGCCAGAATATATAAAAGGAAGGGGAATCATCATGTCGATCATTGAGCTGCTCCCAAGGGGAGTAAAGTATTACAAGGCAAATCTACATTGCCATACGGTGCTTTCGGATGGCACACTGACACCGGAACAGATAAAGGATCTGTATGGCGGACGGGGATATCAGGTCATTGCCTTTACGGACCATAGGGTCTATGCTTATCATAAGGAACTGAATGATGAAAGCTTTCTGGCAATTGCGGCTATGGAGACGGATATCAATGAATTTGCAGGGTTTGGACAGAATTTTGACAGGATAAAAACATACCATATCAACTGGTATGACACAGATCCGTCGTTTCGGAGTGAAGAGAAGGCAAAGCTTTCCCAGCCCGAAAAGAGATATCATGATTTGGAATGTTTAAACGGATACGTGGAAAAAATGAAAGAACTTGGTTTCCTTGCCTGTTATAACCATCCTTACTGGTCCTTGCAAAGTTATGAGGATTATAAGGATCTGAAGGGATTTTGGGGAATGGAAATCTATAACCATGGATGTGAGCTTGACGGTTTGTATGGATACCATTCTCAGTCATATGACGAGATGTTAAGGAGTGGGCAGCAGTTGTTTGCGGTTGCAGCGGATGACAATCATAATCTTTTCCCGGCAGGGGATCCGCTGTGTGATTCCTTTGGCGGGGCAGTGATGATAGGGGCTAAGGAGCTTACCTATCCGGCAGTGATGGAAGCCCTGAAGAAAGGACATTTTTACAGTATCATATCCCCTGACGGGCGGTTGGAAGGGCCGAAGATAGAGGAAATGTACTTGGATGGCAATAAGCTTATCGTGCGCTGCAGTCCGGTGGATAAAATTTACATAAAGACCATGGGGCGCAGGTGTCACAGGGCAGCGGCAAAGCCGGGAGAGACCATCACGGAAGCGGAATTTACCCTGGATGGTAAAGAAGGCTATATTCGGGCAGCCGTGCAGGATGCCTATGGAAGGCATGCGGATTCCAATGCGTTTTTCTTAGAGGAAAAGGTTTTACGGAACTGCCTGGGGTTATAACCCGTGTAGTGTTTAAAAAATCTGGAAAATGCGCTGATTTCATCAAAGCCGGTCTGCTGCATAATGTGGGATACAGGCAGGTCAGTGTTTTCCAGAAGTGACTTGGCACGCTCAATGCGCAGACGGCTTACGTAGTTTAAGGGCGGCACCCCCATATGAGATTTAAACAGCCGGATGAAATAGTTGGGATGGATATGCAAAAGCCCGGCAAGCTCCGCAACGGTTATCTTGGAGGACAGATGGCTGTTCATGTATTCGATCACCCGGTGGATATCCCTTTCAGGAGAAGTATGGCCTTCCCAAAGAGCATGATAGCCTTCTTTCTGTGCAAACAGGATGTAAGCGCTGACTAGTTTCAGAATGTTGGCTTTTTCCTGCATTCTGGAGGCCAGGTCCATTTGCCGGGATAAGGAGATGATTTCTGAAAACAAGCCGTCCAATGCTTCTTCTTTGGGAACGGTAACAAAATAAGGGAGACCCAGGCTTTTTAAGGCCTGGTCGTCTCCCGTTTTCAGTTCAAAATGCATCCAGTACTTTTCAATGTAATTGGTATTGATGTGGTAATAGGAATGCTGGGTATGGGCAGGAATCAAAAAGAGCATCCCGGGAACCCCATGGAAGATCTTTCCCTCAATCACCAGCTCGCATTCCCCTTTTTTGATATAATACAGTTTGGAAAAGGGGCAGCTTACATGATATTCTTTCCAGCTTTCACCGCATTTGGTATAGCTTCCATAATAATAGTGGATGTAGAGGTTGGAGAAAAAATCTATATTTGAGGTTCCCATTTTTCATCTTTCCTTTTCTGTTTTACAATAATTCCAGCTCTAAAACCGTATCACGCTCATCATAAAGTCCGGCAACGCCAAGATCCACGTAAGCGTCATCGGGATAATTGCCGCCGTTCCACGGGCGTAACATGGGAAGTTCGGATCCGTCCTCCAAAAGACGGGCTTTTTTCAATTTTCCTTCCAATCCTTCCAGACGGAAACCGCCTACCCGTCTATCGTAAATATGGGCGTACAAGATCTTCCCGTTTTGGGTATACCTTCCCCATTCCGGTTTGGGATAGCAGCTCTTGCCACAGCCGTAAATGCTGTCGGAATTAACATGCATCCATTCGCCAACCTCTTTAAGAATGCGGACGCTGTCTTTGGGGATATCCCCTTTGGCGTTAGGGCCTACGTTGATCAGCATGTTGCCGCCTTTGCTGACACACTCGACCAGCATATGGATCACATTTTCCGTGGTCTTGTAATCCCAGGACTTGTTCTTAGCATAACCCCAGTTCTCATTTAATGTCAAACACAATTCCCAGGGAACGTCTCTGCCAAGCACATCGGTCTCCCCTTCGGCAGGCATCATGCATTCAGGGGAAACATAATCGCCGGAATGGAGGTCCGGTTCCTCTTTTCTGGCATCCCCGCCAAGGCGGTTGTCAATGATGATGTCAGGACACAGGGAGCGCATCATTTCGATCAGCTCCTTTGCCCTCCATGTTTCGCCGCTCATATGCTGGAACCGGGTGCCCTCAAGTCTTTCGTTGTCGTAGGAAAAGTCAAACCACATGAGGTCGATCTTCCCGTAATTGGTCAATAATTCCCTGACCTGGTTGTGGAAGTAGGTGATGTAATTATCCCAGTTGTGCCTGCGTATCCTTGTAAGCTTCATTATCCCTCATAGGGTGCTGTCTGTCGCCGTAGTGGGGATAATCGGGATGATGCCAGTCAAGCAGGGAGTAGTAAAAACCAACTTTTAGCCCTTCCGCCCGGAAAGCTTCCACATATTCTTTGACCAGATCCCTGCCACATTTTGTGTTGGTGCTCTTATAATCTGTGTAAGCAGAATCAAACAGACAGAAGCCGTCATGGTGCTTGGTGGTCAGCACGGCATATTTCATGCCTGCTTCTTTAGCCAGCTTAGCCCATTCCCTGGGGTTGTAACGGACAGGGTTAAATTCTTCAAAATACTGCTGATAATCTTCCGTGGAGATTTTTTCGGTGCTTTTGACCCATTCCCCCCGGGCAGGGATAGCATAAAGCCCCCAGTGGATGAACATGCCGAATCTGGCTTCCCGGAACCACTCCGTGCGCTTTTGTCTTTCTTCATATCTTCCCATGATCAATACCTTTCTGCGTATAGCCGCCGCTTATGATTTTTGCGATACCTTTTTATAAAGAAAGTGTATCATGGAAGGCGTTTAGATGGGAGCGGAAAAAATAACGCAAAGTTGGCATAAATTAACCTAATTGTGAAAAATAACTAAAAATGAATTGAGATATGCCCTGTTATTGGTTATAATATAAAATGAAAGCAGCAGAAAGGGGGATGCATCTATGTATAATATCATAACAATTGAGCGGCGTTATGCCAGTGGGGGAAATGAGATTGGCAAAAGGCTGGCGGATGCGCTGGGATATAAACTTTATGACCGTAATATCCTTATGGAAGCGGCGCAGAAGCTTGATATACCGTTTTTTAAAATTGAAGGGCTTGAGGAGAGCAGTTCCGGAAATGTGCTTTTGAACCTTTCAAGGACTCCGTTAGGAGGGCTTTCAGGGAATAAGGACCTGCCTCTTGCGGATAAGCTTTTCCTGGAAGAAAAACGCATCATTGAGGAAGCGGCAAAAGAAGGGAACTGCGTGATCGTGGGAAGGGCATCAGGATATATCCTAAGGGAAATGGAAAACAGCCTGCGGGTATTTATTTATGCCGATCACGAAAAGAGGATCCAAAGGGCGATTGAAAAAGAAGGGATCCAAAAGGCGGAGGCAGAAAACGCTTTGAAAAAGAATGATAAAAGAAGAAGGAACTTCTACAATTCAGTCACCAATCAGGAGTGGAGCGACCCGAAATGCTATGAAATGTATTTGAATGCCGGGAAGCTGGGCATTGACTTGTGTGTCAGACTTTTGATGGAGACCGCAAAAGGATAAGATTTCAGATTGTACTGCGGCGGTATGCGCATATAAACAGGCATACCGCCGCAGTTTTTAAATACGGGTTCAAATTTGATTCATGATCTGAAGGATAGCCGTTAATTCTCCGGCTTTTATTTTATCGGGAGATCTTCCTTCTAAGATGCAGTTTGTAAAGTAACGGATCTCATTAGCGTATGCATTGCTTTTCGGGAGATTGATATCGCCGGTCTCACCGGAGTGGGCATTGGTAAGGTCGATCACTGCGCCGTTATTTTCATAGATAGTGCATTGATCCCCCTCATAAACAATAAGGGCGTTTTCAAACTGGAAGCGGTAACTTGCCCGGAAAGGGTAGGGCGCCGCATACCAGGCAGCTTCCGCGGAAATGAAAAAGTCCGGATATTCATAAACAATGTTCAGGTAATCCTGTTCAGGACGTTTGATACGGTGGATCTTATGGTTCTTTGGAGCACCGAAGGCATAGGTGATAAAATCCAGTTCATGGATGTGGAGATCAAAGGGAACAAGGCCGCTGCGGTCCTCGTCCAGCATCCAGTTATCCCAGCTCCATTTCGGGGTTCCGCCAAGGCGGCTCATGGAGGCGGATAAAAGCCTGCCATATTTTTTGGTATCATAAATATCTTTGATCAGCTCATATTCAGGCCAGAAACGCAGTACCTGGGCAACCATAAATTGGGCCCGGTGTCTTCCGGCAGCCTGATAAATGCGGTCAACATCACTTTCCTTTAAAGAAATTGGTTTTTCACAGATTACATGGATGCCGTGGTTTAATGCGCGGACCGCATAATCCGCATGCAGGAAAGTGGGAAGGCAGATATCCAGGATATCCAGGTTTTCCTTCTCTATCATCTGGTCAAAATCCGTATAGCCGTGTTTGTCTGGATAACGGGAAAGGCGTTCCGGGCGGATATCGCATAATGCGGTAAGATGGGTTTCTTCCATGGCATCCCAGGCACTGATATGGGCATCGCTGATGCCGCCGGCGCCTACAAGTCCGACTTTTAACATAAATGGTTCCCTCCATAAATTTCGCTGATGATCTTAGTTAAATACTCTCTGGCTTCTAAGATATCCTGTAGCTGCCGGTCACCGTCAATTTCCCGTTCTATGGTGACATAAGAATCATATCCAAGTTCATGAAGACGGGAAAAGAAGGTTTTAAAGTTTACCCTGCCTTCACCTATTTTGGTTTCGATTCCCAATTCGTGCCCGTTGGTGGGATAGCGCCCGTCTTTGGCGTGTATATTGCGGACATATTTTCCGAAAACGTCCAAAGCGTCTGTAGGATTAGCTTTCCCGTACAGGATCAGGTTGGCGGTATCTAAATTGATTCCCAGATTGTCACAGCCGATCTTTTCGAAACAGCGAAGCATGGTGACAGGCGTTTCCTGTCCGGTTTCAAAAAGAAGATATTGGCTGTTTTGCTTTAAATGCATGGCAACAGTCCGGACAGCAATGCAAAAACCGCCAAAATTCGGGTCGCAAGGATTTTCAGGGATAAATCCCATGTGGGTCGCCACATCCGTGATTCCAAGCTTTAGGGCAAAGTCGGCGCCGTCGCAGAGGTTTTGGATGCGCATCTGACGGTATTCCGGCGGCACCAGCCCCAGGGTAAGCTGGCCGTCATAAAAATCCCACACTCTGGGGCCTTCCCAGCCGCACCAGAAGGCGGATACGGTGATTTCATAATCCTGCAATAATTTTTTTAAGGCTGTGGCATTTTCGTCTGTCCAAAGAGAAGGTTCCCATGCGATCAGCTGGCAGGAATCAAAGCCGTTTTTACGCAGGACGGATAATTTGCCGGGCATTTCTTCCATAGAAGAAAAGGAGACACAAGTACCGATTTTCATAAAGTTACCTCGCTTTCCTATCAATTTCTGATAATGTTACCTTATCATGGGAAAGAGGAAAATCAAATCATATTTTCGACCTGAATTTGTAAAATTTTTACCTTTTGACATTTCTCATGCAATATAGTTAAATAGTAGGAAACAGGGAAAAATGGACGAAAAAATGCTGGACGCGTACAAAGAGCTTACTCCGGTGGTATACGGTGAAAATGCAATCAAATACTTAAAAAGCGGCGGCGGGCCCAAAGAGGTCTGTTTCCCTTTGCACTGGCATGAGAGGATGGAACTTTTGTACGTGGAGTCCGGGGAACTGGAACTATATTTTGGGAAGGAACATGAGAGGGTTCTGACAGGGCAGACGGCAGTGGTCAGCCCGGGGATGCTGCATCGGGGCGTTGCCGGTCTTATGGGAGTCTCGTATCATACGATCATGTTTGACGTGGAGAAGTTTTGCAATGAGACAGCCGCTTCCCGAAGATATCTTTCCCCTATTTGCAAATATAAGGCAGGTTTTCTACACGTTGCGGCCCAGCCGGAAATAAAAGAAGTCATGGATAGACTGCTCAGGGCGCTTACCGGCAGTGAGGGGATAAACTCCCTTGTGGCAATCGGGATCATTTATGAGGTGATCGGCCTTTTGTACCAGTATTGCCCGTCGGATTCAGGAATGCTCCATGGGACCGATAAAGGGTTTAGCAGGGTGGTCGAATACATCAATGCCAATTATGCGGATAGGATCACCGCAAGAAGCATCAGCCAGAAATTTGGATATAATGAGACGTATTTGTGCCGGCGCTTTAAGGCGGCGACAGGGATCACGGTAATGAAGTATATCAAGGTCCTTAGGCTGGAACAGGCCCAGAAGCTTTTAAGGACCACGGAGGAAGAGGTGGGGGATATTGCATGGAAGTGCGGGTTTCCTGAGGTTGGGTATTTTTCAAACTGTTTTAAGAAAAATTTTGGGTACACCCCTTCGGAATTTAGGAAGTTGAAAGAAGAGAGGATCAATATGGATAATGAAAAAGTATATAAAATGGATTTTTCAAAGGTTTATCAGCTGCTTGTCAATAAAGCTGTGAAAAAAGGGCGGACAAGAGATGAAGTTTATGAGGTGACAAGATGGCTTACCGGATACAGCCAGGCAGGATTGGAAGAGCTGCTTGAAAGTACCCTCACTTATGGGGATTTTTTCCGGAATGCGCCCCGGCTGAACGAGAACAGGAAACTGATCAAAGGTGTGGTCTGCGGCGTAAGGGTAGAGGAGATCGAAGAGCCGTTGATGCAGGAAATCCGTTATCTGGATAAGCTGGTGGATGAACTTGCAAAGGGGAAATCCATGGATAAAATACTGCGCTGACATAAGGAACATGGATTCCGTACAGGGGAAAGGAATCAGGAAAGAAAATGAAAAAATCATTATTGGTGATAATCGGGATAAGCATCATTTTGCTGGCAGGCTGCAGGGAAGGCGGCATGGCTGATACCGAAGCGCTGCCGGAGGAAAGCCAGGCAGATGCAGAAGAAGATATTGACATAAAAGAACATGCTGACACAAAAGAAGATATTGACACAAAAGAAGAATCAGGAAACGAAGGGGCCGATATTCCAAGGGAAGTGCCCAAGTTACCTGACACAGGCGGAAAGCTTACGGATTTCGTACCGGAGGGATGGGAAGTTCTTGACTGCGTGGAACTGGATTTTAACGAGGATGGGATTCCGGATCATGTGGGGGTGTTGGAAGAGACTATGACGGAGGTGGAGGGAGATCTGGTATATCAGGGCTATCCCCGGATCCTGTTTGCCATAGCAAGTGATGAAAAAGATGGTTATCATCTGGATTTTCAGGATATCAATCTGATCCGCACAAGGGATGAAGGCGGTATCTTTGGCGACCCTTATCAGCCATTGACCGTCGAGGGTTTATCTTTTACCACAAATGCGTATGGCGGCAGTGCGTGGCGATGGTCGGAGAAGAATACGTACACCTATCGGGAAGGTACCTGGTTTAGGACTTTGTCTGAAAACACGAATGGATACGGTGGATATACAACGTCATACAGTAAGGACGACTGGGAAAGCGGTGTGGGGATCAGGAAAGAGAGAAGCTCGGATTTTGATGATATGGAAAAAGACTGGGATTCGGAAGAGTATGATCTGGAGTATGAGGTCTCTTTAGATGAACCGCTGACACTGGAACAGGCAGGGAAACGCTGGTGGCTGGCTCCGGAACGGGTAACGGATTGGGAGATAGAGGCTTTAACGTTTGCGGCGGATGTGGAACTTTCGGAGGATTTGGTAAGATCTCCGGATGAGGGATATCTGGATTACTGTGATGAGAATTGCGTGCTTTATTCCTTTTATACCGGCACGGATACGGTCAAAGGCTCTTATTACCTTGCTATGTACCACTTTAAGGATAAGACCTTGCAGCTGCTGGCAAAAGAAGATGCGGAGGTGGATTATCCCGAGTTTTATAATGGGAAAATCTATTATACTGTTGACATAGTGGAGAATGCCCCGTACAAGGAGGTGCAGGACGGGATAACACAGGTGATAGAGGAAGAGGATACTGTTGGTGTCAGGCTAAACAGGATGGAACCTGATGGATCCGGGAAGGAGACGGTCTTTGAGTACCGTTATCTAAAAGAGGGGCAGGAAATTTCGGAATACAGGCTCCCTTATTTGGCGCTGCTCTATGAGATCAGCGGAGGAGATATTTTTGCGGAGGTCTATATAGGGGATGAGCCTCATCCCATCTACCGGATGAAGACCGACGGCAGCGGGGTGGAAAAAATAGGGCAGGTGCCAAAGGGTGATTAAGAAAGGGGGTACGATCTGTACCCTATTCTTGGATTAATAAGACATTGTGGCAGGAAGCCGCATGATTTCACCTCAATATTTCCCATATTGGATTTTGTTTCGATCCCACTCTTCTGATATAGCCTTTATCCCTCAATGAATCCAATGCTCTCTGCACTGTTCTTACGGTTTTTGAAATCTTATCAGCAATTTCATCCCTTGATGAATTTGGCTTCTGCTTCAAAATGGCAAGAACCGCCATCTCCGTTCCATTCAAAGTGACATCCAAAGTGACACTTGGAATGTCACTTTGAAGCTCTGGCCTATAGATGATGAACTTAAATCCGTTTTCCCTGTTCTCATAGGAATATTTGATACCTGTATCGTTACACAAGCTGTTAATCCTTTTGAAGCCGCTGCCAAACTGCTCTATGGATTTATTCAAATACAGAATTTTAGCAATCGCAGCATTTCTGATCTCCGATTCGATATTGTCCTTTATGTATTCCTCCGGCTTATGTTTACTTGCATATTCGCCTGGGCTGTAAACCGTGATCATACCCGGATGAATGCATATTTCATGGGTTGTCCGGCCATTGTATATCGCATGCGCAAAACTATTTGCCAACACCTCCCTGATTACTGCCATAGGAATTTCAGGAATTTCTTCCCTCTCCATTCCGGTTATCTCGCTTCTCCATCGGATATTCTTTAAGATATAGTCTTCCGCAATACTCAGCAGATTATAAATATTATCTTCAAACAGCTTCATGTCAAGGAATGTCAGTTTCTCGTCTGTTGCAAATATTCCGGTTTTTAACGAGACTGGACAAGTGTTACCGAAAAGTATTTCTCCGGCATTTGTCAAATAATTATCGCAGACAAGTCCAAATCTTTTCAAAACAATCGGGCATGTATACCTTCCTTCAGGTAATCTGCCAGCCGAAACAGCTTTTTGCCAAAATGATTTAATTGCCAGTTTATCAATTTGCTTTGCTGTTGCATTAGACTTTCCTTTTTCCCATAATTCCCGATATTTATTAACAACGAAAAATGCCTTTAATTCATCAGGTGTAACTTCCCTGTCTTCGTCAGCCGTTCTCAGGTAATATCTTCCTGCTGCGGAATATGGAGCATTTTCGCCACAGAACTCTACCTTTATCAAATGTTTCTGATCTAACACGACCTCTTCGATTGCAGGATATATTTGAGGTCTGATATTTTCATATACTGCTCTGGAGACATCCCTTAAAGATGACTCCGAGACATCCTGCCCGATAATATCCCCACTTGGTTTTACTCCAAAATACAGAGTGCCTATACCATGTTTATTCAAAATTGACGAAATCGAAACCATTGCCTCTTTCATTTCGCCGGTTGTCTTCTTAAATTCAAGAGTTTCCGTTTCTTTTCCCAGATTCATGATATCCCTCCGTTTTTAAAAGTGACACCATTATACCACAAAGTGACATTTCTTTCACTATGTATTCTGCAATTGTATGTGTCAACTAACATTTGACACATACCAGAGCGGGAGAGAGATTGTTTTGTGAGAGAAACCGTGATATACTTTAATAAACACTTTAATAAAGTATGGATGGTGGATATGGATAAGAAGAAAATAACAAATATGGAAGTAAAGAAGAAAAACAGGAATGAGGTTTTTCGTTATATCTGTAAACAGGAAACAGTGTCAAATCCCGATATCTCATATAACATGAAGATCAGCCTGCCTACAGCGACACAGATCACAAAGGAACTGATAGCGGAAGGCCTGCTGGAGGAAAAAGGGGAGCTGCAGTCAACCGGGGGAAGAAGGGCAAAAGCATTATCAGCAGTTGTCAATGCAAAACTGGCAGTTGGTCTGGATATAACTAAAAACCATATTACGTTGCTGCTTACCAATATTGTGGGGGAAATATTGAAATATGAGCGCATCTGCCAGCCGTTTGCTTCCGGTGAGGCTTATTATCAAAAGGTAAACGAAAGGCTGGAACTATTTTTGGATGAAAGTGGCACTGATAAGGAAAAAGTTTTGGGGGTGGGGATCTCTTTTCCGGGAATTATAGATTTGGATAAAGAACTGATAACATATTCCCATGTATTAGGTGTGGAGGCGATACCATTTGATGTGGTAAGGAGTTTTTTTTCATACCCGTGTTTTTTTCTTAATGATGCCAACGCAGGGGCATATGCGGAAGGGTTTCATGTAGATGAGACAGACCGGTTTTTCTATCTTTCTTTGAGCAATACAGTTGGCGGCGCTATTTATGACAGGAATGAGCTGACCCAGGGTAGGAATTTCCGGTGCGGCGAAGCCGGGCATATGACGGTAGTCATAGACGGGGAAAGCTGCTATTGCGGAAAAAAGGGATGTCTGGACGCCTATTGTGCTGCGTGGCGTTTATCCGGGGCGGCTGATGGGAAACTGGAGCAGTTTTTTTCCCTGCTGGATCAGAAGGATGCAGAGGCGGTAAAGATATGGGATTCTTATACGGATTATCTTGCTATTGCGGTGAATAATATTTACATGATCCTGGACTGTGATATTGTTTTAGGGGGATATGTCGGAAGCTGCATGGGCACACACCTTCAGGAACTGTGGGATAAAGTGGCCGGGAGAAATACGTTCGGGGAAAAAGAACCCTATGTGAAAGCCTGCCATTATAAGGTGGCTGCCGCCGCGTTGGGGGCGGCGCTGAAAGTGATAGAGACGTTTGTCAGCCAGATATAAGATGAGGGCTGATTGTTACAGAAAGAGGTTTCAGAAATGAAGCTTCTTTTTTTGTACATTTTCAATGAAAACCCAGATGTGATTTTGGTGTAAATGATGAAAGTACAGGATTTGATGAAAATCTCTTGACAAATCAGGAGGTGGAAAATAAAATTAGATACATAATAAAACTATTTAATAAAGTAATAAATAAAGTAGATGTATTAGGAGGAAGCAATCATGGAAGGAAAAATGAAAGCAGCGGTAATGTTGGGGATCGGCAAGATGGGATTTGAGGAGAGGGATATCCCGAAAACAAAAGACAATGAGGTGCTTGTCAAGCTGGAGTATGTGGGAATCTGTGGCAGTGACCTGCATTATTACGAGACAGGGGCGATTGGTGACTATGTGGTAAAGCCGCCCTTTGTACTTGGCCATGAGCCGGGCGGAACAGTTGTGGAAGTGGGGAAGGATGTGAAACACCTGAAAGCCGGCGACAGGGTTGCATTGGAACCGGGTAAGACCTGCGGCCATTGTGAGTTCTGTAAAACAGGGAATTACAATCTCTGCCCGGATGTGGTGTTTTTTGCAACGCCGCCGGTGGACGGGGTGTTTCAGGAATATGTTGCTCACGAAGCAGACCTTTGCTTTAAGCTGCCGGATCATGTAAGTACCATGGAGGGCGCATTGATCGAGCCTTTGGCAGTAGGGTTCCATGCAGCAATGCAGGGCGGAACAAGAGCAGGACAGACGGCGGTTGTCATGGGAGCAGGCTGTATCGGTCTGGTGACAATGATGGCATTAAAGGCAATGGGCGTGTCAAAGGTGTATGTGGTGGATATCATGGAAAAACGTCTCCGGAAAGCGTTGGAACTGGGGGCAGACGGGGTGATCGATGCCAGCCGGGCGGATGCGGTGGAAGAAGTGAAGAAACTGACGGAAGGCAGAGGATGCGACCTGGCAATAGAGACTGCAGGTACGCAGGTGACAACGGTGCAGACCATACATATGACGAAGAAGGGTGCGACGATCGTGCTGGTGGGATATAGCAAGAGTGGGGAAATGACGCTGCCTATGAGCCTTGCGTTGGATAAGGAGCTGACTTTCAAGACCGTATTCCGTTACCGTCATATCTATCCCATGGCGATAGAGGCTGTTGCGGCAGGCAAGGTAAACCTGAAAGGGATTGTGACGGATGTTTTTGGGCTTGATGAGGTGCAGAAAGCCATGGACTATAGCGTGAACAATAAAGCGGATATCGTGAAAGCAGTGATACGCATTGGAAAGTAGGAAAATGGCAGGCGAGGAGGATTGTAATGGAGCAGAAAAATACAGATGTAAAAGTGCCATTGATCAGTAAGATCGCTTATGGCATGGGGGATGTAGGATGTAATTTCAGCTGGATGTTTGTAGGAAATTTCCTGATGATATTTTATACGGATGTTTTCGGGATAGGGATGAGCGCGGTTGCAGGACTGATGCTGTTCTCAAGGTTTTGGGATGCGGTCAATGATCCCGTGATCGGCGGTTTGAGCGACAAGACGCATACCAGGTGGGGGAGATACCGCCCCTGGCTGTTGATCGCCGCTCCGCTGACCGCGCTGGTATTGATGCTGACTTTTTGGGCGCATCCGGACTGGTCGTCTACAGCAAAGATTGTGTACATGGCAGTTACTTACTGTATTTTGGTCTTGGGTTATACCTGCGTCAACATCCCTTACGGAACTTTATGCGGCGCCATGACACAGAACATTGAAGAGCGGGCGAAGATCAACACATTCCGTTCTGTCAGTGCGATGATCGCCATCGGCATTATCAACATCATAACGGTTCCCCTGATCGCAGCGCTTGGAAAGGGTAATGACAAGAGGGGATATTTTCTGATCGCGGTCATTTACGGGTGTATTTTTGCAGCATGCCATATCTTTTGTTTTGCAAAGACAAAAGAAGTTGTGGAGGTGCCGGAAAAAGAAAAAACATCGTTGAAAGTACAGTTATCTGCTGTTGTGAAAAACAGGCCATACTTAATTGCGGTGGCGGGGCAGTTCCTGTTTGGGGTGACACTTTATGGGAGGAATGCGGATGCGCTCTACTATTTTACCTATGTGGAGGGGAATCAGGCATTGTTCAGTACTTATTCCCTTTTTATCATTATCCCTTCCATTATTGGTGCGGCCTGTTTCCCGGTGGTGTTCCGGCTGACAAACAATAAAGGACGTTCGGCTTCTTTATTTGCGCTGCTTACGGGGGTCAGTATGTTTTGTATGTACTTTTTTACGGTTGGAAAATCACCTGTTCCGTTTTACCTGTTTTCCTGTCTGTCACAGTTTTTCTTTTCCGGGTTTAACACGGCAATCTACGCCATCGTACCGGACTGCGTGGAGTATGGAGAGTGGAAGACGGGGCTTCGCAATGACGGCTTCCAGTATGCGTTTATTTCTTTGGGCAATAAGGTAGGAATGGCGATCGGAACTTCTGTGCTGGCAGGTGTTTTGGGCAGTTTCGGATATGTGGCGAATCAGCAGCAAAATCCGGCAGTGCTGGCTGTGATCAAGCATTCTTTTACCACGGTTCCCGGCGTGCTGTGGATCATAACAGCGGCAGTTTTGTTTTTCTACCGCCTGAATAAAAAAGCCTATAACAAGATCGTGCAGGAGATTCAGGAAAGAAAGCTTCCTGTATAATACAAACATAGGGAATTCCAAGAAAGGTGGTTGATAAAAAGATACCTCAGAGTAAAATAAGATTGCTGACTTTGCCGGTTAGTAAAAATCTTATTGAACAGAGAGGCATCCAAGATGAATTGTAACACACAGAACGCAAAAATTGCATCCATAACTGAAAAAACTTTGATTGTTGGTATTGATGTCGGAAGTGAAACCCATTATGCCAGGGCTTTCGACTGGCGCAACTGCGAGTAAAGCAGAAAGCCGCTGGAATTCAGCAATACAGAAGCTGGCCTTCTTTTATAAGGGGCTATGCTGTCGCACGCTTCGAGAAAGCGGGCCAGTTCCTTTTCTGTAAATGCATGCGGTATGTATTGGCGCTTTTTCAGTTTTGGGGGCTTCGGAACAACAATCCCTGTCATGCCGCGATCACAAAGATATTTAATGAATTCCCTGACGATCAATGTCCTGACATAGCAGGAACTGCTTGTCTCCGCATCCCTCCTGGCGCACCAGGCATAACCATTTCCTGGGCGAAACCAGAACGGTAGGTGCTCATATATCAAACACCCCCTCTCTGACGGGAGATTTTTCAATGCTTAACGCACATTCCCTAAGCTGACCGATATCCGCAAAGGTGTAGTGATCCAACGAAGACGGATCCTCATGCCCAAGCACAGCGCTCGCCACTGGGCGGGGGATGCCGCTTCCTACAAATGTTGTTGCAGCGTTATAGCGGAACAGATGCGTTCCCCGACGATCCCCTTCCGCAAGCCTTATCCCTGCCGCATCATATATTTTAGATGCGATGTGCCAAAACGCGCCGGGCGATATCGGATCATGCGGTCGGTTCACCCCAAGGAATATATGGCTGTCATTGCTTTCCGGCCTTCCTGATGTGATGTAATCGTATATAGCATTCCCGATGACTGCTGTAAGCGGCAAAACCAGAGGAACATCCGTCTTGTTCTGGACGACGCGGATTTCATCCGCTTTCCAGTCTATTGCGTCCATGGTAAGACTGGCAATATCGCACGGTCTCAGACCGGTAAAAAACAAAAGCGCGGCAATTGCTTTGCCACGTAATGATAAGCCGTCCGAACAGCCATCAGAAAAAACATCATGGAGACTTTCGTTCTCTTCAGGCTGCAGATAAGGGATGGTTTTCCTCCTGCTCGTCAATCTCCGACAGGCTGTAGAGCCCCTGGTCTTGCGTGGAATGTAGAAAGCAGGCTCCCGCAGATGCATTTCCCTTGATGGTATTCGGCTTTAAGCCACGCCGCAATGCTGCTTTCTTGTAGCGGTCAACCACCTCCTTATACTCAGGGCAGAGATGGTGATAGGCACCGTATTTTACTAACGGTTCTTTCATCCTGTAATCCGGATAGATTCCATCAATGTCAAATCGTTTGAGGATGCCGTATTCCAGTCTGTAACGGCGTCGCATTTCCAGGGAATCGGTCTGCTTTTGACGAATGGCGCATGCCCCCTCATACGAATCAGCCAAATCCCCATTTTTTCTCAGCCAATTGATTTCTGTTTTCAGCAGACGAATATAGCTCTTTGCGTAACCATGATCTTCCATGTGCTTTATGAGCTTGCCATAGTTTGATAAAAGATTTTCAAAGCTCATTTTCATCACCTCCTGCCTTCAATCATACAAGAGATTAAGGAATGATTGAAAATAAAATCCAAACTTTCAGGTGTGGAGAATGGCTAATTCGCTGGATTTCCATTGGAAAGTTTGGATTTTATTTAAGTTTGGATTTCTTATTTTGTGGTATCAGATAAAGGTAAGAAGCTCAAGAAATGCTTGAGTCATGTGAGAGGAAGAGTACAACTGATACTTGACAAAATTGTCTAATACCATTAGACTAAAAGTGTCTAATAGTATTAGACAAAAATGTTTAAGAGAAAGTATATAGAAGCGTTTGAGAGAGTTAACGTGTAGAAAGGAAAATTATGGAAGAGATTAAGCTGGGGGTAATGGAAGCGCGTTTTGCGGATATCATATGGGAGCATGCGCCGATCAGTACGGGGGAACTGGTAAAAATCTGCCAGCAGCAATTTGGCTGGAAGCGGACAACCACATATACAATGCTGAAACGCCTTTGTCAAAGGGGATTATTTGAAAATCAAAGCAGCACGGTGGTTGTTTTGATGGAAAAAGATATTTTTCAGGGAAAGCAGAGCGAGAAGTTTGTTGCAGACACGTTTGGCGGTTCTCTGCCGGCGTTCATTGCCGCATTTACAAAAGGTAGAACCCTGAGTGATGCGGAAGCCGATAAGATTCAAAGGATGATCAATGAGAGCAGGAGGAGAAACAAATGATATTGATGGATTTGTTTGAGGAGGTCTTACACCTGAGCGTCTATGGAACGGTTGCAGGTGCAGGTGTCTGGCTCCTTAGCCTTTTGATCGGCCGTGTCAGGGCACCCAAATGGATTGCGCTGGTCTTATGGGGAATATTAGCATTTCGCTTGGTGATTCCGTTTTCCTTTTCTTCGAAGATGAGTGTCTATCAGATTGGCGACTTAGATATGCGGATAGAAAATACGTTAAGTCTTGACAGGATATATGCGGAGGGTGCACAAAATCTACAGATGGGCACAGTGGAATCCCCAAAAGCTTTTGAGGAAGGGATCTCTTTTGAAGATTTATATCCCCAGACGGCTTTGGCTCAGGCACCGGATCGTACATTATGGGAATTAGTTTATTTTGGGTTATCTGTTTTGTGGATTGCCGGTGTCCTTTTGCTCTGGCTGTGGGGAGCGTTTTCCTATATTAGTTTAAAACACAGGCTTCGTTTCGCAATAAGATGTGAGGATTCCATATATGAAACGGACGGGATTTCTTCCCCCTGTGTGGCGGGCATTTTTGCACCAAGGGTTTATTTGACCCCAGGGCTTTCAGGAAAACAGCGGGAATACATTATTATGCATGAGCGGATGCACATCCGATATTTTGATTATATTTGGAAAATACTGTCATTCCTTATTATTAGCCTGCACTGGTTTAATCCTTGTTTATGGCTTTTATGGAGTTATTTCCAGAGGGAGCTTGAGAATGCTTGTGATGAGCGTGTTATAAGGAGGATTGGAGAGGAAAATAAGGAAGATTACAGTCAGTCGCTGCTTGCCATGGTGTGTATGAAATCAAGAGATAAAGGATGGAAAATGTCTGTTCCGATAGCCTTTGGGGAGGATGATACTAAGGGCAGGATTCAGAGAATATTGAAATACCGCAAGCCCCTGGTCACAGTATCTGTGCTAATGATTGTTTTAGGGGCAGGAGTGTGTGGGGGATTGTTTACCATGCCAAGTCGGGATTCCATGCAGCCGGATGGCCTGGAGAATGTTTATGATGAGTATTTTGACGGCAATTTCACCTATCAGTCAAGAGAGGATGGCATCTATCGTGTCAGGCAAGGTAAGGAAGAGAGAATTTACGACGGTTATGTAGGGGCAGATCCGCAGATGGCGGTCTTCGAGGGAAGGCTGTACTTTTTGGTAGACAAATTATATACGGATGGCGCATTGGACTGGGCGGCAAATGCGGTCCGCTGGGTAGACTTACAGACATTTGAGGTGGGAAATCTTGTGCTGGAAAGGGAAGGGGCGCTGATTGACTGGTACCGCGTGAATGACGGTGTCTTGACGGTAGTATATTTTTCACCGGAAGGCTCGGAAAGTACTATGCTTTATCATGAGGGAGAAACGGTCATGAACGGCAAGATGATCACAGAATTATCAGATCAGGAAGCCCGGCAATTTGGAGCGGAAATGACGGATTTTATCCTCGAGAACAAAGGCACTCTGGTTAATATTTCAAATCGGGTGCCGAATCAGAATATAGCATATCTGGACATGGATGGGGATGGGAGTGTGGAGAAGATTATACTGGAACCAGCAGAGGGGGAGAATGAGGCGGATTGGGCGCTAGAGTTTTATTGTCTGCGGATGGGGGAGGCAGCTATAGAAGGCTTTGGTTATAGTCTGGCGAACACGCTTTGGGCATGGAGCCCCGATGGGGAAGAAATATTTCTGATTCTTTATGAGGACGGGCCAAGTGCAGATCCTTATTCCCATTTCTTTTATTATCAAAATGGAAATATCGTTGAAGCGGGCGGTTTTGAGGCAGATATCAGAAATTGTGTTTTCCATCCTGATGGAACTGTTTCAGGCGGGATAAGCAAGGAGATTATCCAGACAGACTGGATCGAGGTACATTGGCAGATTGGTGATGACGGAATGCTGGAGGAAATCCCGCAAGAGATTTATGAGTTTGTTTCGGGAAACGAGATAGAACTTTTGACAGAGCTGCCACTGCATCCGGAGATTGGTGCAGAAGAAACTACCGTGGTGAAAGCACAAATGGTAAAAGCGCTAAGGATTTCGGCTGATTTTAACTGGATACTGATTGAAACACAGTCCGGGGAACAGGGATGGGTACATATTGAAAATTATGAAGTACCGGAATTGGGCAGGAATGTTATGGAAGTATTTGAGGGGAGATATCTGGCAGGATAAGTTAACATTTAATTCGTTTGGTTTGGGGTGACAAAACTTAACGATGAAATGTACCACTATTGCCGCAAAGTTCACAGTATTGGCTGATTACAATACGTTTTCTTAATCCCTTCCCACAACACTCGAAAGCTGGTTGTTTCGTGCTGTGCACTCCCACAACCACAGCCGCTTGACGGTGCTTTCTTCGTTAAATGTTAAATTGGAAATATAGTTGCGGATTTCATGGCAGCTGTTATAATAAAAAGTAGGGTGCGAGTTGTGAAATCAGCATAGCTGATTTCCCCTAGCGAGCAGAAGAAATTCAGTGAAGCTTTGGTAAGCTGATAATAATACAGTAGAGGCTTAACCAACCGCCTGTACCGAGTCCTTGGAACTGAAGCGGCAACGTTAGGTTTAAGCGTAGGACAGGGAGCAACAGAGCTGAAATGAAAGTGAAGTGAGTTGAGCCCAAGACTAAAGTCTTGGGAAATTTTTCACAAAGGGGAAAGAATATGAAGAATAAGAAATGGAAAGAATTTGGAAAGCTGGCAGGAAAGTGTTATCTGGCTATAGGGATGGGGGAGCAAGACCATGAAATTTGGAATCAGGCATTTGCAGCTTTAAAAGAGGTGGTCACGGCTGAAAGGAGCGATGGACCGGATAATATAGCAGAGCTGTATCTTTTGGATGAGATTACAGATTATGAGTATGATGTGCAGGGATGGCTGGAAGATTATTTGGATGACCTGGATATGAGGGAAGATAAGACGGAGCTTTTGAAGGTATGTGATGAGCTGTTAGGGATGTTCCGTTGGGTAGAAGATATGCCGTCAGATATAAACTTTTTAAAATCGTCAGCGTTATGTTCTCTTGGAAGAAAAGACGAGGCAGTGGGATTTTGTAAAGAGTGGCTGGAGAAAGCTCCTGATGATTTTGTGGCGGTGGCTGCCAATGTATATGCACTTCTTGAAGTCAATGATATGGAAACAGCTGAAAGATTGATCAGACAGCATATTCAAGAGGACACAGAGTGTACGGATGAAAATGATATTTTATTTGCTGCAGCAGTTGCCTATTATAAAAAGGCTGGGAATAAAAAGGAAATGAAGCGTTTGGATAAAGCGCGGGAGGAATATGCTAATCTCCTTGCCCAGCTTTTCCTGGGATTTGATGAAAACGAGGATGATGATTTTACATGGGATGACGATGATTTGCCGTTTTAGCAAGAAATATGTTAACGAGAGATCTTATTTGACAAACACGCATTTACATCCTGTTTTTTTTGTAAATTCATCTGCTGCTTCTAGCGGGTTCTCAGAGTCTGCGGAGCTTCCGGTTTTTATCTGGATTGTTTTACAATCCGGATGCTGATTTCCGAATATAGTATTCAAAGATAAAGTGCTGCAAAACAATTTTGGGGAAGCTGTTTTGCAGTATTTTTTGCGTGAAAAATATTGTGACAAGTATTCCACCGGTATAAAGATGATGTTTACAGGCTGGCAGTCAGCTATACGCATTCGGTCCAGGATGCAGAGGATGTCTGCCAGCCGGTTTTCTTAAAATTAATGGAGCAGGACGGGATTACGCCAGGGAAAGAAAAGGCATGGTTGATGCAGGTGACCGCTAACCAATGCCGGAGCCTTCTGCGTTCTGTCTGGAGAAAGAGGACGGAGCCTTTCGAAGAAGAGGTTTTAAAAGAAGAAATTATGTTTGAACAGCCTGTCTTGCATGAGGTCTGGGAATGCATCAGCAAGCTAAAGCCTAAATATCGTGTTGTAGTATATCTCTTTTATTACGAAGGGTATGTGACAAAAGAAATTGCAGAAATTTTACATATTTCCAATACCGCTGTCACGACCAGATTGTCGCGGACAAGACAATATGTACATGTAGAGCGATAGATCGGAGTGTGAATAGCGGCGGAGTAACCAGATTTCGGGTATTATGGAATTTTGTGCGTTGCAATCCGTCAAAATCATTAACATACTTTTTGCGGTTTCAAGCGGGTAATAAATATGGAAAATGCTGCGGATACAAATTCTGTAAAGCAAAAGGCAAACCATATGCCGTTTGCGTCTATTAATTTGCTGAATAAGTAGGCAGCAGGCAGGATTATGGCCGCGTATCTCAATAAAGAAATGAACAGGGATTGATATCCTTTCTCTAAACCCTCTAAGGTGCCAGAGCAAGTGACGGAAATAGCGGATATGACACCCCCTAAACTGATGATATGTAAAGCCGTGACCCCAACTGCAATGGTTTCGGAATTGGCGGTGAAGAGCCCGATCAGTTTTTCAGGAATGGTCCATGATAAGACTGTGCCGAGCAACATGATTCCCATATTCATCCTAAAAGTCTGCAGCTTATAATATACGCCAAGGACCAGAACGTATTTGTCGGAAAAGCTTGCCAGCATCCCGTTTAAGATTGAGATCAGGAGGGACGGCAGGGCCAGATTAAGTGTGGCGGAAACACCTACCGTATATTATTTTGGTGTTAGTCAGGAAATGGGGTGATTGCTTGAAACAAGCTAAATCAACAGTAACCCATTATCCCTCACCTCACAGATCGTATGCTGTCTGCTTATGGTGCCTACTTGTAAAAGCTTGCTGCATAACTGCCTTACCTT